>JAUVXW010000018.1 GCA_030603385.1 Promethearchaeota archaeon | reverse complement strand
CTCAGGATGTGTTTCTGTTATATCTAAAAATTCGGCAACTTGTAATAATCGCTACATTAGCTCCTATGATATTCTTAAGTATCATGATGATAATTATCTTTCTTCAAGCAAATGGAAAGATCAAGAAGTACAATGACCCTCGAGAAAGAAACGCGTTTTCACTAAAGATTTTAACCATAATCGCAGTAGTAGAAGCGATTTTAATAATTGTTACTCCTAATACAACTATTTCAGGGATAAATATGGCTATTTTTATTATTTTGTCATTGTTAGTTACCACTTGGATGTTCTACTTTTCATATCGCAATAAAAGATTATCTCAAATACAACCACTAATCGTTGCAATAGGATTTACAGGGTACCTAATATCTAATATATTAAGAGTTTTATTCCAAAATATTATCGGAGAAAATGCGTTATTTATAGTTATAACTGAAATTTTAGACATAATAATATGTTTGGTTATTTTTGTTGGATATGTCAAGAAAGCTAATTATTAAATCTATTATTGGAATTAATCTATTATTATTCATAAATTACTAGTTGAATTTTGAGAAACTGTTTTAATAGGCTTTAAGACGATGCATACCCTTTCAACACTTTCAATATCAGTTCGAGAACGAAACATTTCCAATATTGCATCTAATTCATTAGTATCAGGTACATTAACTTTTATTAAAATTCCACATCTACCATCCAATTTATATACTTCCTCACATTGTGGAAGAATTACAGTTTCTCTTAACAAATCTTTAATTTCCGATTCATTTTTAGGTATGAGTGTAAGGAAAGCATAAATACATCTCTCATCTTCACGACAAATCTTAATAGTGAATTTTTCAATAATTCCACCTTCTTGTAGCTTAATTACTCTTTTTCTGACAGTTGATTCAGATAATCCGACCTTATCTGCAATTTCATGATATGGTCTTCTTGAATTTTCAAATAACATTTCAATTATTTTTTTATCTTTCTCGTCAAGATTTTTCATTTTTTTCCTCATTTTCGGTTATTTAAAATATAAAAAAATATAAAATTTAATAAGAAAAATATTAATAGCTATTACTTACTTCACATATTCCGGAAAATCCCCTAGTAAGGGCGCGAAAAGTCTCTCGTATTCCACTGCCATACAATGTATACCCGCAGCTTTGGTGGTTTTTTTAATTTCCTCGATAAATGGTTTAAAGAATTCAAGATTGATTTTATCTATAGCTGCATATTTTCCCGGCTTGTTTCCTTTATTCTCCTTTTCTGCAGTTTTTAAAGATTTAAGGAGATCCTTTGGAACCGAGACACCTGGAATAAAATTATCAAAATACCAAGCAATTCCATGAGATTTAAGAGGAAAGAGGCCCAATAGAACAGGTATATTGAATTGTTCTAATTCTTTTAAAAATTCTTTTGCTTGATCAATATCAAAAGCAGTTTGAGTCTGGATGAAGTCGATACCTAGTTCCACCTTACGGCCTACCTTAAGGATTTCTGGTTCACGAGGGTCACTGTTAGGGTTTGCAACGCATCCAAAGTTCATCTCTATTTTTCCACCTTGAATTTCATTACCTTCATAATCAGTCCCATCATCTATCATCATAGAAAGCATTTCAGCAAACTGAGTACTATCTATATCATATACTGGACGAGCTTTTTTATGATCTCCTAAGGCTGTATGATCTCCTGTAAGTGTAAGAATATTTTTTAACCCAAGAACTGCACCTGCGATAACATCACCAAAGAGAGCAACACGATTTCTGTCTCTTATAGTTACTTGCCACACAGCTTCAATATTTGCTTTTTCTTGAACCATATAACTTGGTACCATTGATGACATATAGGCATCACCTTGGGGACCGTCTGTTACATTGGCGGCTACTATTCTACCTGTTTTTTTCATTGCTTTAGCAGAATGTATAATCTCATCTAGATTTAAGATTTTCTTTGGCTCGAGTTCTCCTGTAAACACGAAATGACCATCACTGACAGCTTTCATTAGATTGCTAAATGCCGGTCTTTTTGTCATTTATTCTTTCCCCTCTTTTTCTTCTTTAATATTTGTATAATCTTTATAGACTGTCATATATCCAGGACTAGTAGATGTTCGAAAATCTCTTGGACCTCTATACTTCTTAAAGAGATCAAGCCTGTTAAATTCTTTTAATCGAGCCCAAATACGTACCCATGCACAAGGAATCGTATAACCTCCAACTTCACACATTCCTTCAACCATACCTCCACAAGGTCCATTACTCAGATGTTTAGCACATCCTGCACGTGGACATACACCACCAGTTTCTCCGATAATACAATCACCACAGGTTTCACAATATTCAATAAAATTATTCTCACCTGTGTTTTGAACGCCTCCAAACATGCTATTTTGAGCTGGAAAGGTTAGAATTTCGGGGAGGACCTTATTCATCATTACTACCCCAAGTCCGCATGCTAAGGTTAAAATTGCATCGAATTCTTCTATATAAGGACGGCATGTTGTAGCCGTTATCCTATCATCACATTGCCGTAGGACTGTAATTGCTTTCCATTTTAAATCTTTATTTTCTGTTCTCGATTTTAATTCTAAAAGTTGTCCAAGAACCTTTGCTTCGTTAAGCGATCGAGGAGGTTGACAACATCCGTCGCAACCGGCAATCAAAATCTTGTTATATGGTTTTATCAGATCGTATATTTGGTTTAAATCTTTTAATTGTGTAATTATCATATTACAAAACTCCTTTTTTTTCCTTTTTTTTATTATTATTTATAATATATGTGCTTGAAAAAATCATACTACTTAGGTTGTTAATTTATTAATTAACTTATATGGCTTAACACTTCTGTTCTTCAGACTGAGATCTTGAAGATCTACTCCTAATGCATATGCCATGATTTCAGCTAAATATAAGACAGGAATATCTAGATCCTTACCCGATTTACGAGAAATTATTTTTTCCTTTCTATCATATTGAGTGATGCAAGCAGGGCATACAGCAATTAATGCATCAACTTCTTCTTCAAGTTCACATAGTTCTGTCATCTTATCCTCAACCAATTTTTCCCCAATTTCATCTTGTAATCTCGCACAATAGCCACAACATTCTAATTTGGTTGCAAACTCAATTGTTTTAGCTCCGAGTGCTTGTAGTATGATATCAATTTTTTCAGGTTTCTCGGGGTGATCAAACTGCATAATCTTACTCGGTCTTATAAGATGACAACCATAATGCACAGCAAGATTCAAATCATCTAGAGGTTTTACTAGTATATTTTTTATTTTTTCTAACCATTCTGGTTGGCTGAATAATTCAACAAAATGAAATACTTTAGTTTTACCGGTGTATTTATAATTAATTTTCTTTAGAATTTCATTAATTTTTGCCAAATATTCCTCATCTTCTTTCAATAACACACTTACTGTCTTTAAGGTTTCATAACAACCAGAACAGATTGTCATAATATTTAAACCCATTTTCTCTGCAATTGCTAAATTTCTTGCTCCCAAAGTCATCCAAGTATCTATATTTAAAGATTGTAAAGATACTGGCTCAGGACAACAACTTACTCCTTCCATTTCCTTTAATTTCACATTTAAAATGCTTGCAACATCTCTAAAAGCTTTCTCTAAATGAGGTAACTTTAAAGGTATTGTACATCCTAAAAATAGCGCATATTCCATTTTTAAACACCTTCTTCTTGTTTTGCGAGATCTCCCAATCCCGTCTCTTCTATAATAAACCTTATTTCATCTAGGTCAGGGGGTATGAGTTCTGGTAACCCCATTCTAGTCCGTCTTCTATCAATATTAACTTTTAATCCACCTGTATATGGTACTACATATCCATTATTATAGATTGTTACTACAGTCCCAGAATATTCTTTGGGAATCCTTCCTTCCTTAACTGCCATATTTCGTAAGAGAGCAAGAATGAATGAATAATCAACATTTTTAGGGCATCTTTCAGTACATCTATGACATAAAGAACATGTCCAGATTGCTTGACTTGAGAGTACTTCATTTTTTAGACCTAAAAGACAAGATGCTACCACTCTATGAGGTTGCATATCAACATATTCTGTTACAGTACACCCTGAACTACAAACTCCGCATTGAATGCATTTTAGAAGTGATTTAGCTCCAACCTTCGCACTAATTTCATAGCGAAAATTTCTATCTAACTCATTTGCATTCTTTTTAATCATCTCTACCATGTTTAAGCAGCCTCCTTAACTTTTTCTTTTTTTTCAATTTTATCGCCTCTATTAGGTAAAGGACCTAATTCTTTAATTTTATTAGTAAATTCAGTTACCACTTCTGAAAATCGCTTACCTTCACTAGCAGATATCCATTCAAGACGATATCGATCTGGATTAATTCCAACTCTATCCAGTATCTCATGAAGTTCATTATAACGTTGTAACATATCATAATTGCCTTCTAAATAATGGCAATCACCAATGTGGCACCCCCCAATAAAAACACCATCAGCACCTTCCAAAAAAGCTTGCAAAATAAACCGTTTTGGTATTCTACCAGTACACATAACTCTTATCGGTCGAATATTTGTTGGATATTGAAAGCGACTAACACCACAAGTATCTGCCCCTGCATAACTACACCAGTTACATAAAAAAGCCACTATCCTAGGTCTTTCATCCACGTATTCACCTTGAACAGCTTCACGAATCATTGGGTAAATTTGATTATCTGAAAAATGACTCATAGTAATGGCCCCTGCTGGACACGCTGCTGAACAATCTCCGCAGCCTTTACATAAGAGAGGGTTTGATTCTGAAACTAATACATCATTATCAAAGTTCACTCCTATTGCTCCAAAATTACATACTTCTTCACATTTCTGGCAGGCAATGCATAAGGCAGGATCCACAACTGATACTAAAGGTTCATTTTCCACTTCGCCTGAGATTAATGGAATCAAAGCATGAGCAGCAGCACCACGTCCTTGTGAAATTGAATCTGCAATTCCTTTTGGACCATGGCAAGTTCCTGCTAGATAAATACCATCAGTGGCAAAGTCGACAGGCCTCAGTTTAATATGAGCTTCTAAAAAAAATCCATTTTGGTCTCGAGCACATTTAATCATTTCACCCAATTTTTTAGTATCATGAGGTATTAATGGTGTAGAAAGGACTACTTTGTCCGCTTCAATAG
Source organism: Promethearchaeota archaeon (assembly GCA_030603385.1). GTDB lineage: Archaea > Asgardarchaeota > Lokiarchaeia > Sigyniarchaeales > SOKP01 > Loki-b32. Next base: position 67,334 of record JAUVXW010000018.1, on the reverse strand, counting down.
AAAGGTCAATTTGAGTTAAAATATCTTTAACATTTACCATTAACTTGCCATTCACAGTTTCAACTGTAGGATATTCATTAAATCTTATATAGTTCACATTTTCACGGGCTTTCCAGTAATAAGGTTCTTCATCAGTACCTACTCGAATGTCTCTATATAAAACATAAATATTTGAGTTTGGATATGTTTCTTTTACATACAACGCATGTCTAATCGATTCTGAACAACAAATTAATGAACAATAAGTTACACCATTCCCATCTTCGGGTTGTCTCGACCCGACACACTGAATAAACACAAAAGTTTGACCATCTTCTAATTCATTATTTTTGAGCTTTTTAGATAATTCTAGTTGAGTTAATACATTATTGTTTTTGCCCCAATTATACCAACCTTCAGGTTTATACTCATAGGCACCTGTAGCAGCAATAATGGCACCCACATTCAAACTAATATCTTTGACTTCATTATTGTCCTTAACTTTAACTTTAAAATCTCCTATCGAACCTTTTACATCAACAACTTCAGAGTTTAAATAAACAATAATATTTTTCTGATCGTTAAATTCTTTTAATTTTTGATCTAAGAATTCTCTGGAATCTATTCTGTCAAAATTAATCTTATATATTTGATTTAACTGTCCTCCTAGTTTATCATCCTTCTCAATCAAATGTACCTTAAAACCCTTACGAGCGATTTCTATAGCAGCACTCATACCAGCAATACCTCCTCCTACAACTAAAGCTTCTGGAACGACATCGCCCCTAATTTTAAACTCAGCTTTTTGTGCTCTAACACGAGCTACTCCCATTCTGATAAGATCCTTAGCTTTATCAGTAGCTTTTGGGTTATCATGCATATGCACCCAAGAATCTAATTCACGTATAGATACAAAATTGAATAAATACTCATTTAAGCCAGCTTCTCTAATTGTTTTTTGGAATAATGGCTCATGAGTTCTGGGGGTACATGCTGCAACTAGGACTCTATTTAGATTTAGTTCTTCAATTTTTTCTTTAATAATATCTTGAGTCAATTGAGAGCAACTATATTTATTTTCCATAGAAAATACTACATTCGGAAGAGTTTTTGCATAACCTACTAATGCTGGAACATCCATATATCCAGCAATATTAATACCACAACGGCAGATGAATACACCTATACGAGGATTATCCTTTGGGCTCACAGGTTTAAGAGGTGGGAGTTCTACTTTTGTTTCTTCCCCACTCAAAGGAATTGCATGAGTAGCAGCTAATGCTGCAGCTCCGCCTGCTTTTGCTACTGAATTGGCAATATCGTCAGGGGACTGACATGAACCAGTTACATAGATCCCATCACAAGTAGAACGGAGGTCTTCAGTAGAATCTTTGGTTTTGAAAAAACCAAACTCATTTTGCTCAATTCCTAATATTTTAGCTAGATCATCTGCATCCTTTCGCGGAATTACTGCATTTGCAAGGACTATAAGGTCAAATTCACTAACCTCTACATCTCCAGTATCAAGATTAGCATGTTTAACATAAAGATTATGGTTTTCTGGATTTTCACGAATATCTCCAGGAATTCCTCTGTAATATATTAGACCATACTCATCTTTAGCTCTTTCAATAAATTCCTCTTGGTTTTTTCCGATCACCCTTATATCGTTAAAAAATATTGTTACACTTGTATCAGGAGCATGTTCCCTAGTGACAACTCCCTCTTTAGTTTGATACATACAACAAAATTTTGAACAATATGAACAGAGATCCTCATTTCTAGATCCAACACAACTTATAAATCCTATATTATGTGCATGTTCTTTATCCGAAGGACGTAATAATTCACCTTCGGTAGGTCCCGATGCACTCAGTAACCGTTCATATTGCATAGCTGTAATAACATTAGGATATTCCCCATAGTGATAACGATCAAGAACACTTGGATCCAATAGGTCAATTCCAGTTGCACAAATGATAGATGCTACGTTATATTCGACAATTTCATCCTGCATATCCCAATTAATAGCTCCAGCCTCACACTCTTTTTCACAGAGTTTACAGGCATTTTTCGTTAGATATAAGCATGTTTCCGCATCAATAACAGCTTTTCGTGGAACTGCTTGAGGAAAGGGAATATATATACTCGTCCTATTTCCCATACCCTCTTCAAATTCACTAGGTATTTTTTTCATAGGGCATTTTTCACTACAGGCTCCACATCCCGTGCATTTATCCCAATCGACATATCTAGATTTCTTAAGTACTTTTACATTGAAATTTCCGGCTTGACCAGATACTTCTTTTACTTCTGAGTAAGCAAGGAGCTCAACATTAGGATGTCTAGACACTTCTACCATTTTAGGAGCAAGAATACATATACTGCAATCCAAAGTTGGAAATGTTTTATCGAGTTGTGCCATTCGACCTCCAACAGAAGAAGTTTTTTCCACCAGTATTACCCGATATCCTTGTTCGCCAAGAGTTAATGCTGCTTCTATTCCACTAATACCCGCACCAATAATTAAAACATTGTTATTTGTCATTTTTCTTCAATTTTTTGTTTTAAATTATCTAATAAAATCCATTTGTTAGAAATATTCTAATCAATAAGAAAATTACTATTAAATCTGAAAAATAGAATTTTTTAATGATATTATTCGACAGATTTCTATATAAAGCTTTTGCACATCGACTATTTTAGACATTATAATATTGATTTCTTTCGGAAAAAGTGACTTATAGATCAATTTTTTATGAGAATCTTATTGATTTTGCTAATTTTATTGAATTCATTAAATCATAAAACTGTCAAGTTTATACTTAAATGATAGACTTTTCTGTCAAATTAAGTCAAAATTGAATAATAAATAGGAAAAGATCTTTTTCAAAATTAATTAGAAATCACTTTATACATCAAAATATCTATTTGATTTTTTGCAAAAACTTGAAATGAAAGTTAAGATATTAATATTTAAACCACAAATTAACTATTTAATAAATAAAATATATTATCCAAGTATATTATCCTTTTAAATAGATAAATAAAAAAGTAAAATCTAAGTTACATTTGCATTATTAAAAAATTGGTGAAACGATAATAAAAATTTTGGTATCTGGTCCATTACAGTCGGGTAAATCAAGTTACATAAAAGCTTTAGATAAGAATGCACTGAATGTAGAAGCGAAAGGCAAAGATGAAAAGTATTATACAGTTGGGATGGATTTAGGGTCAATAAAATTAAATGGTTTTGATTGTTATCTATTTGGCACACCAGGACTTCTTAGATTTTCAATTATGAGGAATATTGTCACGAGTGGTTCAGATGGAATTATATTTATTTTTGATGCTGCAGCTCCTGAAAAGGATGACAGTGCAATTGTAATATTAAATTCTATAAGAAAATTATTACCTTCTAACACCCCTGTTGTTTTTCTAGCTAATAAGCAGGATATAGAGGGTGCTCGACCTCCAGAAATAATTCATTCCCAAAATTATTTATCGGATAAAAGTAAAATCTTTCCAACAAGTACAAAAACGGGATTGAACATAAAAGAGTCAATAACGCATCTAGTTAATGTAATTTATGAAGAATATTCATCACTTATACAAATATTAAAAACGCATGAAACTGATATTCAAGGATTAGGAGATGAACTAAAGAAAGACCGTGTTGAGATGAGGGATTTACTAAACAATCTTGAAATAAAGAGATTTATTGAGGTGGATAGAGTTAGAAAAACCTATAAAGTAAGAAGTGGATTAAAGTATTTAGCCTAATTGAATTATTGTAGCTTATAACTTTTTTAATAGTAAAGGCGAAATTTCTTCCATATTATACTCATTTTTTAGGTTGATCAAACTTTTTCTCTGATCATTAAGCATATCCCAAAAAAATTGTGGAACATCTTCTTCTTTTTTATACATGGATTCAATGCGCTCTAATTTTTCTAAAAGCTTTTTAGTCCGAATAGAGAATTGTTCAATATAATCTGCTTCTTTATAATCTATATCAAGATATTGTTCAAATAAAATTTCTAAGTCTGTATATATAGGTATATAGCCAATTGGTGTTTTTATACCCTTAAAATCATCTTGTACTCGACCTTCTGCCCAAATTACCCAGCAAAGTTTATCTAAAATTCCATTTAAATACTTTCCAGCCTTATCTTTGAGAAAATAATTTGTTGCAAATACTTTTGGGCAACTTTTTAGCCTTTTACCAAAGTCGAAATGATTTTTGAGGTACTGTCTCATACTTATAACTAAGAAATCATGGTTAGACATAGGGTTTATTTGTCTTACACCCTCAGCACCTAAGGTAGCAGAGGTTGTTTCTGATTCAATTGAAGCACCTAAGAAAACTCCATGTTCCCAACTTAGGCTTTCAAGGATAGGTGGCAATGTATCACTGTCCCGTCCGCCATAAAATATTCCAGATATAGGAACACCATCCGGATTGTGCAAATTTTCATCAGCATTACTTAATTCTTCAATCCGAATTGTGTATCGAGCATTAGGGTGAGCAAGGGGGATTTCCTTTCCATCATCATCAATTCTACCTACATACCATTCTCCTGAAAAATTAATACCTTTTGCTGGGATTGATCTTCCATCACCAATCCAATAAGGCGAACCTTCAGTTACCAATACATTACTAAAAATAGTTTCTCTTGGAGTTGTTAACGCTTCAAAAATAACAGGGTCATTTTTAGGATTAACATCTTTGATAATACCAAAAATTCCCCTCTCAATGTTTACAGCATGAGCATATCCATCATCCCATACGCGAAGATAGGCAATATCATCACCCACTATCGTCTGACCAGGCAACATGGCTGTACTGGTCTTACCACAAGCACTTGGAAAGGCTCCACAGAAATATGAAACTCTATTTTTTCCTTTAGGGTGTACACCCAGAATAAAATAATGTTCTGTTAACCAATCCTCATTATTGGATTTATATATTGCCAATCTTAAAGCTAATTTTTTTAATCCAAGACTATTTCCAGCATATTGATTATTAACAGATAATACACGCCCTTCTTGTAGATCCACATAAATTCTTCTCTTATCAAGGTTTTTTGTTACTGGAGGATCTCCAATTAATTCTCCAGATGAATGAATAAAATAGAAGAATTCATCAGATCCATTCAATTTTTTAAATTCTTCATAACCTGCTCTATAGAGGAGATCTTCTGAATGAGCTACATAAAAAGAATCTGTAAGCTGAAGGGCAAGGATTGAAAACTTTGAATTTTTAGGGCCTAAGCAAAAAAACCGGATTAGGCATTCATTACCTTCCATACATCCTTTCATAATTTCCAAAATTTCCTTAAGCCCTTCTTCTCTCTCAACTGTGTTTATGGCAGGAGGATGGTATTGTCCTTTTGGAATTAATACCTTTGTATTTGTCTTATCCCTTGCTTGGTCGTGATTTGACATTGAGAAGAATCCATCATAATGGATTGTATGTCCCTCAATCTCTAGTTTCGCTTCCTCGCCAATCTTAATTGCTGTTTGTCTGCAATATTCTATATCTTCTATTGAATCTGTTATTACAGTAACCTTAGAAGGTCTACACAATTCGACAAATTCATTTACAATCTTTATAACATTTTCATTATTTAATGCTCTTAATTTGTCAAAATTTTCTTGATCAATGATCTGCATTATGATAACAGTATAGCTGTTCTTGTATATTGATATCTATTAGTGTATAATGTGTTATAGGAAAATTATGTAACTATATTAACTTTTTCAAGTCTTAAATAAAAATTTGCGAAAAATAAGACGATCTTAGATAAAAATTATACTGAGAATTTCAAAACCATGATTATATGTAAAACAAATAAAGAAAAATAAGAAAAAAAAAGAAAAACAGTCTAATATTACATTTGGCCTTCTTACGTACCTTTTGCACTGATGATTCGGTCAATTCTTAAGATAAGATTTGCCAATTCACTCCCAGATTTTATAATATGATTTAATAATTCTGCTGGTTCAATGATTCCTTTTTTGAAGTTATCTTCAATTGTATTTGTAATTGTATCAATTCCTACCCATTTGTCACTATCTGTTTTGTGTGCTGCTCTTAGTTCGGTAAGCTTTTCAATTTCTTCCAGACCCGCATTTCTAATCAAGGTTTTAGGGATTTCTTCAAGTGCTAAAGCGAAAGCTGAAACTGCAAGTTGTTCTTTTCCACCAATTTCATTGGCATATGCTCTAATTCTTTTAGAGAGTTCCATATAAATTGCTCCACCACCAGCAACGACTGCCTTTGTATCCATTATTTTACTAATCACACACAATACATCATGTAAAGAGACTTCTGCAGTGCTAAGAATCTTATCGAGACCTCCTTTAAGTAAAATAGAAACAGATTTTGGGTTTTTACATCCTGAAAATAAAGTGTAATTATCATCGCCAAGTTTTTCAAATACTACTTTTTCAGCAAATCCTAAATCATTTTCTGACAAGGAGGTTAAATCATCAACTAATTTTGCACCAACTGCTTTTAAGATTGATTTATAGTCACTTTCGCCAACATTCTTAATAGCTGCTATTCCCTCTTTGGCTAAAAAAGCACCAAATTTATCGGAAATATCACTACTGTTGACAATCATGTTAACTCCTTGGTCTTTGAAAATCTTCATGTAATCTAATAAAATTTTCTCCTCTTGGTCAAGAAACCTTTGAATCTCTGTTGGGCTAGTGATTCGAACTTGAGCATCAAATTCGGTTTTTTTCACGTCGAGCTTTTTTCTCAAAACTGCAACCTTAGCATCCTTTATAAGTTCAGGCATCATGGTATTAACTTTTTCTTTTTGGATATATACCCCGTTAATTAACTTGCTGTCTTTTAAAGACTTTCCAGGAGCTTTTACAATTTTTACATTAGCTACTTTACCAAATGTATTTCCTTCATCATCTGCTATTTGTTTTACTGCTTTTAAGGCCAAACCTGCAAAAAATTCCTTTAATGGAGAGATATCTTTCGCATTCATAGCGGTTTTTGCAGCATTCATAAGGACTTCATCACTATCTTCAGAAATTGTCTCAGCAATATCTTTGATAATTGCAAGTGATTTATCAGCTGCTAGTTTATATCCATGAGTAATAGGTTTTGGATGAATATCTTGTTCAATTAAATCTAAAGCATTATCTAATAGTGCGGCGGAAAAGATTACAGCAGATGTAGTCCCATCCCCTATATCATCATCAATCGACTTGGCTACATTGACCATCATATTCGCAGCAATATTTTCAATGTCAAGATTCTTCAAAATCTCGGCACCATCATTAGTAATAGTTACATCACCCATAGAATCAACCAGCATTTTTGACATACCCTTTGGGCCGAGTGTAGATCGCACAGCCTCAGCAATAGCAACCATCGCCGATATATTTTGTTTTCGAGCCTTTCTCTCACGAACTTCTTCTGTTCCCTCTTTAAGTATAATTATTGGAACGCCTGACATATTTTTTCACGATTTTATGTTTTTTTAAGAATTTAAAATTTAAAATATATATAAAGATCTCTAAGTCATAAAAATAAAAAAAGTTTTCTAAAATTACTAAGAATATTTCTTTTTGGGTGAGATCTGGAAATTTCTCAAATAGAGTATTCAAGTTTTTATTAAGGTCTTGGGTAAATTCATCAGAAAAAGAAATAGGTGTAGAATTTTTATTAAAAATAGTACTTGGATTTACTTTAGCATATTCAGTCTCAACATAAGCGACTCCCTTTAATGTTAATTTAACCGCATAATATCTTTTACCTTTCTCATCTCCTTATTGATTTTATCCAAAAACAGCAAGTAAGCAGTGCCATTGCAATTTCATTACTTAGAAAAAAAATGGAAGAGAGTTAAAATAACTCCTTAATGATTTAAAATCTATATACAAGATTGATTGCCCTTCCAATCTTATTATAAATAATTACTTTCTTTCGTAAATATTAAATACTTAACTGTTAAATACTTAATTGAATAATTTTTATCTAACTATTTTTGGTGAAATTGAAATGAAAACATTTATAAAAAAAATAAAAGGTTTAACTTTAGTTTTTGTCGTCTTATTTGGTATGTGTCTTACAAATTCTTACGTCCCAAAGATTGATTTAATAGAGAAAGGAGATATTGTAGAGGAAGAACAACAACCCAAAACGTCAAATATCGACCCTTGGAATTTTGATATTTTGAATGACGACGACATAATCACAGATGGATATTTTAAAATAAAAGTTCGTGCCTATTTGAAATCACCAGACACAACCTGGAAATATGTAGGGGTTTTTATTCATACAACGGAAGGTGAAGCTTTATATATAGAATGGGATTGGATCTGGAAACAATCAGCTTGGAATGTATGGGGAGAGTGGTTTGATTATACCTTTGAATTCGAGGAAAGTTTATTTTATGACTCCTATAGTAGTAACCCTCCTTGGGATTGTGATCTTCGGGTAGAAATAGGGTGGACTGACCTGTGGCATACAAGTGAAGTACGTGAATCGCAAAGTGCAGCAATAACAGTTTTCGATGATGATGCAGCCGCCCCAGATTATAAAGGTGTTAATGTAAAGTTCAGATATGATGAAGAATATCAGAAAGTCAATCAAAAAGTATATATCTTCAAGGATAAAAACGATAATCCAATTCCTGAATGTGATCAAAATTTAAAAATTAAATTTAACTATGACGATTCTACTGGAATTAGAACTTATCTTCGGAGATATAAATTTTTAGATGGAAGTGGTAATGTTTTATATAATCTTCCTGAACGGTTTTGGGATCTGCTCAAGTTATACCCCTATTATGATTATGAATATCCTTCGCCTATTGACCTCATTTGGGGTGAAGATGGAACCTTAACAAAAACTGATATTCTTACAATACCTGCAGATGATTGGACGGTAAGTTTTTGGGGAAATTTTCATACAATGAAAGGATGGAGATCATATCTTCAGCATGGACTTTCAGCCATTGAAGTTTGTAGCAGGTTTGAGGATTATGATAATGATCGTGATAATGATCGACTCTGGTCTGATTGGACTGAATGGACTACTGTGGCAAGAATAATTGGAGAAGAGGTTGTTGTTGATGGTTTTGATATGGAATTCGAGTACCCAGATGATCCTAGTTTATTAAACCCTCTTATTACCTATCACCCTTATAAAGGAGAAGATGTTGCTTTCTTAGTAAAAATGGTGAATGGACTTGGGGAGAGAATAAATATAGACTGTATAAGTTATGCAACAGAGCTCATTTCCTCTGCTGGTGGCAAGACTTATATTGATCAGACATTTGTTCCTAATGAATTTCTCGTTGATAAGCATAGTATAAAATGGTCGACTCCCTTTTTATCTGCTGAATTATTAAGTCAATTTCAAAATGTCTATGGTGATTACAAAGTATTCATTACTATAAATCTTACGTTAGAACATCAAAAGAAAATGCAAGTATATTCTACAGCTTTATTTAGCGTTATTAAACCAGAGAGACCACAGATTAGATTTAGCTTTAAAAATGTTAAGGAAAATCCGATAGATGAAAAAATGGCATTACTAATGTATTACAAGTATTCTCGAACGCAATATACAAAAATCGATTGGGGCATTAACTTCATAAATAGAGCAAGATTAACATTAAAATTGACACAGAATCTACAATTTAATATAGCTCATACAGAAGGAAGAAATCCTAATCGACTAAGCTTTAATGGAGAAGATGATATCAACGTAATAGTGGACCCTTGCTCAGAAAAAGAATACAGAAATTTATTTTCTATAAAAGATGATCCCGTCTTCCCTCCCGATTGGGACCCGATTGGCTCGATATTACTGGACATTTTCGATTGGGTTGGATTTGCTGACGATGTAGTTGAACTAGGTAAAGCCCTATCTGGTGTTGAGGAACTTATCAAAGGGATTGGGAGTGGTTTTGGTAAGCTTATAAGTGGGGTAGGATTAATATTTGATGCTTATGGGCTCATAAAGGACGTATGTGACATATTTTATATGCAAGAAAATTTCGATATGTATAATTTCTATGAGGTTGACTTTTTTACCAACGGAAATCCGTTTTACTGTGATTTCTATTATGATATTAATTCTGTACCAATCTTTCAAAATCAATATAAAGATATTATTGATGAGACTGAGTTAGATTTTTCCATCTTTACTACGGTAAGTGCCCAACAGCTATCTGATATCTCAGAATTTTGGCTACTTCATGGCTATCTTATTGGTTATGATATAGCAAGCGTAGTTTGTAGTGTAGTTGGAACGTTTGGAGGACCTTACGGTGCTGTTATTGGTGCCATAGGGGGAATAATCTGTTTTATTGCTTCGATATCAGTAAAAGAAGAACGAGATTATGCAAGAAGGAGGTGTGATGACCCCGATCCTCCCGCAGGAGATTATACCCAACATGTTGAGCGAGAGTTCTATGAAGTCACCCTGCCGAGAAAATTTGAGGAAAATCCCCGTTATTCATTACAAATATATCTTGTACAGCAAACTCATGCAAATCTTACAGTTGAGAGAGAAGCTCAACAGGAAATTATGAGACGTATGAATGCCGCTGAGCAAGACGGAGAATATGGATGGCAACTCTTTCAAATGGAAGATTTGATTGAAAGTAGAAAAAGGGAAAAGGAATTCTTCAATAACTTCATGAATAATATTAAAGAATTAAATATCCTATTTACAGAAGATTTCGAGGATTTGGATCTTACAAATCAAGATTTTTTAGACATTGAATCGGAGATTGAAAACAATGGAATTTCACCAGAACTTCAGGATATTCTAGGAGTTACCGATCCAGAACGACTGGAGGAAATTGAAAATAATGTTAAATATACTTCAGAATGCAATCTATTTAATCTTGAAAATCCGAATGAAGATTCTTTTTTAGATTATTATAAGGAACTAAACATTGAGACTGAAGAGCTAACGCAAATAAGTAATAATGCATTTGAAGATGAACTTCAAAATATAAACATTAATTATGTTGATATCTTAATTTTAAATGGCAGTATACCGACTGACTTAGAAGAATCAGATCTTGAAAATTTAGAAGATTTAAAGCAAGAATTAGATGGTCACATAAATGTAAAGGAATGGACTCAAGCTATTCAAGTCTGTGATGAGTTAATTGGACTAATAAATGAACTGATGATAGAAATATCGAATCACAGTCATCCTACTCTATTATCATATAATAATTATGCGAATATCAAGAAATATGAAGCAATTGAAAATAATTACAAATATGTGTTAATATCAAGCCCCGAGTTCTCGGAAATCCAAAGAATAGAACCAAACAAAGAAAAATTGGCTAAAATTTATCTTGAATTGTATAATAGTACTACTCCAAGCACTATCGAACTAAATGTTAGAGATTTTGACGGATCATATCAATTCTTGGATGAAGATGGAAGTGAAATAACTCAATTAATGATAAATCCCGAAGAGATACATACAGTTTATCTAGAGTATTCATGTCAGACTCCTGACCACTATGGTGCTTACTCTCTTGATGTAATTTTTAAAGAAGTTGAGAGGGACGTAATTTCATATAGAAATATTATTGTCGAATTAATAGAAGATAATGATCTTACGCCTCCCTCTATATCTATTGAATATAAAGATGGTGATAAGACAGATGGGCTTCCTGGTAAATGGGACATATTTGCCTATGATAGAGAAAGCGGAATTAATGAAAGTAAACTTAAAATTTTTATTGATGATAACTATATTGGGAATGCACTTGGGTATTACAGTGTTCCAAACGACATTGGAACTCATACAATTAGAGTTGAAGTATGGAATAATGATACAACCGCACCTGAATTTGCGTGGAGTGTAGCCTCAGTGAGTATTACTGATGATGACATATCCTACCCCGAAATCAGTTATGTATATACAGGAGATGGAACGGATGGAAATCCTGGAGAAATCATCGTAACTGCTTGGGATGAATCTGGTCTTTCTGTGGATCCTAGCGGGGGTTATTCAGTTCCCAATAGTCTTGGAACCCACAATTTTGAATTTTATGCGACAGATAATGATACTGATAATCCTGATGATTCATTAACAAGCAGTTTGTCTATATCAATTACTATATATGATGATGATACAACTCCTCCTGAAGCAGTGATAAATTATATCGGAGGAGGATTTGACAATAATCCTGGCTACTTTGAATGGAATGTGTGGGATGTTGATTCGGGATTAAGTGAAATTGAAGTTAGGATAACATACAGTTCCACCGATGGTTCAGAAGATTTTGAATTAGCGTTTCCTGGTTCCCCCACAGGAAAATGGGATTTACCTTCTAATCTAGGATATTATACATTGGCTATTATCGCGAGAGATAAAGATGATGATAGAACTTTACTAGTAGATTCACTTACCGTAGAAGTTTCAATATATCAGGAGATACTGGATGATGACATTACTCCTCCTGAATTATCAAATTTGATAATAATCCCTGATGTTTTTGAAATAAATGTATCACTGAATGCAATAGACTTGAGTGAAATAGGAGAGATGATAATATATGTTAATGGAGAAGTTGTCGAACCGATTAGTTTTATTAAGCAGGGAACTACCTACACTTTCCTTATAACGAATAATTGGCTTTTCCAGAAAGGATATTCACAACTAGAGGTTCAAGTTTTTGATGCTGATAATGATAGACCGAATGATTCATTGATGACGATAATTTCTGGTTCATTTAAAAATGTTTTATTCGATATGTATGAACATATTGATTGGCAAATAGAGGAGTTAAAGGCATATATTGAGGAGAATTTGTCCTGTAGAAAAAGTCGATGTCTTAATTGGAAACTTTCAAAAGCCCAAGAACATTTAGCTGAAGCTTTCACTTTGGTTGAAAAGGGCGAAATCACCTGTGCTTTATACCATAATAAGATTGCTAAAGTTTTTATACAAATCACTGAGGTAAGAGCTGAGATTTATAATAGACACTGTCGAATAAGCGAAGAACTAACTGATTATATTATAGTGGCGTTACACTCTATTAGGAACAACATCGTGATTTTGATGGGTGCTTCTACTGGTATCGATGAAGCATATGATATCGCTTATCTAGAAGTTGATTTATTGAATTTGGGTGATTTGATAAATAGAGAAATTCCATATTGTTCCGGTAGATATCTTAGCTGGAAAGTTCATTGTGCTTCAAAGATGTTAGAAAAAGCGCTCTTTATGAGTACGAAGGGTGAGGATATTGAATGCTTATTAAAATGTACTCAATGGAAACTGGGACACATAATATCGAAAATTAATTGGGATCTTAATAAAGGGAGAGTATCTGAAGAGTTAGCCAATTACTTAATTGAAGAAATTACCAGAATAATTGACGCTATAGAGCAAGTAATTAAAGACTAACCTTATTTATTTTTTTTTTAATTTTTAGATTTTACAAATTTCTAATTTAGCAAACTTTCGTACTTTAATCAAATCTCCACCATCCTTACAAAGTTAGAAGCAGATAACCTTATACGAAGGGAAAAAGACCGCCGCCCCCAAAAGATTTTTTTAACATCTACAGGCAAAAAATTAATACAAACTATTGTAAACGAGTTAAATTCGATTACGACAGTCTAACAATCACTTGATAGATTAAAAAAGAGAAAAATGTTAGCAAAAAATCTTTAGATCAAAATTAAAAAAAGTTTACTTTTTTTAGGTAAAAGGGGTAGAAGATGACTTTTATAGCTACTTATCTATGGCACTAAAGAGTAAAGATTAACATTCTAGATATTGACGTAGGAGTTGTTTTTATACTCTTTCAGAACCATATTCGAGTTAGTTCGTGTAACATACTCCTTCTGATTCAACTCTCTGATAAACTGATGGACTGAATCACTATCTATAAATCTACAGATTAATGCAGCAGATTGTTCACCCGTGGTATGAAAAATAGAGCAGACTTCAGGAATTTTTGTAAGGTCTTCTAATATTTCTTCTGTGTGTTTTCCGTCTACGTTAACTCTGATTAAAAATGTCAATTTATATCCTAGCTTTTCATTGTTTAGTCGTAGGGTATATCCTTGGACAACACCTGATTCCCTTAATTTAGAAATTCTATTATGAATAGTCCCAATCGAGATTCCTAACCTTTCTTGAATCTCTCGATATGATGTACGCGCATCATTTTGAAGAATTCTTATAATATTCTTATCAATATCATCCAGAGCCTTCTCTTTTTTCATGGAGTGCAACCCTTGCCTAAAAAAGATTTTTAATTAAAACCAATATAATTTATTGTAAAAAATATATAAAACTTTAGAAATTCTAAATAAAAATCTCTTTTTTTATGAAAATTGTTTAAATTTAATTTCCATAAACATCTTTAGGATTAAAAATTCTTTTTCTAATTTCATTAAATTTTCCATTCTTAAAATTTCTATAAAAGCAAGAATAATATCCTTCATGACAAGCGGCTCCAGTTTGCCTTACCTTTATCAGGATGGAATCATTATCACAATCTACAAATATCTCTTGTAGTTCTTGAAAATGTCCACTAGTTTCGCCTTTTTGCCACACTTTCTGCCTTGATCTTGAATAATAGTGCATATATCCTGTTTCTAAAGATTTTTCAATCGCTACTTTATTGGCAAAAGCTAACATTAAAACTTCATTAGTTTCGTGATCTTGGGCTATTATTGGTATTAATTCACCTTTAATTTTCGAAAAGTCTAATAAATTTATTAAAACTCTGATTTCCTCTTTAGAAAATTTTTTCATACTTATCAAAATTTATTATATTATTTATTATATTATTATTAACATCAAACATCAAATAGGAGAAAAGCATGACGCACGATTTTAAAATAGATCCATGGGGGACAAGTGCTATTGAAGATGAGGATTATTCAAAACTCATACAGAAGTTTGGAATCGAAGAAATAACAGAGCCGTTAAGACAAAAAATGCTTAATAACAGATTTATTAGAAGGAAGATAATTTTTGGCCATCGTGATTTGAATCTCGTTTTTAAAGCTATTGAAAAGGAACAGCCTTGGGCTGTAATGAGCGGAATTAAACCATCCGGACCGTTCCATTTAGGAACACTAACAACAGCCTTAGAAATCGTTGAATTTCAGAAAATGGGAGGTAAAGCGTTTTATGCAATAGCAGATATTGAAAGTTGGGAAGATAATGGAATACCATGGGATGAAGCCGAAGCGGCAGCAGTCGATAACATTGCTGATATATTAGCACTAGGTTTAGATCCTTCTCCAGAAAAGGCGTATATTTGGAGACAATCAAAAGAACCAATTGTAAAGGACGTGTGTTTTAAGGTAAGTAGGTTAGTCACACAGAATATGTTAAACGCTATTTATGGAGAACGAACATTTGGACTTTACATTTCCTCATTGATTCAAGTTGGTGACATAATTTTACCCCAAGTATTAGATGGTTTACAACCAACTGTTGTACCAGTAGGTATTGATCAAGATCCACATATACGTCTCACTAGAGATTTAACTCGAAGAAACTACAAGAAATTTTTCTTACCAGGTGCGACATATCATTATTTATTAGCAGGTATAGATGGCTCAGAAAAAATGGCTAAGAGAAATCCGAATAGTTATTTTACATTTAATGAACCTTATGAATCAATTGAAAGAAAAATTAAGGGTGCTTTAACTGGTGGAAGGAGAAACCTGAAAGAGCAACGTGAGTTAGGCGGAGAACCTCAGAAATGCATGATTTACAAAATTCTGATGTATCACTTTGAAGAAGATGATGAAAAATTAGCGAATGATTTTGAAATGTGTGTTAAAGGAGAATTAATGTGTGGAGATCATAAACAAGAATGTATCGAAAAGGTTTTAAAATTCATTGAAAACCATCGAAAGAAAAAGGAAAAATTAATCGACAAAGCTAAAGATCTTTTGAAGATTGACTAAATTTTTCTATTAAATTAATTCTTTTAAAATCTGTGTTAAGTCTTCAAGAAATTCTGGAAAATTTATTAATAGATCGTCTTTTTGGCTTTCTTTTGTTACAGCTGAAATAAAAAACAATTCTGATCCTAAGTTCAATCTATGTAAATAGGAGAAAAGCGTGTGCTCAATTGAAGAAATATCATGATCATATTCATATGTCGATTCCTCTTCCATCCTTTTAAGTAAGAATAGGTGTTCTTTGATTGATTCTAATAATTCAACATAAACTTCGGGTTCTATATCACTGTAATATTCAGAAATAATAATACCATTTCGATCAAATACAAGTAGAGCTTGACTCTTGAAAACTTCTATATAATTCTCTAATAATTCAGAAAGCTCGAAGAATTTTTCGTCAAAAACAGAAAGACCATATGATACTAACTGGACAATGGAAATAATATCATAAATAGATGTTTGTTGAAATAGGATTTTAAAATTAGAATAATTATCCAAGATCCTCGTCCTTAGTTCATCAATATCTTTTAAAATCTCTTCATTTCCTCTTAAATCAGGATCGTACTTATGAAAAGTTATTATTAGTGGTACATCCATTTTACTTTCAGTAAAAAAAGTTAAAATTGCATCTAAATACTCAAGCGAGTTCTCGAATCTTTCAGGATCTTGGATATCAATCACGTAGATGAGTAAGTCAGTAGCGTCGAAATAAACATCCTGATAGTTTATATAAATGTCTCGGTATTGATCTTGTCCTCCCATGTCCCAGAATATCGAATTATTCTTCAGGAAATTCATTTTATGATATTCAACCCTAATAGTTGGTTTCAGTTGGACAATATCCTTTTGAAAGTCATATTTTTTATCCAAAGCTGTCAATATAGAAGTTTTTCCTGCGTTATCGAGCCCACTAATGATTATTTTTAAAAGGTTTTCCATTGATTTTAACTCATATACGTTTTTTAGATTTAATAAAATAATAGTCTATACTAATTTAAACTTCTTGGAATGCAGACTTATGTATTTAACTTGTTATAATTTATTATATTGTTTGTTATAATATCGAGATGCTATCTAAATATTACTCTCATATTAATAATTTCTTCTTTCTATGAGAATCTACTTAAAGATCCACGATTTAGAAGCGAAAATGATGACATATAAATGATATTCATATTTTTTAAAGAGATTAGTGTGATTTTACTAAATGAACTAGTTTTTTAATGAGGATGATATTATTGACTGAAGTTAAGAATAATTTTTTAGAAAATTTAGAATATCAGATAAGCATAATAGAGAACACTGAAGAATCTTATAAGAAAATTCCAGTTTTTACAGAACAATTAAAACAATTTGATAAATCTGTTATGGATCTTAGAGGAAAATTTGAAAAAATACATCTTAGAGATAAATATCAGATTATAATTACAGAATTGGAAGAATTAATACAGCAATCAAAAAAATAAAAATTTCTTTTCTATTTTTTTAAAAAAAATTAAGATGGATTTTATTCACCTATAATCGTACAATGAATAGTTCTTGAGCGAGGTTTTTCGTCACATTCGATGAAAATTATCTGCTGCCAAGTTCCTAAGATTAATTTTTGGTTTTTAAAAGGAAAGGTTTGTGAAGTTTTAATGAGAAAGCTTCTTAAGTGACCTGCTCCGTTGTAGTCATGCCAAGTCTTATGGTGTGCATAGTTTTTTTCATAAGGAATTAACTTTTCTAATATATCTTTGATATCATGATCTACTAAACCTGGTTCATACTCAGTAGTGGATATTGCACCCGTCGAACCAGCTATATGTACATTTACCATTCCATTTTTTATTCCACTTCTTTTAATAGAATTTTGAACTTGATTAGTGATGTTAATAACATCACAATATGCCTTAGACTTTAAATCAAAAGTTTGAAAATCTACAGTCATTTTAGTTTATATTCACAAATATTTATGTTTTTAATCTGTTTTATTACTGATTTAGGTAAACTTTTTTCATCCCCTTCTTTTAAAGCAAAGACCTTTGTAAGAATGAGGAGTTCATTTTGATTGAATCCTTTAATATTCGTCCATCCGTTTGAATCCCCCGCCTCAATACATATATAATATGGGGCCTTTTTAAACTTTGAACAATTTTTATCTTTACATTTCTCACAGACTTTAGGAAAATAATAAACATTACCATTTTTTAAGTAAATAGAGAAAGTGCCGAAAATTTTATTTTTTATTTTAATCCAATTAAGGTAGTCAAAATCAATCGCTAAATCTATTTTTTGAAGGTATTTAATTAATAAATCCGTATTAATAATTTGACTAATTTTTAATGTATGAGTTTCTGGTTCATAATAATCATTACACTCATCTCTAATACCTTTATGACCAAACAAAGAAGTGAGTGATATAAAGTCGATAAAAAATCTATTCTCTAATTCTTTAATTTTTGCTTTTTTCTTAAAAATACTAGAAACCTGATTGAGTATTTCAATAGGATCGGTAAGCTCGTTTATTTTAAAACTATTTTCACTAATAATTGAGCTAAACTCTTCGTTTATAAAATAAGAATTTATTATCTCTTTTTTAGAGTGTTTTTCAAGAATGATACAAAAAATGAGTGGTATTTCTGGTATTTTTAATTGAAGTTCATCAAAATATTGTCTAATTTGATCGATTTTAGTTTCAGATATAAAAATTATTATTGCATCAGCACCAGAATAGAAAATTGTACGTAAGAATGCCCTACGTTGACCACAATCTATATTCCATAGAAGATATTCAAATTTATATTTCGGTTCGTAAAAATAATCGATTTTACTAATATTCACACCAATATTTTGTTTATTCTCTATTGGTAAGCAACTTGAACTTAAACATTTTTGAAACTCATTTTTGAATTTTTCAGTCCCTCCTAACAACACTACCTTTTTCTTGAAATAGAATTGGAAAGTTTCTAGAGTTTCATAAGAGTTCAAATTGACTTCCTCTAAGTGTTATAGATTTTAATATAAATCCATTTAATAATAAAATTTTTTATGAATTTTAATTTATTCATTTTAAACACTTACAACTTTATGAATTACTGATGAAAAAATTAGAAGAATTCTTTAAGAAGATACACAATCCTAAATCTCAAATCCCTGAATACGCAAGTATAATAATAAAACCCGGGAAAAAAGTTTTAGCTATTAAAATAAAAAAAGAAAATGAAAATATTTTAAAAGTAATTGCTCATGAAGAAAGTCAGACTGGGTGGTTTCTTCATTCTGTACATATTCCCTTAAAGAATTTAGGTCTATCATATGATTCTAAGGACAAAGAAATATTAACTTATTTATCAGATCCAAATAAAATTAGAAATAAACCAACCAAAGAATATATAGAAAACATTTTAAGAAAATACCTAGATATCTTACCTGAAAAGAAGAAGCATTTTTTTAAAACCGAGCGATATAAGAAAAAGAAAGAATTTAGAACTGGGGCCCAGTTAAAAGGATTTTAACTATTTATTTTTGACCTTAGTTATCAATCTTTATAAGATTCTAACTTCGTAAAGGCATTCCCGTAAAATCAATAAATTCTTTTTTTTTTGGTTTTCTTTCGCGATATGGGTTTTTCTTATTTCTGATTTTTCTCCCTACGCTTATGTAACCACTATGTCCAACCATCCGCGTTTCAGGACGAGTTGCATTTTCCTTAACCTGGATTTTTCTTTTAATCAGCTCATACGTGTTGATTTCTACGAAATTATTATCCCTCATTGCGAACGTAGTTTTTTTTACTTGCTCAATCGTTGGAGAAAAAGAAACTAAAGCCCCGCTCAATTTGAGATAACTCATTGCTTTTTCGATTGCTTTCCATGGTTCAGCAAGATCTAAGACAACAGAATCCACATTTTTCAAATTTAAATTATCAGTAATAATGTTACCATATTCTATCGACACAATATTTTCCAGTTTAGCTCTTTCTACATTCTTTCTAGCGTTCTTGAGCGATTTTTCACGAATATCAAAGGAGAATATATGCCCACTAGGCCGAACATAGTTGCCTAAAATACAGGTTAAAGCCCCAGACCCACATCCCGCTTCAATAACCACGCTGCCCGGTCCAATCCCAGAGTAAAGTAAAATAAATCCGGCATCTTCAGGATATATTATTTGAGTTTTGCGAGTCATATGAAGCACATAATCGGAGGGCATCGGTTTCAGCACAAAAAATTTGTACCCTTGAGTTTCATATGGTTTTGAGAATATTACTGTTCCATAATTTTTTCCTATTATCTCATCAAATTCAATAATTCCTCTGTGGGTGTGAAAACTGCCTCCAGCTTTCACTTGAATTAACCACCTTCTTTTACCATCAAGGATCAAAAAGATTAAATCGTTTTCTTTTACTTTCTCAGAGGTCATTTTATGTTTTATTTTTTATTATTTCTAAAGTTAATAAATCTTAAATTTTTTTTCATTAGCCCTGTTTTTATTATTATTTTATTTACAAAAAATATATAAAACATATAAAATTGTCATATTTAACCATTTTAAATAAATTCCTTTTTATAAATACTCTTTAAAGCATGAATTTATGAGTAGAAATAATTCCAAAAACTCGCAAAATTCTCAAACCTCTTTTAGGGGTCTTCAAATCTTAAGTGATGATTTAAGGAAAAGCCGAGACGATCTTAACCTTAAAACTAAAAAATTCATTAACGGTTTGCAGGAGATAGAAACTGAAATTAATGTAAATTTAAAATCGGCCAAAGAAAAATATAAAAAGAGAAGAGATTATTGGAATAATAAAGTTAAGCAGTTAAAAGAAAAAAAAGTGGAATATAAAACTTTATTTGATAAATTATTAGAAGAGAAAAAATCGAATCAGAAGAAGAGTAAAAACTCAGATAGGCTCGTTTCTATAAAGCAAGTGGAAAGAAAAATTGATAATTTAGAAAGAAGAATTGAGACTGAAAACCTTGATATTGCAGAAGAAAATTCCATTATTGATATAATAAGAGATTTAGCAAAATCAAAACAAGATTTTTTATCAGAACAGGAAAATAGTGATCTCTTCAAAGTAGAGCGAAAAGTTGAGATTGTAAAAATAAATTTAAACAAGATATATGAACAATTAAATAAGTGGTCGAATAAATCTCAAGAAAATCATACCAAGATGTTAGAAATCTTCCAAAACGTTGATGAATTAAGAGAACAGAAGAAAAAGATGGAAGAGGAACTAATAGAAAACAAAAAATCTGCGGATCGTTACCATGAACAATATTTGCAGGCAATGAATCAAAGAAAGAAAATATCGAAAGGTAAGAGACCTTATAGATCAATTAAAAATCCTGGAACGAGATCGGATCATTTCAAAAAGAGAAATGAAATGATTGAAAAAATGAAGAAAGATAAATTAGCAGAAGCTTTAGAAAAACAAAAAGCGGGCAAAAAATTAAACTTATTTGAAGCTCGACTAATCTTAGAGAAATCTGAAAGATAGTTTCTAGTTTAAAACTAAAAATCATCTTATAGTTTAATTTCTTAAATTATAAATCTACAGCAATTAATTCTATTCTTATTATATTGATTTTCATTCTAATTCTTCTGTTAATTATTACTTAAATCATTAATAGAATTGGCATAAATTTAAAAAAATTGAAGATTTATTTTTTTTCAACGCTTTAGAAAAAACGGAAGAATTGATCAAAATTGAGGAAAAAAGTAACTGAAATCCGAGAAATTTTAATGGAGCATCACGACTGGTTTAAAAAATCAATTCCTTTAATTGCCTCGGAAAATATAACTAGTCCTGCTGTAGATGAAGCTTGTGCTAGTGATTTCTCACATCGATATGCCGAAGGATGGTCAGGCCAAAGAGTTTATGCAGGTTGTAAGTATATCGATCAAGTTGAGGATATTTGCATGGAGCTCGGAAGAGAGTTTTGGCGCGCAAAATTTTGCGATGTACGCCCGATCTCTGGAGTTGTAGCAAATTTAGTGATGTATAATGCATTCACATCAGATAATAACGGTAAAATGTGTTGTATGTCAATTGTTAGAGGAGGACATATTTCACATGGTCCAAGATTTGCAAAAAGTGGTCGAGAAATTTTTGGGACGGCAGGAACGACAAGGGGTTTAGATATTGAATATTTAGCATTTGACAATGATGAAATGAATTTAGATATTGATGCTTCTGCGAAGAAGATAAGAGAATTTGAACCAGAATTGGTATTGTTTGGTGGTTCAGTATTTTTATTCCCACACCCTGTTAAAGAGCTTGGTGATGTTGCAAAAGAGATTGGAGCCTATGTTGGGTATGATGCAGCTCATGTATCTGGTTTAATAGGTTCTGGATATTTTCAAGATCCTTTAAGAGAAGGAGCAGATGCTATGACAATGAGCACTCATAAAACACTTCCTGGACCTCAACATGGAGCTTTAGTATCGAATAGGGAAGATTTAATTGATACATTTAAATCTTGTGCTTTTCCAGCATTATTATCTAATCACCATCTTCATAATGTAGCGGGATTAGCGATTGCTATAGCAGAAATGTTAGAATTTGGAAAAGAGTACCATAAGAATGTTATTGAGAATGCTAAAGGTCTTGGACAAGCATTATATGAACGGGGATTTAAAGTATTAATGGAACATAAAGGTTTTACAGAGTCACACCAAATTGTTGTTGATATTTCAGAATTCGAGAAAACAATTGGATTAGGAGGAGATATTGAAAAATTATTAGAAAAAGCAAACATCATTCTCAATCGAAATCTTTTACCATATGATATTGCTGAAGGAAGACATTATCAAAATCCTGGAGGATTAAGAATCGGGACATCTGAAATCACCAGACTTGGCATGAGTAAAAGTGAAATGATTGATATTGCAGAGCTAATTAAAAAACTACTTATTGATAAGATAGATCCTAAAAAAATAAGAAACGAAGTCGTAGAATTTAGAAAAGAATTCCAAGAAATTAAATATTGTTTTCAAACTCCAAGTAAGGCTTATGAATATTTAAAATTCTATTAATTCTTAAATTTTTTTTTTGAACAAATTTTTAAGAGTTCTCGCTAAGTATCCATATTTTTGCTATAAATATAACAATAAAACTTATCTTATATAATGCATTTAAGACTACATTCATAAATTTGATATTAAATAACTTAATTTACATTATCATGGATATCGAGGTTCTTGAAAAATCCGATCATAAGTTAGTGTTTGTTGTACAGAACATTTCTATAGAGATGGCAAATGCAATCAGAAGGATAATTATGTCTGAAATCCTTGTAATGGCAGTTGATGAGGTTATTGTTTTGAAGAATGATAGTCCTCTCTATGATGAGATAATTTCTCATAGACTTGGGATGATACCACTTACTACTGATTTAGAAACATATAAACTACCACAGGAATGCGTATGTGAGGGTTACGGGTGTGCTTTATGCCAAGTTTCTTTAACATGCGAAGTCACTAACACTACGAATATGCCTTTAGAGGTTTATTCGGGCGATTTAAAATCAAATGATCCTAAAATAGTGCCTGTTAATCCAAAAATCCCAATTGTGAAAATTGATAAAAATAACCAATTAATTATTGAAGCATATGCGATTTTAGGTAAAGCAAAAGATCATGTGAAATGGCAAGCTGTATCAAATATTTTTTATAGATTTTATCCAGAAATAGAATTTAACGATGAAAATTGTAAAAAATGTTTAGAAAGGTGTGTGGTATCGAGAATGTGTCCTGAACATTTATATGATTTTTCAGATGGGAAAACGGTAAAATTACAGGGAGACTATTGGAAAACTTGCACATTATGTAAATCGTGTGAAAGAGATTGTCCAGAAAAAGCTATCAAAGTAGGATCAAGAGATAACACATATTTTTTTTCTATCGAAAGTGACGGAGTTTTACCCTTTGACACAATTATTAAGAAAACATTTGAAATCTTTTTAGAAAAAATCGATGAATTTGTTGAAAGACTTGAAGCTATTGAGTTGGAATCGTGAAATTACAAAAATTTATTAAAATATCAATAATTTAAAATAATAAATAAAGCGAGAGTAATACTTCCTAATGTCTCATAAGATAACTGGCCCAAGTAATTATTATGTTAGAAAGTTGATAAGAGATTTGTGGAAAACTAAAATTAAGATATGGCGAAAAATCTCTAAAAAATTAAAAGGTTCAAGAAAAAATAGAGTTTCCCCTAATTTATATAGTATAAACAAAAAAACTAAGGAAAATGATATTGTTGTCATACCTGGAAAAGTGTTAGGAATGGGGGAATTAGATCATACAATTACTATTGCTTGTTTAGATTGTTCGAAATCAGCGAGACAAAAAATTGAATCTTCAGGAAGTAACCTGATTTCTATAGAGGAATTGTTAGAACAGAACCCTAAAGGTAGTGGAGTAAAAGTTTTTTATTGATAAAATAATAGAGTGTGTTATGATTATGGGAATAGAATTTCAATTAATAGATGCTACAGATAAGATTTTGGGACGATTTTGCGGTCAAATAGCCAAAAAGGCTTTATTGGGTAATAATATAGTAATAATTAATGCTAAAGATGCGATAATAAGTGGGACTAAGAGAAATATTCATGAAAAATATTTAGCAAAATTAAAAATTTCAACTGCTACAAATCCCCTGAGAGGTCCATTTCACGAAAGAAGACCTGATACTTTTATGAGAAGGGTAATAAAACAAATGCTTCCACGAAAAAAATTTCGGGGAAAAGAAGCTCTCAAAAGAGTTCATGTATATATTTCAGACATTCCTGAACGTTTTAAAAACAGATATCAAAAATTAACACCAACTGAAATCTTTTATGCTGAAAAAAAGCGTCTTTCTTATTATAACAGATATATTACTTTAGAAAATCTTTGTATGCGAATAGGATGGAATAAAAAGGAAATTGAGGTGTAATCAATATGTCAATGAAAGTAGTTCAAGCATCGGGTAAAAGGAAAAGTGCCATAGCGAGAGCTGTATTGAAACATCCTTCAAAAGGACAAATTAGAATTAATAATGTTCCTCTAAATCTATATGAACCTGAACTAGCACGGTTGAGGATCCAAGAAGTTCTTGAAATAGTAAATCACCCAAAGCTTGAAAAATGTGATATTAATGTTCGAGTTAAAGGTGGTGGGATAAGTGGGCAAACGGACGCTGTTCGGATGGCCATTGCTAAATCAATCCATAAATTTATAGGAACAAAAACAATAGAACGGGCATTTAGAGATTATGACGATTCATTATTAAGTGGAGATTCTAGAAGGGTAGAACCAAAGAAATTTGGTGGTAAAAAAGCCCGTGCTCGTAGGCAGAAAAGTTTTAGATAATTTCTAATAGGGTTACCTTGTTTCTATTTGAACACCTAATTTTTGTAGATCATCTAAAAAGGAAGGGTAAGAATCTTTTACAACTTCAATATTTTTTATATGAGATTTTGAAGAAGCATATAAGGCAGCAATAGTGCATGCCATTGCTACTCTATGATCATATTCATGATCTATTATAGCTCCATTTAATTTATCGCAGTGATAAATTGTTAACTTTTCATCTTCTTCTTTGACACTAACACCCATTTTTTTTAATTCTCTTGCCATAGCAGAAATTCGGTCACTTTCTTTTAGTCGAAGATTTCCAGCATTATAGAGAACAGTTTGACCCTCTGCAAATGCCCCAATAACGGATAGAATCGGGAATAAGTCTGGGATATCACCGCAATCAACTTCTATTCCTTTTAAGGTATTATGGGTTAAATCCCCGCGTATAATTACTTGTTTTTGATTTTCATCAAATTTGATATCAGCACCCATTTCCCTTAGAATCTCAATAATCTTTTTGTCTCCTTGGTAATTTTCCATGCTTAAATTATTTATTACAACTTTAGTAGGTTCACTAGATAAAACGGTTGCTGCGATAATGAATGCTGATGAGGAGAAATCTCCAGGAATTTCATATGATTGAGCCCTATAATTTTGTTCAATTGTTATATAAAATTTCCCTCCTTCTAGATCTTCTTGAATATTAATTCCAAATGTGTTTAATACATCTAGAGTAATTTTTATATATGGAATAGAAACTAATGGAGTTGTTAGCTCTATTTCAATGAAATCTTTATCCTTACATGTTAATAGAGGACAGATAAATAGTAAGGCGGTTATGAACTGAGAACTAATATCTCCAGGGATTTTTATTTTATTACATAACATTTTCTTACGTTCTATCTTAATTTTATCCTCTGATATTTTAAATTTTCCTCCTAAAGCCTCTAAAGCATTGAGGAGTGGAATAATTGGTCTTTTCCTTTTTAAAAATTCACCTGTCAATAGAAGCCCTCCTTTAACTAAAAGACTTAAAGCGCAAAAAATTCTAAAGGAGGTTCCAGAATTTTTACAATCTAGAGGTTTCTTGATTGGTATAAATCCTTTTTTATCACATTTAACGACATAAGAATTTTCGCTAGATTTTAATATTTTAATCCCTAGAGCTTTTAAATTATTAATTGTTATTGCTGAATCTCCAATTGTTAAAGGTTTTTTAATTACGGAGATCCCTTCAGCTAGACTTGCAGCAATAAAAGCTCTGTGTGTATAGCTTTTAGACCCAGATGCTGTGATTTCACCATTTAAATTACTTATTAATGGTGTTATTTCCAATTCCATTTTAATCCATTAAATGATAAATAGAAAATAATAGATATAATATTAATTAAATATTATTGTAAAATTAAATTTTAATTAATGTGATCCTTATGGGAGATAACACCCTCGGAACCTTGTTCACCATCACTTCAATCGGTGAAAGTCATGGTGATTTAATTGGGATAATCGTAGATGGTACTCCAGCAGGGATTGAGTTAGATTTAGAATTAATCCAACAAGAATTAGATATGAGAAAACCCGGACAATCGTCTCTTACAACACCTCGTATGGAGAAAGATAAAGTTAAAATTGTATCAGGTATCTTCAATAAAAAAACAACAGGAGCCCCTATTTGCTTGATTATTGAAAATAAAGATGTAGATTCTTCAAAATATGAAGAATTTAAAGGAATTTTGCGTCCTTCTCATGTAGATTATTCTGCGTTAATGAAATACGGACAATATTACGACTATAGAGGATCAGGACGATTTTCTGGGAGGATAACTGCAGGATTCGTTATGGCTGGAGCAATAGCTAAACAAATCCTCAAAAAATATAATATTACAATATTTGCTTATACTAAGAGCATTGGAAATATTATCGATGAGGAAGTGTATAATACAAGTGATTATGAGAGCCTTCTTGAATTAAGAGAGAATTCTCTTGTTAGAACACTTAATCAAGAAAAATCAAAACTTATGGAAATCTTGATAAATGAGGTTAAAGCTCATAAAGATTCAATTGGTGGATTGGTAAAATGTATAGTTAGTGGATTTCCAGCAGGAAAAGGTGGTCCTATCTTTAATAGTATCGAATCAAACATAAGCAAAGCAATATTCTCAATCCCAGCAATAAAGGGCATAGAATTTGGAGCAGGGTTTAAAGCTTCGAGTATGAAAGGTTCTGAACATAATGATCCTTGGATCCTCAAAGATGGTAAGATACAAACTATTAAAAATGATTCTGGAGGGATCATTGGTGGAATTTCTATAGGTATGCCTATCGAGTTTACGGTTGCTGTAAAACCTACTGCTTCTATTGGTATTTCTCAAAAAACTGTAAATATTGACATAATGGAAAATATAAAGATTGAATTCTCTGGTCGTCATGATCCGTGTATAGTACCAAGAGTAATTCCAGTAGTTGAAGCTATGACATCAGTTGTTTTACTTGATTGTTTATTAATAGACGGTTTTGTTCCAAGAGTTTTTAAATCTTAGAAGTATCCACTTAATTTAGTATTATTCAATCAAATATCATAAAGTTCAAAAAAAAATAGTTAACTACAGAAAGAACAAAATGAGATATGATTTACTATGACAAGACTAATTCAAGAAAAATTTATTAGAGCAATTATAAAAGTAATAGATCGATGGTCTTTTGAACAATGTGCTTTTTGTGAAGATGGACCCATGGTTTCAATAGAAGGTATGCTTGATTATAAATGTAGTAGATGTGGAAAGACTATGAACCCTGTTAATTATTTAGTTGAAATTGCTAAAATTGTTCTTGAACACAGAGATCAACTTGAAAACAAAAAAGATAACGAGAAGATTGATTAATTTACTAAATTGATTAAATTAATTACAAAAGCATTGGTTTAGAAATACTAATCGGAGCTGGAAGAAGAGGTTTTGAAGTTTATGGAAATTATACTCTAAAATATAGAAATAAATTAAATTTTATAGCCGTAGCAGAACCCATAAAAAAGAGACGTGAAAGTCATTTAATGGTTTTCGCAGCAAATAAGTCCGATTAAAAAATATAGTTGTTGATATGGAAGAATTCGGCAGAAAAGCAGACCATCTCTGAAAATAGAAATAGTAGAAGAAAATGTATAAATTTTAGTTAAGTTATTATAATCTAGAATACAAAATATTATATTATTTAAACTAGATTTTATGTAGTTAAAATAAAATGGCATGGAAAATTGACACTTCGGACCAATTCATTGAATTCTATAAGAAAAAGGGCGATTACTTAGTATCTTTATCAGAAAATCATTTCAAGAATGTAGAATATCGAAAATGCCTTGAATTATTAAATCAAGCCCATAATATGTATACGAAAGGAAAGTACACTGAACTTGCTGAACAAACTAAACAAAGATTCATGGAAATTAAAGAAAAATATTTTCAAAAAAAGCAAGTGTGATTTTATTAATCCTGAATAGAATTTGATCCTAATCTATTCTCAATATCATCAATATGAGAACCTTTCCAATAGACTTTTTTACATTGCAAATTTAAACATTGATAAAAGTCATTATATTGATTAAAAGTTTCTCGTAAAACAAGATGTTTAATATCGCTTTTTTCCTTAACTTTTTTCATTTTTGAATTGCAGATAGAACATCTTGCATTCTGAATATTGAATTTAAAATTCAATCTCAGAGTTTCTTTTAGTTGATTTAAATAATTATATACACCCTCTCCTCTCAAATATATGGTATTTTCAGTAAAACTCTTATAAAATGGATAATCTTTTGTTATAACAAACCTATTAGTTTTCTTTGCAAAAGCTAATAATTTTTCGTCAGGGACAGGATCCATCTTGAAGAAATCTACTAAGTCGTTTGCATATAAAGTATCATAGCCAAATATCCTTAGGAATCGAGCTAGTTTACCTAACATTGAATCGACTAAAAATTTCATATTATTATGACTATTATTTAATTAAATTCTTATAGATTAAATATATTTAAAACATGTAATAAATTATATATCTGGTATTTAACAAAAAAAAATGTATCACCCCCAATGGAAACTAAAGAATTAATGGAAAAGGCAACACGGTTTCATGGGCATATATGTCCCGGTTTAGCTATAGGTGTTTTAGCTGCTAAATATGTGTTAGAACATGGTTTCAAATATTCTCCCAATGAAGAGGTGGTTGCGGTTGTTGAGAATGATAATTGTAGCATTGATGCATTTCAAGCTTTATTAGGAACTACATATGGCAAAGGAAATCTAATTCATCAAGATTACGGTAAACTTAATTATTATTTCTATAATAGAGAAACTGAAAAAGCTATAAAATTATCCTTAAAAAGTAAAGCTTTTGGAAAAAAGAAGTTATCAAAACACGAACGTATTAAACATTTACTTGATTCAAAACCTGAAAATATATTTTCAATATATGAAATAGAATTTAATCCTCCTGGTCTAGCAGAGATAGAAGAATCTATACCGTGTGACATTTGTGGTGAGCCCACTATGAATAGTAGACTTATGTTCTATAAGAATAGTAGTATGTGTATTCCATGCTATAAAGCTCAGAGAAAATAAAGAAAGAGTTATATTTTGTTAATTTATGAAGTTCAAATCTCTCTAACTTCCGTTTTTATATAAATGAAATGTATTTAAATATATTACTTTAGGTTTGTATGACATATATAACACCCAGAGGGGATGTCCGGTAATCCTATTTCAAAGATGTTTAGTTTCTGAAATAAAAAAAAAGAAGTATGGAAACATAATCAACTCAAAAAATAATATTTTTAAGTTAATTTGTACATTAGATGAATAACTCATGATTAAGAATATTGATAAAGGAAATACTTTAATAGTAAAAGGCCCCGCGAGAGTAACATTATTAGAGGGAAAATTAGACGTTTTTGGAAAGTTAGTTCTTCCAGAAAAGGAAAGCTCAACATCAGATATATCCAATATTGAAGACGAAAATGTTTTAATAATACCTAGTGCCCAATGTTATCCCCTCTATGCAAATGAGGATGCAAAACTAGAAATCTATACTAGTAATGAAAAAAATCTAAAATTAGTCAAAGAAAATTCAATTTCGTCAACATGGGTTGATATTAAAAGTGAGATATTAAAAGAACTAAAAAAGGAAAAAGAAACTCCTTTAAAAATAATGGTGATAGGTTTTAGTAATGGAAAAACAACACTCATCAAATACTTGGCAAATAGTTTTATGAAAGAAGGATTAAAAGGAGGATACCTAGATTCTGATCTTGGACAACAAATTATTTATATTCCTACCACTCTCAATTTAGGTACAATAAAAGAATATATTATTTCGAATAAAAATATTCATTCCGAAAATACTGTATTTATTGGAGCAACATACCCTAAGGGGGATTATAAATACATTGTATCACTTTCATGTAGGAAAATGATTGATGATTACATCGCAGAACATAAAAATATTGATTTTATTTTGATTGATACTGATGGCTGGATAAAAACTGAAGCAGGTATCCTATATAAGAATTTTTTCATAAAAACAGTAGATCCAGATGTTTTAATTGCTTTTCATGATGATACTATTGAAGAATTAAAGGATATTGAAAAGACAGCCTCAAATCAAAGAAAAAATAGAAAAATGTATTTGATAAAGGAGGTAAATGAATATTTCTATGAAAAAGATAAAGAAGAAAGAAGATTTCTAAGACAAAGTCAATTTTCAAAGAAATTTGAGGTTTTTAGAAAAATTTCTATCCCGCTAAATGATATGAAATTTATAAAAACTGATTATGATACGGAAATAGACGAAATTGTTGAAACAGAAATAAACATCAATGAATTAGTGAAGTTACCTTATCATTATGTAATAATTGGTTTATTAACAGAAAATTCTAAATTAGTGGAAATTGGACTTCTTTTTACTATAAATGTTGAGAAAAACTTTATATTACTTTATTCAGACTTGACTTATAAACAGCAACTTCAAATAAAAAAAATCTTGCTTGGGAGTCTTAGATTATCTACAAAAGGTAATCATCAAGGTTATTTATACTTATAGTTATTACTATGAATTAAAATAACCAAAATCCAAGATATCTTGTTCTAATTTATTAAAATAATAAGAATGAGGATTTTATTTAGTAAAAAATTATAAAATAAGATTGTATTAGAATTATTACATAACTATAATATTGAATGATTTATATGGAAGAGGATTTGCTTACTAGGTTTCTTAAATTAATGTCTTCCACGATTACAGCCTCTGATCTTGAATTAATCAAACTTGGAAACTCATTAGGCTTAGATTTGGTATCTTTCGCAGAATTAAGAGCTTCACAGCAAGATTTTTTTGTAGATCTTATTAGAGATAAAGCATTAAAGAAGATGAAAAAAAATGAAGACAATATTCTAGCTAATAACGACTGCTTTTACTCTGGGAGTATTGATTTCATGGTATCTGATGAACCTGAAGGAAAAAAATTTTTTCTTTTAGAAACTAATGGCGGATCACATAGAGGACTTTCTATTCTTACTAAAAACCAGCAAGCCCGATTATATAATGGATACCTTGAAGCTATCTATCAAGCAATTAAGAAAAATGAAAGAAAAGATGATAAAGTTTTTGTATTAATTGGAGTACCGGTTGATGATGCTTTAATCCATGAAAAAGTAATCATGATAGAATATTTCAGGAAAACACTCAAATCAGAAGGACATAGTGTTAAAATTTTCAACAGAGAAAGTTTTAATATCGATTTTAAAGCTAATATCATTTTTCTAATAGCAGATTATAGACAACTCTCTACTTCTCTCTCATTTTCTGAGAATTTTATTAAATATAAAGGTGAAAAAATAAGTGTTTTAATCGGTGATGGTATTACAAGACGAATAAACAATAAAAATTTTCACGAGCAGATAAAGAAAGATTTTCGCTATATTAAAACAATAGTTGTAAACCCAATTTTCAAAGTCACAGACGATAAATCTTTAACATACCTCGCGAGCTTTTTTAGTAAAGATATTTTAAGAAAATATAATCTTAGATATCTACTATTTACTAAAGCTTTTGATGATAAAGATTTAATAGATAAGTTAAGTTATCTTTTAAAGAATTATAATAAATCATTTATTATTAAACCTAGTGGAGGATCAGGAGGGGCTGGGGTTATCCCTGTTTCTAAAGATGAACAACCAACTAATTTAAAAAATATTATTGAGACAAGCAAGAACGAGTTTTTTGCTAAATTTATGAAAAATCGTAATCCGTATCCATACACTATACAAGAAAAGGCCAATTTTTCTTTAATTGATTGGAGTGGGGGAAAACATACATTTGACTTAAGGATATATTTAGCTCAATGTAAAGGAATGGTTATACCGATTGGAGGGTTAGGAAGAATCGCACGAGGAAATTTTACAGTTGGGTTAGATAAGGAAGAATTTGTTGTTAACTTATCAGGATACAATGGTCGAATTGAAGTGGAACGAGGGATTGGTTTTTCTAAAAAAACGAGCAAATTGTTAAACTTAACTGAAGAAGATTTTGTAAATATGTTTTGTATTGGTTGTGTAATATTTGCTAATATTGTCAAAAATTATAAAAGAATCGTAAATTTCTCTAAATGGGATGAAGTTATTGCTTAGATATTAAAAAAAAAAAAATTAGTTTTTTATGGTTATGAGCTTTTAAGTAATAGGAACTAGTAATTTTACTTCTTTAGAGTCAACTTTATTTAAACATTTTACATGATAGTAATAAGACTTTACACCATGAAATTTTCCGCATTTTACATTTCCTAAAGTGAATTGAAATGTATTTTTTAAATTTTCAGCTTTAATATATTTTCTACAAATTTTACATTCATACATTTGAAAAATGATATTGTAGATTTTTTCAGAAGAAGTTTAGGATCAAGTTATTTAAACTAAACAAAATATGAAATTTAATCTGATTTCTTGCGTTTTAAGAATTTAAGAATTTGAGTGTTGCCCCAACCAATACACTTTCGTTTTTCTTTTGGGAATGTCCTCCTTTTTTCAATATAAGCACATTTTTCTCTGGAGATTCTAAAATCATTTTATTTTCTTTAAAATTCTTGAATTTTATTACTCTGTCATTTATACAGTGGATTAACATAACCTTTTTAGATAAAATTTTCCACTCTTCTAATGTTAGTTCTTTTTTTGCATTTTGTATCAATAAATAAGGAGATAACATTTTATTTTCCACATCATTAGGGAACAAATTTACTCCTTTTAAAAAGTAACTAAGCCTTATAATAGGATTGTATTTAGGAATATTTTGCTTGTAATGTGACATTGAAGAAATTGCAACAATTTTTTCGATATTTCTATCTAAAAAACCTCCAGATAAAACTGTTATTGCACCTATACTAAAACCAACACAAGAGATTTTCATAATAGAAAATTCTTCTTGATTTTTAACCCACTCAATTATTTTTTTAAAATCCTCAATTCTTTTTAAAAAATTACTTCTTTTTCCTGCTTTTTTAGATTTTCCCGTACCTCTGGCATCATAAGCTAAAACAACATAACCTTGGTAAGCAAGCGGATAATAGAAATATTCAAGCGTTTCTTTCGTGTCTGAAAACCCATGACAAACTATAACTATAGCATTTTTTAATTCAATTTTTGCTTGATTCTGGTTTTTTACCAGATTTGCTGATAAAAATCCATCTGAAACGTTAATTTTTATGGTTGATACTTCTAAATCTTTATGATAAAGTTTTGGCCAACGATCAAACCAGAGATCACGAAACGAAAAATAAATTTCAAACGGAGTATAGACGATTAAGAAGGTGGTTATTGATAACATAAAACATTTTGAAAAAGCAGTTGTATAACATGGATTACCTAACGAAATATTTATTTCCCAGATGTACCAGCTAAATAATACATCAATAATAATTAATATAATGCGTTTGTGTGTATTTGAAAGCAAAATATTCCACTAATCAAGAATGATATAAGCGTTTAAATAATAAAAAAATAAAATATAATTTTTATGGCTTCTTTGGTTTTGGACACCCATAATCATGAGCAATTTTACAATCTGGTTTGCTCTTCAAACCTGGGCAAGGTTTACATTTTACATCTCGTAACATTTTGATAATATCATCAACTTCCATCCCAAATTCTTCATCCTCAGACTCCTCCGCGATCATTTCATCATCATCTGGGATTTCATAAATAATATCTTCTTCTAAATTATCTTCCCAATCAGATAGATCTATTATTTCATCTCCATCTTCATCTATTTTTCCATTTGGAAGTTCAAGATCTTTTTCTTCACGTGGAGCGCTCTTTTTTTTAGCCATAATTCTTACTCCCAATTTTAATTGATTTTTACTAATTAATATTTTAAATATATAATATTTGTTAAAATTTAATTTTTATTCGATTGTACCTAAAGAAAGACTATTTGAAAATTGCCTTTTAACTAAAATTATTTTTCATTAGGTCATCTATTTGATTTATTAAACCTGTATTATTATGTAATCGGCTATAAAGTTTTTTTATTTTAGTTAAAATAGAATCTAATTCATTTAATGAAAAGATTTTATAAATATCGAATCGGGGAGTTAAAAATTTGTATGGAACTTTTTGTGGTTCTATTTTTAAATCGAATAATTCTCTTAATAAATAATAATCTAAATTAGACTCTAAATAAAAATCATCTAAAAACAATAAATTCACCAAAGAATTGCTCAATCTTGTAAAAAATTTAAGATAACACTGTATTTCATTATAGTATTTGTTATTAGATCTCTCGATAACAGGATTTCTTACAATTTCTTTTGAATCAAAATCATATTTTAATTGTGAAAGAAGTTGTAGAATTTTTCCCAATTGTGATAAAAACACAGGAAATTTTCTTGGTAATGGTAATCTTTTAATGAAACTACCATTAAATCGTAAATAACCTCCAGCCATGTGAAGAGAACTAAATAATGTTTTAAACACTGTATCCAATAATTTTGAGTTTAATATTGTTAAGAGACAATATAGTTTCTCAGTATTTATCGAAGGGATTCTTACGAAATATAAACCAGTTATATTAGTAAAGATTCCGGGATCATAGACACATGTTAATTCTTTAGCAATTTCTCTAAAAATAATCTTTTCTTGGTTGAGGTCTTGCCAAATAGGTTTAAAAGTAGGATTATAATTAAAATATGAAATTTCAAGATCTCTCTTGGCGATTTTTATTCTTTTATTAAATTTAATATGATACTTTCCTACATTTCCCGTCCCGATCAACAAGAGATCCTTATCAGAACGGGGTTCTTCACTGATATTATCAAAATTTTTACTGTATTTCAAAAATCCAAAGGGACGATATATGATTTTTAAATCCTTAAAGGTATCCTTGAATGATTTAAATTTATTATACAAAAATTCAATTAAATCAATATTACCTGAAATAGGGATAACATTAGAAGGCAGGCCACTGATTAATTTCTGAGGCAATTTTATTAAATTTGAATCATTACAGGTCAGAAGATCATCAAGTTCATCAAATCTTCTTATAATAATCTCATTCTTATCACTAGATTTGCCCTTTTTAAAATATATAATTATTGGATACGTTGATGCTTTTTGAAAAACAGATAAAGAAGAAACATTAACAATTTCTCTAAGTTCAATGTTCTCTATTAATAGCTCTCGGATTTTAATTCCGTAATCAGCCGATAAAAATTTATTTGGTAAAATAAAGGAGAGATAGCCATTCTCTTTCATTAATTCAATCGATTTTTCGATAAATATAACAGAGAGATCGAATAATTTGTATGCTGACTTGAAATTTTCATACAATTTATTTTTATATTCAGAATCTATTTTCTTATTTTCAACATAAGGAGGATTTCCTATTATTATATCAAACTCTCCAAATTCAAACTCTAAAAGAAAGTCTAAGTTGAATAGATTGAGTTTAATGTCAATCTCATTAATTAATTGGTTAATCTCTTCTAGGTTTAAATCTTTTGTATTAAAATTAGGAAGATTATGTTGAGTTTCATTATCAGAAAAAAGCCAAGATATTAATTGCAATTTTGTGATAATGTAAGCAGATTTCTCAATTTCAATCCCATATAGATTTTCTTGTAATATGGCTCGTTTTACCTCGTAATCATCTAATCCAGAATTTAGAGTTTTATAAAAATGATAAAGTTTTTCAGCGGAAGAAATCATAAATCTTCCAGATCCACAAGCAGGATCCAATATTTTAATATTTTTGAGTTTTTTGATGAATTTAGTTTTTAGATAATGGTTTTTAGATAAAAAATGTTGTAAAATTTCAAAAATGGATTTTGTATTAGAGGTTTGTGGAAAATTGAAAAACTCTTCAAAATATAATTTGAAGACATTTGAAACAATATAATCAACAATAAACTTTGGAGTATATATTACTCCTAAACTCCTATTATTAGTTTTTCCATTAACTTTTTCATTCTCAAAGTCTCTAATAACCTTATTTAGATACGTTAAAAAATCTTGAGATGGCAACTTATCCATTGATAGTTAACAATTTTTAGAATTTTCTGTTAATTCTGTTTTTAATTTAGATTTCCTTATTAATAAAAATTATAGAAATAATATTAAAAATAAGAAGATAATTAATAGAAAAATTTTCTTATTAAGCTCTTAAAAGAGGAAAATTTTGATTGAACATGCTTTTTTGAAAGAATTGATTAATAATCCATTTTTATTATCTGATTTAAGATTTGATGATATTTCAAAAATTCTACAAAATGCTAAAGATTTTTTTGAAAAAGAAAATTTACTTTTAGAGTTCAATTTAAAAGATAAAGATAAGGAGATTTATGTAATTGGGGATATTCATGGAAATTTAGACACTTTATTGAAATTAATTGAAATTATAAATAAAAATAATCCAGAAGTAGTTATCTTTTTAGGAGATATCGTTGATCGTGGTCCAAAACAGTTAGAATGTTTATTGATTATATTAGCCTTAAAGATTCTTGATTCTCAAAAATATTATATATTAAAAGGAAATCATGAAACTTTAGAAATGAATCAATACTATGGGTTTTTTCAAGATTTCGTTAATAGATTCAATAATTCTGACAATTTTAATGAGATATTAAAATTATATAATGTACTTCCTATATGTGCAATTATTAATGACACTATTTTATGTCTCCATGGTGGAATTCCCCAAGATATTGATATTCTCAAGGAATTAAGAGGCATTAAAACAAAAGAGAGAAAATCATTATTAAAATCAGTCTCACTTGGTTTATTTCAGATTATGTGGAATGATCCTAAAGCAGGATTAAAAGGATTTACAGAAAGTTTTAGAGGTTCTGGCATTAAATCTTTTGGTGAAGATGTTTTTGATAATTTTATGAAGGAAAACAATCTTAAATTACTTATTAGATCTCACGAATGCTTCCCAGAAGGATATAGGTGGTTTTTTCACAACCATTTGTTATCGATATTCTCAAGTGCCAATTATCGAGGGATGTTTGCTCCATCCCCCGCATCTTATGCAATAATTAAAAATGATGAAATAATTCCAAAACTATTAGAATTATAATCCTATTTTAAACCGATGGTATTGTCAGGTATGTTATGAGTTCCTTCTAAGAGTTCCGATGCATCTTCTAATATTCATGGACATGTCCATGTAAGCGTAATACTTAAATAGCCATTTCTTTATTATTCAATTATGAGAACGAAGGAAAAGAGATCAATCACCCTCAAAAACCCTCAGTTACGTAGGGTTAGAACTGAATTGAGGAACTTATTACGTCAAGCATTTGAGGATCATGCTTCAAGGTTACATGAACAGATCAACAAAATAAGATATGATAAGTCATTAGAATATGAAGTTAAGAAGAAAAAAATTCAGCAGATTTATCAAAAAAGCGAGGAATTGAAAAGAGCTTTTCTTCACTCCGTAGTTGGGTGCAGACTATGCGGTAAAACAGAACTCGATTTAATTTATAATCCTGTTTTAAATACGTGGTATTGTGAAGGATGCTACGAGTTTAATCGTAAAGGACATGAGAACCTATATCCCTAAATTATGTAATCTGTGAGGCGTCTGGCTTTATGAAGAGAAGATTATTGCCTCGAATGAATATCTCGTTGTATTTAGCCACCGGCGTTCCTTCAAGCATTTCTGTGGCATTTTCTAAGATTAAATTCATGTAAGCGTCGATCTCCTTTAGTAATCCTTTATATTCTGTACCATCTTTTAATCTAAGCAAAATAATGCTGTTTTGCGCAGCTTGTAATATGGAGAGAGGGTTTTTTGACCTCTGTTGACTGTTATTCCTATAAGACATTATAAAACCTTTTTTTTAACAAAAATTTTAATTATATTTATTGAAAAGATAATTTAAAGATAGATTTTTTTCAATTAAAACCTTTTTATCGATATTAAAAATAGAAAGATTAAAGTTCTTTGGTTTTATTATTGAAAAGACATTTTAGAACCTCAAATAAGAAGAAAAAGATTATTGAAAGTTATAACTTATCAGCATCTTTTTATGACAAAAGATACAAGGAAATCCAAGAAAAAAAATACAATAAAGTACTGAATAATTATCAATTAAAAGAGAAAAAAGTTTTAGATGTTGGCTGTGGTACAGGGCTTTTAATTGAATTTATATTAAACAGTGATCTTTATAACGGGAATTTAAAATGTAATTTTGTAGCAATAGATATATCATGGAATATGCTGTTAGAATTTAAATCAAAACTATTTAGGTTAAAAGATAAAGCTAATATTTCTTTAATTTTATCAGACATAGAAAATTTACCTTTTCGAGATAATATTTTTAATCTAATTTTTTCATTTACATCCTTTCAAAATCAACCAGGAACTTATGAAGGAATTCAAGAATTATTTAGAGTAGCCTTAATAAACAGTGATTTGAAATTCTCAATCTTAAAGAAGAAACTAGAGTTAGGCGCTTTAATTGATTTTTTAAAGCCGAATGTTAAGGATCTTGAGATAATTAACGAGGAATTCTTAGAAGATATTATAATACAAGGTATAATTTCAAAAGAATAATTTTAATTTTATTTATATCATTATTTATAAAAACTGGTTATGATTTCATTCACGTTACTCTCAATATTGAATTTCTTTTGAAAAAAATGGCAGATGTTAATGATATCTCTTTCTAAAAGTGTATTGGCATTAGGATGATCACTTGGAACCCATTGTAGCCAATCAATAATCAAAATATTTCCTCTCTCACTCAAGACAATGTTAAATTCACCTAAATCTCCGTGAATCATATGCGCCTTTTGATAAATGATTTTAATTTGCTTAATAATACGTCTAAAAATTTTTAATGGTTTTTTAATTTGCTTGTAATAAACTAATTCCTTACCCCTCAAATATGACATAACAATGACATGTCGATTATATGCAATTGGCTTAGGAGTATTTAATTTTAATTTAAAGATTTTTGTCAATGCCTCAAATTCCTTTCTAGCAGCAAGTCGATTTACATAAAGCCATGAAAGGTGCCCTCTATCACCTATGATGTCTCTGTACATTTTAATGTTTCTAAAACTCGTACGACCCATACGATAAAATTTTAAAGCATAGATTTTTCCATTATCATCCATACAACTATATACATCAGATTCTTTTCCTTTTCCAATTAAAGGTCCGAGTTGGCTAATCACATTTTTTTTGACTAGTGTGTGTAGAGCAAGCAAATCATATGCTTTTGAATTAAGATTGTAAGCAATTTCATATTTTGAAGTGTTTCTTATTATTAAATCAAATTTATGAACTTTATTCAAGCGAAATAGTGTTTCTTCCATCTTGTATCTTGAATAAAATTTTATATTATTAATTGTAACATATTCTGATCTTTTCATTCCAATCTCAATTGCCATGAGGATTCTAAAATCCTCTTTTTCCAAACTCTTGAGAAGTTTTGCGGCTTCCAAATTACTTCAGCTAAAAAATAAATTTTCGGTATGTTTTCAGAAATGATATTAATTTAATTGTATTTGGGATTTCAAAAATTAAAATTGAGATTAAGTTTACTATAATAAAGTACAAAATATCCTTTCTTGAGATTAAATAATTAGTTAAGGTTGATCCTTCTTGAAATAGAAATAAATAAATGTCAAAATTTAAATATATAAATAATCCAACACAAATTAATAACCCAACAATAGAAAAAACAATTACCTGATTTTCAAATTCAATAATTCCAATAACCAAATTAATGATAAAGCAAATTAAAGTTATAAGTGTTAAAATTTCCGAGTAGTATATCCATAATCGGAAGGTATTATTATTTACTTCAT
This sequence comes from Promethearchaeota archaeon, assembly GCA_030603385.1. Lineage (GTDB taxonomy): Archaea > Asgardarchaeota > Lokiarchaeia > Sigyniarchaeales > SOKP01 > Loki-b32. The sequence continues at coordinate 26,718 of JAUVXW010000018.1, read as the reverse complement.
AATTTCCATTAGAAATCGTCCATAGCAAGGAGGAACTCAAATTTAATAAAGAAACGATTGGTAAAATAATTGCACATAATAAAAAAATAAAATAAATCCGTATAGTAATAAATCTGTTAAATAGTAAAATCCCACTCCTCTCTTTCTTAGCTGTTTCTAACATGGAATCAAGCTTCTCTTGAACTTGGATTGGGAAATTTTTTGTTACCATCATAAATTGGAGGTTTAAATCAGGGAAATTAGAAATTAGTTCTTTTAATTGTTTATATCCCTTCTTAAACCTTTTTTTACTTGTTTTTAAGCCCCTCCATAAATATAGAATTTCTTCTTCATCATCCAATAATACACAAATATCTTCTGATAATAATTGTTGTTTCTCTTCTACCCATTTAGATTTAGAATCGTCAAATATGAATGTTCTCAGCATATAATATCTAATTAACTTAACTAAAATTAGTTTTTATTTTTTTCCATAACAAAATAACAAGAAAAAAGAATTCAAAAATAGGAAATTCTCAAATTAAGTCTAAAGAGTTAGCTACTTTCAAGCCTACTCTTTATTTCTTTCCAAGTATTATCAATATATTTTTCATAAGTTTTTACTATCTTTTCATCGATTGATTTAAATCTTTTTTGAGCTTTCAAATAATCTGTTATTGGTTTTCTTTTCGAGGAGTCTAAATATCTTTTACTTGAATTTGACAGCTCAAACTTTCCATCAAGAACTTCGTAAAGAGGCCAAAATCCTGTTTCATTTGCTAGCCTACCAATTAACATTGTATCTTTTGGGTTATATCCCCAACCAGGAGGACAAGGCGATAATATATGAATATATTTTGGACCCTTTATATCCTTTGCTCGTTTAAATTTTTCATATAAATCAAGTGGGTATGCGGCATTGGCAGTAGCGACATATGGAATCCCGTGAGCTTCTAAAATTTTGGGCATATTTTTTTTATGAACTAATTTTCCTTCTGGTGTTGTTGTTGTTTGGACACCTATTGGCGTTGATCCACTTCTTTGGACTCCTGTATTCATATAAGCTTCATTATCATAGCAGGCATAAATAAAATTTGTGCCTCTTTCTGCAGCACCACTTAGAGCTTGTATTCCAATATCAGCTGTTCCGCCGTCACCTGCAAAAGCAAGGACAGTAATTTCATCTGCTAAGCCTTTATCCTCTAATGATGCTAAGATACCAGATGCAGATGCACCTGTAGTTGCGAATGGAGTATGGTAAACAGAAATCTTTGTAGTACAAAAACCTTGCATTCCATGGAGAACGGTTAAACAAGAAGCAGGAACTGTTACGATTGTATTAGAACCAAGAGCTTTTAGTGCGATCCTATATATTAACGCCATAGCACAACCCGCACATGCGCGTGTGCCAGGAAAAATATATTCTTCCTCAGGAATGTCCATTACATTTACCATTATCTCTCATCCTCCTTTAAAATAAGTTTCTTCATCATAATCTTCCAATTCTTCTAATCTTAATCCTAAAAAGTCTGTTTTATTTGTAAAGATCCCCTTCTTAAATTCATCCAAAGCTTTATAAACACCAGTTATTATGTGTTCTGTTTTAACATCTCTTCCACCTAATCCAACAATAAAACCCTTGATATTTGGTCGATTTTTCAATCCGTAAAGGGCTGCTTTTAATTCATATGATAAAGTACCTTCATATCCATATCCAATGTCCCTATCAAATACTATAATATTTTCTTTATCCTTGAAAAATTCTCTTAGTTCCTCTGCAGGGTAGGGACGAAATAATTTCAGACTCAGTAAGCCAACTTTTAGACCTTCAGTTCTAAGTTTTTCTACAGCAACTCTTGATTGTGATGCTACTGATCCCATCCCAAAGATTATAATATCTGCGTCATCCGTTCGAATTGCTTTATATATACCATTTCCATAAGATCTTCCAAACTTTTTAGCAAAATCATTGTGAACTTCTTTAATGATATCAATTGAATTCTCTAATGCTTTTTGCAATGCATATCTATATTCATAATATCCTGGAACGACACCCTCATCTCGCTTAACAACTTGAGGTGTGGTTACCGGATCAATTCCTTTAACAGTAGAAATATCAGACAAATTAATATGATGATTGAGAGGTGGTAAGAATTTATCTACTAACTCTTGTATTTCTAACTTTACTGGCATTGCCGTGTGTGAAAGCACATAACCGTCGTAAGCACAGGCTACAGGTAGGAGAACTCTTGAATCTTCTGCAATCTTAAATGCTTGAAGGTTGGTATCATAGATTTCTTGATTATTCTCGCAAAACAATTGAATCCATCCAACATCTCTAATTGTTATAAAATCTTGATGGTCTGTCCAAACTGACCAAGGGGCTCCTAAGCTCCTAGTCGCTAAATTAAGAACTATTGGTAATCTATTCCCTGAAGCCCAAGGTAACATTTCATACATCAATTCTAAACCATGAGCAGAAGTTGCTGTACATACTCTTGATCCCGTAACAGAGGCAGCACATAGAACGGCCATCGCACTATGTTCAGATTCAACTTTTACAAATCTTGCTTTTAGTTTACCTTCAGCTATAAATTCAGCAATTTTTTCAACTACTGGGCTTTGAGGTGTGATTGGATATGCAGAAACAACACCTACTTTTGCTTGTCTAAATGCGTGTGCAGCAGCGTGATTTCCTGTCAAAATCATGATATTTTCATCGGTAGTTGATTCTTCATTTTCAGTAAGTGTCATTCATTTTTCACCTCCTCCATTGATATTGCTTTAACTGGGCATTCTTCCATGCAGATACCACATCCTTTGCAGTAATTAAAATCTATTTGAGGTGGAATTGTTCTAGAGACTACGGCTTCTGGACAATATAGCCAGCAATTAAAACAACTAGGTTTTCCGGATTTAACGGGTATACACTTCTTTAAATCAATTATTGGTTTTTTTGAACTCCAAGTTCCTGTTTGACCTGCTTCCCCAATAACAGGTTTCTGAACTGAGCCTAATATTTTTTGATATTTTTTTTTCGAGCCTGTCATCTATTCATCAAAATTAATTTAATATCAGATTCTTGTATAAAATCAAACGTAAGCAAATTTTTAATTCTTATTATTTATAAAAATAAAGAATGTTGGAGGATTTCGTTTAATTTATCAAGAATGATATGTAGAACATGAGAATAATTTGATATTACTTTTTTTTAAATTAAAAATAAATACTTAATATATCATTAGTCTAATAAGTAAAAGTTATACAGTTTCTTAATGTTGTATAACCTTTCGAGTATTGTGTTTCTTTTATATAAGTTATAAAAAAAGGATGGATTTAGGGATTGACATGGAAATTTCAAAAGAAAATTATTTATTATTATCCAATACCGTAAATGATTTAATCTGTATTATAAATCTGAACCTTGAAATTGAATTTGTAAATGAAAAAATCTATTTAAAACTATTAGGATATTCAAATGAAGATTTAATTGGCAAGAACATTAATCACTTCATCGATATTAAGGGTATTAATAAAATACAAGAAATCCTTAAAAAGATTGATTATACTGACGAAAAAATAGTTGATATACAAATCTACCATAAAGATGGTAAGAAAGTCTGGTTTGAAGTGAAGATTAAGCTATTAGAAGATAGGAAGAAAGGTAAAAGAGTTCTTTTAATTTCAAAAGACATATCAGAAAAAAAACTCACTGAACTTACATTAAAAGATTCAGAAGAAAAATATCAAAGTATAATCAAAAACATTAAAGAAGGATATTATGAAGTTGATCTGAAAGGAAATTTTACGTATGTTAACGATGCTCTATGTAAATTTATTGGATATTCAAAGGAAGAATTGTTAAAAGAAAATTATATTATAACTACTGAAGAGAAAACGCGTGATTTAGTTTTTAAAACCTTTAATAAGGTGTTTAGAACAGAAATTCAGCAGAATATATTTCAGTTTCCTGTTATTAGAAAAAATGGAGAAAAAGCGTTTTTTGAAACTTCAGTATATTTAAAGTATAATCCTAAAGGCAGAAAAAGAGGTTTTTATGGTATAGTACGAGATATTACTGAGAGGAAGAAAGAAGAAGATTTAGAGGAGAAATTTAAGATTGAACTCACTCAAAAAGTTAGATTGAGAACAAAAGAATTGGAAGAATCCCAAGAAAAATACAGTAATCTTTTTCAACATTCAAATGATGGAATTTTTTTACATGATTTAGAAGGTAAAATAATAGATGTTAATCAGAAAGTATTAGATCATTTTGGATATCCAAAAGCAGAGATCTTATCTCTTAACATTACCCAACTACATCCAATAAGTGAACTTGTAGAATCAAAAAAAGCTTTTGAAGAAATTTCGAAAAAAGGTTTTGTAAGGTTTGACATTAACTTTAAAAAGAAAAACGGAGAAATTTTTCCTGCTGAAGTATCCTCAAGTCTTTTTACTATAGGTGGAAAGAAATTCATTCAAGGAGAAGTTCGTGATATAACAATTCGGAAGCAATCTGAACAAAAGCTAAAAGAATCTGAAGAAAAATATCGAAATATGATTAATAAATTAGATTTAGGATTTTATCAGGTAAATTGGGAAGGTGATTTGTTAAATTATAATCCTGCATTTAGCTATTTATTAGGTTTTGGACCTACAGAAGATTTATCAAAAATAAATGTGAAGCAGTTTTGGCAAAATCCGAGTGAGCGTGATGATTATTTAAAAAAATTAGAAGAAGATGGATTTATCAAGAATTATATTGTACACTCACAAAAAAAGAATGGTCAAAATATTATTTTACAGCTAAACTCCCATTTAATTAAGAATATTGATGGTGAGCCTATTAAGATTCAAGGATTAATATCAGATATCACTGAAAAGTTTGATTTGGAGCAAAAAGTAAAGGAATCTGAAAGTAGATATCGTAACCTATTTGAATCTGTGCCATTTGCAATAGCTCTTATCGATCAAAAAGGTAAAATCATTTATTGTAATCCTGCAACTGAAAAATTATTAGGATATAATATAGAAGAATTAATAGGTCATGAGTATAGGAATCTTGTAACAATTCATCCAAATTATTTACCTATGATGCTTGAACGATTTAAAAAATTACTAAAAGGTGAAATTTTACCTCCTTTCGATGCAGAGTTTTATAAAAAGAATGGAGATCTAGTTTGGATTAATTATCAAACAACTTTAATCAAATTAGGTGAGAATTTCTTAGTTCAAGCAATTCTTCATGACATAACAGATCGGAAGAGGGCTGATCTTCTAGTACAAGAGGAGATTCAAAAATTAAAAGAGCTAGATCAAATTAGAAAAGATTTAATCTCAAGAGTTTCTCATGAATTAAAAACACCACTTGTTTCTGTCTGTGGAGCCTCGGAGTTACTTTTAGAACTATTTAAAGATGAGATTAATGAGGAGAGTAAAGAATTAATTAAGATGATTGAAAAAGGAGGTTCAAGATTAAAATATTTAGTTGACAACCTACTTGACATTACTAGAATTGAGTATGATAAATTTGAATTAATAACAGATTTAACTAATTTAAGTGATATAATCCAAGATTGCGCTAATGAAATGATGTATTTAATAAAAAGGCGGAAATTAGATTTAAAACTTGAACTTCCTAATGAATTAATTATAAACCTTGATAAAGTAAGAATTGAACAAGTAGTTCTAAATCTTTTATCCAATGCTATAAAAAATACACCACCTAATGGAAAAATTTTGATAAAATTATATAGAAAAGGAAATTGGGTTGAATTTTTTGTCAATGATACTGGTATTGGTTTAACTCGAGAGGAAATGGATAGAATATTTACTAGGTTTGGGAAGATAGAAAGATATGGAGAAGGATTAGAATTTATAGACATTCAAGGTTCTGGTCTTGGTTTATTTATTTCTAAAGAGATTATTAACTTACATAAGGGTCAAATTTGGGCGGAATCAGCAGGGAGAAATAAAGGAAGTACATTTATAATAAAGTTACCATTTTCCAAGTAGTGCTAAATCAAATTTATGAAAAATGTGAGTCTTAAATGAAATTTAACAAGGAAGAGATAAGAGAAAAGTATAAGGATCTATTTGAGTTTTCTTTAGATTTAATTTATGTTAATGACTTGAGAGGAAATTTTCTGGATGCTAATAATGTCGCATTAAAAAAGTTAGGATTTAAAAGAGATGAAATTCCAGATATTTCTTTCATAGATTTACTAGATAGAGAGAATCTAATGAAAGCAATAAAAGTTACAAATGAAATTAGAAAAACGGGAAAACAATCAGAACGCAGTGAATATAAGCTTAAAACTAAAGAAGGGAAATTTATATATGTTGAAACCTATGCTATTCCATTTAAAAAAAATGAAAAAATCTATGCCGTTTTAGGGATTGGAAATGATGTTACTGAGAAGAAGCTAGCGGAGCAGAAATTAAGAGAATCTGAGGAAAAATATAGATATTTATTTGAAGACTCACCATTTGCTATAATTTTAATTAATTCAAAAGGTGAAATAATTGATAGTAGTCCTGCTGCTGAAGTATTAGTGGGATATAACAGAATTGATTTACAAGGTAAAAAATTTAAAGATCTTACATTTATTCATCCGGATTTTCTTCCGATGCTAATTGATTTATTTGATAGATTTATAAAAGGAGAAGTGATACACCGTATAGATATTCAATTGTATAAAAAAGACGGATGTTTAATTTGGGCAAATCTTCAAGCATCCTTAGTAAAATTAGGGAGTGAAACTTTAGTCCAAGTAATTTTACATGATATAACTAAACGGAAGGAAGCAGATCTCTTAATAAAGGAAGAAATCCAAAAATTAAAAGAATTAGATCAATTAAGAAAGGATTTAATTTCAAGAGTTTCTCATGAGTTAAAGACACCCCTTGTGTTGGTCTTCGCAAGTTCTGAGCTTTTACTAGATGTATTTAAAGATAAATTAGGAGAAGATGTATTAGAATTAATTCAAATGATTCAAAAAGGTGGAGAAAGGTTAAATCTTCTAGTTGATAATTTGTTAGACATTACAAGAATAGAATATAATAAACTTAAGCTAGAAAAAGAATTAACGAACCTCACAATAGTAATTAAGGAAAGTTCAGAAGAAATGAGATTTTTAATAAAAGAAAGAAATTTGAGTCTTATATTAGAACTTCCCTCAAATATCCATATTGAAATAGATAGATTAAGAATTGAACAAGTAATTACCAATTTACTTCTAAATGCCATAAAGAATACTCCTCCTAATGGAAAAATAACTATAATTTTATCAGAAAACGAAGATTGGGTTGAGTTTTCTGTGAATGATACTGGAATTGGCTTAACTGAGGAAGAAATGAGTATTATTTTCACTAGATTCGGGAAAATAGAGAGATATGAAGAAGGACTAGAATATATTGATATCCAAGGTTCAGGACTTGGATTATTTATATCAAAAGAAATTGTTGATTTACATGGAGGTTATATTAGAGCGGAATCAGAAGGGAGAGGTAAAGGAAGCACTTTTATTGTTAAATTACCGCTTAATTAAGTGATTATATTTTTAATTCAGTTTATAGTATTTTAGCTAAATTGTATCCCTTTTCTATTAATTCATAGTTCAGCGTGCCAACTTTTTCGCCCAGACGTTTAATAACAACTTTTTTTAAATTATCTAAATTTAAATCTGGAAGTGCTTTAGAAAGCAATCCTAAGATTGGCGTATTGATAACTGGATTTCCATCAATTGTAAGATTTTTCTCTATTGCTAATTTACTAATATCTGCGATAACAATTTTTGACTCACTACCTATTTTATACTTCTCTACAAAAAATTTAGGATCCTTTTCTGAATTAATAATGAATATACCCCCTTGTCTAAGGGAAGAAGTTATTTCTTGATTTAATACAGTTTCATCAAATATTATCAAGATATTAGGGTTTTCTATTTGAGCTCTATCCCAAATAGTGTCTGTTCGAGAAAGCTTAGCATATGCTTGAACAGGAGCACCTCTTCTTTCAGCTCCAAATGAAGGGTATGCATGCACATCAGCAAAGTTACCACTTAAATACGCTGCTTCTGCAATTATTTCTGCACATGTAACTACTCCCATTCCCCCTCTTCCATGGATACTGATTTCTAATTTTTCAGTTTCTTTCATATGAAAAGCCAAAGAAAATTGAATATTTGCTATTTATTATGAAGTTTACCGAATAATATAAAATTTTTTTAAATTTCTTTTATGAGTAATATTATTTAAAGAACACAAAATCTTAGAATAATTAAAAGCAATTATAATAAGAGAGTTTTAATATTATTAATTATAATTTATCTAACTTCTCTCTAATTAATATTTGAAGTGATAAAGCAATGAAAAATGTAGAGGGTTTTTTTGAAGGAAGAGAATTAAAAAAATTATTCTATCAATATTGGTTACCTGATGATGAGGAAATCAAAGCTTACATAATTGCCTTTCATGGATGGGGTACTCATTCTGATAGATTGAAACTGCCTGCTGAATATTTAACAGAGAAAGGATATGCTGTCTATGCATATGATTTTAGAGGACATTATAGAAATACTGGTGAGATTCCTGGACACATTGATAGTATGGACCATATCCAAAAAGATATCGTTTTATTTATGGATACAGTCCGTGAGGTTGCAAAAGATAAGAAAATCTTTTTAATGGGCCATTCTTTTGGAGGTTTAATCAGCTTGATTTTTGCCATTAATCACCCTGCATTACCAGGAGTACTGATTTCTTCACCATTATTAGGAATGTTTATGAAATTATCAATAGGTAAAAAAGTTATCAAATCAATATCAAACACCATATCAAAATTATCACCTAATAAGATTTTAAATAATGAAATTGATCAAAATCAATTAACAAGCGATTTAAAAATATTAAGAAGTCATATTGCTGATAAACATAAAATTGATGTTATTTCGGCTAAATCTGCTTCTGAAATTGATAAATATACAAAATGGGCCATGGAAAATGCCTCTAATTTAATTTGTCCTGTGTTAATAATGCAAGCTGGCAATGATAAAATAGTTGATACGAAAAAAGCAGAAGAATTCTTCAATAAAGTTAGGAGCAAAGATAAAACCTACAAAGAATACGCAGGATTTCTTCATGAGCTATGGAATGAAAAAGGAAGAGCTCAAGTATATCAAGATATGTACGTGTGGCTAGAAAAGCATCTGAAATAAACTTTTCTCCTTTAAGAATGTTAGGCTTATCTCCCACGTTTGCCTTCGATAAATTCAGCAACCCATTGTTTAGCAATTACGTCTGAAGGTGGTTGAAGATGAGGGTGTTTAAAACTAAATGAGCTAATACTTTCTAATCGTCCGGAAATTCCTCGATCTAATGCAAGTTTCATGACCCGAATTATATCTAATAAAACTCCAGCAGAATTTGGGGAGTCCTCAACCCGAAGTTTTACATCCATGACTAATGGTAAATTACCATAAGTAGTCCCATTTATCCTTATATAACAAACCTTTTTATCTTCAAGGAAAGGAACATAATCACTTGGCCCAATTCGACAATTAATGGGATATGGGAGAACCGAAGCGACTGCAGAAGTTTTAGATTTTCGCTTTGTTCTTAAACGATTTTCGAATTTCATATTATAAAAATCACCATTTCCCCCTATATTTAATTGATATGTATCATTAATAACTACTCCTCTATCTAGAAACATCTTGGCTAAAACTCTATGTGTTAGAGTAGCCCCTACTTGGGACTTGATATCATCTCCAGCACAAGGCAATCCCTTTGATTCAAATTCAGCAACCCAGTCTTGATCACCTTCGATATGCTCAGAAACAATAAACTCAGGTATGCCATTTATAAATCCACAATCTGCATCAATAGCCGCTTGAGCATAGATTCTAGAGGCTTTATGGCTTCCAACAGGTAAAAGATTAATTAAAATTTCTGCCCCCTTGTCTTTTAATGTCTGAGCGATATTAACAGGTTTTACTTTGCTCTCATCATAAGCCTTAAAGTAATCGAAAGTGGATATACGACCATCTTTACTTTCATAACATCCATCTGAAATAGGACCAGGAAAACATAAAGCGTCAGTTTTAGGCATTTCATCTGGTTTTATAATCATTTGGCAGCAATTGGGCTCAGCATATATTGCTTCTGAAATATCTTTATTTATTTTTGTTGTAGCTACATCAAAAGCAACAACTACCTTAATATGGCGAGGTAGATATCCACCTATACTTGGATTCATTATACCGTTAATGTATAGATCTTCTTCCTTGACATTCTTGTAGTATTCAATACCTTGAATTAAGGCAGATGCACAATTTCCAAGCCCCGCTAAAGCAACTCGAATTTCTTTTTTTCCAGAATTATCTTTCATGGATTTTATTCCTCCTATTTATTCCTAAAATAAAGTTAGCTAAGTTTTTATTAGCTTCTGCTGGATTTTTCATAGATCTTGGTGGATTTTTGAATCCATATGCAGAAATTTCATCTATAGAACCTTTAGCACCTTGATTTATAGCCACTTTAGTAGCTCGAATCACATCAGCTAATACTGAACCACCATTAGGCCCATCTTCAGTTTGAATCTTAATATCCATTATGATATCAGAACCTAAAAATCCTTTCCCTACAATCCAGAGCATGGAATTCCTTTTATTATTAAGAAATTCCACCCAATCAGAAGTACCTGCAACAATTGGGACATCTATATTTAATGCACCTGTCACAGACATGCTCTTGATTTCTCGTTTAATCTCTCGTGCTCGATAAATTGTATTTAAGCTTTCAGCACCACCACCTACATCGAGGGCATAACTTTCTTTTATATCAATTCCTCTATCTAACATCTGTTGAATGATCATTTTATGCAAAATTGTTGCACCAAACTGGTCTTGTAAGTCATCTCCAATTAACGGTAAACCACTATCATCAAATTTTTTAGCAAATTCCTTATCAGTTGCAATTTTTGTAGGAGTAGCATTAATAAAAGCACATTTAGCCTTAATAGTTTCATTTGCATAGAATTTGACCGCATTATCTGCCCCAGAAGGTAATAAACATAAAACTATTTCTGCTCTAGTTGATCTAAAATATTCTGCAATATCCTTAGACGCGACATTTGCTGGATTGATACTTCTTTCAGTCTCAACAATAACACCATCTAATATGTTTCCCATTACAACAGGAATTTTAACTTCATTTTGAAAATCAACCAAAATATCTAATTCATTTTCATAAATCGCTTCGGTAACGTTTTTCCCTACTTTTTTTTCTGAAATATCTACAGCAGCAACAATTTCAATATCAGAGACATGGTATCCCGCAAGAGTTGGACGGAGTAATCCACTATCGTTTGAACCGTCTTTATAATATTCAATACCTTGGATTAAAGCAGATGCGGCATTACCTATACCAACAATAGCTAAATTAATTTTTTCTGGCATAAAAAATCATCAATATGAATTCTAAAATTATTTTATCTTAAGAGGAAAATATTTATTTATTTTACGTTTCTTAACGAAAACTACAAGAAAAATTAGGATATAAATATGTTGAGTGAATTTATCCTTGGATTTGAGTATCAAATTTATATTATTGTTTCATGATATTTTGGAAGAGTCTGAGGAATAATAAAAAACCTAATTATCTTATTTGTTATTGTTATTAAAATTTTAACAAATACAGTTAATATAAAATTACTGTTATAATGGATTATATGTAGTAATAATATCGCCTAACTCTTAAATGAGCTAATTATGAAGGAAATAAACGAAAAGAAACTAACTCCTATGTTAAAGCATTGGTACTCTATTCGTAAACGATTTCCTTCAGATTACCTAATTTCCTATCGAATGGGTGATTTCTTCGAGTTTTTCTATGATGATGCTGAAAGAATTTCAAAACTTTTAGGGATCACATTGACAAAAAGAGGAGATGTACCATTGGCTGGAATCCCACACCATTCAGGTCATAACTATTTTAATAATCTTATAAATCTTAATCAAACTGTAGTAATAGTTGATCAGTTAGAAGATCCAGCAACAGTAAAAGGTCGGATTGTAAAGAGGGGAATTACTCGAATCTTATCTCCAGGAACTATTATCGAACCTAATATGTTAAACGCAAATAGAAATAATTATCTGGCATCGATGATTAAAGAAAGAACAGGTTTTGCTGTTGCGTTTACAGACATTTCGACTGGAGAATTTGCGACTGTTGAGTTTTCTACTAAAGAGGAAAATCCTCAAGAGAGATTACTCAGCATCTTTTCCCAATATGATCCTGCTGAATTAATTATTCCTCAAGAACTCAAACAAGATGAAAGATTTTTCCTCATATTAACTGATTTAACAGATGCAATTATAAAAACATATGAAGAATATGTTTTTAATTATGATGAAGCATATACTCTTTTAACACGCCATTTCAAAGTTTCTAATTTAGAAGGTTTTGGATTAGAAGGAAAAAAGTTGGCAATTCAGGCTGCGGGTGGACTTTTAGCTTTTTTAAAGGAAACCCAGAGAGATATTGTACCAAACATATTTAAGATTAATGTAATTCAAGAGAAAAATATTTTACATTTAGATTATATAACCCAGAGAAATTTAGAGTTAATTCATTCCTTATGGGAAAAAGGTAAAGATTTTACCTTATATAGTGTATTCAGCCACACTCATACACCTATGGGAGCAAGGTTGTTGAGAAAATTCATTTTGCAACCGTTAACTGACATTAACCAAATTAACGACAGACTAAAAATAGTTCAGAAATTTAAGGATGATATCTTTCTGAGATCTGATTTAAGGGAAGAATTAAAATTATTAGGTGATCTTGAAAGAATTATTAATAAACTAAATTATTCTGGACGAACTAATGCACGCGATTTAATTAATATTAAGCACTCATTAGAAAAAATCCCAAAAATTAAGGAAATTTTAGTAAAAGCAGATATACCTGAAATTTCACAATTCATGGAGAACATTAAACCTTTTAATAAAGTTAAAGATCTTATTGAAAATACAATCAAAGAAAACCCCCCAACCACGATTAGAGAAGGTAATATTGTCAAAGATGGCTTTAATGAGGACGTTGATAAGCTGAGAGATATCCTTAATAATGGAAAAAAATATGTCTTAAAATATGAAGAAGAGCAGAGAAAAAGGTGGAATTTGACTTCAGGGTTCAAAGTGGGTTTTAACAATATTCTTGGATATTATATTGAAATAACATTGAGAACTTTACAAATAATCTCCAAAGTGCCTGAGGATTATGTAGAAAGAGCAACCTTAAAAAATGCAAAAAGATTTACAACGGAGATTTTGAAAACATTAGAAGAAAAAATCGTGAATGCTGAAGAACAAATTGGTAATTTAGAATTTGAGATCTTTAATGAGATACGTGGTAAGGTAGAGAAAGAAACAGAAAATATCCTTGAAACAGCTAGAAATATTGCGGTAATAGATGTTCTAGCTTGTTTTGCTGAAATTGCTGAGAAATATGATTATTGCAGACCAATTGTTAATAATGATTCAAAAATTATTATTAAGGAGGGAAGACATCCCGTTGTCGAACAATTGAATATCACTGAAAAATTCATTCCCAACGATTGTCTCTTAGATAATGAAACTAATCAATTATTAATTATTACAGGCCCCAATATGGCGGGTAAAAGTACTTATCTCAGACAAGTGGCCTTAATTTGTATAATTGCGCAAATGGGGTGCTTTGTTCCTGCAAAATCTGCCACGATTGGAATAATCGATCAAATTTTTACACGTATCGGAGCTTCAGACGATCTAGCGAGAAAATTAAGTACATTTATGATTGAGATGACTGAGACAGCTAAAATTTTAAATTATGCCACGCCAAAAAGCCTGATAATTATCGATGAACTGGGTAGAGGAACTAGTACAAGTGATGGGCAGAGTATCGCAATGGCTACTCTTGAAAAACTTAATCAATTAAATATTAAAACTCTTTTTAGCACTCATTATCATCAATTAACAGAAATAAACTTACCAAGAGTAAAAAATTATCATTTAGATATAATTGAGAATGATGATGGTAGTATTAATTTTGTTAGAGAATTAAAACTTGGCAGTACTGATAAATCCTATGGAATTCATGTAGCAAAATTAGCAGGGATTCCTGATGATGTTATTATAAGGGCATTTGAGCTTCTTGAACAAATAGAAGAAAAGGATCCTTTCAGAACGACAGTTAGAGAAAATGGCAATAAAGTTTCCTCAGGTAAATATTATGATAAAGTTATTAATGGCAAAAAACATGAACTTGAAAAATTAAACTCGGAATTAAATTTGATCAAAGAGAAATTAGAAATTTCAGATGAGGAATTAACAAGAAAAGGAAAAGAGCTAGCCAGAAAGAAAAATGAGATGAAGGAATTAGATACTAAAATTAAAGCAAATGAAGCAAAAGCTTCTCAAAGTAAAGCTTCAGCTAAGAAAAAATATGTGCAAACAAGTTTATTTGAACCTTCTATAAAGAAAGAAAAATGAATGAGAACCTATTCAATTTGGAAAATAATCTTAAAGAATTAGATATAGATAGCCTACCGCCTGATAATTTAAAAGAGAAAATAATTGAACTCAAAAAGAAAGTAGAGAAATATATCTAACCTAAAACGACAGGAAGGATAAAAACGACCGTAGTCAGATAAATATAATATAGCGTTATTATTGAAACTAGAATTATCCGGTAAAGGTTCTTCATCTCTTCGGTTTTAATATTTTCTAAAAAGATTATCAATAATAGAGCTATAAACATTAAATGAGAAGGTTGTAAAGCTTTCCAAATAATTGAATCAATAATTAAAATTCCCTGAATTTCAGCATCACTGTGACCCCAATTTGTTACCATTTGAAAGAAGTAATCAGGAAAAATCATATATGGAATGCATATAATTGCAAAAGGGATTAAATAGTAGATGAGATCCTTAAATTTAATTTTTCTAGCTATCAATAAAACAGGAACAAATAAAATCGCAGTTATTTTAAAAGACGCAAGAGTAAAGAGAATACCAGCAATCCATTTTTTGTCTTTTTCTAAATATACAAATGAATAAAACAAAAGGAATACAATTAGGAAATTTACATTATTATAATAGGCATCGATACTATAGCCGACTGTACCGAATATATAAAAAATGAGCAAATCTTTTTTATTTTTAAACACTTTAGGCGATTCTTTTATTACTAAAATTATTAAAATCAATCTTAACACATCCCAAACATACACACCTATTAAACCCTCTGTAGGAATAATGAATATATAGAAAAATAAATAATACCAAAAATAAAGATAATACGGAGGCCAATCGGATGTGGTTATAGGGTCATAGAAATCAATTAGACCGTTTTCCATGCCCTCTAATAAGATTTTAAAATCAACATCTTTTGTTTCTTCTATCCAAGGTGAAATTTCAAAGAAATATAAGATTACCCTCAAAATAATAAAAGAAATTGTGATTGCTACAAAAATGAAAATGAAATACTTGTGAATTGGATATTCTTTCTCATTACTCATAACTAATTATTAATTTCCCGTTTTTGTTCCTATGTAAATTACTTTTATATATTAAAGGAAATTTAAAAGACTTACTTATAGGCTTTTGAGTAAGATTTATTTAAACCTTAATAGAGTATTATTTTAAATTTGATTGTAATGTGAAATATAATAGGTTTAAAGAATTATAAATTCCTTGAAGAAAAATTGTAGAAACTTTGATATGATTGTGAAATATGCGAAAATAAGAAAGATATTGGATGCTGAAAAAATAGCCGCAGGGGAAGTGGTTGAAAGGCCTGCTAATATTGTGAAAGAGCTTATTGAAAATAGTATTGATGCTGGAGCAAAAGAAATAAGAGTGATTGTCAGAAAAGCAGGTAAAACTTTAATACAAGTAATTGATGATGGCTTAGGTATTTCACCTGAAGATATAGAAGTTGCATTTGAAAGACATACCAGTAGTAAAATTAGGAGTATTGAAGATCTTGATACCCTTTCTACTTTAGGATTTCGAGGTGAGGCACTTGCGAGTATTGCTGCCGTAAGTCAAGTTGAGATTATTTCAAGAACTAGCCAGAATGAAAGGGGTGTGCAATTAAATATAGAAGGAGGAAAAGTTATAAGTAAAAAAGAAGTTTCATGCCAAGTAGGAACAAATATCAAGGTTAAAAAAATTTTTTATAATATCCCTGCAAGGCAGAAATTCTTAAAGAAAGATTCTACAGAACTTAGCCATATTACAGACTTCATGCAAAGATACTCGTTGGCATTCCCTAAACTCCATTTCATTTATCGTCATAATGATTTAGATATTTTAAACTGTCCTGTTAATAATGATGTAAAAACGACAGTATTTCATATTTATGGAAGAAAAATCGCTAAATTTATGGAATCAGTAGAGTATATTGAAAAAGATCCTTTTATAAAAATGTATGGATTATTAGGACATCCACAAATTGCTAAAAAAAGTAGAAATTATTCAAGCTTATTCATTAATAATCGTTATGTTATTAGTGATGTCTTATTTAGAGCAATAAAGGAAGCTTATGAAGGAACTCTGATGATAAATAAATACCCTTTTTTTGTATTATTTCTGGAACTTGACCCAATGGTTTTAGATTTTAATGTTCATCCAAAAAAACTCCATGTTAGATTTGAAAAAGAAGAGGCATTATACAATAAGGTATACAACATAATACGAGGTTTTATTGAAGAAAAATTTATAGATAAAGAAGCAAAATATATCTCTACTGAATTAGATGGTTTCATTCCAAAAAATGAAAGAGAATTAGGTGATATCGAAGAATCCTTAGAAGAGATACAGGAGATATTAGAAGACGAAAAAGAAGTAATTGTAGACGGCGTCCAATTAGATCTAATGGATCAAGTAGTTGAAAAAAAATTCGGAAAAAAATCTTTACCTGACTCTTATATTAGAGGAAAATACATAACTTCGAATGATTTTCCAAAAATTCGTTTAATTTCTTATACAGGCCAATTACAAAATAAAATATACATTGTTTTAGAAGGAGTTAATGAAAATAATGAAGAGGGAATCTTTATTTTAGATCAACATGCAGCATCAGAAAGGATAAAAAAAGAAAACCTTCTGAATGCGTATGATAATGCCAAAGTAAGTAAACAGAAATTAATCCAACCCCTAAAAATTGATGTTTCGCCTAGTGATAAGATATTTTTAGAAGATAATTTAAACGAAGTTAAGAAGATTGGGTTCGATTTTGAACATTTCGGGGGAAATACTTTTATTTTGAGAGAAATCCCTACAATAATGAATAAACTTCCTGATATTAATATTATTAAAGAAATTATTAGTGATATTACTGAAATAGGAAAGGATAAAAGCTTCAAAGAAGTAAAAGAAGAAATTATTAACTATCTAGCTTGTCATAAATCTATTAGAGGAGGAGATGATTTATCCTTAAATGACATACGAAATCTACTTATAGATTTAGCAGCCTGTAAAGATTCTTATCATTGTGCTCATGGAAGGCCTACTTTAAGGTTCCTGTCATACAATGAATTAGATAAACTATTTAAAAGAACAGGTTAAAAAAAACAGAGATATTTTATGCTTTTGAAAAAGCAATAGCTTCTATACCTTGTATACCCTCAACTTGACCAAACAATTCCTCAAGCTTATCTGTACCACCCCATTCCTCAGGATATCTCACTCTTACCCTCGCTTTGTTCAAACCAAATGCAACGGGAAGTATATCATAACGTTCGAGAGTACAAGTCTCAGGTAATATTTCTTTTAATTTACCTACAAAGACATCAAAATTAACATCTGTATCTTCTGGAACAACATCAATTAAAGCTATAAATTCTCCCATTATAATCAAATACCCTATTTATTTCTCTAAGGTCCTTCAAAATCACATTTTAAACAACGAAAGGAGTTTCCTGATACTCTACAGCGTTCACATCTCCAAATAGTAACATCTCCACATTGAGGACAAGGAAAGTGCACAGCAGATTCGAATGGAGTTATAGGCCTCCCACAACCAAAACAGGTATTCTTTCTATAAGAGCTCATGAAGTAATCAAATATGAATTTAATAAAGCTTGGATTTTAAAATATATTATAACTTTAATTCTTTTTGATTAGCCTTGAGTAAAAAACTTATATATAGTTAACAGTTTAAAATTTACTTAATTATCAATAAAGAAAATATAAATCAAAATTTAAATTAATCAATACTCTAGTTTGCATATAAATTAAATATATAAATTTCAATTAACCTTAAAGTATATTACAATGCCAGAAAATAAAGTGAGAAAATATTTCCAACTTATTGAAGCATGGGCGTGGTGTGATATCTGTGAAGATATGATTTCATTAAATATAGATAAAAATGAGATTATCAGTGGTCTTGAAATGGGTATTTATACAAAAGAATATAAGCATGCTAATCCTTCTCCTGATCTGGAAGACACAGATGATGTTTCTGGACAAGAACATACGATTTATGTCTATATTAATGATAATTATGATATCACTGGAGTGAAATCTTTTTTTGGTGAATCGCCAAGCACGGAAGAAATTGGGGCAGAAACAATAGAAGCAGGTGGTGAAGTGAGAATTCCAGTGATTGTGAAGGAAATTTCTCCAATGGCAGTACAATTGGGAATGCTTACAAAAGAGCAATTTAAAGTCCTTAAAATTTGTGATGGTATGAACACAATTGAACAAGTTGCTTCGATTGCTCAAAAAAGTGTAGAAGAAATTGAAAAAATGATGGAACAGCTCCGAAAAAAAGGATTGGTTAAAGTAATTAAAAGAACATAATATATTTTTGCTTCTAATTTAAGAAATATTTATTTCAAAAAGAATTTACTACTTCAGCGAGTAACTATTAATTCTTCCATATGATTTCTCATTTTTTTTACTCTAGCTTTTTCAAAGTGTTCTCTTGCGGGTTCTAATATATCTATAATTTTATTTGAAACGCTATTTTTTAAGTCAAGAGGGTGAATCTTTTTATTTAGATAAGCATCTTCCAATTCTTGATATGAATAAAACTCCATATCTCCACCGAATTTTACTGGTCTTTTTACTTGAAAATAAGAGTCTTTTTCTCTGAAAATTATTGATTTCGTCCAATCAAGTATTGGATTAAATACTGCATTTCCCTCAGGGCAAAAAGCGGATCCTATTTTTTCTTTTATTTCGTCAGGATTATCATGAATAAATACAGCAGAATTGGGTACCGATTTACTCATTTTCATTTGAGACCATAGCTCTCGTAATTGCTCATCATCTTTAAGAGGCCAGATTGGTGGCTTTTGTAAGCCCAAAATCAAATGATTATGAACACAAACAGGTTTAATTTTTTCACCTTCAGTATCAACAAGGTTATTCTTCTTCATTTTTAAAGCAACATCCCTAGTAATTACATGAGCTTTTCTTTGATCATAACCTGCATGAGCAAAATTGATATTTTGAATGAATATATCAGCAACTTGCATGGCAGGATATAGTAATTTTGCAAAATCCACATTATCTCCTTGTTTTCTTCCCATAATTGTGATACTTCTCTGCATTCGGCTTAAAGTAGTGTTTTTACAGACATCAATAACGGTTTCCCAATAATCATCATTATTATGATATAATTCTGTACCAAGGGTAAATTTTACCTTGTTTGGGTCAGCCCCTACGCAAAGTAACCCTGCTTTAAGTCCTTCTTTAAAATACCCTATAGCAACTTCTCGAATTTTATCCATATCTCCTCCTAATTTGTCATTAATCCAGCTATGCCAATCTGCTAAAAAAATGGAACAAGAAATTCCAGCATCAATAAAATCTTTAATTTTTGCCATACAAATTAGTCCAGTTCCTAGATGAACTTTACCAGATATCTCAAAGCCTATATAAAGATTTAGTGGAACTCCTGTTTCTAAAAGATGTTGTAGATTTTCTTCTGTTAATATTTCTTCAGTGCCTCGCTTAATTAAGTCAATTTTCTTATGAATGTCCATGTAAAAACATAACCACCCCCTCTTTAATTAGTTTATTAAAAATCGCATTAAACTAAGTAAATTTGGAGATTTAGTTAACGTTTGAGAATGAAATGATTTCTTTTCCTTTTTCTATCCCTAAATGTAGGGCTTTAATGTTTGAGTCAGGTTCTCGTAACCATTCCTTAATAACTTCTTCAAAGTCTTCTATCTCTATAAAAGGTAATTTCCCAGTGATCATTGCAAAACCTAACATCATTATATTAACATATTGATTTTGTTGAAAGTGTTTTAAAGATAAGGTTGTTGCGTTAATGGAATAAACTTGTTTAGAACATCTATTTAATATATTTCTAATTTCCTCTATGGGAGGATATTGTTCTAGATCAGCTGTAACCATTACACTTGGAATATCACGTTCATTAATCACAAACGAAGTTTTAGAAGAAGCAAATAATCCGCGTCTTAAAGCTTCTACTGGTTCTAAACAAATGTACAAATCAGCATCTCCATAGCATATAAGAGAACTTTGTATATTTTTTCTCTCATCTCCATCGAGCTTTTTTTGATAACGTGTATGACTCATAATAGCTCCTTCTCGTTGAGCAAGTCCGTGCATGAAACGCTTATACTTGAAATGAGATATAAGATTCGCTTCCAAAGACTCGCTCAATATCTGCTTTCTGAGCCGCAAATTCAATTAATCTTTTAAGTGTGATAACTCCTTGACCTGCGGTTCCAGCTATAACTATATTTATAATATCTGTTTCTTTAAATTTCACGAAATGGCACCTCCTCGCCAAATAAATTTATAATTGACTTTCTTATTGCCCCATTTGGACATATTTCATAACAAACACCACATTTTATACACCTATCTTGATCTATTTGCATTTCTTCAATTCCTTCAGTTTCAACTCTTCTAATTGCAGGACAACTCAATATTCGCACGCATTCATAGCACATTGAGCAGCCTCCAATATAATAAGAGATATCCTGAACTTTTTCGTCATTTTCTTGAAGAGTTTTAATTTGTGACGTTCTCCATCGATGAGCTTGTAAAGCACATTCTCGTTTTATTATAATTACTTTCAATCCTTTAGTTTCTAGAGCTTCTTCAATACTTTTTGTTAATTTTTTAGGGTTATATGAATCTTCCACCCTTAACCAAGGTACACCAAAAGCTTTGCATACTTTTTCAATGGAAAATCCTTGATTGATTAGATAACGGAGTACATCATCTTGATGTCCTGTCATAGCTGTCCATGAGTTCTCAAATATAATGAGTAATAAATTTGAGTTATATCCTACAGCTTCCGCTAAGGGCGCCATACCCGTGTGGAAGAATGTGGAATCTCCGATCATGGCTAAAACTTTTTGATCTGTTTTTGTAGACATTCCGATTGCTGCACTTATTCCCCCCGACATACATATGACTAAGTCAGAGCACTGCTGAGGTGGGAAAAATGACATCACATAACACCCGATATCACCAGAAATTATGGTATTTTCTAAATGATTTGTTGCTTTCAATATGGAATAGAGTGTCGCTCGTTCAGGGCAACCTGCGCAAAATGTAGGAAATCTACTAGGAATTATCTCTTTATATGAATTGTAATAATCCATTGCTTTCATCATTTGTTCATTTGGTTGTTTATTAAATATCTTGGCTAAACAGGTTGCTACTAATCCAGTAGAAAATTCGTTATACTTAGGAAAATAATTTTGTCCTAAAATTTCAACATCTATTCTCTGATTATGAGCAATCTCAGCAATTTTCACTTCCAGAAATGGTTCTAATTCTTCAATTATAACTACTTTCTCAAGATTTTGCAAATAATTAGTTATTTGGTCATAATTTAATGGGTAAACCATTCCAAGTTTTAATATTGGGACATCATTTAATTCTAATTGATTGAGTGCCTCCATAGTATAACCAAAAGGCATTCCACTTGTTATAATACCTACTCTGTTATCTCCTGGAATAATTTTATTTAATCCTAATTCTGGAATAATTTCTCGGAGTTTTTCAATTCTTTCGTATAAGCGGATGTGATTATTAATAGCATGTGGGGGTAACGAATTGTATTTGGGGATATTTCTAATAAATTCTCCACTTTTCTTACCTTTTACAAGTGTTCCTAGTTCTACAAAACCTCTTGAATGAGCACTTCTGGTTGAAGTACGAACATTCATAACCAAGTCAAATTTTTCTGAGAGTTCAAAAGCTAATTTAACCCAATCCTTACATTCTTGAGGTGTATGGGGTTCAATGGTGGGAAGGTGAAGCATCCATGCATAAAACCGTTCATTCTGTTCTTGGTGTGAGCCTAATGAACCTGGGTCAGAACCAACAGAAATTACCATTCCCCCAGGGTTCGGTCCATTTAATGCTATCACACTTAGGGCATCACTTGCAACATTCAGACCGACATGTTTCATGGGATTAAAACTCCTACAACCCGTCCAAGCCGCTCCAGCACAAGCCGAGGATGCAACTGCTTCGTTAACAGCCCAATGGTGTACTAAATATTCTCCAAATTCAGGATAATCTCTAATTACCTGATGGAAATATTCTCCGATATCACTAGTAGGAGTACCTGGATATTGAGAGACATAGGAAACGCCAGCTTCAAGGCATCCTCTCACAAGAGCCTCATTTCCGAGCATTAAAACTTTTCCTTCACTTTTAGTAAAACGAACATCTTTAATCATAAAATTACCCCTTAGTTCATACGCTGATTAATCTATAATTCAAAATTAAATACCATATATAATTTATTGGTATCAAGTGCTATGATGAAAAAGAAAAAGAAAATTATTGCTTAGCGATTTTTCTCTACCATTTTTTTGGCGATAAATTCGAAAATTTGCTCTACAGTATCTCCAGTTTTGGAAGAACATTCAAAATGACCTATTAATTCATAAGTATCTGATAATTCTAATGCTTCCTCAGAAGTTACTGATCTCTTATCTTCAAGGTCTATCTTAGCACCTACCATGATAATCGGGATTTTAACTTTTTCATCAGATACAAAATATTCGAAAATAGATAACCAGTCTTTAATTTGGCCAAGGCTAGAAAATCGGGTTGTATCATACATAAAGATACCTCCATCAGCTCCTTTAGCAAAAGCTGGTAAAAGAACTCTAAAACGGTCTTCTCCTGCAAAATCCCATATCCGTAGTGTTACTGGCTTCCCATCTACTTCTACATTTTTAACACTAAAGTCAGCACCTATTGTCATCTTAAGATCTTCCTCGAAGACTCCTGTAGAAAATCTCCTGATCAAAGTGGTTTTACCTACTCCGCCATCTCCAAAAACACAGATCTTAAAAGCAAGCTTCTGTTCGATTTTAAACACCAAATTTTCGATTAAACAAACTATATATTATGATTTAATGAAATTAAAACAATTTTTACTGTTTTCACTTAATAATATCAGTTATGAAGCAGGTCTCTATTATTTTTATCCCCTGAATTTGAGAAATCTTTTCTTCAATAAGTGGGTTAAACTTATCTATAGAAGCTACATCAACTTTCATTAAAAGTCCACAATCACCTGATAAACGCCATATATTTTTTATTTCTTCAATTGATTTAAGTTCTTTCATAATTCGCTTAATATCTTTGAAATCTGGTATAGCTTTTATCGTGACACTGATGCTTTGTTTTGAATCTATGTCGTAATCAATAGTAAAACGTGTGATAACTCCTTCTTCTAATAATTTTTTAACACGCCTTCTAACAGTAGCATCAGTTTTATCTATCTTCTGACTGATATCACTAAATGAAATTCTGCTATTGTTCTTTAATTCCTCTATTATTTTAAGATCCAATAAATCTAATTTTTTAGGCAACTTTAAACTAAACCAGCAAATTAATACTTAACCATTTAAACTAGTTAATAAATGTGATAAATTGTTTATTAAATTATTTTTTCCCAGCAAAAAAATTCATGTTGTTTCTATTCAGAATTAAAATTTAATAGCCCAATATTAAATGGTTTAAAAATAAGAACTTAAAATTACGATTCTAAATACTTCTTTAAGTCAATTAATAATGTTTTTTCTTTTTCACCCGTCTGGGTAAGTCTAACTTTTAAAAGTTCTCCGTCAATTGAAGCATTCATTAATTTTATTTCCCTTACGCTTTCAATTCTAGGTTCTTTTTCCTCTTCACTTTTAGTTTTAGATTTTAAACATGTTTTATATTTATCATACAAATAACAGCTTTCACAACAAAAACCAATTGGCATATAACCTACAATTGAACATCTATCAAAGAAATCACAGTTGCAATTCTGGCACATCATAATATTTATAGATTTGATAATATTTAAATCTGAACATTAATTTTGGAAAATTGAACACAATTATTCAAATCAATTATTCAAATTATTAGATCCAGTCATATTTATTAATAAAGTCAAGCAAAATCAAACATTTATGAAATTGAATGATTAATCCATTATTAAAATGAACAAAATAAAGAAGAAAAATAGATTCATTGGAAAAATAATAAGCTCTGTAATAAAATATAACTTTATTTAGAAGTTTTACTTTAGCAATTTTCTGATAAATTTAAAATATTTATCATATTTACTTAACCATTAAAAACAATGGAATAAAATTACAATTTGATATTTTTGTCAAAATGAGTGTAATTAATTTTGAGTTTCGGAACGAAGTATTGAAACACAATGCCTCATTGAGCTATTGTTATCAATGTAGCACTTGTAGCGGCGGCTGCCCTGTTGCTTTAATAACGAATGGAAAGTATAATCCTAGAAAGATTATTGAAGAAGCAATCTTGGGTCTGCAAGATAAATTGGTGGAGAAACAAGAACCAAATTCATGGTTATGTTCAACATGTCAAAAATGTGTTGAATTATGCCCTCAAAAAGTTGAACTCACAGAAATTTTCACTTTAATTAAAAACTTATGTTTTGAGAGGGGAAAAGTACCTGATGCTTTTATTGCGCAAGGTCAAGCAGTATTAGAAAATGGAGTTGCAATCCCTTATTCTAAAGCAATTTTAACCCGTCGAGAGAAATTAGGTCTTCCTACAATCAAAACAGCCCCTATTGATGAAATAAAGAAAATCTTAATTGAGACTAATTTTGAAAAACACATTCTAAAGGGGATTGAATAAAAAATGGCTTATGATTTGTTTTTGGGGTGTGTGATTCCTGCGAGGTTACCATATTTAGAAACCTCATCAAGAAAGGTGTTTGAAAAATTAGGAATTAAATTAAATGATGTTGATGGTTTTAGCTGCTGTCCCGATCCAACAGGAATTGAATTAATCGATCATAAAACTTGGTTAGCATTAGGAGCGAGGAATTTAAGCCTTTGCAAAACTAATGGTGGTGTAGTATCCTTTTGTTCTGGTTGTGTAGAAACATTAAAGGGTGTTAATTATGCCATCAACAAAGATTCTCAGACAAAAGAAGAAGTAAATAAAGTTTTAAAGAAAGTAGGAAAATCTTACGATGGAAAAGTCGAAGTTAAGCACTTTGCTGAGTTGCTTTACGAGTATTTAGATGAAGTCAAGGCTTACGTAGAAAAACCCTTAGATGGCTTCAAGGTTGCGGTACATTATGGATGCCATTATTTAAGACCATCAGAAACTATAAATTGGGATGACCCGTTTGAACCAAAAACCATAGATGAAATTGTTAGGGTACTTGGTGCTGAGTCTGTGGATTATGAATTGAAAATAGAATGCTGCGGGAACCCAGTTGAGAAATCTGATAAGGATTTATCTCTTTTAATGATAGATAAAAAATTAAAAGCCATTCAAGAATCCAGCGCTAATTGCGTTGCAGTAGTTTGTCCGGCTTGTTATCAGCAATATGAATTTAATCAAAGGGAGCTCAATAAGAGAAATAATACTAATTATGATTTTCCTATTTTCTATCTTTCAGAGTTAACCGCATTAGCGTTTGGTTATAAACCAGAGGAATTAGGTCTAAATTTTCACAGAATTAGACCAAAAGTGTTATTCGAAAGTATAAATTTTTCAATTTAAATTTAATAATTAGAAATATCAATTTGATTAATAAAAAAAAATAATTGGATTTGAAAAGCTATGGAAGATGTCATAAAAAGTTCTGATTTAGATCCTAATTTAATTAAAGAAATCTCTGAAGCAGAAGAAACAAAAACTCTATTAACTTGTTTTCAATGCGGAATATGTACTTCGAGTTGTCCTGTTGGTGAACAATTTATATTAAATCCCCATCAAATGATTCGATTAGCAGCTTTTGGAGCAAGTAAACAGATTTTAAATGATGATGTTCTCCGATTTTGCTTAACTTGTAGAACTTGTCAAGAATATTGTCCTCAAAATGTAGATTTTATAGAATTTATAAAATTAGCCAGAAGACTTTTAATAAAACAAGGAATTAAATATGAAGAGACTCATGATGGAATCTTAACTATTATTTCTGAACTACAAGCAAATCTACCCTCTGGTTTTAAAATATCGTCGGATTTAATACCAGACGGTTATCAAATATCTAAAAAGGGAAAAATTGCATATTTCTTTGGTTGTTTACCAATTTTACATGTTGTTTTTGATTATTTAAATATAAATTTATTAGAAATTGCACAGAATGGAATAAAAATTTTAAATAAAGTACTTAAACAACCACCAGTTATTATTGAGAATATAAAATGTTGCGGACATGATGCCCTTTGGAAAGGGCATTT
>JAUVXW010000044.1 GCA_030603385.1 Promethearchaeota archaeon | reverse complement strand
CAAAACTCTCATTAGGTTGATTTGCCTCAGCATTTGCGGCAATATCATTGCCAAAATACATATAGGTATCGGTTTCTGTTGTACTTGCTAAAATATCTGTGTCAAAAAATACTGTAGCATAGTCCTGCGAAGGGTAATCTTTTACAATATAATAATTTCGCATGACTCCATTTTCTACAATCCTAACATCATCCAAATTAGCTTGCATTTTTCCAGTTTGGACTAACTCCTCATAATTAAACGAAAAGTCTACCCCATAATTTGTAAAATCGTTTCCATATGTATTTGAAACATTGATCAATATTCGATATTCAAATGAGTTATCCCACCAAGGCGCAGAACCAAAGACGCTTAATTTTAAATCCCTTGGATTACTAAAATCATTGTCTTTGTTGTTATCTTCACTAGTATTCTTTGAAAATCCTGTAAAATTAGAAAAATTCATCAAATATGCTGGAAAAAGGATCGTTAGCACAATTGTTAGTAGTAATGATACTTTTTTTATTCGATTCTTGTATTTATTTCGTATTTTCATTAAATCATCTATTTGAATTGAAATTTTGTTATAAATTTTTAAAGATATTATAACAAAAGATAAATAAAACATTATGTATTATGATAAAATCTAATATAAGAGTAAATTCAGAATCACCCGTTTTTATATCACTAAATCTCTAAATTACGATTCCTTACTTAATAAAAGAAAGATTTTTCGCTTCTTTTGCCTATTTGGGTTATCAATTATGAAATTCCCTTTAAAATCTGTAGTATCCGCAATTATTTTACCAATTCTCTTCATTAAATCTTTATTCTTTGGGTAAAATTGTATTATAACTCTTCCCTTCGGTTTTAGAATTTTAAAAAAGGATTTAGACAGGTTTTCTAACATTAAATGCATTATTCTGTTATTTATGTCTCTAAAAATCCATTGTAATGCCGAAATAGAAATTATTGCATCAAAAGTGCTAGGCTTAAAAGGGGGAAAACACATGTCTGCATTAATTGGATTTAAATCTTTAATTTCATATACATTTAAGAATTCTAAAATTATATCGAGGGCTACTACGCTATGTCCTATCTCTTTTAAATACATTGCGGCAAAGCCGGGACCGCAACCCGCGTCTAAAATTAAAGCATCTTTTTTTTTGATATCTATTAATTCCAAGGCTCTTAAAGTAATTTTCTCTTGAATTCTCATGATGCTTTTAGAGTTTGCATACTGTGTTAGAACGTCCCCTCTAAAATAATCTGAGACATTTTCATATTCTTCCTCTGGACGTCTTTTCTTGATATTGAAGTTGAAATCTTCGTTCAATTTCATTTAAGTTTATACCGTCGATTTAATTTATAGTTAAAATAAAATACATTAGGTTTTAAATAGTAAACCAAAAATTTTATTTAATTCTAAATATTTATATTTTCATTCTATTTTAATTTTTTAATTCTTTAATTCATTAATTCATTAAAAAGGAACCATTATGTCAGAGAAAGAAGAAAAACTCCTTGTTAGAAAAGCCACATTAAATCTTAGAAGAAAATATGGCAGAACTAAACAGATAAGTGTTGTTGAAAGAGACGCTTTTATACCTAAAAATCTTGAAAAAGAAATAAGAAAATCAATTTCGAAGAAAAAATCGATTTTAGCAACAGATCTCGCTTTAAAGTTTGATATTAGAGTCTCAACAGCAAAAATACTTTTAAAGCAATATGAAGAAGAAGGCTTGATAAGACTGCTGGATCCAACTTTAAAATTAAAAATCTATGTTCCTACTTCTTAATAATCTCTAATAGCCATAAGTTAAAATAAACAGATTATTTCATTTCTTTCATGTAAAAAGAAAGTATTTTATATTTGAGATGTTTTAAGTTTCATAAGAAAACAGTATTGAAGCTTGAAATTAAAACTGAAATAGCAGATGTAGCCTAGCTGGTAAGACGCCGGCTTCGAGAGTTTTTCTCAATAACCTAAAGAGCCGGTGCGCGTAAGCGCTCGGGGGTTCAATTCCCTCCATCTGCGCTTCTTTAAATTACTAAATTAATATATTTAATGAAGAAAAATTAATAACTTACTTTTGGATAATTTTTAAGCTTTATTGGATAATTTGTAAGATTAAATTCTCCATTTGAGGCTTAGCTGATTCGATTTTATCTAATAGTGTTACGGTCTTCTCTAAATCTTTTTGATCTTCTTCAATAATAAAAAGTAAATAAAACTCTAAATTTCCGAATTTAAGGACTTCGATGACACCAGAAAACCTTTCACCATTCTCAAATTTATCAGAAAATTCATACAAGGTTCTACTTTCTGAAATAATACGTTTTTGTAAATCTAAATATATCTCATAAATTTTTAATTTTTGTATCAATTGTAGGTGTGGACGATAAAACTCCCCGAGTGTTATCCCTTTTGAATCGAATAATGATATTAGGATTGCATTATAGTTCTTACTAATTTCTGCAAATAAATTAGAGACCATTTCCATTTTTTCGAAAAGCATTGATAATCCGCTTGAAAAAGCATCCATGACAGACTTGATATCGAATATTGTTGTTTCAAAGAAAAAAATATCGAAATGATTAGAATATCTTGTTAATGCTTGTTTTAGGGTAAGGATCCTTTTGTTTATTTCTACATCATCTATAAGTTGAGGGTCGAACTTATGAAAGAGGATCGCTACTATTACATCTTCTTGGTATTCCTTAAAAAATAATAATACTTCTTCCAAATAATCTATTGATTCAATATACCTATCAAAATCTTGAGCATCTATAACATAAAAAATCAAATCTATTCCGCTCAAGAATTTCTCTGGATGTTTTAAATAATCTTTCCTATAAATTCGCTGACCGCCAAAATCAAGTCTTGAAAATTCCAATCCTAAAAATTTAAAAGTATCGCGAGCAATTCTTCTCGTTGGTGCTAATTTAGAGATCTGTTCTTCAAAACCAAATCGTTTCGTAATTGCTGTTATGATACTGGTTTTACCTGCGAAATCTAATCCCATGAATGCAATTTTTTTTGAAACTCTTCATCACCTAATAAGAAAGCTTTACCTAAAATTTCAATATTAAAAACTATTAATAAATTATGGCTTTTAGTAAAAAAAATATAATTCCCTTTATATTTAAGCTTAATGTTTAAAAACTCAATAAATTTGTCTTAGAATGAGTGCAAACATTTTTATCCACCCGCTAGAGCAAAGGATAAGTAGAGATCATCATTCTCGTTGAGTTTTGTTTTGTAATTTTTTAGGTATTTAATGTTTCTTCCATTCAACAGAATTAAAATTTGAGGGTTAAGCTTGGTTCTACTTTTATCTAATAAATCATCTCCAAGCTTCTCTTTATACTCCCCTAAAAATTGAGAGATTATAACTCCAACGTTTTTACCTTCATATTCAATGAATTTCTGGTTGAGTTTTAGCTGGAAAATGTTTAATAAGTGTAATTTTACTTTAGCCATAATAATTATTCATTTAAAGCGTTTAGCTTAATCATATAAAAAAAATATTCTTTTTAAGTTTATTTTTTATGAAAAAAAGGAGATAACTTTCTTTTAATCATATGAAAATGGTTATATTATAGGTCCCTATAGTTTTAGTTTCTCCCGTTTTCAAATTATGCTCTTTCAATACAACATATCCCTCTTTATAGATTTCAATTTCAATAAAAGCCTCAAAAAATCTTTCAGATCTAAGATTTCCACCATTAGAGAACACAGTATTATCAATTTTAACATTAAAGGAGATACTGGGGGTGCTATTTAAGCAAAGTTCAATTTGAGACCGAGCAAATTGAGAGAGTACGTCTCCAGAATCATTTAATTCTGTTCTCCATACGCTTAAAGGGGTAGGAATTAAACTATGAAAACAACAAACACCAAATATTTTTTGATGGCTATGGGATAAAACTTTTTCAATAAATTTATTCATTCTTTTTCGTCCTATGGACCCCTCAGTAGAATCTTGGATTGTAGAATTTAATCCTTGAAAGTATATCTTTTCGTTTTCAAACAAGGGATCGAATTCACCAAAATTCCGTCTCCAATAATCCCAAAAGAGAGGTTTCGAATCCGTGTACCCAGGTACAACTATATAAGGATATTTTAAATTATCTATTTTTTCTTTAGCTATTCTAAATTCTTCCTTATAACTATTTTGAGTTACATTTCCAGTATGTACAACTAAATCTACATCGCTTATTTTATTTATACGCTCAATTGCTTTGTCAAAGTTAGTCACCACATTTTCAGATTCAGCGGTGATTAAAGATTGTGACATTTGCATAAATCTACATAATGGTTTTAGACCTTTTTTTATTTCTAATGGAAGATAATAGTTAACTTCACGATGAATTTCATGCATAGAGTTAGAATCTAATATTGGAATTACCTTAAAAGTGAGATTATTTCCCTCAATGTCGATGATTGCATAGGTAAATAATTCGCGATATCTTGTTTTATTACAACAGAATGTACCCGCATTAAAAACATATAGATCTTTTTCACTATTACTCAAAGTATATAAATTTGATGTATGACGATGTCCATTTAAAACTAAATCTGCCTTTGCTTCTAAGAGCATTTTAAGCATATCGCCTGAATCATCAATTGCAGATCTTTCTTTTCCGGTATTAGGAATCGGGATGAGTTGATGGTGAAAACAAACTATTTTAAATTTGTTTTCTCTTTCCTTTTTTATTAATTCTTCTCGAACTAATTCAATTATATTGTGATG
The DNA here is from genome assembly GCA_030603385.1 of Promethearchaeota archaeon. Taxonomy (GTDB): domain Archaea; phylum Asgardarchaeota; class Lokiarchaeia; order Sigyniarchaeales; family SOKP01; genus Loki-b32. The sequence goes on along the minus strand of JAUVXW010000044.1, from coordinate 27,880 downwards.
AATAATTCCACCAGGTAAGTCAGGTTTAGTGCTATCAATTCCGATAACAAATAACTCCTCATCTTCATACTCATAATGCCTTCTACCGATCATCTCCTCAAACAAAAGGTACCCTACGTTCATTGCATCATGATTTCCAATAAGTATCATTAACGGACATTTAGAAACGGGCTCAAACTTTTTAAATTGTTCTGATGTATACTCATATTCTAATAAAGTACCATTTTGAGTTATATCACCTAAATGTAGAAATAAATCGACATCTTCTATCTTATTTATTTGTTCTACACCTAAATTAAATGTATGTAAGTTAAAGGGACCTCCTGACCGACTAATATGAGTATCAGAAATAATTACAAGTCTTTTTCTAGTTTCAATTTTTTGTTTAATTTCTAATCTGTTACTTTTTTCAGTTATCATATTTGTTTAGACTTCTTTTATTTTTGCAGGATGACCTGAATAAATTGAATTCTCCTTTAATATATCATCAAAATTTGTATAGGAATGAGCTGATAATTTTGAGTCTTTTTTTATAATAGTACCTGGTAATAAAACACATTTAGCTCCAATTAATACGTTATCTTCTACTTGAATCCTTTTTAATATAAATTTATCTTGTTCAATTCCGAAACTTAAAAGTGTGCTTCCCATTCCAATAATAACATTATTACCAATATTTACAAACTCAGAAGAGATCCAACATGTATCACATATCGCCTTCTTACCAATCCTTACTCCAAAAAATCTAAGAGTAAAACGATTTTTCAGCCAAGGAAAAGGATTTGAAGCCGAGATAAATAAGGGCCATTTTTTGGAAAGATTTCTTAAATTCCAAAACAAATAATTTTTATCTCCTACATCTCGAGAAAAAATTCCCTCTTTAGGGGGAAATAATAGATTAATAATAGTTAAAAATAGGACAGAAAATAATATTGCACTTATTTGGAGTATATAAATTAAAATCAAGAAATTAAACGGAAGTAATAAAAAGAAAAGTAAATACAATCCCTCTTTCCATAAATATAATACATAAATATATTCAAATAAGGAGCAAGGAATAAAACTCAGGATAATTATCATTAAATATATGATAAGATATTTATTCCGTATTCTCTCATCTATCGGTGTGGGAGAATCGCACTTCAAACTAGCAGGAGAAAACATTTATTTTACAATAAAGTCTTTTTAAATATTCTATGTTTACTTAGAGTTCCTAATGTAAAAAATTTAATGATAACAATAATAAAGATTTATGCAATATTCTAAAATTTAAACAAGTAAGGAAATGAAAGGAGAATTAGAAAAGCAATTTATCGTGGTGAATGGCATGTTTTTGAAATAAGGAAATGTTCTGAATAAATTACTAATTTGGTGTAATGGATACACGAGTAATAAACAATCTCTAGAAGTTTTAGAAAAATTACAAGAGAGAAATGTTGGATTATATATACCTTGAAATTTTTCACTGTCATTGAATCAAATAGTAAGCATTTCTTATAATAGAAAATGATAAACTTGAATAAAAAATTTAATTTTAAGCAAAAAATAATAGAATATCTGAAACATTTAATTGATTCAATCGAATGCACAATCGAACAAAAGGAGTTTATAGTGGGAAAATCATTAGAGATATTAAGTGAGTTCATTTTAAGAGCTAAAAACAATGAATTTATTATCCCTAAAAACGCCAATCTTGAGAAAATTGCAGCCACTATCATTTATACAGCCGCTCTTTCAAACAAAAACATGCCAATAATTACTAGAGAAGAAATAGCTGGACTAACTAGCATCAATATAAAATCATCTAGTGATATCTCAAGTTACTATAAAAAATACTTTGGACAATTATATCCAAGGACAGAATTCCGTTTTCCTTCTTATCCTGGTTTTAATAATATTAGAAACATTATTTCTCTTTATTTATTCGGATTAATAAAGGATACTGAGATTAAAACTTCTAAACTTGTTTCATCTCTGAAAGGAAATATCTTGAATGGTATTAATCTTCCTAAATTATTAACTCAAAAAGACATTAGTATGCTTCATGAAATGCTCACTTTATATCAAGATACATTCATCAGATATTTTTCTGATTTGGTCGAATTAATTAAACAAATAATCATTTCAAGCATGTTTTATAAAAAAATTAGTGCACATTTAGTCATTAAATATATTGCTGAATCTTTGATTGAAAGAGGTATTAATTTACTTAAAAAACCTAGACAATTTTATTATGTTGTTATAGAAATTTATGATTTTTTATACCGACACTTTTCTGATTTTTTTCCACTTCGTTCGTATGTTCAAAAAAATCTTTCTAAAAAGGAAAGAGAAAAAGAACAGGAAGAATATGAAAAAATTGTTGGAAATAAAATAAAACTATACTTAATAAAAAACATTTATAATGGAAAATATTTCAAAGAAGGAAAAGCTAAATGTCCCGAATGCATGAAAGAAGGATTGATTAAAAACACCGACATTTCAAGATTAGAGGCTCTGGAATTCCATCACAACACTAATAAAAAAGAGAATCAATTTACTGTTGATAATTTATATAATATGTTTACTAAAAATCAGGCAAACACGCATTTTTTAGAACATTTAATTAGTTTAATGGAATCAGAGAAAGTAATTTTAGTATGTAGAAATCATCACCATATGCTACATGAAAGTTATTTTAAATATTTTAATTATCTTATTAATTGGGAAAATCTTTTTTCCTTACCTGCGGAATTAATTCATTTACTTATTAGAACTTCAGTAGAGAATCATAGGTTAACTAGAAATTTGCCAATAAAATTTAAAAAAGAGATAAGAAGGCGTATCAAAAGTTATATAAAAAAGAGATATATTATAGAGTGTGTCTATGGAGAATATTGTCCTACTTGTGTGGAATTTAATACAAAGAAACATCTCTCAGCATTCCATTTTAATCATGAAGATAAAAAAACAAAAAATATTGAAGCTTCAAATTTATATAGTCTTCATTCATGTTCAGAAATCGTGAAAATATTAGAACAAGAAAGAGGAGGGTATATCTGTTCAAATTGTCATACAGTTATTCACTATGAAAAATTTCATTTACTAGATGAAATTTATGAGAATAAAAATGTTGTGAAAAGAATACTCGAGGATTATAATTCTGTTTCTAAAAATTTCACTATTATTCATTATAATAGCTCGCTAGTTGGGAATCCACTAAAAAAAAACTTTAAAATTACTGAAAGCATTGAAAGATATTTAACAGCAATTTATGAGATTACGAAATCGGGTCATGATGTTACTGTTTATACCTTAGCAGAATATTTAAAAATAAGTTCATCAAGTATTAGTAATTATTTTTATAAAAAAAAAAATGTTATCACACAATTTGTAGACATTATAGCTGGAAGACCTACTAAGTATTTTTTAAATAACAATGGAATAGAGACTATTTTATTAATATATCATATTAGGGATTATTATAATTCCTTATAGACAAAATCACCTTTTAAACTCGCGGGTTGAAACATCTAAATACTATCATCTCCTTCTCTGTTTTCAAGAGGATCACTTATAACTCTTTCTGCTTTTTCTTGAGATTCTTCTAATGATTGGATTGGAAATGTCATACTTACAGGAGTTCCAACATGAATCAAATCACTCTCTAATTCTTGTCCTACCCAAGTATAACTATTGGCTCCTAAAACAGCTCCATCTTGCATGACGGTACCAGGACTGACAATTGTTTGAGGTCCAACAACACAAGCTTTACCAATTTTTACCTTTTTTATTATGATTTGCTCATGGTATATCAGATGGGAAAAGATACATATGTTCGATGAAGTCATAGTAAAATCCCCTATTTCTATAAACTCGGGATCAATATAGCCTTCATAGGCAACGACATTTTTACCAATTGAAACTCCAAAGAAACGGTAAGCAAAAATGTCAGTCCATGGTATAGGTAATGCCCTTGCGAGCCAAATAGGAAAATATGCATTCCAAAATCTTCGATGGGTATATTTCCACTCTTTACTTCCTCTCTTGAAAACACCTTCTCTTGGAGGATACATTTTGTTTAAAATTTTGTTAATACCCGCTGAAAATAGTATGATGGAAAACGCAAATAAAAATATATTTCCATAAAGATTTAAAGGCAATAATAACCAATAATACCATTCAGCAGTAAGACCTAAAGAAAAAAATTCTTTTCCTGTAAGAAGAAAATATAGTTGGTTGATAAACCAAAAATTAATGAAAACTAAAACAATTCCCCCAACAAATAATTGTAGAAGAATAATTAATGTAAACGGAGTTTTGTAAACTCCTGAGGTTGAAATATATTCGATTTTAAATTGTGAATTTTCCGTATCGTTCATTTAATTTATCGAACTTCACTAATGATTTCCTTATAATATATTATAATTTTGAAAATAATTAAATCATAATATTCAATTCAAATATTTGATACCCTAAAGTCAAAAAAAATTAAAAGCTTAATTCAATATGATATATATATTATTATTATCAAAAAAATTCAATAAATCAATTTAAAATTTAAAGATATTTGAATAGTTTAAAGGTGAATAATTATTAGTATTGACTGGGAAAAAGCTGAAGCAAAACCAGCTAAGAAAATGTCAGTTGCAGGCAGATTCTTGTTAGATCTTAGAGCCAAGGTCAACGATCTGGAAAAACAACTTTCCGAAGCCAAAAATGAATTATCTCAAACACAAGATAAACTTGCTAACACTCAAAATGAACTTGCTGATACTAAAAGTAGTCTTGATGACACTCAAAATACGCTTGAAAAAACAATTGGAGAAGGTCAAAGGAAAGATCAAACTATCGAAGCTCTAACCGCGGAAAAAGAGGCTTTAAAGAACGATTTAGAAGAACATAAAACTAAAGTTAGTGATCTTGAATCAAGCCTAAGTACTTCAGAAGAAAAAATAGCAACTTTAGAAGCTTCAACACAAAAAGCAGCAGATCTAGAAACTCAATTAAATGAAGCAAATAGTACAATCTCAACAAACCAAGAAGAAATCAGTAATCTAAAGTCAGAAAATGAAGATTTAAACTCCAAACTTACCGCATCTCAAAGTGAATTTGATCAGTTAAACTCACAACTTAGTGAATTAAATAATACCTTATTACAAAGAGATACTAAAATCCAAGAATTAAGTGATGCTCTTACTGAAAAAGAGCAAGCATTAGAGTCAACAACAGCTCACCTCACCGAAGTTGAATCTGAATTAGAAGAATTAAAACCTCCAGAGATAGGTGCGGGTGGTTTCGCTGCCGATGAGAGAATTACATGTCCTATGTGTGGTTCTGTTGGTCATAACATCAAAACTGTCGAAGATAAAAGTAAAGTTTTAAGCTACGTAGGACATATTCCAATGTATGCCAAGAAGCACGTTTGTAAAAAATGTGGATATGAATTCTAGGGGGGAATCAAGCCTAAGGTGCTGGAAATCAACCAAGACACTAATTTGGCAAAATTCTCTAACAGGTTTTTTTAAATTTCCTTTTTTCTTTTATAATTTTGATTTAAATTTCATAATTTTAAAATAACTTTAAGTTCTTTATTAAAATTATGAATGATAATCCTAAGAAGAAATTTATTGGTACTTTACCTCAAAAAGAATTACTAAAACTATATTCTAAGCATGTAAATGGTCCCAAAGTTCGCTTTTTCAAAAGTCTTGGTTTAGGAGTTATTCCCGGGGAAAGGGAAGGCGTCAAAATGCGAACATTGGAGGGTCCGAGACCTGGTGAACCTCCTTTAGAAATGTTTAATTGTCGTACTTCTGGAGGAGTGTATAATCTAGGTCATCGAAATCCAAGAATTATTCAGATGTTTAAAGATGCTTTAGATGGGGGGTTAGATATAGGTGATCATATTCTATTATCAGAACAAAGAGCCCTATTAGGAAAAAAACTTGCAGATTTAATGCCTGGAGATATAAGTAAAACTACTTTCGGTGTGGCAGGAGGAGAGGCAATAGATTGCGCGATTAAATTCTCGAGAGCATACACAAAGCGTAAAGGATGCGTTTCTGCTATAGGTGGTTATCATGGTCATACTGGGTTTGCATTAGCAACAGGAGATCCAGAATTTAGAGATATTTTTCTTTGGAATCTTCCCGGATATAATCAAATTCCATTTGGGGATATTGATGCTATGAGAAAAGCCGTAACTGATGATATTGCATGCGTTATATTAGAAACTATTCCCGCTACCGCAGGTTTATTGATTGCCTCTGAAGGATATTTCCCAGAAGTAAGAGAAATTTGTGATGAAAAGGGCACAATGATGATTATAGATGAAGTACAAGCAGGTCTTGGTAGAACTGGAGAATTATGGGCAATATATGGAGGACTGTATCCGAACGAAAAAGTGGTGCCGGACTTTATGGTATTGGGAAAGGGTATGACTGCTGGAATTTATCCATTATCTACATGTAGTTATAAACCATTTATCGAAAAAGCGGTCTATAAAGATGATCCATTTATTCATATTTCTACTACTGGTGGTTCTGATATTGGATGTGCTATCGCACTAGAAATGTTAAATATCCAATCAGATCGAAAATTCTTAAATCATGTCAAGGAAATGGGAAAGGTCTTCCAGAAAGGATTAGAAGAAATAAAAGCGGAATTTCCTGATTTAATAAAAGAGGTTAGAGGAAGAGGTCTTATGTGTGGTGTCGAATTCCATAGCGAAACTGATAGCCAATTAGCCATGTTATCTATTATAAAAGAAGGGGTATTGCTTGATTATTGCAATAATAAAAAAGATACTCTCAAAATTCTGCCGCCTTTAATTGTTCAAAAACCCGATCTTGATGGAATTTTAGCAAAGATTCGCATTGGAGTTGGTAAATTAAAAAATATTAAAAAATAAAGAATTTATATTTTCGATTTCTTTTGTTCATGAATTTCCTTTAATTTTTCTTTTACTTGTTTTAGTCTTTCTCCGTATAAAGGATATTTATAAATTGCTAATATTGCGATTATTAATGCCACTGCAGGATAACCAAACATTAAAATACGAAGCGTTAATTGAATTTCTGCGGATGCTGGAAGCGTAAAAACTTCCCAATCCGCAATAATAAACATGGGGCCTATGCTTATAAACACTACAATGATCGCTAGCCGTAAGAAAAAAGCATTGACTCCATAATATCCTGCTTCTCTCCGAATTCCTGTATTTACTTCATCTTCATCAACTATATCAGATACAATTAGAACAATAATATATAAAGATCCTGATAATCCTAGACCAATGAAGAAGAATACTATCATTGCTATTAATACCATATTTGGTCCAAGGAACATTAATGGAAAAAGTGTCACGATCCAAGTTGTCATTGAAATCATCCATGCCTTTCGATTACCTAACTTTCTAACTATTGGTTTCCATAAAAAGGTTATAAATATTACGGAGGATATAAAAGTTAGTCCTAAAAGCATTGAAACCATAATAGCGTCTTCCATACCAAGGACCGCTTTTGCATAAAGAGGTACTAACGTAGGTAGAATTCCATAAACAAACCAATTAGCAATTTCAGCTGGAATATACCATATAAATGATTTACTTTTTATACACATCTTTATAGAATTAGAGAAACCTGGTGCTTGTTTATAATCCTCTTTAAATTCTCTTTTTTCTCTGGGAGTGAATTTTATAAAAACTCCACCAATTACAATAATGAAAATGGCGACCACTATTCCGAACATTTGAAATTCTCCTAATGCTTTAGTCTTCTCTGTAGAAGTAGATGGTGTATAATCACCAGTAAACAAACCGGGTAATATAAAAGCTACCATTAATCCTACAATTAAAAATGACTGTCGTACGTTGTTAGCTTTTATTCTTTCATCCTCAGAAATAAACGTTTCGGGGAACAACGATGTAGCGTTAAGACTAAACATAGTATAGAAGAATTCAAATAAAATTATAATTATCATGAAATAAATAAAATTACCAATCTGATTCGCTTCTCCTATAGAAAATGGTGGTGTAAATAAAAAAAACATAATTAAACCAAGAGGGATAAATGCTATCATAATATATGGTAAACGACGCCCAAACCTTGTGTGTGTTCTATCTGATAAGTAACCTAGCATGGGGTCGTTGAAACTATTCCATACCGCCCAAATTATGAAACCAATTGTAATTAAAGTAATACTGAGTTGTACTACAGCAAAATAGAATGTAAACACTAGAAATGTGAATGTTTGATATGCAGCTTGATCCGCAATTTGTCCTGTAGAATAACTAGCAGCTTTTTAAAAGAAAAACTTTCTACATTCTCTTTTTTTTTTTCGTTCATTTTGAATTCCTAAGAATAATTAAATTGATCTACTATCTCTTTCTTCCTTAATAAATATTTAATTTCAGAAAATCATAGTTAAACCTGTTAATATATTATCATAAAAAATTCTTGATTTCGAACTATGAAAGCTCTACAATAATAAATTAAATAAACATTTTTAGGGATATTATAAAAAGTTAATAATTTCCTTTTCATTTTTTTTAAATTCTTATACTCATTTTATATTGAAATTCTAAATTAGGGCAAAAATAAATATGACTTGAATCTATAAACTTATATACGTTAAAAGAAACCACTATTAATTTTTGTTTAAAATGGATTTGGAAAAATTATTTAGACCTAAATCGATTGCTGTAGTAGGAATAAGTAAGAAAAATCCTCTTAGCCCAGGTCGAATAGTTTTATTAAAAAATGAATTTGAAATGGAAGTAAAGGTTTATGGTATATATCCAAATGGAGGAGAAATTGAGGGAATTCAACTATATGAACGTTTAGATAAATTACCTGAAATTCCAGACCTTCTCGTGATTGCAGTTGGACCTGATGACACTTTAGAATATATCAAAGAGTGTGGTGATCTTGGGATACCTGCAAGTGTAATAATTGGGGGAGGATTTGCTGAAATTGGTGGAAAAGGTAAGAAGAGACAAGAGCACCTTGAGAAAATCGCATTTGAAAATGATATTGCGGTGCTTGGACCAAATTGTCTCGGTGTTTATGCTCCTCCAATTGTAGATACAATCTTTTTGCCTACAGAACGTATCACAAGACCCCCTAAGGGGTCCGTAGCACTAATAAGCCAGAGTGGGGGGGTCTTAGTCGATCAGTTTTTTGTGAAATTCAACGAAAGAAACATAGGAGTATCAACTGCGGTTTCAATAGGTAATCGTGCAGTCGTAGATGAGGTAATGTTATTAGAATACTTCAGTCGAGTAGATCCAGAAACAACAAATATCGCTTTTTATTTAGAAGGATTTAAAGAAGGTAGAGCGAGAGATTTTTTACAGCTAGCAAAAGAGTCAGAAGATACAGTGATAGTATTTTTTGGAGGTAAAACGAGAGAAGGGAAAGTGGCGACACAATCACATACAGCGAGTTTAGCAGGGAATTATAAAATTATTTACGATGCACTAAGGCAACATTATGTCATCCAACCCCATTCAGAACGAGAATTATTAACATGTTTAAAGGTTTTTGACATATTGGCAAAAAAAAGAAACCCATTTGGAGATAATGTTATAACTTTTGGTGATGTAGCAATAGTATCTGTTTCTGGAGGGCATGCAGTATTAGCATCAGACATGTTAAAAAAATATGGATTGAATGCTGTGCGGTTTTCTCAGCAAGAAAAGAGAGATTTAAAAAGTTTAATGAATCCTGTTGCAGCAGAAATTGCTTCATTTAATAACCCTATAGACTTAACCGGCTCAGTATTAGATACGGATATTGAAAATATAATTCGGTATTTGTCTGATGTTGAAAGAATTGAATGCATTATTTTACTTCTACTTCCTTATCCTCCTAACATCTCCTTTCAAATTGGAAGAAGAGTCGCAAATATTATCGCATCTAAAAATAAACCTGTTGTTTGTTTTGTTCCTTATGTTCTAAAATATTCATTGATAATAGAATCATTAGAACTGACAAATGTACCAGTTTTTCATTCAATAAAAGAAACTGTTCAAGCAGTGTCAGCATTAAAACAAAGAACTAGAATAGATAACCTGAAACTAAAAAATATGTTTTGGGAGTAAAGATCTTAACACTCTAGAATTAAGCAACATCTACAATATTATCCAATTCTAGTATAGATTTCTCTATATATTTTTCATCATCAATATGTAATTCAATTGCATTTTGTGGGCAGATATTAACACATCGACCACACCCTCTACATTCTTTACTAATAACCGCATGATTATCCTTTAAACTTATCGCATTGACAAAACATATATCTTTTAGGCACGTACCACATCCAACACATTTATCAGATACTTGCACAACCACTCCTGGCATTTTCTTTATCTTTGACCCTATTTTTGGGGCTAAGATTGAAGACACACGCCATAAACAACAGCAAGGATCACAATTGCATATGCTCAAGAGTTTCTCTCCATTATTAACTCCAAGCCACTGTGCATCTAATCTATTTCTACCAATCATCTGAACTAAACCTGCTTCCCTGCATTTTCTTAGATGCTCTAATGCTTGTTCTTTGGTCACTAATTTTCCTAATTGTGGATTAATATCAAGAACAGCATCTCCAAGAAAAAGGCATCCTAAATCAATCGGATAATCTTGGCAGTTCATACTTGATCTACAGATACAGAAATCCATAATCCAGTGGTTTTTAGCTTTATTGATGAAATACTCTAATACTTGGGACGGTAAAACATATTCATTATATTCTCCTAAGGGGATATTAATATCAATTACTTTATCCTGAGGAAGATAAATAATATCATCACCTCTAAAAAGGAGGTAATCAAAAATCTTACCTAAAATCGGAAAATTTGTCAATTTAGCAATAATTTTAATATTTGGGAACGTTTTTTTCAATAATTTAACAAACCATAATGGTCGAGCCATCTTAACACCAATATTTTTAATAGTATATCTAATTATAGTTGCGAATATAATATAAAATATTGATATTGTTAAAAAAACTTAAATTATAGGCGGTTTTCTTTTAGCAACTAGGTTAATATCTCCCATATCATTAGTATACCCTCTTAAGAGAAAAGCATAACTATATTTCTTATTTCCCTCCAGTATATATTTCCTATGGAGCCAGAAACTTCCTACACCACGTTGTTTATAATCAATATTAAACGTGATAAATTCACGACGTGGTAATTGGTGATTATGTTTTGCAGATTCTAAATCTTCCATTGAATAAGGCCAAGCACTAACATTAAGGTTAGTTCCTCCAACGTCAGATATTAGTAAACCGTTTCCTTCTTTATTAGTCATCGTTACCCATCTTACATCAGTTCTATTTCCATTCTCTTGTGGTCTAACATATGGGTGTATTAAATTCTTTACTGAATCAGAATAAATTCCTATAGCAGCTCCAGTTTTTCTATCAAACATAGTTTCATGGGGGCCTCTTCCATTCCAAGTCATTTTATTAAATTCTTTGGGAATGGAAGTTTGCATACCGAAGCGAATAATAGCCCTAGTAGGTGTAAATTCATTTCTTATAATGATAACACCATTTCCATAAATAATATATGCTGTCTTAAGAGGTTCTTTTGAGTTTATTACATCAAATTCTACATTAATGCGAATAACTTGTGGTTTTATCTGTTCAAATTCAACTTTACTTGTTACTCGGTTCTTACTTGCTTCTCTCCAAGTCTTATCTGAATTCTGATCCTGATCTCTCCGAAAACCCATTCTATCATTATCAGTTGGTGCTCGCCAAAAATTGGGGATTAGAGCGTTGGTTATTAATTCTTTATTATTAAAATAATAAGATTCAATTACCCCAGATTTCTTACCAATAATCACTTTAAAGTATTCTCCTTTTATCATTAAGTCATTCTCTGATTCTTCGAGTTCGATATTTTTCAATTCACTGATTTCTATCTTTGGTTCAATAGGAATATTATAAGGGATTTTAAATTGATCCCATGCTAGTATGTGTCCTTTTTTAGCCCAAAGCGTATCTTCACAGAGAAGAAAAACAGTTTTAAGATGGTATTCTGTATTAGGGGAAAGTTCAGGTTGTTTAAAAGGTATTATAACATCCATAGTGTCTTTTGGTTTTATATTGAATTTCTTCATTTTACCTTCTTGGATTATTATACCATTAGCAGTTAATTCCCATCTACCATTTGCGAAATCAAGTGATTTAAAATTATATTTATTGAGAATCCTTACCTTCCCATTTAATAGATCGACAGGAATAACTTTAATATTTTGGTAAAGTTTCTTAACTTCGTATAGCGCAGGATTGGGTGTTCGGTCAGGCAAGACAATACCATTGATGCAAAAATTACTATCATTAGGTTTATCACCAAAATCTCCGCCATATGCAAAATATTCCTTTCCATCTTCAGAAGTTTTACGAAGCCCCTGATCTACAAAATCCCATATAAATCCACCAAGAACATTTGGATATTTTTCAAATAACTCCCAATATTCTTTAAAATTGCCTAAACTATTTCCCATTGCATGAACATATTCACAAAGCATATAGGGCTTTTCTATTCCTTCTTTTAATTTCTTGAGTTGACCATATAGCCCATACTCCCTATTTTTTACCATTCTTTCTAAAAAAAAGGATGGGTAGTACATATAACTAAGAACGTCAGAAACTTCATTGTTAAAATCTTGTTCATAATGGATCGGTCTTGAAGGATCTATCTTAAGCGCTGCTTCCTTCATTTTCTTAAAGTTATCCCCCATACCGGCTTCATTCCCAAGTGACCACATGATTATACAGGGATGGTTTTTATCTCTTTCAACCACACTTACCATTCTGTCAACGCAGGCGACTGTCCATTGTGGATCGCTTGCAGGTACAATATCCCTTAATTCGTGTGTTTCTAAATTACACTCATCAATGATGTACAATCCATATTGATCACATAATTCATACCACTTGGGATGGTCTGGGTAATGACTTGTGCGAACAGCATTTATATTATTCTGCTTTAATAATTTAATATCTTGAAGCATCCTACTGAAAGGAATAGCGCGTCCGTGATCAGGATCATGTTCATGTCTATTCACACCCTTAAACTTAATAGATCGTCCATTTATATAAAACCCCCCATCATGTCCTATATCAACCTGTTTAAACCCGAATTTACAATTCTCTACTTCTATAATATCTTCATTCGAATTCTTCAACTTTAAAACTAAATCATAAAGATATGGTATCTCCGCAGACCACTTTTCAGGATTTTCGATTTTGGTTTGCATTTCAACTGTCTTTTCTGAATTATATTCAACATTAATGCTTTCCGACATTAAAATTTCAGATTTAACATAATTTTGCTGACCATCCAATAAGGAGATCTCAACTTTAAAGTTATTAGTATTATTCGAACCATAATTCCGTATTTTTATTCGAATTTTTAGCAATATATCTTCATAATCCTCGTCAAAAACGCAATGAGCAAAAAAATCTCTAATATGCACCTTCTGTGTTGAAAATAAGTATACATCTCGATAAATTCCACTCATTCTCCACATATCTTGATCTTCTAGATAACTTCCATCGGACCACCGATATACTTCCACAGCTAAAATATTATTTCCTTCTCTTAAATATTTTGTAATATTAAATTCTGTGGGTGTCATTGAGCCTTGACTATAACCAACTTTTTTCCCATTTACCCAAATGTAAAATGCCGATTTAACTCCATCAAAATGAATAAAAACTTCTCGATTATCCCAATTATCTGGAATAATAAACTCAGTTCTATAGGATCCTACAGGATTATACTCATGACTAATTTTGGGTATAATTTTTTTACTCACACTACGCGGATATCTAATATTTAAATAAATTGGGATACCGTAGCCATGCATCTGCCAGTTACTGGGTACTGGAATTTCATCCCATTCAATCGCGTCGTATTCAATTTTAAAGAAGTCTTTTGGACGATCTTGTGGTCTTCTGACCCAAATAAATTTCCATTTGCCATTTAGTGATTTGTAATATAATGAAGCATCAGGTATTCCTTTCAATGCAGACTCTACATCTTGGTAAGGAATAAGAGTATTATGAGCGGGTTCCTTATTTTGCCCAATCATCTCAGCATTTTCCCAATCTAATTTCTCTTGCATTATCTCTCTCTATTTTTTATCATTTAATTGTAGATTAAAAAATCTAAAAAGCTTAAAAAATAATTTGAAATTGGAATAGAATAATTACATGTTTTGCGCTTCAAAAGTACGACCAAAGAAGTGAGATTAATAATTATTAAAATTTTAAATATATATAACGTTAAAATAAGTCTAAGTGAAATTATTTTGGGATATTGATAACTTATGAATATTAATATTGAATTATTAAAAGAATTTGAAAAGACACTTGATACTATACACCCAGAAAGAGGAAAAATACCTATTAAAATACTTGGATTTGGGGAGATTAGTTTGGTTTTTGAAATTCTTGATGATCCAGCACATTTAGCTTATAAAAGAATACCCATTTTTGATAATAAAAAACAAGTTAAAAGACATATTTGGGCATATAAGGAATACTGCAGAATTTTAAGTGATGAAATTGGTTTAAACCTTCCTGAACATGATGCAATTTGGTTTAAAAATGATAAAGACGAAATTAAATTTTATTGTATTCAACAAAAGATTGATCCCAAAGCTGTTGGCAACAAAGTTATTCACCACGTATCTGATAATGAAATTGAAACCTTAACTATTCTTGCTATGAGAGAATTAAAGAAAGTGTGGACTCTAAATAGAGAAAACCCAAATTTAGATGTCGGTATAGACGGGCAAATATCTAATTTTGTTGTTGTTAATTATGACTATAATAATCCAAAAGTTTATGAAACTTCAAAATTACTCTATTTAGATACAAGTACTCCTTTATTTCGGAAAAACAATATTGAAGCAATGGAAGCAGAATTATTCTTAAAAAGTGCTCCATCATTCTTGAGATTTTTAATTAAAGCTCTCTTTGTACAAGAAGTAGTAGATCGTTATTACGATTGGAGATTAGTAGCAATAGATTTAATTGCAAATTTTTTCAAAGAACAGAAACCTGAAATAATACCTAGGTTAATCAGAAGAATTAATCAGTTTTATAGAGAAGAAGCTAAAGAATTCGAAATAATGCCAATCACGTTTGAAGAAGTGTATAAGTATTATAAAAACGATAAAATGATATGGGTTATTTTTCAAAACGCGAGACGACTTGATAGATTTCTCAAAACTAAACTATTTAAGAAAGGATATGACTTTTACCTACCAAAAAAAATCGAAAGGTAAAAATAAGTAGGTTATTTCTTTTTTTTTTTTTTTTGAGAAGAAATCCACTTTTCTTTACAATCCTCAGAACAAAAAACATGAATAGTAGTAGGCTCCTTAATATCAAAATATTGAATTTTTGCGCCCCCAATAATATCTTTTTTACATTTCTGACATTTGATTATTGCCATTTTCTACCACTATTATTATATTTTAAATATAAATTAGATTTAGTTTTAATAAATATTGATAATAAGAAAAAATTAAAAATAGAATATTTTATCAATAAAATTCAAATGTTCGATAATATTGGTCATGAATATGGCATATAAACCTAAAGTATTTCTTACTTCAAATGTTTTCTCAGAAAAAGAAATTGGATCTAATGAAAAAATCTCTCAAGAACTTCGTAAATACATTAAGGATTTATGGCAAGAATTAGATAAACTCTCAGAATTAAAAGTTTTCAATGGGAGATTTCCATCAGAAGAACAGCTGCAAAAAGAAGTTGAAAAATTCAACCCTGACATCCTTGGATGTCACTTAAGTCATCAATTATCCTCAGAAATGTTGGAAAAATCAAGAGTTTTTGCTATTTCTACATCAACAGCAGGATTTAATCACATTCAAAGAACACAGAAAGATAATATATTAATAACACATACACCCGGAGTCCTCCACGAAACAGTAGCAGATTACACCATAGCCATAATTATGGCAAATTTAAGGAACTTGATTGATCTTCACAATTATATGTGGAATAACCAATGGACTGCAACTGATAAATGGGATTTAGACAAATCTCTTTCATCAGTAATTACTAACAAAATCCTTGGAATTGTGGGATTGGGAGAGATTGGAAAGGAATTAGTGAAGAAATTATATGGTTGGGGTGTTAAAATTCTTTATTATGATATTAAACAAATGAAAGATTTTGAAGAAAAATACCCTTTAATTGAATTTAAAGAGAATATTGAAGATGTTTTTAGAGAATCAGATATCCTTAGTTTGCATATTCCTTTAAATAAATATACAGAGAAATTAGTTAGTCGCTCTTTATTAATTTTAATGAAAAGAAATGCTTTACTCGTAAACACCGCCCGAGGAGGCGTTTTGGATTTGGAAGTTTTATTAGATATGTTAGAAAATAACGAAATTAAGATTAATATAGCTCTTGATGTATATCCTATAGAACCAGTTGATATGAAAACTCTAAAACGCTTAAAAAAAATAAAAAAGGCTCAACCAGAAATGAGAATAATTCTTATTCCCCATAATGCTTCAGCTGATGCAAATACTAGGGGGAAAATGAATATTATTTTTTTAAAAAATATAATAAATATCATAAAATCTACTTCAATAAAAGATTTGAATGAAATCAATATTATTCCCGAGCAAAAAAAACAATTAAAAAATAAACAATGGAGGATTTTTCATTATTGGGAAAAAAATGATTAGATCTTTCATCGCTCTTGAATTAGAAGATGAAGACACTATTAAGAATATCGATTCTTTTTCTTCTCGATTAAAGCAAAATCAACCAAAGCTTAAACTAGTAAAGCTTAATAATTTACATATGACTGTTAAATTCTTGGGTAATATTCCTGAAACATTAGCACCTAAGATTTATGCAATTTTAAACGATGATATTAACAAAAATATCTTTCAAGGGAAAAATCTCAGATATTACCTTAAGGGTGTTGGTCAATTTAATCGATTTTCTGTTTTATGGATAAAACTTATTGGGAATATTGCTTTATTGCAAGAAATTAAAGATTTAGTTGAAAACTTACTTTATGAAAGATTAAAGATTGATCGTGATAAAAGACAGCAATTTAAACCACACTTGACTATTGGAAGGCTTAGAAAAGAGAAAATTAATTACAAAACTTTCGATACGTTTAAAAAAATAATCAATGAGAACAAAAATACAGAATTTGGAGAATTTACAATAAACCAAATTAAGCTTAAAAAGTCTGAATTAACACAAAAAGGTCCAATTTACACTGATTTGGTATACTAAATGCAAAAGAGAAAACGTATTAAAGCAATTATATGGGATCTAGATGGTACCCTTATTTATTTTAATATTGATTTTCTAAGAGCGCGTCATGAAGCTATAAAAATTTTAAAAAAATATGGTGTCCCTAAACCTTTCCTTTCTGTAGAGTTTTCTATTCTAGATAATGTCGCTAAATCAAGGGATTATTTCAATACACAAGGATTTTCTGAAAAAAAGATAGAAAAAATTGTAAATGAAGTTGATAGTGTAATTACTAAGGTAGAACACGAGGCCGCTCAAAAGGCTATAATGGTAAAAGGAATAAATCAAGTATTAGAATATGCTAAAGCTAAAAAGTTAAAACAGGCAATCTTTACTTTTAATAAAAGAAAAAACGCAGAAATTTCTCTTAGGACAGTTAATTTAACGCAATTCTTTGAATTGATTGTCGGACGAGATAATGTTAATAATCTAAAACCTCATCCAAAGCATTTAACATATATATGTAACAAATTGAAAATTAATCCTAGTGAAGCATTAGTTATCGGAGATTCTAGTCGTGATATAGAAGCTGCGATTAATGTTGGTGCTTATTCTATTGCTCTAAACACTAAAAAACCTAATTTTTTCACAGGAGAATCCATGAAAAAGGCTGATAAAATTATTCAACTTAATGAAATCCCGTTGAAATTAATAGAAGCTGTTGAGTAACTTTTATAAATAACCAAAAAGAATATAAAATAACTACTAAAGCTATTATTATTCAATAACATTTGTAGGTTTAAACTAATAAAATGAAAGTACAGTACCTTTTGGACATTTTAAAGCCTCATCAACCGGGATTGGACTTACTAGCTCGTACTATAATGGACATAAATGGAGTAAATAAAGTTAGTATTAAAGTTGATGAGTTAGATCAAAAAACTGCTTCACTACATATAAATATTGAAGGAATAAATCTCTCACTAGAAGAAATCACTGACGTTTTAGAAACGATGAATTGTGCGCTCCATAGCGTTGACGAGGTTATTTGGGAAGAAACAGATTAATATTCAGTATTTAAATCTGCCAGATTACCATATTGGTTAAAAAAAACCGATTCTCCGAGCAGGGGAGAATTTTTCAATCTTTTTTTTAAAAATATTAGATTAACCAAAAAAATAAAAACTAGTTTAACTCATTTTTATCTAAATAAGAAAATTTTTTTTTTAATATGCAAGATCCAAGTGTAATTAAGATCCTTCAAAAACAGGGAGAAATCAATGATGAATTAGATTATGCCTTAATGAATTATTTGATTCAAAATCGGGGTCTTGGGTTTACTGCTTGTCAACCTTCTCTAGTTGAGCTAGAAAACGGAAAAAAAGCTATTAAAATGAATTTAGATCATACTTTTATTGATAAAGATAATCAATTAAGGGGTTTAGGTATTGTTGGTAAGATTTATGTTGAACTTGACACGCTTCAAGTAATTTATTGCACAACTATCGAAGATTTAGAAAATAATATTAAAGTGCTAAAATCTGCGGGAATCGAACCTGAAATACGTCCGAAAGGAAAATATTAGAGAAATTGAGCAAAATTTTTTTCTAATTCGACAAAATCGTTCATTTCTTCAATTATGTCACTAATTCCCCACATTAGCTTTGATATATCATAATAAAGGGTAATGAGTTGATCATCATAAAAAATTATATTAGTTATTTCATTCTTTACCTTACAGAATAAAAATGTCTAATAAAGAAAGCAAAATAAAGAGCCTAATTCAAGAATATCTACTAGACGAGGGCTTACTCAGAGAAAAAATATCTAACCCGAAACTTGATTTTGGATTCCAGTTCATTTTTCCTCCTGGAAGGGATCCAATGAAACGCCCAATTGGTAGAAATATGGTTGTTATTAAACCTAAAGATAAAAATTTAATTATAATTTCACTTGGAACTCAAATTTCAAAACCTCATGTTGATGCTTTAAATTCATTAAAAGAAGATAGAAAAATGCAATTCTTCTGGGATCTTAGAAAATTTTTTCTTATCAGAGATTTATTCTATCGAATTGATATACAGAACTATAGATATGAGATTAGTGACCAAATATTTCTTAAAGATAATGGTACAGTCTCCAAAAATAAGTTTTTCAAGTCAATTAGACGAGTTTTTGACGGTTCAGCTTATAGTAATATAATATTAGGTGAATACTGTTTTGGTAAAATAAAACCAGAGGATTTTATGAAACCTAAGGATTTTGCAAGTGGTTCTGATTTTTCACTCTATTCATAATTTAAAAATAAAAATTATGGTGTATGTCCGTTTTTAAAGATTGGTTACAAGCTTTAGGAAAGCTAGATTATGTTCAAGGGAAAGCAAGACCAAATGTAGATTGTATCCTATGTGCTGTAAGGGACAATGATGAGCGTGTTGTGTCTTTAAAGGTATATGAAGATGATTTATGCTTTATTGTTTTGAATTTGTATCCATACAATCCTGCACATTTAATGATTGTAACTCAGAGACACATAACAAAATTCCTTGATTTAACCAAAGAGGAATTACTGCATATAACCCGAGCAATACAAGGAATTCAACTACTACTGAATGATCTGTATAATCCCAAAGGTTATAATATTGGTATTAACCAAGGAAGAAATGCAGGTGGTACCATTGAACACCTACATTTTCATTTGATTCCGAGATATGGGTCTGAACTTGGATTTATTGATATAGTTGGAAAAACTCGTGTATTACCTGAAGGTTTAGAGGCAGTAAAAAAGAAAATCGAGGAGAATATTAATAAATACTTGAATAGAGAATTCTTTGAAAATTTCTAAAACCTATCAATAAAAAAAGAAAAAAAATTAATCTTAAATATTTAAATACTGAAGTATTTTATCGAGTTGCAGCGCGAATATCCGCGGCAGTTACTCTCTTACGCTTATCTTCTTTGCAAACTTTGATCGCGTCCTTAGTGGCAGTAGCTGCTGAACTCTCTAAGAAATTAATTAATTTGTCAAGAGCTTCTGCGGCAACTAAGTCCGCTCCCTCCTTCTTCATTAATCTGCGGATAGGCGCATACCCGGACAATTAGGGAATCCCTAAGTCCTTTTGGCGATGTACCCTTCAGATTTTTTAGCAGGTGCTTTTTTAGCCATTTTTATTCCTCCACTTTATTTTTATTGAATTATTATTTAGATGTTAATTAATTATAACTACACATTTCTATTATATAAATGTTATGATTCGAATTGATAATCTCTTCATAGAAAATTTTCGAATCGTTATGTTCGAAAATTAGATCGTTTTATTAATATGATATTAATTTCTAATAAAAACTATTTTTTAGTTTTGTCGGAAATAAACGCTTTATTTCTTAATTTTTCGATTTTTCACTTTTATTAATAATTCAATAAATCTTAACGAAAATTTGTTAACCTAATATTAACCATTGTTAAATTTTTATCGCAGCCACAGTTTCAAAAAATCTAAGTTTAACTAAATTGAAACATGAAAATAACGCAATTTAAATTTTTTAGATTCTATCGTTTTTAAGATAAAAATTAAATGGTTTACGCTTGAAACATTAATTATTTTCATCCAATCTTTTTTATCCAAATTTTTTCTAAAAAATAACATTAAAATATAAGATGTTTGACTATTTCATTATAGTTGAAAAAATAATTGCGTTTTTAATTTAGATTTCAAGACAATTTATACTAAACATGACTGAACTAGAAGAATCTGAAATTGAGGAAGCACTTCAATCATTAAATTTTACCAAAAATGATTCAAAAGTATTGCTAACTTTATGTAAATATAAGATATTAAGCCCTGCTGACATTGCTAAACATTCAGGAGTAGATAGAGCAAGAGTTTATGATTCTTTAAACAGATTAATAGATAAGGGCTTCATTCAAAAAGAACCTATTAAGAGAGGGGCTAATTACCAAGTGATTCCCATACCAAAGATATTTAAGGCAATACGAGATGAATACAAGCGAAAGATTGAAGATACACTAGTACTAGAGAAAGTGATTACTGAACTTGAGATTACTCAAGAAGAAACTGAACCTCGTGTTTGGGCAATAAGTTCAAGATTAAAAATCAGGAAAAAAATAAAAGAACTTATCAATACTGCAAAAGAACGAATCTTTTTTATTCTTACTCCTGACTTACTTATGAATGAATTAGGAGGATACGAATGGGTTTTACGAGAACTATGGAATAAAAAATTTTCTACCGATATCCAGATTGTTATCGCATTGAAATATAACGAAGTTTTAAAAGAAGAAATTAAAAAACTACTAAAAGTATCTGTCGTAATCCACTCAATTGAAGGAGATAGTGTATTACCCTTTGGATTATTAATTGTAGATAACCAATTCTTGCTTACTACCCTCGATCAGGTAAAAGAAGCACCAGAATATACTTCAGGATTATGGTTAGAGCATGGTACTCCAAAACAAATTATAGGCTATGAGCATCTCTTCAAATATTTTATTACAAGCCAGTGCAAATTAATTAAATTAACAACTAAAAAAGTACAATATACAAGGTAAATATTATTATTTAAAACAAATAATCTAATTCAAAATTTTTAAAAAAATATATATTTTACTTAAAAACATAAATAATATAAATCAAAAATTAGGCAAAAAATATTAGGGGGTAATATTGTATGTCATATCGCGGTAAAGTGATTCTGTGTGGAGATGCGGGAGTAGGAAAAACTAGTCTCTTAGCACGATATGTAGATGATTTATTTAGTGAAGAATACATACAAACTGTCGGAGCTAATTTTTTAATTAAGGAAATAGATTTAAGTATGATAGTAGATAGACTCGATATAAAAAATCCCAAATTGAAAGAAGATGTTAAACAAAAAGGATTTAAACTTTATTTCTGGGATTTAGGTGGTCAGCACGATAAATTATTTAGCAATGAATATTATTTTGTCCAAGCTGTTGGTGCTTTTGTAGTATACGATGTTATAAATAGAGAATCTTTCGATAACATTGATTTTTGGATTTCTAAATTAAAGGAATTAAGTGGAGAGATTCCCTTTATGATTATTGGTAATAAGATTGATAAAAAAGATGAAAGGTTGGTTTTATTTGAGGATGCAGAAGAAAAATCCGATCTCTATAATGTACAATATATTGAAACTTCAGCAAAATCAAATGAGAACATCGATAAAGCCTTTGAATCATTATCAGTTCAAATTTTAAATAATTTAAAATAGGTACTAAATAATCTTAAATATTAAAGTTTATTTTTGTCTTCAATAACTTCATTTTATATTTTAAGAGTATTTAATTATTCGAAGATTATGAGTACCTTATTGATTCCCGTTGCTCCTTTATCAAGGACAAAATCACGTCTTAGGGATTGTTTTCCAAAAGAATTACTTAAGGATTTAACTATAGCCATGTTTAAAGACTTGGTAAAAAAAGTCCAGAATGTTGAATGCTTCGACTGTAAGATAATTTATTGCCATAACGAAGAGATTTTAGACCTAGCAGAAGAGTTTGGATTAATTGGAATTAAAGAAGAGCTCACTCGTCCACGTAAATCTTTTGATTTAGTAATCAATGACCTAAACAATATTGCAATAAAAGATTATGATGCGGTTAGTACTATATTTACTTTTTTGGATGTAATATTAATATCCGAAAATAATTTAATGGAAATCAGTAATTTAATGAAATTAAACCAGCTTGTTGTTTGTCCTGCAATTCACTCAGCAGGAATCTCTATCTTCGGAAGAAATCCCCCCGACATTCTGCCTACCCATTTTTCAAATACAAACATTCCTTCATTTGTTGCCTTATTAAAAGATGCTCAAAGTCGGAACTTAAAGATTAGTATTTACGATTCATTCAAAGCTAGTTGGGATGTAGATATTCCTCAAGATTTATATTTGTCGTATATGTATTTGGAAATATTTAACTTAACTAACACCGAAACATATAAATTTTTAAAGAAAAATTTAAAATCAACAATAATAAAAAAGAATAATAACAATCGTGTGTTTGAAATTAAAAAGAAAAAAAATAACTTTTAAAAAGTAAATACAATATTTAGTTTTACTTTTTCTCCTAATATTTCCTCTAAAAGCGATTGGAATTCCTCTCTATCATTTTTTAAAGAATTTAGGTATCTAGTATAATCTTTATTTTTTCTGTCATAATCATTATTAGTATGCTCGAGTTTGACTGTATTAGTTGATATTTCATTTTTCAATTCCTTTAATTTCTCAGCTAAACCTGCTACTTGAATTTTTCCTTCTACTGCTTTTATTTCTTCTTTAAGCTTTAAGTATTCTTCGATATATGTTTGAAGTATTTTTTCATCGAAGATTGCATTGATATGCTCAATTGTTTTTTGTTTAGTATCTGTTTTAAGATTTAATCTATTTTCTTCTAGTGCGTGTCTTAATTGGACCATTAAACTAGTAAATTTGGGTAAATCTTTTCTTTCAGAAGAGAGTATCCTAATCGGATTTTTAAGAAAATCTCTCAAATAATTTAAATCTATATTAGGAACATGAGAAGTTCCTTTTTCTAGTTCAAATTTAAATTTCTTTAGAGCTTTTTTAAAGCCGATTTCATCATTTATTTTCAATTGTAGCTGAAATTGTTTATCTTTTTCGATTTCCAATTCCTTAAATAAATTATTTTTTTCAAGTTCTATAAGTTGTGTATTTAATTCATTTTGTCTCTTTTTCCTCTCTTCTAATTCAGTTTCAAACTTATCTAAATCTGCTTTAGCGTGTTCAATATTTTCTTTTAGTGTAAAGATTTTAGGCAATTTCTTTAATAGATATTCGGCTTCTTTTACCTCATTATATTTCTTTCTTAAAAAATCGTCTAATTCAGCTTGTTTTTTGCCTAATTTGCGAGTTATATAGTTTAATTCTTTAATTTGAGGTTGGACTTCTTTCTGAAATTTCGGTAGTGATTTTTTCGCAATTTCATTAACGCTTGTAAATAATTTCTTAATCGAATTTAGTAAATCCAATGTACTGTCATAGGTTATTTCCTCTTCAGGAACTTCAATCTCATTTATTTCTTTTCTAATTCGATCTGAAAAAAAATTAAGAGACTTTTGAGCCTTCTGATCAATTTTTTCCTTTCCAGCTTCTAAGAAATGATCTAAACATACTTTAATTTCGATTAAATTATTCCTTATTTCTAAAATTAACTTCTTTAGAGCCTTTTTTATTTTTGAAAAAAGAGAATTAATTTTTTCAGTATAAAATTCTTCAAAACCCTCTAAGTTTTTTTCAATCATTACTCTAATTATATCTATTTTATTGGTTTAATAATCTTTCTGCCATTCATATATTTTTGAAGCACTTTAGGAATGGATATTGAATGGTCTTCTTGTTGGTAATTTTCTAAAATACAACAAATGGTGCGCGATGTTGCTATTGCCGTTGAGTTTAGAGTGTGTAAAATTTCCTTAACTTGATTACTACCAACCTTACCCATTCTAATTTTCAGTTTTCTTGCTTGATAATCTAAACAATTGCTACATGAGACTAATTCACGATACGTTTCTGAGGCAGGAAACCATACCTCTAAATCATATTTCTTAGCAGCATTGTCATTTAATTCTCCAGAAGCAATGTTTACAATTCTATAAGGAAGCTTCAATTCTTTAAAAATCTCTTCCGAATTTGCCATTAACTCCTCATGGTATTTCCATGAATCTTCAGGTTTACAGAATATAAATTGTTCTACTTTTTCAAATCGATGCACTCTAAATATTCCTAGTGTATCCTTTCCGTGGGATCCTGCTTCTCTTCTAAAACAGGAAGAAATTCCAGCATATTTAAGTGGTAATTTATCAGGATCGATTATTTCGTCATAATGATAAGCAGCTAAAGTCTGTTCGGAAGTAGCAATCATGAAAAGGTCTTCCCCCTCGATCTTATAAAGCTGATCTTCAAAATCCGCTAATTCTGCTGCAGCCTTCATTATTTCATGTTTAGTGAAAAAGGGGGTCCATATTGGAATGTAATTTTTGCTAGTAAGTTTATCTAGTGCAAATTTCAATAGTGCTAAATTTAAGTGAACAATATCTCCTTTAAGGTAGTAAAATCTTGATCCTGCTACTTCAGATCCTTTCTTTGTATCAGCCCCATCAATTATGGTGATTAAATCAACATGAGATAGTGGTTTAAACTCGAATTTTGGTATTTCACCGACATGTCTTACAATTTCATTATCCTCTTCAGTTTCACCAATAGGAACAGAATCATGTAAAATATTTCCAACGATATAGTGATATTTTTCTCGTTGGTCAAAAAAATCAGTTCTTTTTTTTTCTAATTCATCTATTTCTGTTTTTATTTCTTTAGATTTTTTGATTGCTTCCTCGGCTTTTTGGTTTTCTCCTTTTTTTCTCAATTCCCCAATTTGGGCAGAAATATCGTTTCGCTGTTTCCTTAAATCTTGCAATCTTTGTAAGACTTCTCGCCACTTAATATCATACTCTAAGACTTTTTCTGCATTTGAAGGATCCTTAAACCGTTTCTTTTCTGATTCGATTACTTTTTCAAGATTTGTTCGAAATAACTCTATATCAAGCATTCTAAATCTCCATTATTGTTTTGGAAAATTAAATTTTTTAATCATGTTGAATCCTGTCAGTGATAGTAGAACGAGCTAAGGCAGTTTTAATCTTTCCCTTATCATAACCAACTGTCTCAATAATTTTCATAATTTTTATTCTTCTGGCCTTACCTTTCAAACCTTCTTCTGCCATAAATTCCTTAGCAAATTCTTCTTTCTTTGAATCTTCTTGTTGTGCCATATAAATTAGTAATGATCTTTTAATAAAAAATTTCACGAGAATGATATAGGGATTTTAAGTCAAAATGAATTTTTTTTCAACTATTAGATCATAGATTGTAATTATATATTACATTTCTGCCATTTGCCATGCATAAAAAATATATAAGAAACCATACTAGGGTGATTTATGAAATTCAAACAAAAAAACTTAGTTTACTTAGTGATTGGATTAATAAGTGCTATAATCACATTAGGGACCATATTCTCACTTAATGGGATTCAAACTGTCAATTTTTATGAAGAAACCGATTTCAATGCTCAACCATTAAGTTCAGATTACGAACAATTCTCAAAAGGCAATTTCTCTGGCTATGAATTCTCATCTTATAATCTTTCGGTTTTTCTAGATGAAGACACTTCAACTGTACTGGGAAATTTAACGGTAGATTATTATAATGATGATTCTGTAAATTATACTCAAATACCTTTCCATATTTATGCTTCAGGTATGCAATATAATATAAGGCCCGGGGATATTGAAATTTTAAACATAACTACATTGGAAGATCCTAAAGAAGAATTAGCATTCGATTTCCTTAATAGTAGTCAATTAATGTGGGTAAATTTAACTAGTGATTTAGAGCCTAGGAACCGTACTTCCTTTATAATATCTTTTAATACAACCCTTCCTGATGGAGGTATAGATCGTGCTAGTGATCATGGTTCAGACGTTAATTCTTCTCGTATTTTCAAATTTGCGAGTTGTTATCCCTTACCATGTGTATATGATGAGTTTGATGGATGGAATATAGATCCTTATCTTTTAACTGGTGATCCTTTCTATTATGACATGGCATATTATGATTTAATTATAAATGTGCCTGAAAACATGGTTGTTGCTGCTACAGGAGAACCCCTAGAAAACATGACTACTGGGGGAAGAACAATTTATCACTACAACCCACATCTACCAGTAAGAGAGGTGACCTTTTCAGCATCTCGTTATTTTGATGTACAGACATTCCTCATTCCTGATGTAAATATTACTGTTTCCACTTATTATCTTAGTAACTCATCTTGGCTGTGGGAAAATTTTGCATTAGATGTTGCGCTATATTCTATTGATTTATTTTATAACTCATTAGGGATATACCCCTATTCTACTTTTAATGTTGTTCAAGAATATACTTACTATGGAGGGATGGAATATCCCTTACAAGTATATGCCTCAACAGCAGCAGATACACACGATTATCCTTGGTGGTATCTTGAAACAGTGATTGCATATGAAACAGCCCACCAATGGTTTTACAATCTGGTTGGAATTGACCAAGTAGATTGGGGCTTTTTAGATGAAGGTATAGTATGTTGGCTTACAGATTGGTATAAAGATGTTATTCACCCTGATTGGAATATATTTAACCCATATTGGGGATTGTATGATGTTAGACATTATTCACTAGAGTATGGTTTACCAAATAAAATTAATCAGTCTGTTCCTGATTGTTTTATAAGTGGCACCAATTATTGGTACTTAGGTTACACCAAAACGAACACTATCCTCGAAAAATTAAGGTTAACATTAGGTCATGAGAAATTTATTGAAGGACTTACATATTTTTTCCAAGATAATTATTTTGAAATAGCAGATTTAACAGATTTTCGAAATGCATTTGAAACTGTTGTAGGAGAATCTCTTGATTGGTTCTTTTTTCCATGGTTTGATAATCCTTACCTTCCTAAATATAACTTTGTTAATGTAATATATGATGCTACGAGTAAGATAATCAATATTACAATTGAAGATAT
>JAUVXW010000017.1 GCA_030603385.1 Promethearchaeota archaeon | reverse complement strand
ATACGTGTAGATCGTGGCGTTTTTAATATCAGAAGGTTTTATTGGCATTAATAATATTAAGGATTTCACGAAGATAAATCTTTCTATCTCAACGACGAGTGCTTCTCGATTTTGTCGGGTGAGTGTAGATCAACAATTAAGTTTTTTTTAATATTTATATTTTAGGTTGAAAAATCTTTTTGCTTATCAAATTGAGCACTGTTTCAGCGTCCTTTACTTGAAAGCCTTTTTTAGCGTAAAGTAAGTAGGATAGGAAGAAATAATCTGTCTTCCTCATTTTCATAACTTCTTTTGCCCTATTGATCATTAATTTTTCGTCTGAGGTAATTTTTACATCTTGAGGTTTTAATTCTAATGGATAAATTAAGGTAGTCTCTAAATGCTGATCAAGTAATTCTTTAATATTTGCAAATTTATCAATGTTTCCAGTAAAGTGTGCAATATCTTCCCCGTAAGTATTATCAATATCGTATGATAAGGATTTAATCGAGTCTAAAAAATCCTGAGAAGGATTCTCTTTCATTATAAGTAAAATTCTAAAATCTTTAAATTCAGACATTATGATTTTGGATTGTTGATATTCTAATTTTATCGTTTGAGATTGTTCATTAGCTCCTGTTAACTCTATACCAAAGCTTCGAATAGCCTCTAAAAATCCTGTAATGAGTGAAGCATCCATATCTTTCCCTGCAAGTACCTTTTCATAAATATTTAACCCTGTCCTTTTTTCTATAATTATGAAATAATCTAAGTTTAAAACATCCATATATTTATTATAGATTTTTTGTCTGTATTCATGGTGAATCCTTTTAGATCTTTTTATAAGTTTATATGAAGTAAAACTTGCTCCTGCTAAGATTATTGAACCTACTACAATTATAACAATATATATTGGATTTAAAACAAATGGAATGTTAATTTGAAAATCTTGGGATTTAATCCCTGCATTTTCTCCATCAAACCAATAAATATAAGCCCAGTAGGTTCCTTCATTTGGGTTAGATGACAACGTGTAAGATAAAACAATTTCACTTGTTGTGTTGTGTGTTATTTCTATAGTCTCCCTATATTCCTCAAAACCCAATGAATTTATTAATATATAAGTAAGATTTCCTGGATTAATTGGTGGAAAAACAGAGAATTCTAAATCTTGATCTGGCCCAAATTTTAATTTTGGGGTATTCAATGATAAAACTACATTGGGAGAATTAGCAAATATTTCCCATGAAGCCCCATCTATTATTGAAGCATCTGGGAATAAAATATACTTGCTTGTGATATTTAAAGATATATCCTCTCCATTTCTTTGAACCGAGAAATTATACCAAGAGGTTGGATAGTAAAATTTAACACTATAATTATAGTAAACTCTGTTTATATCAGGAGTCAAAATCCACCTATTTGCTGAGCCTTCTCTTAATTGTACTTGCCCATCAGAAAAGAAATTATTTATTACATTAATACGATAACTCAAATTGAATAGTAAATCAATCGACCGATTATTACTAATTGCAATATTAAAAAATGTGCTATTCGGGGCAATTAACTCATTAATTGCAAGATTTCCAGTGCCTTCAGTTGATCCATCTAATACCGGATAAGACGAACCATTAAATTCGGCAGTCATATTAACTTCTTGTGGATCGAATGATCGATTAACCCGTTGAATTAACTTATATAATAATGGTTTTCCAATATCATCTTGTTTCCAAACACCATCATAGACAGCTGTGTTCAACTTAGTGTTTAAAGATCCACTACCATTATAGAGCCAATGATATGCTGCTAATCTATCAAGGGGAATTGACATTTCAGAGCCATTTATTACTAGATAATAACTTCCTATAGAAAGTGAGATCGCTTCCTCGAATGTGTGTAAGTGCCAACCTGGTAGTAAAGAAATATTTATTAAAGTGTTACCCAAGACATTTTCATTCGGAGCTTTTGTACCGCCGTCGTACCCTTGTATTTGGACATACACAGGCGTAACTGGAGTAGCTGTAAGATATCCATAGATATAAACCCCGAATATAGATGTAGGCTCAGTAATATTAATTTCTACACCATAACCTAATTTTCCTTTGGCCTCTATTGTGTGAATGGATTGTCCTTTTTCTTCAACAGTTCTGATCTCTTTCCCCAATTTAATGTCGCTGAAGTTTAATTGAATATTAGTGATATTCCAGTTCTCTGATGGAAGAGGAATATTGATTGAACTAATACTGTCAGTAATATTGATATTTTCTGAAATTTCTGTCATTTGAAATTTAGTTGGAATATTTATAGGCTCATCATTACTTTGAGCATGAGAAAAACCAACAAATTGAAAAAGGCTTACAATAAAAAATGAAATCAAAAAAATGCTAATTATAGGAAAAAGCTGATTCTTTTTTGTCATTATTATTTCATAAATAATAATTAGCAAATTTAAATTTGATTTATTTATACTATGTACGTGATGTTTTTTGATTAATTTAGGAAGAAATAAACTGAAAATCTATATTCTAATCATAAAATAGTTGAAAAAATTAAATAATTTAATTTCTTATACTAATTGAAAAATCTTCTTTTCTAATAAATTAAGTATAGTCTCTACGTCTTTTGGACTGCATTCTTTTCCAGGTAATAATGATTTTATGTAAAAATGATTCATATTTTTAGTTTTCATTAATGATACTACTTTATTGATATACAATCTTTCACTTTGGGTAATTCTAATTTTCTCAAGCTTTTCAATTTGAGCAATTCTTAAAGGATATACAAAAGATACATTTAAATGCTGTTTAAGTAAAGCCTCAATTGAATGAAAAGGCTTTACATCTCCGTTAAAGGTATCGATCAAATTTCCGTAATTTTTATAGATATCATAAGCTAATTCTTCAATTGAATATAAGAAGAATCTTGATGGCCTTTCTTTCATTATTAATATTATTCTAATATTAACGAACTCGCTCATTAAGATAATTGAATCTTTATATTCTAATTTTATTGTTTGAGATTGATCTTCAACCTTGATTAATTCAATTCCAAACGAATGGATTGCTTGTAAAAATCCAGATATTAATGACGCATCGATTGCTTTCTCTACGAAACTTTGTGTATAAACATTTAAACCAGATTTTTTGTCCGTTACCATTATATAATCTAAATTTAAGATATCTATACATGAATCATAGAGTTTTTGTTTTCTTTCTGCTTGTTTGTTTCTCATTGTTTTAATTGTTCGGTAAGACATAATACCCGCTACTGAAATCCCTGCTGTAATAAGTATTATCGCAAAGATCATCCATGGGTCCATTGTAAATGGAACAGGAGGTATACTTATTTCGAATTGTTCACTTTGAATACCAGCATCAGTCTCATTATTCCAATATATTTCTCCAATATAAGTTCCTTTGGTCCAATTTGATGGGATTTCAAATGAAAAAAAGTTTAGTCCTGAAACTGCTTCTTTTATTTCTATTAGTTCTGCTTTACCGCTTGGTTTTATTATAATAAAAGTAAGATTACCTTGAGTGATCGGAGCGTTAACAGAAAATTCTAATTCATCTCCACGTTTCCATTCCGTATTTGTCATTTCTATATTAAAATTGATATTTGGTGAATTTGCTTCAATTTTCCATTCAGCTCCATCCAGAATTGTGTTATTAGGAATAATAATGGTGTTTTTATCTTTATCAATTTCTAAGAGTGAAGTTATATTTTCCCAGCCTACGCCTAATTTTCTATAAACAGTTAAATAGAACCAGCTTTTTGGATATTCGAATTTAACATAATAATTGTTTGAGATTCTGGAAAATACAGGTAGCATTGTCCACACATTATCCAAATTTTCTTCAATCTTAATAGAACCTGTAGATGAAAATGAATTTGTTATATTAACAGAATAATTGCAATTGAAAATCAAACTTACAGATATATTATTTTTAATTGGTATAGTTAACACGTAATCGTCCTGAAAATAAGATACATTATGTATTTCTATAAATCCCGATCCAACAATAGGTCCATTGATAATTTCATATTCTTCTCCATTTATAGCAACTTTCATATTTATGTCTTGGGGATAATAGACTTTTTCAGTTTTATGATTTAATTTACATAGGAAAGTGGTGTTTACAAGTCCATCACTCCACGAATTTACATATTCAGAAGTATGCAAATTTGGAATAGAAGGATTTATTTCATTTAAAAACCAGCTAAATGTTGAAGCGATACTCAAAGAGTCATCTCCAAGCATTACTAATGAATAATTTCCTATTTGAAGTTCATATGGGTCCGCTGAGAAATTCTGATAATACCAACCATCGTCGACAGATATATTTAATTCCATTGTTCTATAGATAGTGTTGTTCGGTTTATTATTCTCTTCATCATATCCTCTTAATTGAAATTGGATTGTTTCATTTGTGTCGCTTCTTTCCCCCTTAATATATACCCCAAATAGAATAGAGGGATCTGTAATTTCAAGTTGTAATCCAAGACCGAGTCTTTTTTTAGCATTATTTTGCCTATATATATAATTATCGCCAAATTTTGTGTCCTCTATAGTTTTTATTTCGCGTTCTAATTCTATATCTGTAAAATTTATTTCTATATCGGTCATAGACCAATTCACCTCAGGGAATTCTATATTTAGAGAAGTTACATTTTCTTTTGCTTCAGTAATTTCTGAATATTCGTGTAATTCAAAATTAGAATAATTAGAGAAACCATTATCTTGAGCATATGAGAATGGTATGAATTGAATTAAACCAATGGCAAGAAATATGAAAATGAATGAAGCAACTAATTCTCGTTTAAATTTAATATAATTAACCAATTTATTCTCTTAAATAACTTAAAATTAATAATTGCAATCGATTCTGTCTTTAATTAATTTATTCTAATATTATATATAACACTTTGGTTTTAAAAATTTATAGCTCCTTTATGGATTCTATTCTTAGGAACTTTTAAAATAATTTGAAACGAAATGTTGAAATTAAATGTTCTATAATATAATGTAAAAAGTTTAACTATTTTTTGATATACAGAAAAAGAAGTTGATTTAAATTGGTAAGAAAAACGTCTGGTGGTATGAGAGATTGGTTTGGCTTGTTCCAATCTGCTACATTTGAGAATGACACATGTCATTTAATTGCTGGAATGGGAAACACGGGTGTAATCGAAACTGAAGGTGGACTAGTATTATTTGATCTCCCAATAAAACAGTTTGGTCCCAGACTATTTAGAGAAATTCGAGGAATTACAAATAAACAAGTTAAATACATTATCTATTCACATGGTCATTTTGATCACTGCTTTGCTTATGAACCTTTTATAACTGAAATTAAAGAAAAAGGCTGGGAAATGCCCCAGATAATTGCCCATGAAAATTTATTAAAGAGATTTGAAAAATACAGAATGTTAGATAAATATCATGATTGGCTTAACAAACAACAATTCGCGTCAGTAGGTGTAAAACGTCAAGAAATGGTTGTTTCTGCTCATGAAACCCTTGATCCTACAATTATAATGAAAGGATCTGAACCATATTCATTTACATTAAGTAATTGTACTTTTGAACTTTATCATGATAAAGGAGAAACTGATGATTCTATTTGGTTGTGGGCACCTGAAAAGAAATTAATATGTGCAGGAGATTTAATGGTGTCTTCATATCCTAATGTTGGCAATCCATATAAAGTACAGCGTTATCCAAAAGATTGGGCTATTGCTATGGAAAGAATGATGAAAAAAGAAGCGGAATATCTAGTTCCCGGTCATGGACAACTAATCGAGGGTAAAGAAAAGGTAAAAGATGTGCTCTTGAGTACTGCAGAAGCCATGCATTTTGTACATGATGAAGTGGTTAAGAGAATGAATCAAGGTAAGTGGTTTGAACAAATT
Source organism: Promethearchaeota archaeon (assembly GCA_030603385.1). Taxonomy (GTDB): domain Archaea; phylum Asgardarchaeota; class Lokiarchaeia; order Sigyniarchaeales; family SOKP01; genus Loki-b32. The sequence goes on along the minus strand of JAUVXW010000017.1, from coordinate 69,174 downwards.
TATCATGAGATGCTCGAAATTTACCCAGATAAATTTAAGAATCACCACCATTTAAGAGAGATCTATGGATGTTATCGCTTTGCAATACATGCAACTTATAGACTATATCATGGATGGTATGATAGCGGAAATCCAACTGATCTATTCCCCGCAAAATCAAACGACATTGCGAGAGAATTTATAAGAATCGTCCCAGAAGAAAAATATCTAGAACACGCGACGAGTCTTTACAATGAAGGAAAATTACAATTGGCTTTACATATGCTTGATGTTATAATAAAAGGGAGTGAAAATGAGCGGAGCGCAGCTACCTTAGAAGCATTGAATTTGAAAATTAGAATATTAAAAGAAAAAACAAAAGAAGAAACCTCATTCATAGCCGCAAATATTATTGACAATGCTGCAACGCAAATTAAGGAAAAATTAAGAGAATTAAAAAAAATCTAAAATCTATTTTTTTTAAGTTCCAGCAATTCTTTTTGGATAATGGGTTTGAGCTTTGAGATTTTCATGTAATAATTTATCAACAAGTTCAAATCTCTTTTCGTTAAATTCCTTATTGTACCAAAGGTTTTCTAATTCGTCAGGGTCATTTTTTCTATCATATATATCTCCGAAACCGGGCATATCTTCATATATAGTTAATTTATAATCCTCAGTAATTAAATGACGTAATCGGGACTTAAGTGGTCCTATTTCCTCATCATTCTCAATAAAGCAACAATCGCGTATTTTTGTTTCGGGGTTCTTTAAAATAGGTGTTATATCATAACCTTGCATGTCTGGTGGATGGTGCTTTTCTTTTATCCCTAATAGATGTAAGATAGTTTTAGGATAATCAATCGTACTAACCAAGGAATCTGAAGCAACGCCCCGTCTTGTTAGTCCAGGAACCTTCCATATTAAAGGTAATTGTAATACACCATTATAAGGGCAAGGACCTTTAAATAAAAGCCCATGGTCACCCATTAAATCACCGCGATCACTAGTATAAATTACGATGGTATTATCGGAAATACCAAATTTTTCTAAAGATGCTAAAATTTGACCAATATTATAATCAACGTAAGCAACTGAAGCGTATGTTAACGCAATAATCTTTCTCACTTCTTCTTCCGTTGATTCTCTCAAAAACGCTTTCTTAAATGGTGGGTTTTTCAAATGTTTCCCTAAAAATTTATGATTATATAACTTCTCTATATCATTAAAACTAACCGGAAGCTCGATATCTTCAGGTTTATACATCTCTCGGAAACTCTTGGGAGGAATTATTGGATAATGAGGATCTGGAAATGAACAATGTAGATAGAATGGTTTGTTTCCATAATCACCTTTTGTAAACCGTTCTAAAAATGCGAGGGTACGTTCTTTAACATAGGTTGTGTTATAATACTCTTCTGGTATGTCATCACAATAAAGACTAAACAAATAATCATAATTCAAGCATCTTTTTTTAACTTCTTTTGCTACACTGGGAGATTTCTCTTCTAACCATTCAATATAATGTCCTGAGCATATGCTACCATTTCCAACGACCACTTCTACTTCATCATACCCATAATAAGGATTTGGAAATTTGTCTCTTACTGGATCTTTTCTACCTTTCGGATGTGCCCAACTTGCTAGGTTTTCTGCTGATAATGACTTGCGTTTAAACGGAGCCATCCAAAACTGATGGTGGATTTTTCCGATTGCTGCAGTATGCCATCCTCTATTTCGAAGAGTTTTTGTAATAGTTGGGACATCTTCCTTTAAATTAATTCCATTACTCCTAACTCCATGAACATTTGGATAAAGGCCAGTAATCATAGTTGCACGGTTAGGCATACAAATTGGATTGGTACAAAAATAGTTTGTGAACCTTACACTCTCACTCGCAAGCCTATCTATATTTGGTGTTTTTAATGTTTTATTTCCATAACAACTTAGGTGGTCTACTCTTTGAGCATCTGTAATAATAAACAAAACATTCATTTTTTCACTCATTTTAACCACATCTATTTTTTATTGTTAGCAGTTCTTTAGAGGAGTCATAAACCCTCCAGCCGTTCTTTCTGTTAATGGTTGGATTTTTTTCGACTTAAAAGTACTCATATTCTTTTGGTTATGAAAGGTTAATACAAAAAAAAAGTTATTAAAAATAAAATTAGCATTTTTAAAATTAAGAGGCTAGTTTTTGAAGTAAATAAGCAAAATTTTTCCCTAAATTCTGAAAAGTAACCTTTCCTTCCCCATCTTTATCCATATCTTCAGGGTTCATGACGTTCGGGTTTACGCCAAGGTTCCAATAGCTTGATCCTACTATAAACATATTATTAATTCCGAAGAAATAATTGATACTAGAATAAACATGGGTTGCTCCTGCTCGTCTTACAGAAACTACTGCGGCACCAACTTTATGTTTTAGAAGATCACCATTAACCTTACTTACAAGACCTGCTCTTTCTATCAATGCTTTCATTCTGGCGGTTGTATCCGCGAAATAAGTTGGTGACCCTAATATGATCCCATCAGATTCAATCATTTTTGCTAGATATTCATTTAATTTATCTGTTTTGACTGAACATTCCTTATCTCTATTTTGTGCACAACGATAGCAAGAAACACATCCTTGTATTTTATCCATACCCATCCAAACATATTCCACTTCAATTCCAGCAGCTTTTAATTCATCCATTACAATATTTAAACAAAAACGTGTATTACCCTCGTTCCTAGGACTTCCATTAAATACAACAACTTTCATAATTTTAACCTAAAAGAATTTAATATGCAAATTATTCTTCAATAATTATTATATCGCTTTTATTTTTTATGTTAATAAATAATCTATAAGAGGATAACTAACTTGGTATTTTTCTATTGGTTGGTTTGGGTTGTTGGGATACTGATTTGCCTAATTGTGATTATCTTATATAAAATCAAGAAAATCAATCAATTCATCTGGTTTCTCTTTTGGGTTGGCTTCTTACTAGGACTATGTTGGGAACTTCCTTTATCAATAGCAAATGAAATTAGTCCTTTTCCTCCTGCTAGATTTATTACACCAGTACCATTACCTACTCCTTTTTCTACGATCATTATTGTAATTACTCATAGTTTATGGGATGGAGGTTTATTTTTACTTGGGGTTGGATTTGTATTTTTATTATGCAAGAACCCGTATTTCGAAAAATTCAAGATTAGTGAATTAATTATTTTGGTTATCTATGGACAGGTTTCAGAATTAATTGTCGAATTATCCAGTATATTTAGCAATGCTTGGGAATACAATTTATATTGGTGGAATCCTCGACTGTTTATCTTCAATCGTCATAATATTACTCTCCTACCTCAACTGATATGGCTTGTAGCTCCAATTATCTTTTATTTTCTTGCCATTAAAATTAAAGATTGATAAATGGTGTATAATCTTCAATTTTTAAGAAAAATAGCTATTGGATTGATTATATTAGCGAAGAAATATGCCTCAAGTGATATTTATCTTGGTTTTTTCCGCTTCATTGTTAAAAATCTTGGATCTTCAATATAAGAATTTAATGTTTTTATAAAATAATCCCTATCTTTTTGGATGTTTTTCGATTCAATGTAGCAGTAATTAGCAGCATGATCATTAAAGACTTGTGAGGTTACATTCTCTCCCAAATTTGCGATGATGTCTCTTTCTTCTATAAGGTATTCTACAGGATCAATAAGTTCAAATTCTCCCTTCTCTAAATCATACCATAAAGGTATATTAGGTCCAACCCCCAAAGATCTGAATCGAAATATGGTTGGATTGATCTCAGTAAGAACTCTTGCGGTTTCTAGTACATGGTCTTTTGAATATTTTTTCCCCCCTAAACCTAATAAAACATACAAACTAAGTTTTATTTCCGCTTCCATGAGCTTTTTACCAGCTTTTATGAATGAATTCGCATTAGTTCCTTTATGCATGAGTCGTAGCACAGTATTACTACCACTCTCTAAACCCATGTAAACGATATCCAAACCCGCATCTTTTAGTTTTCTCAATTCTTCATCTGATTTCCTTAATATGTCCAGGGCTTTTGAATAGCAACTTACTCTCTTAACATTTTGTAGCTTTTTTCTTACATAATTAATAATTTTAACGAGGTAGTCCGTAGAAGCAGAGGTTGGATTTCCACCAGCTAAATATACAGGGTAACCATGATAACCATATTCAGCAGCTCTGTCTATTTGTTCAAAAACATAATCCAATGGAAGGATCTGATATTCTTGATAGACTTCAAAGTCTCTTCCCTTATACATTCCACAGAATTTACATTTGTTCCAAGAACACCCACTAGTTACTGCTATTAGTAAACTGTATGCTTCTACAGGTGGTCTGAATAGTATTTCCTTTGGTGAGACCTTTGATCTAATCATTTACCCTGAAAATCTTAATTTATTCTTTTAAAATTACCCAATTATTTAATGTATTATTTGTTCAATTAAAAAATGTTATTTTATAAATTACTGGAAAAAACTAAATTACCTTTTACTTTAACAATTTTAAAATTCTATTTTTTCTATAGGTATATTATAAAATAAATTAGAATAACTTTAAATTTTAATATGGAGAATCGACCAGAATTACTTGTACCCGTTCAAGATTGGAATTCCCTGAAAGTAGTAACAGGTTTAGCAGATGCAATATATTTTGGTGTAAAGCAATATAATATGAGACAAAAAGCTAAAAATTTTGAAAGAGAAGATATGAATAAAATTACTGAGTTTTGTCATAGCCAAAATCCACCAATACAAGCATATTTAACCACAAATATTCTAATATATGATGCAGAATTACGAGATTTGGAAAGACTAATTTTAGAAGCAAGAGATTCTAAAATTGATGCGATAATTGCTCATGATCTAGCAGCAATTAAAGTAGCAAAACGAAATAATGTTAAATTTCATATATCAACACAAGCTAATGTCTCTAATATCGAAGCTGCGAAATTTTACGAAGAATTAGGCGCAGAAAGGATCATTTTGGCAAGAGAATTATCATTACAGCAAATAAAGCTTATTAAACATTTGCTAAAAACAACTAAAATTGAGTGTTTTATTCATGGTTCAATGTGTACTTCAATATCAGGAAGATGCTATTTTTCTGCTACAATCTGTGATTCAGAAGAATTCTCTGCAAATCGTGGAAATTGTGTTCAACCTTGTAGAAGAGCATGGAGAGTATTCGATGATGAGAGTAATGAATTTATTTATGACGGTCAATTGTTCTTAAATGCGAAAGATTTGTGTATGATAGAATACATTCCTGAATTAATTGATGCGAATATTGATGCCTTCAAGATAGAGGGGAGAATGAAGGATCCCGTCTATATAAAGACTGTAGCTCAGTGCTATAAAGAAGCCTTAGATTGTTTTTATGAGAATACCTATTCTGAGGAAAAAGTAAGAAGTTGGCTCGAAAGACTTTCAAAGGTATTTAATCGTGGTTTTCATACGGGATTTTATTTTCATAGACCAACTGTAAAAGAAATTGAATTAGAAAAGAGAGGTAACATTTCTGCCTATAAGAAATCATATCTAGGAAAAATTCTTTCTTACGATGAAAACAGTAAATCTGCTAATGTTTTACTAGAAAGCTTAGATGATCCTTTAATGTTAGGGAATGAAATTATTATTATAGGTCCCACTACATATATGATTGAGACAATAAAGAAGATGATCTATAAAGGTGAAAAAGTTAAAAGTATAACAAGAAAAAGGTATGGTACTCCAGTTAGGATTAATTTACGCTTGAATAATGAAGTAAAAATAAACGATAAAATTTATATTTTATCTAAGAATTCTAAAGTGTGATCTTTGATGAATTTCGAAGAAAAAAGGAAGAAGTTAGTCAATAACTTAAAAAATCGCGATTATCCTGTATTGACTAAACCAGAAGTAATTAGAGCAATGCTGAAAGTCCCCAGACACGTTTTTGTTCCCAAAGATGCTGAATCTTCTGCTTACATAGATTCACCTTTATCGATTGGATCAGGTCAGACGATTAGTGCCCCTCACATGAATGCTATGATGTGTGAATATCTTAAATTGGAGGTTGGAGATAAAGTTTTAGAGGTCGGAACTGGTTCAGGATATCATGCTGCACTATGTGCTGAGCTGGTTGCTCCAAAAAACTCAACTAATCCTGGTCATGTGTATACAATTGAGCGCCATGAAGATTTAGTTAAAAAAGCAAAGGTTAATCTTAAAGAAACAGGTTACGATAACAGAGTTACAGTAATACTTGGTGATGGTTCCTTAGGATATCCCGAAGAAGCTCCTTATGATAAAATTTTAGTAACTGCAGCTTCACCTAAAAAAATACCACCACCGTTACGAAAACAACTAAAAGACGGAGGCATTCTTTGTATTCCTGCAGGATCTAAGGGTTTTGGTCAAGATTTGTATATCATTAAAAAGCATGGGGAAGATTATAATACAAAAAGGATTACTGGGGTTCGATTTGTGCCATTAATAGGAAAATATGGATTTGAATCTTAATACTTCTTGTTTAAACATCTTTTTTGCTTGTTAGTTAACTTTCTTTTCTTTAAACAAGTTCGAATTTGGCTTACATACTTTGATCTTTCAATACAAGATTTTAAATGATCATCACAGCAATTCCAGCTCAAGCAGTCATATGCAGACCTATCATCTTTTATCATAATTTATAAACCTGATTTAGGAAAGGTTTGTGCTACATTCAATAAGATCTAAAAAATTAAGCTATAAGAATGTTCGATTTATTAAATAACAGAAATTAGGAAGAAATTAATTACTATTTATAATCTCCTAATATTTTAGAGTTATATTTACTAAACTATCAGAAATAAATATAAGAAATAGGCTATTTCTCAAATTTTTTTTTAAGTTTTTCTTCAATCAGTTTCTTTCGGACATTTTTGATATATTCATTATTTTCAATATTATTTTTTACAGAATTGCTTTTATATCTCCAGCCATTGCGTTTTCCATCATGATTAGTTCCCATAGTCCATGAAACCTCTAATTTTTATATACTCCTATTTGTTATTAGTACCTTAATACATTTAAAATATAGCTAAACCGACGAAATTCTTCCTAATATCAATAAATTTGTAATTTTTAGGAAAGTATAAATACTAAAAAGTCTTTAGTTTGAGGTGAAATTCAAAACTCTTTTCAAATTTAAAAAGAGGACTTACATTTATTCCTTGATATATCTTTCTATAACCCTCATCTGTATATACATAGGCGATAATTGGGAATTTATAAATTTTAACTGAATCTAAGTCGCTAGAAATATCAAATTCTACACTTATATCGTAAGATTCATCATACGCTTTAAAATGTGTTCCTTCATATTGAAAAGGCTCTAAAAGATCCCTCCCTTCATCACCATTCAATTCTAATTGGTTGCTTTCCCATTGGAATTTATTGTAATTTATTGTGTCTCCATTGAAGAAAAAGGGAATATCTATCGCAATGTTTAAATATTTGATAATCCGTTTAAGAATTTCTTCTTGACCAGAAATTTCTTCGAAATTAATTCTCACAATAATCTCAATTTCATTATCTTCTACATAGATATCTTTTGTAATTCTGACTGGAATTCTGTTATCAGTATCGGTGTCTTTTACACTCCCAACCTTTTCCATCTCTAATATTGCTATTTTTCCTTCTTTTTCGCTACTAGTGACTTTAAAATCTCCATTTACAAAATTTCCGAATTCATAGTATTTATCCGATTGAAACTGTTCGATTGTCACATCGTCTTGTAAAAATCTCAGACGGAACATACTTCTTCTAAATCTATCAACTAATACTTCGTAAATTTCTAATTTTTTACTTTCATGATAAGCCTCAGGCCATCTTGTCATAGTATTCAATAAATTATATGATTTTGGCTTATAATCTAGTTCAAAAAGAGTGCCACCATCATTAGGATCAATATATAGATTATAAATATCTGATTCAATAATATATTCAGTTTTACTGTTTTTATTGAAATCAATGGGTGTTATGTAAATATATGATGTTAAATTTGGATTAATAAGGGCATTTATTGTATCAATTAACTTTTCAGCGTTTATTAAATGCGTGTAAACAGAAAACCTTAAGAATTGTAAATAAACACCCCCAAATAGACCATGCCAATAGCTGTCATTACTCTGGGCTTTATAGATTTCATCCCATGCGTTATTTATTTTATTTAAAATGATGGAAATGATATTATCATCTTGAATTTTTAGTAAGTTTTCTTCAGTGTAAATGAGTTTATTTCTAACATAAAGCATTTTTTTATGCATATTATTTGATTCAGGATACTTCACAAAGAAATATCTCCAAAATCCTCCCTTTAAAAATTGATATGTCTCCTTTTTGGTCTCATCGGCCTTCATAGTTTTTTTAATCTTTTTGAAATTCTTGCGAATTTGTGTTTGTAAGCTCCACACCTCCATACGGTCATAACTTGCGGTCGGAAGATACATCAAACCTCTTGCTGGGAACTTTTCCATATATTCCGTTAGTGTTATGGATTTTATCCAAGAATTACTTCTAATTTGTTCTAAAAACGCGGGAATAAACGGTTTTCCATTATCCCCCTCATCATGACCCTGTCCCTCTACATAGCATATTTGGTGAGTAGTTCCCCACACGCCAACCTTTTCAGCATCCGACATTAACAGAACAATTCTATCAACATTTTCATCAGCCAATTTTTTTAAATAATCAATAGAGTAATAGGTTGGTTTCCAAGGTGTTAAATATCTTAGCTCCTCATTAATTGCAAAGACACGTAATGTCTTCCCTTCATCTTCCGTTACATACGAGTATAGAGTCTCTTCTTCTGTTATTCCTGCCGATCTAAAATGATTATCATCAACAATCACATATTTTAATCCAGCATCATATAAAAAGGATGGATAATTGGGTTCCCAAACTCTTTCCGGTAACCAGGCAGCTTTAACATCTAGATCGAACTCGCTTTTAATTAAATCAGATAATTTTTTAATCTGAGCAATTCTGTCTCTATAAGGTATCATAGCAAAAATTGGTTCATAATACCCCCCACCTATTATCTCGATTTGTCCCCTTTTTATCATGGTTTTTAATTTTTCTATGAATTCATGCTTATTATCTAAAAGCCATTCTAACAAATAACCTGAAAAATGTAATGTTATTTTAACGTCTGGGAATTTGAAAATATTATCAATTAGGGGGTCATATGATTTTTTATAGGCATTCTCTAAAACCCAAGGGGAATTGTCAACAGGTTGGTGAAAGTGAAAGATAATGGGTAAATGAATACTTTTTTCACTCATATTTATGAACTCACATTTTTATAGTAGTTAAATATAAGTAAAAGATTTTTACTTATAAAAGATAACTAATCTTATGATTAAGTACCTTGATAAAAATTTAATTCAAGATGTCTGTAATTCAAATGAATTTAAAGGATGGCTCCTTTCAAAAAGGTGGTTTGGAGACAAATCAACACTCTCAAATTTAGAGTTCAGTATCGGGATCAATTATTTTGAAATAATTGCTGAGAGAATTCTATTAACCATACTCGAAGTTAAAACTTCTGATTATTCCAAAACATACTTTCTTCCTTTAATCTATTATGAGAAAATAGAAGATATTTTAGAACCTATAGAAAAAACTAGAGAGATTATTGTCAATCTTACTGAAAATACCTTTAGCAAGAAATTAGCGATAACAATCGAAAATGAACAAAAAATTATTACTCTGAATTTAATGGAAGCAGAATTCTGCTTATTTTTTTGGAGGAAGATGTTATTTGATACAACTATTTCTGAAAATTTTCCATCAATGACCATGGAATTAACTCTTTATACTAAACAGTTTGAGGATGACATAAATATGAAAAAAGTACAAAATCTAATAGAAGCTGGTTTGTATCCTGATAGATATGAACTTTCTTTAGATCAACTGGGGGGGGGAAATACAACTAACATTCTATTTTTGCTAAATATTTCTAATAAAAGGAATCCTGACCAACCTTCTGTTTCTTATGTTTTAAAGTCATATAAAGATTATTCAGTGAGTTTAGAACCTTTTACTTTATTTGTTTTGGTTAAAAATAAATTTCCAAACTCTCCAAAAATATACGGAACAATTAAAATACAGAATAAAGAAATTATTGGAATAATTGAAAGCGTTCCGAATTTAGGAAATTTAGGTGATATCTATTGGAATGAACTCAATAATATGATCAATAATGTGTTTAAAAAAGTAAATAACGATTATTCTAAATATACTGAAAAATCAAATGCTTCAATTCTAATTAAAGAACACTGTATGGAAACCATAAAAGTATCTTCTGATATTGGGCATTATATTACCAATTTACATCAGTCATTAATTTTACCAAGCCAAGAAGACTATAGTTTAGAGTCAGTAGAGAGCACTACTTATCTTAAAAAGTATACCGAAAGATTGAATTCAATGATCTCCGAATTGCTTACCCATATGACTCAACAACCTGAAAGCGCTTTTTTCAATTTACCTAAAATTAGTTCAATTTTAATAGATATCAAAGACATTATCGAAAGATTTCGTGCTGAATTTGAAGCACCAAAAATCGATATTCAACATGTACATCAAGATTTGCATATGGACCAAATATTATATAATAAAGTCAATGACAAGTATATATTCTATTTTATTGATTTTGAAGGTGACCCACAACTTCTTTTAGAAGAAAAAAAAGGTAAATTTCCTGTCGAAAAAGATTTAGCATCATTCCTTAGAGCTTTAAGTTATATAAAATTTAACACTTTACTGAGGTTTATCGAGAATAAGATTGTACGAAGAGATAAGTATGAAGTACCTGAAGAAATACTTTACAATCTTTACTTTAGAAGAGCAGCTAGACCTTTAAACAAAATCCTAGATATAGTTTTAAATGTACTAAATATATGGGAATCTAAGCTAATGAGCAAGATTTTAAAGAACCTAAACCTAAGTTACATACTAATTACATATTTTTATATTGAGAGGGCTCTCTACGAATTAAGCTATGAAATCCTTTTTCGTCCTAATAAAATAATTGTTCCCGTTTTAGGATTAAAAGAAATTATAGATAAAAGTTAAATTTTTATCCTATTTCTCTTTTTCAGGTATTTTTGCAAATTCAAACGAGTAATGAGATGAGGATCTATTAACAGACTGAATCTCTTTTTCATATTGTTGGGTTAAACTTTTACTACCCTTTAATTCTTCTTCAGTATATTTCGAATTAAATTCATCTTGCTTAAACAACCGCCATATAAATGCCTCTACAAATTTCTTTGGACCAAATTTTTTTAAAATGTTTACATATCCTTCCTTATCAACATCCCGAAGGAAAAAACCTAAACTATCGCATAAATCTAATTTATACTCAATATCATCTACTTTCCCATTAGTTCTTGCAGTGTCGTTTATAAATCGTCCCAATTTGTCTCCTAATTTTATTTGTTCACCTTCGACTGAACTTTCTATTAGTTTTCTTAAATAACTTCTTTTAACAATCAATAGATCTCTTTTATTTAATGATTTTATTGAACCCTTTTGCTTAATAATAGATTTAGACATTTCCAAGTAATTTCGTATGAAATCAGCTTTGGAAATGCCCAATTCCTGCCGAATTTCCTCGATATTGTCATTCAAATCTTCATCAATTCTAACAGTTATAACTACTGTTGAATCTTTTGATTTTCTTCGATCATCTGAACGCAATTTTGCAGAAATTGCGGATTTCTGTGTTGGATTCGGGCTCATTTATAACAATCTCATAGATTTTTGTTTGTAATATTTGTAATTAATTGATATCTAATGTATATTAAGTAACTTTAGTATTTTAATGATTGTGATTTTACCTTTTTATGAAATCTTTTATTTACAGTATGTAGAATTAGAATAATAATTTAGACTTATACGAAAGAAACTATAAGAATAATAATTAAAATTATGATAACAGGAATTTGATTCATTTAAATATATAACACATTTCTTATTCTCTTAAAATTTATTAAGAAATTTGATCTAAATAGAGAAATTCTCAAATGAGATGTGAATTATTAGATAAACCAACTTACTATCTCAGATTTCCGTAGAAGTTTTACATTACAATCAAAAATTCACAAAAACAACCAAATACATATGTTAAAGGTAAAACCTGCGTTTTATTAAATAAATAGTTAAATTTTCATAAAATTTTTGTCGTATTTCGTCATATTTAATATAATTTAATTTTAATCATTTTTGTTCAAATTTTAGAACCAATCAATATTAAACTTAACTTAAAAGTTAGATTTTTGTCATTTTGAGCAATATCAATTCAGATTTAATCTTTTTCAGAGCCTCAGTTATATTAAATGAAGATCTATTAAAAATATCATTTATTTAATGAAAATTAAATTTTCAACTTTTTCTTATATCAAATGTAACTTATATAATCATTTAATTCAAACTATTACAAATGAATTCTTACAAAATAACAAAATTTTTGAAACCTAACTCAGAAATGCTTAAAAGTTAAAAAAAACATAATGTTCTTGTAATCGAAAGCAAAAAATTTATTAAGGGTTGAATAAAAAGTTATGGAGATTTCGCAATCGGGTTTTTTACAAGTAAATTTACAAAATAAGTCAGAATCTGTCTTTATAGAATCAGATGATCAGATTGAAAAGATTGTTAAAGCCTTGTCCTCACGAACAAGGAGAAAGATACTCCATTATATTCAAGAAGAACCAATGGATGTATCAAGTATCGCTTCTAATTTAAATATGACCGAGGCAAACATATCAGCTCAAATTAAGAAACTTGAAGAAGCTGACTTAATTACATGTGATTACACATCTGGAGCTCATGGAGTTCGCAAATTGAGTAAGTTAAAGTTTCATAAGTTAACGATTAAGTTCTAAAAATTTATTTTGTATTACTCTTTTTTTGGAGCGTTAATTAGGTAACATTTTTTAAATTTAATGTTTTTAAGCAATCTTAGTGATATTATTCCATATATTCACTGTATTGATAAGAAATGAGAGAATTTGAAAAATTGTGGGAAGCAATAAATTTTGCTTTTCTAAAATATGGTAGTTTAAAACGGAAATCCGCAGATGTACCTTTTGTAGTTCATCCAATTCGAGTTGCTATGATTTTACGAGCTGCTGGTTTTTCTGAATCCAAGGATAAAGGTTTGATAATAGCAGCATTGTTTCACGATCTCTTAGAAGATACTGATTTAACATTTGAAGAATTAAAAACAGAATTTGGAACTGATGTAGCTTCAATTGTGAAGGAATTATCAAAACCAGAAAATATTAGTAAAGAAGAATGGTTGAGAGCATTTGACACTTCTTCAAAAGAAGCTAAATTGATAAAAATGGCTGATCGGATAGATAATCTTATGGATATGAAATTACCTGAGTGGAATGTTGAAAAACAAAGGAACTATGCTAAACAAGGCTTAATTATTTTAGAAACTTGTGGAAGGACAAATCCAAGGTTAGCAAATAAGCTAAAAAAAATTATAGATAAAATTTTAAATGATTTATAAAAAGGTATTTGTCATATTTCATTTTTTTCCTTGAGCAATTTGTACAGAATCAGGTTCTTTTCTCAATTTAATTAGTGAAAGAATTCCAATTAGTGGGCCTAAAACTAGAAATCCAAATCCAAAGATCCAGCTGGTTGAATCAACTATTACGGGTAACAACCAAATTGTTATATTTGTTATGGCAAAACCAAATGTTGTTTGAATTGTTAAAGCAGTTCCTATATATGCGGGGTCTGATAATTCCGATATCATAGCAGAATATTGAGGTGAATCTGGAACTATAGTAAGCCCCCAAATGATCGCTATAACTAATGCTAAAATTGCATTATTTAAGAAAAAACCAATTATTAACGAGCTTGAACCACTAATGATAAGCATAATAATATTAAATTTAGTCCTTCCAATAAGGTCAGCAATTTTACCTCCAATCACGTTCCCTAGAGCTCCACTAAAAAATATTAAGAAAGTTCCAAGAGAAAAATATAAGTTCACATCTATACCAGGACTGGTGTGAGAATGTACTTCTTGCAAAAATTTAGGTATCCAGACCCAAAAAGCATAAAGTTCCCACATATGTCCAAAATATGAAAAGTTGGCTAGCCGCGTTGATTTTTTCCCTAAAATCTCTTTTAAGTTTGAAAATTGAAATTTAGCTCCACGTGATATATGAGGTCCTTCTTGAATAAAAAGATATATTGAAACAGAACCAATTAATGCTAAAAGAGATGATAAGCTTAATACCATGCGCCAATTTGGAAGTCCAGTTAAATTAAATAAATAAGGTAATCCCGAACCCGCAGTTAAAGCTCCTAATAATATTCCGATCGCTAAACCTCGATTCCTTTTATACCATGAAGAAATTAATTTCATTGAGGTTGGATATACTCCTGCCAAAAAGAAGCCTGTTAAAAATCGAAAAACGATAAAAGTGAGGAAATTTGGAGAGAGAGCTGCAAAAAAGTTCCCTAATGCTGCCAAGAATGCATTTAAACTAAAAAAAGTGGGTGTCTTTATTAAATCAGGTAAATTGAATACAGAATAAACAATTCCTCCCAATACAAAACCGATTATTAAAATCATGCTTAAAATCGCAAGATCTAAATTGTTAAGATTCCAAAGATTAATTAATTGAGGTGTGATAGCATTAGGAGAAAACCATACTGTTAGTGAAAATAAAAGTGAAATTGAAACAACGGTTAGTATTAGAGGTTTAGATTTCTTAGTCAGTTTTATATTCATGTTCTATTTTTTTCCATTATTTAATTTAGTTTTAATTAGAAATTCTTAAATTTAAAATAATAGATAATAAATTATCAATTATAAAGACAAAAACGTAAATATCATAGTGCTGGTGATATTGTATTTGAAGCCATTCAGGATGAGGCATTCAAACAAAATAAACCTTATTCAAGAAAAACTATAGAAATTAATTGGAAATTTTTACTGATTTTATTGACTTTTTAACTATTATAGTAGTCTCTTTTTCCTCTCCAATTTTTTCAGGCTTATTTATAGTCAAAGGTTTGATTGCCTCTCCTTGTGCCATGAATTCTCTCATTTCATCAGAAATTATTGATTTCGTCATTCCCATTGAATGAAGCATATCTAATCCGCTTACAATCACGGTTTTAGCGAATCGAGGTATATTTCCTATCATCCAATTGAATTCTCCAAAAGGATTAGTATATCTTTTTATAAGTGTTTGAAACCAACCTTTACTAAGGTAATAAGCAGAATATGCTTCTGCGACTAATCGATACATGTCTCTACTAGATAGTTGCTCAGTCCTCATCATTGGATGAAATAAATCATAATGTTTATAATTATTACTGGTAATCATATTTTTTTCTTTCATTTCATTATAAAAATCGGTTCCGGGAAATGCTGTTATAGGGGTGAATTGCACAAATGTCATATTAAGCGATCGTGCAAATTGAATGGTTTGTCTTACCATCGTTTTAGTTTCTCCAGGAAAACCAATGATTACCCCCCCAAAAATCGAGATTCCACGATCTTGTAGCATAGATACCACTTTTCGTGCCATTTCTGGTGTGGTATTTTGTTTGTTCATCGCATCCAGACTTTGTTGATGAACTGATTCAATACCAAGGAAAACTTGTCTCATACCTGCTTTATGCATTAAATCAATTAACCATGGGTTTCGGTATAACGAATCAACTCGAGATTGGCAAGTAAAATGAATCTTGTTTGGAACTCCCGAGCGAATTATCGTTTCAAGAATTTCTTTTGTACGTTTTATCTTAATTGTAAAATTATCTTCACAGAAAAAGATGAAATCGTTTTTCCAATCGATATCATAGATTTCCCTCAGAATTCTTTTTGTTGATTTTGTTCGATAAGTAACACGACCATCTGAATTCCTCCACATTTTTATGATACAACAGAACTTACAATTATGAGGACACCCGCGTGAAGTTTCCAGTTGGGCAACTTGCGCTCCTAAATAAACATATTTTTTATCATCTAAAAGATCTCTACGAGGCATAGGAAAGTTATCTAAATTGAGTTCTAGCCTTCGATCTTTATTATGTATTACTTTTCCTTCCTTATTTTTGTATGAAACTCCATCGATATTTTTTAGTAGATTTCGATTTTCATTACTTTCAAGATATTGTACTAACTCTTGAAATGAATATTCCCCTTCGCCTCGTATTATATAATCAACTGCAGGATGCTTTGCTACATAATCAGGTGCTAAGGTTGGATGGTATCCCCCCACAATTGTGGTACACCCTTGCTTTTTAGCCATCTCAGCTACTTCAAAAGCGTGAGAGATTTGTGGCGTCATGGAAGTAATAGCAACAATATCTGATTTATTCAATAATGAACGAAATCTGTTTTCTTTATATTTTTGAACCTTAAAATCAAATAATTTTGCATCATGCTCTGGAACCATTGCTGCAATCGATATAAGATTCATAGGAGGCCCTTTAATTATTGCATCAAGTCCAGAAGTAAGCCTTGCAGGATTTACATATAGAATTTTCAAAGTTTATATCCCCTAAACATAGTTGTATTTTATTATAGTTAGCCTAATCCCCTCTATCTGATATTTGAACCAAATACAACTAATAGAACAGAAAAAGCTTTGAGAAATTTTTTTTTAAATTCTCTTTCTATTTAATTAAATAAATTATATAGATGAGGATTTTTAAACTTTGTTGTTTCTACATAGCTCAAAAAAACTTCTTTAGAGGATGAGAGTCTGAGTAATTACATGATAATTTAGAAAAATATCATGTTATTTAAAATACGTAATTAATGTGTTTTTTATATTTTCAAAATGCCCTAAATTGAGCTTTAAGAGGTCATCAAAAACTTCTATAATACCCACTTTTTCAATTCGTTTCGTAATTTTAAAATAAGGGGAATTCTTTAGTTCTTTAGCTAATTTTTTGTTCTCTTCAATGTTTTCCAATAAAAATTCAGTTGGATTTAGTTGATAAGCTCCTAACATTCCTTGGATAATTGCTATAAACATTGTATCAAATGTTATTCTTAATATTATTTCATGATCAAAATCCGAAACTTGAGGATGTAGATAAGATTTAAGAAGAGAAATAGATTCTTTGAACCGTTGAAGAGAATCCGTTCCAAGTTCTTTAATTTTTTCATTATAATCACGGTTTTCAGATGCCCTTAAACATAATGCAGCAATAGTTTGATATTCAGCAATAAAATGGATAACTCGAGCTTTTGCGTTAAGCATTGTATCCTTCGATTTTTCCTCATCTATAAAATCTCCTAAATTTTCCAATGCTTTTTTAAAATAATTAGCTATGTCGTTGAATTTTGTGGCAGAAGATTCAAAATCTTTTCTTGATAAGAGATTTAATGCTTCTTTTTCCTCCTGTTCGTATAGTTCATCAAATTTATTTATTTTCATTACTGCTTTTAAGATTAAATTTTTACCCACGTTCTTTTTTATCCTTGAACGTTCAAAAGCTTGACCAGCTTTTAATAAGAAGATTGAGCTTAAACTGTTGAATTCTTCAGGATCATCCTCATATAAATATTCTGAGGTTTTCCTCCAACATTCTCCAGCAGTCTCCCAATCTCGCATTTTATAGGATATATTTCCCAATTGGATTAATAGTTTTGCTGAAACTTCATATAGTTTTAATTCTTCAGTCTTTCTAATAATAGATTTCAATCTATAGGTAGCTTGAATATTACTTTTAAATTGTGCGATTATTTGGGTAATTCTTACATATAGTTCATCTATTTTTATGTAACTCCCGAGATCTATATAAATTTGAGCCGCTTTTTCATAAAAATTAATAGCTTCTTCTCCTTCATTTTTATCAACTAAGTTTTCAGCCATATCTATTAATTGTATCGCTTCAATTTCTTTACCTTCTCTATCTTCTCCGATCATAATTTCTCTCCAAATAAAGTATAAAAGAATTTTAATATCCAAATTGTATAGACTTAATTAAAATATTAAAACCTTAGTATTAATAGCTTTTTATTATATTTTTTACATTTTTTCCTTCATTACTGATAAATCCGGCAAGAAAAGAGTAATATATTAAGTAAAAAATTTCATATTTCGACATCTAACAATTTTTTTAAATTCTAGTGATTGATATGCTGAAGAGAATGATTCTTCTGCATCTTCAATTGCCCCATAAAAAATAAAATTAGAGTACCATGTGGCAATAAACATAATACTAGCCCGTCTATAACGTGTATGGAATTTAATATTCAAACGTGGTGAGGAATACTGAAAAAGAAAAAGATTCGGAGCTGTGCCTACCGGAAGCTGTAATGCTGTACTAACTAATTGCTGCGTTTCTAATACATGAGTTAAGCTTTCTAAATTAATTACACCGCCATCAATCCAAACTTTTTCAATTCCTAAACGTTTTAATCCCTCTAATATGCTTACATTATTAGGTTGGTTTTTTCCAGTTATGTATTCATATCTCTGAGTAGATGTCATATTTTCTGAGCCAAGTATCAAAACAACAGTAGATTGAATTTTATATTTTTGCAGAATCTCTAATTCTTGTTTATTTTTGAGATTTGAAATAGTATTATATATGTATTGATCAGGTTTAATCCCATGTTCTGATAAGTATTCGATCCCAGCAACTCTAGATTCAAAATTCCCTCCTAAAACAAAAGGAGGATCAAAATTACCTAAATAAAATTCTAAATATTTGACCATAGCTTTGGGTGTAGTTGCTGAAATTTCAATTAGATTAGGAATTTTATATTGTTTTGATAAGGCTACTTGTGTGTTTATTCGCTTAAGTGCCTTCCTCTCATCGAATATTTCACTATTTTTTCTATTAACAAAAGACTGACCTTGATAAAAAAGAGTTCCTATTAATAGGGGAGGTAGTTCAAAATCTCCTCTTCCTACTTTAATATCTCCATAATTATAAAATTTAAGTTCGCTCATAGTTCTTTCGTATAAATCTTTTGTCCAAATTATTTTAAAATAAGACTTAACAGCTAAAAGGAAACTTTAGGTTTTCTCGATTTTTTAATCTTTAATAAAATATCAAGTTCCGCGATATACCAACAGATAATATCATAGGGTTGTTTTGAAAAAAAGATTTCTGCCGCTTTTTCTCTAATTCTTTGCTTTTCTGCATATCTCGGATCTTTCTGAGCAAACAATTGTCTCTCGGCAAGCATCCAACAGACTACATCATAAGAATAATTCCTTTGAGCAAGATAATAGGCAGCAACACCTATCTGATTCCGTACATTATTATTCATATCATTCATATTGATCGAATACAAATTTTAATTAATATAGATGGAGTTTAACATCACAATTTCTACAATGACCATCTTTTAGTTTTTTAAAGCAATCCTCATGATAAAGTGCATTACATTCAAGATTACCACATTGAACTGCCCGCTGTCCTTTCTCAAATATTAAATGACATACGGGACATGCACTAAACAGAGCATCCTCTCCAAGTAAGGCAACATCTTCGATATATTTTGCTGGGAGGATTTCAGGTCTTTTTGCGGGTTCTTCCTTATTGCCACGAGAAAGAATGCGTAATTTTTGTATTTGAGTAACCTCAGTTGGAATTCTTAATAAATAAAAACAATGTGGGCATCGTGCTGTTCCTGATCTTTTCACTATATGATCTTTTTGAGAATCTGCCCAACCCGCTAAACAATGTATATGGAATGGAGTAGTACAATTAGGACAATAACGACCTGTAATATAAAAGGATCCCTTAGTATAAGGATTTTTATCAGAAAAGCAGATTGAACATTTCTTAAAATCAACCTCTCCTCTTATTTGTTTTGCCCGTTGTTTTTGATCTTTAGTTAAATCTTGAACTCTCAATAAATCTGCCGCAATTTTTCTCAGAAAAGCAGGATTTTCACTTATTACCTCCTTGTTAGATCCATACCTTTTATAATTATCATCAGCAATTTCTTGAGCCGATCTTATTAAACTCTCAGAATCACTATTATAAAAATACCTGCCTTTTGTAATATCACTTAATCTTTTTAACATATTTACTTGGCCAATCTCTCCTACTAAAAATGTATCAATTTTAATATTTAATCCTTGTGCCAATCGTGCCATTTTTAAAGGATCAACAGCAGTATTCATAATTTTTCCGTCAGAGATTAAGAGGATTCTTGGAGGTTTAGCACCAATTTTCCGCAATTCTGCAATAACAGTTTTGATTCCTAAAGCTAATCCATCACCTAATGCAGAATATCCTCCACATTTAAGAGAATCTAACGCCTTATTAAGGTTATTGATATATGTTGAGGTGGTAAAATCAATTATTTTTTCTGCTTTGTCAGAAAATTTGATTATAGCAAAGGTACTTAAACTATCTAAATCAAACCTTTTACTTATGAGTATTTTAATGGCATTGGTGCAACAAGTTAATCGATTAGGAGGAAAATCCTTCTTATACATCGATCTTGAAGTATCCAAGCACACTACAATATTTTCAGGTATTCTTTGCTCAGTCATTTTATTATTACTATCTTTAGGACATATTTATAAGAATTCAACTACAGTGCTTTTCCAATTAATCTATTTTTTAAATAGTAATTAATTATTAAATAATTAGTAAAATTACTAAAATTTAATAATATCTTATTAAGTATAAAGTATAAAGAAAAATGTAAAATATTCTGATGTAGAATGTCAGATCAAACCAGTAAAAAAGTTGTATTAAAGGATTTCTTTAAACGTAATGTTTTGATCAGTGAACTTGAAGAAATTTTGAGATTTAAACCAGAAACATTAATAGGTGTCGATAAAGTTAGCTCTGATCAATTACTTGCAAATGGTATAAAATCTATTGGAGATTTAGCAAACATATCTGTTGCTAATCTTCCTGAAATAAAAGATGTATTACCATCGATGTTACAAAAATGGGTTAAAATAACTCAAGTTATCAAGAAAAATGTTCAAGAACAATTAAGGAGACATAAGAAATTACTTATGATCGGACTCGACAACGGCGGTAAAACTTCTATTTTAGCAGTAGTTCAAGATAAATTTTCAATAATTAAATCTCTACTTCCAACAAGGGGTGTAAAAAGAGAAAAGCTAGACTTTTTCGGTTACCCGATAGTTTCATGGGACCTTGGCGGGCAAGTCCAATACAGAGAGAAGCTTTACTTTAATAGACCAGAATTATTTTTCACAGAAGCAGACATCATACTTTATGTTATTGACAGTCAGGATCCTGATAGATTTCCGGAATCTGCAAACTATTTCAGAGAGGTTCTGAAGGTTTTAGTAGATTTAGAAGAAAAACCTGCTCTTCTCATTGTTATAAGCAAAAGTGATCAGGATATTCGAAAAACACTTCAATGGCAACAAAATGTAACTACAATAAAAAATAAATTTATTAAAGTCTCAGATGAGTTTGAGCAGTTTTCAGTTGATTTCTGTGATACAACTGTATTTCAAAGAGAAACCATAATGCAAATGTTTAGTATTGCGTTGAAGAAAGTCTCTGATACTTCTGAAATAATCGAAAATATCCTTGAAGATTTCTGCTCTCAAGTAGAAGCAAAAGCCTCAAGTTTAGTATCTATGGATGGGTTAATTTTTGGTAGTTATACCAGTACAGATACAGATGAGATGTTAATAAATAATACCGCGCTACTTCTACAGACCCTTTCCAACTTCTATAACTCTATTGGTTTGATTCGTGAGAAATCAATAAGACTTGATTTGCCTCTTAATGGGTTTACAATCCGAGGAGAAAAACTATTTGAATACTCAGATCTACAAATTCCTGTATATCTTTGGGCTCTTTCTGAAGAACCTGAAAAATTGGAAGGTAAAATAGGGTATTTTAAAGAACAATTATTACCATTAATTAATCTATTCCTATAATTCCCTTTTTTTACTGTAAGAAATTAACTCTACTAGTCTCTTTCTAACTCTTGATAAGCAGAAAGTAAATACTCATTACATTTATCTAACATTTCAATTGCTTTATTTAAGTTTTCAACAATAGAAGCTAATCCTTTTTCCTTGGCAATATTTAGCCATTTTAAGTAACTCTCTTTATGGGAGTTGTTGTGATCTGCCCAGTGTTTACAATATTTCGACAATTTTAATAAATCCTTATCATTTTTATCCAATATTTCTCACTCATTAAAGTTTAAGGAACATTAAATAGAATAATTTTGTATTATCCTTTAATTTTACTTTTTCCTTATGAATAGATTCCTAAATGGAAGAAGCATAAGAATATTTGATAGAATAATCTAATTCATAAAAAATAAAATCTAAAAAATAAAAAAGAAAAATAATAAAGAAAATTAAATTATGTTCGGCAGAGCCTTTTTAATAAGGTTGGATCGATGATTTCTTTTGGTTCCCAACCTCTCTCTTCGAGAAATGCCTTTACTTCATCTTTTATAGCAATTGGTATATCTGCTTCAACACGTATAAATCTCTCTAAGTCATTAGGAAATTGAACTCCTTTGTATTTTCTCTCTAAATCAATCCAGTGAGAAAGTTTAATCATTCTCCCTTTAGAGTTATCTGCTGGCCTCAGGCATAATTTAGCAACAAGGCAGATCGCTTGTTCAATACTTTCTGCAGTTGTTAATAAGTGTTCTGGTCCGGGTCCTACTAGATGACCTTCTGTTCCATCTCTTGCATTAAAAACCTTCCAAGTGTCTTCATCATCAGAACGCCCAATATACATACGTCGATATTCTGCTGAATGTGGCCCGCATACTGCAGGAACTCCTACTCCATTAGCCATACTCGCGATACTCGCGGCTTTCTGGGACATCGCACCCCACGCAACACCGACTGCACCTACACGATTAAGAACATAATCGGCAATCTCTTCAAAATTACCCCTTAGAGGGCGTCTCGCGAAGATATTAGCGACTTTTAGTGCTGCTCCAGTTATGTGTGGATTCGAAACACATGAGCCAACGTTTACTAAGCCTCCACGGTCAAAATCTCCAGGGAATCGATCGTAAAGTGTTTTACCCTCTTCATCCTTGACTAATCCAATATCCATAGCAGCACACCCACTAACACAGACTATATAATTTCTAATTAAGAATTCTTCTGCCAACAAGTATAATTCTTGGATATCTTTAGCATAATTAGCACATCCTATAATTGCGATAATACCGGGTATTTCTCCTAACACAATAGGAGCACCGACATTACGGATTTCTGTGTCCATAATTGGTCCGCGACCAGATCTACAATTATATTTTTCATTTCGAATTTTTTCCCTTCCCGCATACATGATTAAAGTTAAAGGAGATACTTCTTTCATACATTCGGCTTCACACCTACCACAATCCAGACAAGAATCATATACTTCTTCTAATAATGAGAAATCACCATCTTTTACCATTACAACACCTTCAACAATAGGTAAATCGTTTGGACAATTTCTCTGACAATTGCCACAACCATTACAATTCATTGCCATATCAATACAGCCTTGCTCATCAGGGATGGCACTTTTAGACTTTCTTATAGGTCTTACTTTAATAGCCGTTTCAACAGCAACTTTTCCTGCCTTTACTGGATCTAGGATTAATACTCCATCCATTTTGCCACTAACTAAATCATCTATTATTTCTTCAGCAGGATCATTAGTTCGATCAGGTAATCCGCCCATATTTTTTTCATTTGTCGCAATAAACGGAGCATTTACTAATGCTGCTTGCTCGTGACTGCGAAGATTAACGCATTGTTCATCAACCATTACGACATCGGCTAGACCAGAGCGAATGTAAAACATCTGACGGGAGAGAGAACCAACGATTTTAGCACCAGAATAGTATCTAGTTAAATCTAATGCAGTACAACAAATTGCACCTACATCTACTTTACTATCCAAGTTATTTTCTCTCATGTAATCAACAAGTTCTACACCAGGGGCAACATTATGACCTATCATTAAAATTGTCGCTTTATTTTCACTATCCATAGTGCCCATTCCTAATTCTACGATTGGGACATCTGGATCACCCAGTGGAAACCCATACGCCGCAATCTGCACTGCGTCGGAAATTTCCATGCCTACAGAATCTGCTAGTCCTGCTAAAAAGCTTTTAGCCTCATAATCTAAATAATTTGACTCTTGACCCGTGTGACCCGCGGCTAAGAGATGCGTGATAGTGCTTTGTACCCACTCCATCGCAGTCTCTAAATCCTCAAGCGTCTCAGGTTTCATCCCAACTACTAATCGAGTATGTGGCATCTCTACAGCGATATTGTTTCCAAAATTAATTGGCACATTTCCATATTTCTGTTTTAGCCAATGTAGTAGATGATCACCATGAGCCGAGTGGCACGCTGCACCTATACAACAGGCAATCTCCACTATTTTTGCGCATGCACCTTCTATATTAATACCACACGCACCTGTTCGGCCTTTAGAAAGGTTACATTTACCGTAAGTGCATAAACAGCACATATCACAGATTGGCATATAAAACGGTTTGTACCTTTCCATCATCTTAAAAAACCATGATCGCAGTGTAGGTATATGAGGTGAGGCTGTCGGTCCAAGTGGTTCCCATTCAGTTTCATCACCATATGATATTTTACCGGTTGTTAGTTCAAATCCTTTTATAGTTCCGAGTGGCCCTTTATATTCATCAATTTTAATTTTTGCAGCTTTTCTACTCATTTTTGCATCATTTTTTCTAATTTTTTTAATCTGATTTTTTTAATCATAATTTATAGTATATTTGTAATAATTAATCCATGAAAATAAAAGCTATTGATTAACTTTTAAAAAGATTATCAGCAATCAAGTTATTTAGATTTAGTGTGAAACTTCACACTTTCATTTCTATAAACAATAGGGTATCATAAAACTTTTACACACTGTAATTTGCTTTAAGAACTACTATCCTCGATAAATATAGCAATTCAAGAACATCGGAAAGTTTACTAGTGTGATGTAAGGCTACTTTTCAGAAATGTCCTCAATAATGTAACAATTAAATAAGAAATAAAAACTTAGTTTAGAAAATTTAGTTTATTCAACCTCTTCCGACAAAAATTAATACTCTCGAATCAAAATCTTATAAAACTTTTTAAAGTAAATCATAAAAGACACACTCCTATAACCCTAGAACTTGACGAGGTAAAAGATTAGTACAAAAAAAAAGGTTGAAAGTGAATGTCAACTTAATTGAATCATTTAATCCTAAAAAAAATTCGAATTCTTTTTATCCCGGAGGTGAGAGAACGATCTCTATTGAGCTTACATTATTTTCACGACCATCCTCGCTCTTAAGTTGCTCCGTAGAAATGCGAATCTCTTTATATTCCGTTCCTTTCAAAAAGCGATTTTTTAAAATCTCACAAATATCGACGGCGTGAGAAATCGCTCTGCCGCGAGCCTTTACAGTACAATCTTCTTCTTTATTCAAGATCATCATCACTGCCATTACATAATTCATCGTAGGACGACGGCCTACGAAGACTGAGTTCTCTTGACCGTCTTCTTTTTTTCCCATTTTCTATTTTCTCCGAATTGTTATTTTTTTATTCTATATTAATAGGTTATTTTATGTATTATGATTTAAATTCTTGTGGATTACAGGGCTAGTTATGAATCTTTTGGTTCTCACATATTTTACTCAATCTTATAATAACGATATTTCAATAGAACATCCTGGTTCTTTTCCAAACCTTTCAACAAATAACTTTAACTAAATTAGATGCCTATAAATCATTAGTTAAAATAATAGAATGGGTTTCAAGAGAAATAAATTTAGAAACACTATATATGCTTAAAGAGTAGATAAAAACTCAGAAACATTTTCTTCAGATTCTTCATCAATTAAACCAGTTTCCAGTTCTCCACCAATAAAATCAAATTTAAATGTACATTTTTCTTCTTCTAATAAGGCGCATCCGATTTCTTCTCCATCTACATCCATTTGTAAGATATCAAATAATCCACTGAAGATTCCTAGGTATAATAGGCACAGATTTTTGGCCATAATGTTGTCAGTTTCCTCACATGCAATCGAATCTTCCACTTCGATTAAGATATGATCTTTTCTAAATTTGCCTATTATTTGTCCATATCCCATAAGTTCTAAGGCTTCAAGTGATCCTAGAAATACACCTTTTCTAGTTGGCATAGTCTCACTCCCCCAGTCTTTACTGTAGAAAAACTTTTCCATAAAAGTTCTTCCTAATGACTTACCAACCCAGATAAGTATATCATCAGCATTTGTGCCAGCAAATTCAGAGAATTCAATTAAATCAATAGGTCGTAGCATTAATAATTTTAAATCCTTCTTTTTATCTCCAAAAAACAAGTGCCCCTCTTTTTCATCTATCATTATTTGGAGCGCTTTTTTCAGTCTTTTCGACATACATTTCCCCTATTTCAATATTCACGGAGGTTTAATAATTCTTTCTAAAGTTGTTATTTCGTATAATAGAAATTTAAATGCCTAGATATTTAAATTTAATGATTAAATCAATTTTTTTCAAAATTTACCAGAATAGAGCGCTTTATTTTTGGATATGCTCATAATTTGATATCAAATCGAAGATCGTTTGAACTGTTTTCTCAATGTTGTGATTGGTTTTTACTGAGGTAAAAATGAATTTCCAATTCCTATTCTCCACTTTTTCAAAGTCAAAATAATCAATAACTTCTTCCTTTAAATTCTGAAGTTGGGTCTCATAATTTTCATCTGAATATTTGATTATATCACTTTTATTTCCCAAGATCAATAATGGAATGCCATTCAATTCATTATTATTCAAGATTTTCCATAATTCTTTCTTTGATTCTTTAAATCTTCTCTGATTTGCGATATCTATCATATATACAATAATATTAGAATCTTGTAACCCTTTAAGCCATTTTGATCTGAAAAGTTCTTGCCCTGGCATGTCCCATACAGCCAGTAATCCTCGTTCTTCTTCTTGAATGTATTCTATATTAAACTTTCTTGTTGGAGTGAAATAATTTTCATTGAATTCTCCAGTTTTTAACCTTCGTACAAAACTTGTTTTTCCAACTTCATCAATTCCAAATAGGAATACCTTAAAAAATGCCTCTCTCTGGTAATAAAATTCTATTTCTGGAGTTTTTTCTACAACTTCATCTCCATATCTTCGAAGATCAATGAACATTGAGATTAATAAATTATCTATTTCCATCTCTTCCTCGAACGAATATCCATTGCCGTTGTTCAGCAATTCACACAATAATTCTTCAAAAATATCTTTATAATCGTAAGGGTTATCATCATCTTCAAAGATTAAACCTATGATAATATCCTCATCAATACAAGAAGTGTAGATATTGTAATCATTAATATATAGGGCAACTGGTTTATCAATTTTATAATGATTTAAATTATTACAGCTTGAAAGTAATTCTTTTCTATCATTTATTTTTCCTTGATCATGCCCTTTTATGATATTATTAACAAGTAGTTTATTGTTTACATTAATAATTTCTTTAGGGTAACAATAAATATTAAGATCCTCCAGATCTTTCTTTCCCTTAAATAAAAAGATATTATGTAGCAATTAAATTTCCGAAATTCTTAATTCCTATAAGGTTGAAAATAAAGGCTATTTAAAAAAAGTTTGGAATCTTGCAGACTTTGTACACTTTTAAAGTTTTCGGTTTAACTTATAAAAGATAATAACTCTTTTGTTATTTATAAATGAACAAAATTATAAAAATTCGAGAAAAAAATAATAGTGATTACTCTTCCTTTTTTTCTTCAGGTTCTTCTTCAGATATTTCTTCAGGTATTTCTTCTTTGATCTCGTCAGATTCATCCTCTGATTCTTCACTTTGGTCTGAACTCGGCGTCTCACTTGATTCAGATTCAATTTTAGTACCCACAGGTGTTTCACAATGAGGACATTTACTCCATCCAGGTCTTAATGCATATCCGCATTTTACACATTCTTTCATATTTTTATCAGGTTTCCATTCAGGAATATCTAAACCTCCCTGCCGTTTTTGAGCTAATTCTTGTAAATCTTCCTCAGTCCAAACTTCCATACCTTCAGGTAAACCAGTTCCACGTTCGCTAGAAAATTTATTTAATTCCTCTTCTGTCCATACAGGTACATCTGGTTGAGATTGCATTCTCTTTTGAGCCTCTGATGCAAGTTCTTCAGCAGACCACACTTTAAGTTCCTGACCTCCGGGAGTTCTCACGGTGCCAGGTTGTTGGGGTTGAGGTTGTCCTGGTGCTTGTGGTTGTTGAGTAGGTGTGCCAGTAGAAGGGACATTACAACCTTCAGCAGAAAATCTTAATAAAGCTTCAAAACATCTTGAAAATTGGTTTGAATCTTTCCCTTCGTCAACAACTACTAATAAAGTAGTTTTATCAGCATTTTGAGGTATTGCTATACTAAAGACTGCAATATCCGAAGAAAGTCGATTTGACTCAATACCGGAAGTGATTCTTTCCATTGAATTCATTAGTTCATTATCCTTCATTAAAAAATCACAAATAGGATCCCCATGTCTTTGATAAGCTTCATGATATTTCGCAAGATGATTTCTTGTTAATGTGGAATCAAAGGAATCAATTATGGCACTTACATAAGAATAAACTTTAGACTTAGAACCTTTTTGAGCCTCATCGAGTTTATAACCTCCTAAATCAATAGTCCCCATTATTGGAGCAAATAAGGGTTTTTCATCCTTCATTTTACCAAAGATAGTGGAACGTGAGATAACACACTTAATTTCCCCGTAATATGCAATAGTATTATCTAAAAACTCTACTTTCTTATCAAAAACTATACGAGGGACTGTTCGAAATAAAACATCTACCCAAGGCATTTCTTTTACAGGTATTATCGCGACACATGTCTTTTCAATTAGTTCTCGTAACTTTTTAACGTAACTCTTCAATTCCTTCTTTAAATCGTCGTATTGCTCGTTCTCTAATTCTTCATTTGCTCTATTTTCAAGTTCTTTAAATTTTTCCTCATTGACCTTTAAGTTACCCCCGAATGATTTAACTTCGCCAATAATATTGTCTTTCATTATCGCAGTTGCATTTTCAATAACTTTTTTCTGAAAATCTGTAAGTTCATGTTCTTCACTAGATACTAAGTAATCCGCGGGATCAAATTCCAGCATATTTTGGAACACTTGAAAAAGTTTCTGTTCTGACACTTCTTTTACCTTTATTATCTAATTTTGTATAATAGGTATTTATAAATATAGCAACGGAATGCATATAAAAATTTATTTGAATCCCTTATTTATCGAAAATTAAGAAAAAATTATTTTTCTCTCCTAAAAACTTAATTAATTAGGCATAAAATTATGAAGAAATCAAATAATCTTTTAAATCAGCAAGTAAAGAATGTTTCTGTTTGCTTTATATCATCCATACCAGATCCAGCAAGAATATACATCTCAGAAAAATTACAAGATTTTAAGAATGTAAATCTTATGTTTCGAACTAAAACCTCAGATAAAAATCTATCAGATCTAATCTCAAATGCTGATATCTTAATAGGGTGGCGCCCATCAAAAGAAATATTGTCTAATGCTGTTAAAACGAAATTATTTATAAACCCAGGAGCAGGAGTTCAACATTTATTAGACTTGTTTAGAGAAGTAAATGAAGAAAGAGAAATTTTGCTTATCAATGGACATGGAAATTCCTATTTTGTTGCTCAACATGCTGTGGCTCTTTTATTAACTCTAATGAATAAAACTATCCCCCACCATGAATGGATGTGTGAGGGAAAATGGAGAACTGGAGATAGTGATACAAGATCTATTCCAATGCGATTCAAAAGAGTAGGATTTCTTGGATATGGAGCAATTAATCAGAAAATTCATCGATTTTTAAGTGGATTTGACATTGAATTTTCAATATTAAGAAAACACTGGAAGAAGCAAACATCCCCTTTACCAACAAAAGCAAATAAATATGAGTTTTCTCAACTTCATGAATTTCTAAAGGATATTGAAATTTTAATTATTGGGGTTCCATTGACGTCAGTGACGAGGAAATTAATTAAGAAAAAAGAATTGGAGCTTCTAGGAAAGGAAGGATTAGTAATAAATATTGCTCGTGGAGACATTATAGATGAGGAAAGCCTCTACATTTCCTTAAAGGATAAAATTATAACTGGCGCTGCCATTGACGTATGGTATGATTATACACCTAAGAGTGATGAAAAAGGTAAAAAATTTCCCTTTCACTTTCCCTTTCATTCTCTTGATAACATAGTACTCTCCCCTCATAGGGGATATTCTCCTTTCAATGATTTATTAAGATGGGATGAGGTAATCGAAAATATAAAGCGGATGGCTCAAGGACGAAATGATTTTCTTAATGTTGTAAATCTAGATGAAGAATATTAAAAACACCAAAAATAATTTTTAATTATTTAGGGCCATGGTTAACCAGTATAACACCAATAATTCCAGGAAGAATTATGTGTTTTTACTAAATTTAACATAATATTAGACGCTGTTGTAGAGAAATAATTGGTGAGGGGAAAGTATTCACCGTTTTCCCGTATAGCAAAATGGACATGAGAGTAGGTTATGTTAACTTGATGAAAATCACCTATACCCCATCCTAACATTATCCATTCCCCTTCAGTAATAAATAATTTTAACATTTGAGTATTTACATGATTAATATTACTTGTCCATAGCTCAAATATATATTCACATTGAATTTCATCGTTAAATTGTATTGTTATATTAATCGCATATTGATTACTACCAGATCCACGATCTATTAGGTTGATTGATTTTACGAGTCCAGGCGCTGCTGAGTATATCCTACTGTTGTTCTTAAAATAAAAATCAAATCCTAAGTGTATAGAACCCCATGGACACTCAGTTGTATTTGAATAACCTTTTTGAACATCGTTTATATTTAATATTGAACTAAAAGTTGTATTCACATAATCTAATGGTGTATTTTCATCATAGCACAGGTATGGCCATTCAGGATGCCAAATATGCACTAAATCCATCATTCGATTATAACCCTCTGAAGAATAATATCTATCAAGTCGAGTTCTTACATCATCTTCTATAACATCAAAGTGAATGTGTGCACCATGACCAATCTGTAAGAACCTACCTATTTCTTGACCAATCTCAACCCAATCTCCTATGCTTACATTAATTAATCTTTGTTGATGTTCGTGATCATTGATATCAATAGTCCAAGGTTCGAATCCATAGTTTACATAAACGCTGTCATTAAATCTAATATTCACTCCTATCATATACCTATTTTCTGTTTCATTGCCCCAATCCATTAGTCGAATGTGGCTAACTTGCCCTAGAGCAGCAGCAAGAACTTTTGAGTTGTTAACTAAAGCAAAATCAAATCCAAGATGAGCCATTACCCAAGGGCAACTATTTGTAGTAGACCATGCACCATTCACAGTATATATATCTGATTCATTCTCAAAAATCACGTCCATATAATCTAAACGATCCCAATCATATCTAATACCTGGATCAAAGAATTCATCACCAAATAAGTCTTCTTCTAAAAGTTTGGGGATGATGAAATATCCCGATATACCGATAACTATAACAGATATTATAAGAATTACTATACCTTTCTTCTTCATAATTATTTGAAAGGGTAGAGTCTTATTTAATATTTTTTACTTAAATAAATGGCTATTTTAATTGAGATTTTGTTTAGGATTATTTAAATAAATTAAAGATTTTAATTTAAGTTCAAATCTTAATTAAAATTTTTCAAAAAAACAATAAAGGAAATTAAACATTTTTTATCTAGAATATAAACCCCAAAAACATCCTTAAATTTGAGGAGTACAGCAATGTTTTAAAAATTAATGTGTTAATAAACATTTTGGAATAGTAAAAACATGACAAAATAGTATTGCTTTAAATATATTAATGCGGTAAAAAAAAATGTTTATATATTATCTTATCATCTTTGATATTATAAAAAAAATTGTGGTTTAAGGCGATTGATTTAAAAAAGGCTTTAGTCAGTATGCCGAATTTCGATTTTGAATGAGGAGAAATTGTATGAAAATTGTTACTGTTAATATACCTGAAACTTATCTAGAGAGTATTAAGAGGTTGATAGGAGAGGATGGTTTATATCCGTCGCGCTCTGAATTAATCCGTTGTGCCGTTAGGGATTTCCTAATAAAAGAATTAAAAAGAGCGAATGAAATAATAAAATATAAAGAAGTCGAGGTTGAGAAAATCGACGATAAGAACTATGTACGTGTACCTTTTGAAAAAATGGATGAAAATAATGAACCTGTTCGAGAATTTAAAACTTACAAGATAGTTAAGAGGCTCGAGTACTAATATTTAAATGGATTTTTAGGTTAGAAGGAACCAACCTTTCCTCATTTTCTTTTTTTTAGTTTTACTTCATTAATATAACAGTTCAGTTTAAGTTTGAAACTTCTCTGCCTAGCTTTTTAATATTGCGAAAGCAAGATATAGTTATGAGAAAATAATTGTTACCATGAGTAATTAGTTATTTAAGTATGAAATAAATTACATAATATTATTGATCTCTAAGAAAAAATTCAATTTGAATCAAAAAAGGAGGTAATTTTCATTTCTGATAAAAAAGAAGGCTCTGATAGTGAAGAATACAAACCAAAATTCATGGAGTGGGGTATAATCAACACAGAGAATTTTAAGGATATTTATGAAGTTCCAATTAAACGATGGGATCCACTTTCTACAGTAAAGATTACTTCAGAGGATTTTGGTGTTCGAAGTGGGCGAACAAGATATTATGGTCATTATTCTTATATATCTCCAATTCGGGGTGAAAGACCTAAAGGTTTCAAGACAATAGAAGAAGAAAAAGAATTCTTTGATTGTTCAAAGGAAATTTTAAAAAAACATAAGGACGTATTTTCTTCTGTTATAGAAGGAAAACAAGTATATGACGATGGGGGAATACCAATTGGTGATGTATATACGATGATAATTACTCAGGATGAAATTAGGAGAGACAAGCCTTTTTCAGAGAAACCACATCGGATTGAAAGGATACCAGAGGCTAATAAAGCGCTCACTTTAATTAACAGGTATCCTTCAATGGCACGAATAGTAGATCCCGATATCGAAAAGTATGTAAAAGATAATTTACCTTCTCATTTGAAGCTTTCCAGAGGAATCAATTTAGTAACAATCTCAAGACATTTTTACCCTTCTTTATGTTTTAATTTAATCCCTGAGGAGGCTTTATCCGGAATTTTCCTTTCTATGAAAGCTGCTATCCTTTATTGTATTGAAGAAGCTATTGATAAGGACTATTATGATATCCCAGTAATGCCATTTTTTAACATAGGAAGGAAGGCCGGTGGTTCTCAACCTCGTATTCATAGTCAGACTTATATAGATTTAAATATGGACGGTCATGGTAGTCGATTAGAAGGATATCTTGAAGCATTCAAGGAAATGGGGGATAATTGCCATCTTTGCCAAACAACACACGGAGATACAGATAGAATAATTCTGAAATCTGAATTCTGGACCTTTTATAACACTGGTAGTCCAGTAAGGAATTACCATATTAGATTCCATCCAAATGAGCACCTAAGACGATTTTCCCAGTTGAAGATTAATCAAATTGAAGAATTAGCATATTCTTTGAAAGTAATTTTTCAAGCATTAGATGATATAGAAATTGATAAAAACCGAAATATCTTATTTAATTGTTGTCCATATGGTTATGATGCTAATTTTCATTTGTTTGCGGATATTATTCCCCATGAGACAATTGGTGGTGCTGAAATGGCAGATGATATGCGTGTAGCAAGAAAATTACCTCATATCGCAGCAAAAGAAATAAGAGAAACATTAAAAAAGTATCTTCAATAAAAATAATTATACAATACCTTCATTGATTGAATTTTGTGATTATTGCTGTAAAAATTATTCATAAAAAATAAATTATTAAATAATGAAATTTCTTATTTATCTCTACCTCAATGTTAAAGTTGGAGTTTTAATGATTGAAAGTTATTAATTAGAGAGAAGTAAATCCAAATGAAAAAGAGATTAAAAATTAGTGTCTTCATAGTAATAATAATAATAGGACCTTTTATTCATAACAAAAGTCGAACAGAAACTGGATCTTGTGTATTTGATGATATTAACTCAGATTTAAGGTTAGCAGCAAATGATGTAATAATCCCATCGGTTCCCTACTATTCTCAAATTAAAAACTATTATTGCGGTCCAGCTTGTTTAGAGATGGTTTTCGATTATTTCGGACCTGATATTTCGCAATATGAGATTGCAGATGCTGCTAGAACTGATTTTATAAGTAAATCGACTTTTACTGATGATATGCGGCGTGCAACTCATTTCAGCAATTTAAGTACATCTGTAGGCGATGAAATGGTTAGCAATATAACAGGTTATATTAATAGAAAAATTGGATATGGTACATTCGAGAATTACTTCACATCAGCTACAGGCTTAATAAATTTAATAGATGCTGGTTATCCAATTATTGTTTTACAATGGTATGATGAAAGTCATTCAGGTGGGCACTTTAGAGTTGTTATAGGATATAACAGGGATGGTAGTATTATTAATAATTTAATTACACGCGATCCTCTGATTCAAGGATATAATAGAATAAATTATGCTACTTTTATGGATTTATGGGCATATTCTGGAAATTGGGGATTGTTTATCCACCCATGGGATATCTCAATCACTTCTCCTTCCTCTGTTGTGGTTAACTCAACATTCACACTATCCGCTAACGTTGAATATGTGTGTCCAACTTATTTCGATTATAATTATTACACCGCTTCAACATGTAATGCAACCATACAATTACCCCCGGGGTTTTCACTTTCCCCGGAAGAAAACCCTTCAAAAAGTCTACCTATTGGAGAATTACAAAGTGGAGATACTGAAACAGTTCAATGGCGAATAGTTGCTAAAACGCTAGATACCCAAGGTTTCATATCGATTAATGCTAGGGGATTTGTTTCAGGGTCTACCTTTCCTCATGCATCCCCAGGATATTCTTATACTGATTTAATTGGAGGATCAGATGGAATAACCGTTACCATAGTAAAAGATCGTCAAGACAATTTTATTCTCATTATATCAAGTGTTATCATAATTTCTGTTGTTGCCATAGGGATCACGATTTTTTTGCTAAAACGCAGATTTGGTGCAAGACTTCCAGATGAGAATATTTCTTGAAATTTTATAGAAAATTATTTCTAAAATTTATTTTAATTTTACCTAATTTTAAGTTTAAAAGGTGTCGAATAACAAAGTCTTAATATTAGTCTTTATATTAATAAAGAAATTATCACAGATTTAAACCTGAAATCTTTCATATATTATAGTAGTAATTCAATATAAATTGACGAATTAATAACTTTTTTATATCAAATAAAATTAGATTTATATCTATTGAATATGTTATATATAATGTGTTTTCTTGATGAATTCATGTTTTTTCTTTCTCAAGTTAAAAATTAGCTTAAAATGACACGTGAATGGTCTGCAATAATCCTGGCTGGCGGTAAGGGTAAAAGATTAATGCCTTTGACCTCTCTAATTCCAAAACCTTTGGTAAAAGTTACTAATGTTCCTATGGTTGATTATGCTATTGCACATTTAGTATATGCAGATATAAAGCATATCGTACTTGCTTTAGCATATCAAGGAGAAACTCTAAAGAAGTATATAGAAAAAACCTGGACTCCTGATAAATTAGGAGATGTC
Source organism: Promethearchaeota archaeon (assembly GCA_030603385.1). Lineage (GTDB taxonomy): Archaea > Asgardarchaeota > Lokiarchaeia > Sigyniarchaeales > SOKP01 > Loki-b32. Next base: position 33,375 of record JAUVXW010000017.1, on the reverse strand, counting down.
GAATTAGAATGTGAAATACAAGATAGCAAAGGTACAGCTGAGGCGTATCGATTATTAACAGATCGTATTGATTCTGAAAAAGTTGTTGTCAGTATGGCAGATATTGTCACAAACCTTCCAATGAAAGATTTTATGACTTTTCACTCAGAAAAAAAAGGATTAGCCACAATTTCAATGAAAACAGTTGAAAGTCACACTTCTCAATATGGAGTAGTACTCTTAGATAAGAATCGTAAAATTTATCTCTTTTTAGAAAAACCCGCACCTATGGAATTATATGTGTCAAGTATGGCCCAAAGGGCTGATCTCTTTCTTCACACTAATATAATAAATACAGGAATTTATTGTTTTAATAAGGATATAGGTAATATTCTTCAGGAAACAGAGTTAATGGATTTTGGGAGTGAAGTTTTTCCTTATCTCCTTGAAAACCAGTATGATTTATATGGATTTGTCAGAAATTATTACTGGATGGACGCTGGAAATTCTACTACATATCTATGGTTAAATTGGGACTTGCTTCGAAAACATGCATGGCCGATTTTGCCTAATGGTGTAGAATATGACGGAGTTTATGTAATGGGTGTTATTAATGCTGGACAAAATATAATAATCGATAAACCAGCTTGTTTTGGAGAATTTGTTCAATTAGAAAATCGGGTGAAAATAAAGGAACTCTCCTCTATAGGACAAAATGTCATTATTGGGGAAGATACTATGATTGAAAAAAGCGTCATATGGGATAATATAAAGATTGGAGCAGGTTGTATTATTACAGAAAGTATAATCTGTAATGATTGTGAAATTGGTGACAATGTCGTTTTAGAAAGGGCTATAGTTGCTCCAAATTGTAAAATTAGCAATAACTCCCAAATTAGAGACCAAACTTTAGAGCTGGGTACAAATATATAATATTCCTTGTTTTGTTTCAAAGCGAGTTTAAATACTATTAATCTATTACAAGAGCATTAAAAGATTGCGTACAAATATTTCTCTTTAAATTATAGAAAAATGAAATACTTATATTATTGAGATTATTAAATAATATCATGTCACCATACTGTATGGAATGCGGAGGGGAAATTGAAGAATCTTGGAATGCATGTCCTAAATGTGGCAAAGTTCGTAAAGAAGTAAATGTGCCTCAGCCTCGACCGGTGGCACAACCGCAACCACCACCACCACAATATCAAACACGTCTTTATCAAAGGTCGTACTCTAGGGGGGGAGAAAAAAATTATGGTACAGCAGCTTTGGTATGTGGAATTCTTGGTTTATTTTGTGGTGGAATTATTTTTGGAATAGTAGCAATAATATTGGGAGCGCTTGGATTAAGTAAAGACGAAAATACTGGAATGGCAGTGTTAGGGTTAGTTTTAGGTGTTATAGACTTTGTTTGCTTCTTCATGATGATGTTCTGGGTTGTATCATGGTTTGCGTGGACCCCTTATTGGTAGGATATTTAATTTCAAGAATTATTAGATACTCAAAGACAATGAAATATTTTTTCTAAGGTTTATGAAATACATTATTTCTTTTTAAAAAGTGTAGAATTGAGGGTGAAATAAATAAGCCATAACCATAATGATAAACCAATAGAGAATATAAGTTCAATTAGTAGTACTAAGAAAAAGCAGAGCAGATTGAGAAAATCTTTACTATATGGAAAAAGTTTCATCCCTTTTTTTCTAAGTCATCATCCAGAATGTGAAAATTTCAAAGGGCATACACTAAAATGTGGGAAAATAAAGTTATGTATAGGATGTTTCATTGGTTATCCGACAGCTATTATTACACTTCTCCTTCTTAGAATTTTTAATAAAAATGAACTCTTCAATTCTGATTTTTTTTTTGTTTTAAGCATGATCTTTTTAGGGACTTTTTTCTTTAGCCCATTAAATCTTACTAAAAATAAAGCAGTGAAAATTATTCAAAAATTTCTTATAGGTTTAGGAGCAGCCTTATTATTTAATTGGATAATGGGACGCTCTTACTCTAAAAGTGTAAATATAGGAACAGCATTTATTACTTTTTATGTTATAATAATAGTATTAAATATATATCATGCCTATGGTATTCTAGGCTCTTGCTATAAATGTGAAACTCCGTTCAACTGGGGGTTGTGCTCTGGTTTTTGTACTATAAGAGAACGAATGAAAAAAAATGATTTAGATAACTTTCTTTTAAAATTCGAGAATTTTTCACATAGAATATTAGAAAGAAGGACTAATAAGAAGAAAAAGTAGATATAAACTATTAATTTTAAAAACTCGAAAATAATACACTACAAATATAATAAAAAAGTTCTAATAATAATTATTTCTTAACCATGACTCTTGGATATTTTGGTTTAATTCTACATGGGCATATTCCATGGTGTAAAAGATCGGGAAGATGGCCTGCAGGAGAAGAATGGCTATTTGAAGCTATGAATGAGACTTATATCCCTTTATTGAATGTTTTGAGAGATCTTAAAGAAAAAGGAATAAAAACAGCTATAACTATAGATATGACTCCAATATTGGCTGAACAATTAGCAGATGAGTATATGAAACAACAATTTTCAGAATATATGGAAAATCTAATTTCACGAGCACAAAAAGATATTAAACGGTTTGAAAACCACCCCCAAAGAAGAGCAATAGCTGCCTTTCACTTAAAAAATTTTGAATACGTATTAGATACCTTTTATCACAATTTCTATTCAGATATTTTAGGAAGCTTCAAATGGCTCCAAGATGAAGGAATGATTGAATTAATAACATGCGGAGCAACACACGGTTTTTTACCACTTTTTGAAAGTGATTCCGGAATATTTTCTCAAATTCAATTAGCTGTAGATACTCATAAAAAACATTTTAGTAGTGAACCTAAAGGTATTTGGCTTCCCGAATGCGCTTACCGGCCCAAAGAATACAAGAAAGGTAAATTTAGAGAGAGTATTGATTACTGGTTAAATAATTCTGGTATAGAATATTTTTTTGTGGATTCCCATGGAATCCTTGATGCAGAAATTATTGGGCAAAAAAATGATTTAGGCTTAACTACAAAATTTGGTTATAATTTAGAAACTGGTGTTTCAGTTTTCGGACGAAACAAAAACACAAGTAGACAAATTTGGGATGCTAAAATTGGATATCCTGGTAATGAATATTATAGAGAATTTCATATAAAAGATTTTGAATCTGGTTTGCATTATTGGAGGATTACTGGTAAAAACATTGAAGGAAATAATAAGCAACTCTATAATATTGTTAAGGCAAAAGAAGTAGTTGAATCTCAAGTAAACAATTTTGTGAATATTTTAGAAACTGAGGTTCAAGCTTTTTCAGAGAAGTATCATGAAAAAGGAATAGTAATTTCCCCATTTGATTTTGAATTGTTCGGTCATTGGTTCGCGGAGGGTATTGATTGGTTGAATAGAGTTATTGAGTTGATTAATATTAATGAAGAAGTGGAATTGACTTCTATTTCAGATTACGTATCTCGATATAAAGACAAATTTTCGATAATTAAATTGAAGGAAAGTAGTTGGGGAATGGGAGGGCACTTCGAAGTGTGGAAAAATCCAGAACATGGCTGGATATGGCCATATATAAGTGGCTCAATTAAAGAATTTGAAGATGTTTTGGACATTATTCCGAATCCAAATAATTGGGAAAAAAGAATATTAAACCAGATTGCTAGAGAATTACTATTAATGGAAGGTAGCGATTGGCCATTCCTTCTTTATACTGAACAAGCAAAAGAGTATGCCAATCAGAGATTTCATCATCATCACCAAAGATTTCTTAAGTTGATATGGGCTGCAAAAGACTTTGATGATAAAAATAGAATCGCATTGAGAGAGTTAGAAGAAATTGAATCAATTGACTCATGTTTTCAAGAGATCAACATAGATTATTTCAGAAAAAAGGAACCCTGATATCTTAAAATATGAGAATTCTTAGGATTTTTTTGCAAAAGGTTCGAGGTCTAACGCTTCAAATAAGTCGTCATTAGCTTCTATAGAACCAAGAAAGTGCCACTCCCCTTCATCTATATTTTGTCCCGCGCCATACCTTGAGGCCATGTCGTATAGTCGACTAAAATTTTCGTAATGTAATGAAACTCGGTTTTCTGCATAATCTCTAGCTGACCAAGTTGTAATTAGGAATTCCCAATCGGAGCTTTGTAAAAGTAGGAGTTCTCTTGCCATTTGTTTTAAAATCTTTATGAGGTTCGGATCGTGCGAGTCTTTGTATTTTGCTATAATATCTTCGCTCTTGGCTTCACATTCATAGATGAGTTTCCAACACCATTCACACCATTCGTTAAGCCAGACCCAGTGAGAAGAGGCTTGACCCCATGACCCTTCAATCAAACTCACTACCTTATTTGGGGGATTATTTTCTAAATAAATTCTTGTATTTGTCAAGTCAATTTCTGGGTCATCTTCCATCCATCGAAGAACGCGAGCAATCCACCAATTTCCCTCAAACCACCAGTGTCCGAAGAGTTCAGCGTCATAGGGAGCAACAACGATACCAGGTCTCCCAGATTTACCTTTAAAATCGCGTAATATATCCTTAGTTAAATTAACATAATGGCTAGCATTCTCATCTAGTTTAGCTGGAACATCATCAGGCCAATATAGCATCTTCTTGCCCAGATCGAGCTTTGGGCTGGTAACTTTCCAGTATTTCATCCCTCCAGGAAAATGCTTCTTATGGAAGTCCAAGTACTCTGCGCAACCAGGATATCCGTGTTCTCCACTCCATACCACAATTCCTGTTTTTTCATCTCTTGTAAAAAACCCAACAGGACCAGGAGTGCTGGGATCAGTAGACACTAAATATGGCTCATATTGAGATTTTTCAAAAGAAGTTGGAATTTCTTCATATTGGGATTCAAATTGCTTCCAAAGTTCAGCAAGTAAAGGAAATCGAGCAGCATAAACTCCCTGTGATTTACCACCTAGCAGTAAAGCAGTATCTATAAAGAAGTATTTCAAGCCATTTTTAGCAAGAAAATATTCCACACCAGGACGATCATATTCTTCACCTGTTATAGGGTTTTTCCATCGGTAACCTGGACGATAGGCACATTCAGGTAACCATGCACCCGTAGGAGCTCTCCCAAAATGACGTTTGTAATTATCGACTGCTGTTTTATATTGTGCATCAATTGATGAATCTTTAGAAAGTAATGGAGCGTATCCATGAGTTGCCCCACAAGTGATGATATCAACAAGTCCCATATCTTGCAGCTTTTTATATGCTCCCAAAATATCTTTATTGAATCTATTTAAGAAATTGTCTCTGACTCGGTCATAGAACTCCTGCCACCACTTTGTTAATTTGATTCTTCCATCAATATATTTATTTTCTGTAAAATAGTCATAATCATTTAAGGCTGCATTATATTTTTCCTCTAGATAACCTTGAAATCCATCTATAAATCTAGGATTACGAAGCATTTCACATAATACTGGTGTGATACCAATAGTAAGTTTTGGATGATATCCATCATCTATAAGTTTATATAATTCTATTAAAAGTGGAATATATGTTTCTGCAGCCGCTTCATTCACCCAATCCATTCCATGAGGCCATACACCATGTCCTATAACCCACGGGAGATGTGAGTGCAAAACAAAACAGAAAGATCCCAAAATTTCAGTCATAATTCCTTATTTTTCCTAGTTTTAATTTAATTACCGAGAATTTGTTGTTTGTCTATAATTTTTCATATCTTATATACTAAAAAGAAAACGATAATTTTTAAAAATCGGTAAAGTTATATATTCTTGTCAAGTAAGGTATAATATACAATTTCCAATTGAAAGTTAATCGTAAATTCAAAGAAGTAATTTTAAATGTCTAATATTCCAGTAAAGAATCTCAACGAATTAAATAAGAACGGGAGAATTATAGGTAGAGCAAATTATATTTTTACACCAGAAATATCAAGTTCAATAGGGTCTATTCATGGTAGCATAAATAATCAAAATGAATCAATTGTTATGGGAAGAGATTATCATAATGATAGTATAATGTTGAAAAGAGCATATACATCGGGTTTGATGTCTACTGGAATAAATCTTCTAAACTTATCAGATTGTACTTTTCCTCTACTACAATTTACAATTAGACGATTTGGAGCAAGCGGAGGAGTATATGTTTCAGGAGGCCATTTATATAGCGAAGATGTTGGTATTAGGTTTTTAGATGCTGGAGGAATTGAGCTTTCGCAAAATGAAATCCAACGGATAATTGATTCTTATAATACCTATCCGAAAGACGTAAGAAGGGTTAATCCGAACGAAATAGGGCAAATAACTGCAATTCCTCAAACAAGTGACATATATATTAAATCTTTACAGCAATTTGTAGATAAAAAGAAAATAAAGAAAGCAAATTTAAAAATTGTTGTAGACTGTTCATATGGTCCTACAGGTAAGATTACACCTCTTTTAATAAATGATATTGGTGTTGAAGTGATTGCACTGAATACCCATTATCGTGAAAGATCTTCAAGTCCAGTACCAAGTATCAATACCATTAGGAACACTGCGGATATTGTCAAAGCTTCCAATAGTCATCTTGGTGTATGTTTTGATGTTGATGGCTCAAGAATATTAGTTGTTGATGAGAATGGTTTGGAAATTAGTTATGAAGATTTACTAATGTTATTTGTGACATTTGATAAACGAATACAGAATTCTAAAGCAAATACAATTATAACAACCCCCTCAATCCCACTTGTGGTGAAAAAATTTATTGAAGATAGCGGATTTCCAATTAAGCAAGTTGAGAATTATCCGGGAGAAATTTCTAGACAAATTAGAGAAGAAAGGGCTTGTTTTGCCGCTGCTGATACATTAAAATTCTATTTCACAGAATTTGCTCCTTTCAGTGATGGTAATTTTATCTTATTGAAAATTCTTGAGATAATGACTGCTCAAGATGACCTTCTAAGCTCACTAACAAGAGGATTTCCAAAGGGTACTAAGATAAATAAAACAATTGCAGTCTCGCAAGATGTTATTGAAAACATACATAATCGATTAAGGGAAGTAGCAGAGGAAACAGGGTATAGATACCATGATATAATAAATGAATTAAAAATTTTTGATAATAAGGGTTATGCTTTGATTAAAGTCGCATTACATAGGGACGCGATACTTTTATCTGCTGAATCTGAAGATAAAAATGAAGCACAGAAAATGATAAACAAGTTAGAAAAGATAATTTCAAAACTCTAATTTTTAATTGAGAATATAATATGGAGCTAATTCAATTTATTCATTGATTTTTCTGATAATTTTTCTACAAATAGAATTAAAAATTTAAAAAAAATAGAACTAATTATATAATAATATAATAATAACTTAAGATCAAAAAAAAAATGATAAAATCATGGCAGTTGATATTAGTGTTTATGTAGTTTTGGTAACTTTTTTTATCATATTTGCAATTTTTCTTTTATTTGATTTATTCGGTAGGAATGAGAAGGCTTCCTATTTAGCTTATATTGTTGCGGTCATTCCTGTAAATATCTATTGGGGGTTAGGATACGATGTTCTCTTCGCATATATAATTCTTTTTGCTTTATGGATTGTTACTTTATTGCGTGATACTATTGCAGTTTATCTAAAAAAGGATAAAGAAATTAATGAGATTCTATTATATCTTACTCTAGGGATCCTTATTCAACTAATTGCCAGTGCAATTTTACCAGACATCAATTCTGATTTGAAAGATTTCACTGAAAAGGTTGGATATTTTTGGTTACCAAATGTTCATTCAGCAATTTTTAGAGAGGGTGTTGTATTAGGGTTCCAAATTGTAGCTACATTAATGATAATCCTTATTATTGTACCGTTAATTCTTGATATTAAAGATGAGGAGGCACCACTACCAATATTATTCGTGCTTGTTGCTGTATTTATCTTACCTTTCCTCTATTTAGATTTTATATGGATTGGGGGTACTGACACCCCTGTAGGTTTATTGACATTTCTATTTTCAGTGATTCTTTTTATCGTTTTATTGCTTATTACGAGGTCAGGTAAGGAAATAAAATAATTTCTATATACTTTTTATTATTATTTTTTATATTTATTTCATAATATAATAATACTTTATGAGGAATTCAAATAGTAATAATTCTTTATATTCAATAATGGCAAAAAAAAAAGGTAGTATAGATAAGGACAGTCAGGATAAAGAATCTTTATCAAAATCTTCTTATAGTTTAAATGATCTGCCTGGAGTTGGAGATGCAACTCTAAAAAAGTTAAAAGATGCAGGGATCTTATCAGTTAGAACACTTGCGATGTATCCCTTAAATAAATTAACTGATGAAGTGGGTTTAGGCATAAAAACAGCTGAAAAATTAGTTAAAACAGCTCAAGATGTAGAGAAAATGGGATTTAAATCAGCTGATCTCATTTGGGAGAAACGTAAATTATTAAATAGACTAACCACAGGAAGTCAAAATTTTGATGAACTATTAGGAGGGGGTATTGAACCAGGAGCTTTAACTGAGCTTTTTGGTGAATATCGCACTGGAAAAACTCAATTAGCTCATCAACTTTGTGTAAATGTACAACTACAATATGAAAGAGGAGGTCTTGAAGGAAACCCCTTATACGTGGATACTGAAGGCACTTTCAGACCCGAAAGAATAATACAGATGTCAGCTGCTTTAGATTTAGACTATAATGAAATTTTAAAGAACATCACTATTGGAAGAGCCTATAATAGTGATCATCAAATCTTATTGATTAAAGAAGCTTCTAGGATAATCGAAGAAAAAAACATCAAATTAATCATTGTAGATTCCTTGATAGGACACTTTCGAAGTGAATATGTAGGAAGAGGGACTTTAGCATCACGTCAACAGATTATAAATACTCATCTACATGATCTTTTAAGATTATCTGAGGTATATGATGAGTTAGCTGTACTTTTTACTAATCAAGTATCTGCTAGACCAGATGTTTTTTATGGAAATCCCTTAATACATACAGGCGGCCATATTGTAGCTCATGGGGCAACAATTCGCGTGTTTCTAAGAAAAGGAAAAGGAGAACAACGAATTGCAAAGGTTGTTGATGCTCCAAATATACCTGAGAGCGATACCGTTTTTACTATTACTGAAGAAGGTATAAAAGATTAAAAACGAGAAGTTTTACTACTTCTCGGGGATTTCACTTATAGAATAGAATCAATAATTTAGATTGACACTCACTTCGAATCCAGTTCTTAAAGATTCTGAGATAATACAATATTGCTCGAAAAACTTTCTACATTGATCTGCTCTTTTACGCATTTCAGGAGTATCAATTTTAGGGTTCATTTCTACATCAATCTTCTTAACTCTCCAGAATCCTTTGTCATTTCTAGCGATTGTAACTTCAGCTTTTCCTTCTAATCCCGATAATGAAAAATTTTTCTTTTGAAGACAAAATGAAAAACTTGCAGCTAAACAACCTAGAACAGATAATGCTAATAATTTAGTAGGGGAAGTCCCTATTTTTTCATTTTCTTTTATATTTTTTTCATCAATATATAGATTATCCATTTTAAGGTTTCCAAGATCACATCTAAAAATCATTTCTTCTTCTTGTTTTAAACCAACTTTAGTCTTTAACACGTTTGACATATAAAATCATCGTTTCTATGGATTTTTTTTCTAAAAATAAATTATAATTATAGATCAAGATTTACATTTACTTCAATTCCAGATCTTACTGATTGTGTAACAATACAATATTGTTCGAAAAAACTTACACCATCTTTTGCAGATTTTAAGCATTGTTTTGCCCTTTTGAGAGTGTCAGGATCTGTTATTTTTGGCAGTATATTAACATCAATCTTTTTAATTCTCCAAAAACCTTTCTCATTTCGAGTGATAACAACCTCCGCTTCAGCTGTAAAATCATCCACTTTAAAATTCCTCTTTTTTATGCAAAAGATAAAGCTTGCACTTAAGCATCCTAAAACACCTAAAGCTAATAATCGTGAGGGATTAGGACCAAGCATGTCAACTTCTTCACGATGTTCTTCATCAATATAACAATCCTTAACCTTCAAATTCCCTAAATCGCATTTAAATATCATCTGAGATTCGGATTCGTCCAATTTAATCCCAACTTTTGTTTTAATATCATTTGAAATAATAATCACCTACATTTAGCTAGAAATGAATAAATTGCAATAGAAAAAATTAATGTTTATTTTTTATTATATAATAAGAATTTAATAAATTTCCAATTAGTTTGATTCAATTTTTTTCAAAATGAAATGACGTTGTAAATGGAACACAAGAAAGATGAAATAAATTGTAATAATTAAGAAGTACTTTAACGCAAAAAGTGTAATGAGTAATATCATTAGAATGAAAATCAGTACTTCTGTTATTAAACAAGTGACATTACCATAATATTTTTTATCAAAAAAGGATTCTGGTCTCTTAAATTGAGATAGATATTTAGAAATATTGTTAAACTCGTCTTTTGTAATTAATAATTTAAGACCTACTTGTTTTTTTTGAAAATAAAAGAAGTTGGTACCCCAGTCAAAAGTGTCAATGATAATATGAATTGAGTAAGTAAGACCACTAATTATCAGAACAGTCCAATTAAAGATTAATCCTAAAATTGTGATAATTATTCCAGGGATAATTGAATGAGTAATCAACATTCTATGATTGTTGTCTAATGCGAACTTACATAAAAATATGTCAAAATCACACACAAATGCAAATAATACTATTATGAAAAATTCCATAAAGTTCAGATCCAAAAAGTATTTAGAAATAGAAGCAATAATTATTCCAATACCAAAATGCAAGTTTATATGTATGAAAATCCACCTATTCTATTTGATATAATCTTTTCTTCTTACTCTTTTTAATACTTTCTTTTTTATTACAAATCCTGAAGGTCCCTTTTTTTCTACTAGAAACGAAGCAGCTGCAGATGCTAAAAAAGCTACTTCTTTAATTAAATCCCAAGATTTATCAGAGTGGGAAATTTCATATAGAAATATTGAAAAATAGACATCTCCTGCACCAGTTTCGTCATTGACTTTTTTCGGTTTAAAAGCTGGGATTCTTAATATTGGATTTCCTTTCTTATAAATCATTGACCCTTTTTCTCCTAATGTCATAATGAATATTCCATTTGTATCATAATTCTCAAAGTAATCCATTACGTTGTGAAGATCATTATATTCATTTGCCAATAGTTTCATTTCTTCTTCTGATCCTTTAAGAATCAATCTATCTCCAATCAAATCTATTATTTTATTAAGATTTGAAATAATTTGATTATTATAAATATATGAAACTTTTCCGTTTTCATCAACATTTCTGATAAATCCCTGCAAATCAATTCCCATATATACATTTGGAAATTTCTTTGATATTTGTGAAACATATTCAAATGATATTTCATTGCATAACGGAACTAAAACAATAACGTCAGGTGGATTAGTTAGATATTCTTGTGGGATGTCTTTAAATTCAAGATTTGGACTTCTTGATTTGAGAGTTAGGGTTCTAGCATGATCGAAATAGTCTAAAACAAAATTAGTATTTTCTACCTTAGAATATTTTATCCCTCTTAAGTCAATATTTTTATTCTTTACAACGTCCAACAAAGAGTTATCAAAATTTTTTTTACCTATATGAGAAATAATACTTATTTTAACATCTTGAACATAGGTTCTTAGGGCTAAAGAACAGTAGCACACACCCCCTCCCAATGTAGCCTTGCTTAAGCGTTTAAATCTAATAACATTATCTACAGCAAAATGTCCAGCAAAAAAAATAGAAGTGTTGTTTTTATTTTGATTACTCATCTATGATGATTTTAATTCTTCAATAATTTTATTCTTTTCTTCTACCGTTATTTTTAATTTATTTATTGTTTTCTGCAAATCTTTTACTAAACTAGACATTGGGCCTTGTGGTGTAATAATTTGAGGTTGGCTTGATGATTTTAATTCTGTTATTGTCTGATCTTTTAGTTTTAACTGTGTTTGGAGATCTTCAATTAATCTCTTAGATTCTACAAGAGATAGAGTTTCAGCAGTTGCTTTTGATTTCTCTTTAAGAATTTCTTGTACTTGAGAAAGCTCAGTTTTTAAATCTTCATTTTCTTTTTTTAACTCCTTTATCTCTCCCGGTTCAAGTTTGAAGCCTCCTTTTTCAATATTTTGTTGGAGTTCAGATTTATCTTGATTTAATTTCTCAACAATTTTTTTATACTTATTTAAATCTGCTTGAAGGTCTTGACATAGAATTTCTAATGTGGCTGAAGAAGTTTGAGAGGGTTGTGGCTTTATAATAGTTGATTTGGATGTATCAACGGGTATAACGTAATCAACTGGTGATTTTTTCTCCTTTTCAATTAACTGTTCATTTAGAGTTAATATTTCTTTATTTAGTTCTGCAATCTTTTGTTCCAATACAGAAACTTGAGTTTTCTTCTTTGATAATTCTGATTGTAAATCTTCAATTAAAGCTTTAGATACTTCAGGAGTGTCTTCAGAAGCAGTATCTGCCATAAATTGTACAGCTGTTGTTGCTTCATTTAATTCAACTTTTAATTCAGCTATTTCATTGTCTTTTAAACTTAATACATTATCTCTTTCTGTTAAACTCATGGTTAAATTTTTAACTTTATTAGTCAGATCGAGATTTTCCTGCTGGATAACACTAACATCTCTTCCCCCAATTGATCCTGATTTCCTTACCTCTTCTTTTAATCTCTCATTTTCAGCAATGGTATTACTTACAACTTCTTCCGTTCTAGTAATTAAATCTATATTTGCCTGAATTTTGTTTCTTAGTTGTTCATTTTCTTGTTCAACTTCTTGAATTCGTTTTAAGGTTTCCCCAATTGCACTTGGGTTGTCAGGTTCGTTTATCATCTTCTTCTTCCATAAACTAATAAAATCTTCAACTTTTTCCTTATCTTCTGGCATTTTTTTTTGGTTTTTTTATCATTTTTATTTTTAATCTACAAATTATTACTATTTCAATATAATTCCCGAAAAATATCCTACACAATAGCCCCCAATGCTTCCAGTTCTTTCAGAACTTGTATAATATTGCATCATTTCACCTTTCGTTGCACTTAGATTTTGACAAATTAACATCATAGTAGTAATCGTTTGTGGACCACATATGGAGGTTTTTAAAGCAGCTTCAAGAGTTTTTTCAGGATTTAATTTTTTGAATTCTTCAATCGCAACAAAATCAATCTCTTTAAATATTTTTAATTGGTTTGAATCCATTACTTGCTTATGGGACATATCTGAAGACGCTACAATAACAATATCTTTCTTAATTGACTTTATTGCTTTGGCTATATCAATGGCGATTACATTCATAGTTTTAAATTCTCTAGTACCAGCTATTTTAATTGGTACAATTTTCACTTCTTTATCATGAGAACAATATTTTATAAACGGTAATTGAATTTCTATATTATGTTCTTGTTCAGCACGACCCGTAAAAAGAGAATTATCTGCTTCAATTATTTTGCTATTATCTAATATCTTTTTCGATACTTCTTCATCTATCTCCAAATTTCCTAATGGAGTTTCCCATTCTCCTTCCCTCATTAATGCTATTTTATGATACCCAATATGATCTGTACCTAAAACTACAACGGTATCAGGAATTCTCTCCTTAAATAAATTTAAGTATGTGAAAGCGGCACAAGGCCCTGAATATGTCATACCTGCATGTGGAGAAACCCCCCCTATAATAGTTCTCTCATCTTTGTTCAATGTTAAAGGTTCTTCACCGGGACCAAATTTTTCATCTGTAAAATACCCCCGTATCGCTTCTTGTAAGGCTTTCTTGGATCCAGGATACCAACTGCCGGCATGAGTTGCTCTTCTAAGGACCATTTTACCAATCACCAATCATTAATGTTTCAATATTAAAATTATTATTTTTAAAGCTTAATTAATTTAATCCAATCGATAAGAAATTGTAAGAATTATTAAGTTATCTTTAATAATCTTTTATGATGAATCAAGCAAAGGATAATCAAATAAATCTTGATGACATTGAAGTACCAGAAAGAATTCCAACCAAGTTCATTAATAACAGAGTTATTGTATTTAATCCTTTATACGCTTCTTATTTATATGTAAAGAAAGGTTTTTTTGGTTCCCCACTTGGAATTAATAAACCACGATTAGAATATTTTTCTAAGCCAAGCGAATTATCGTTAATAGAGGCATATTACCTTTTAGAAAAAGATGAAATTATAATTTTTGATGTAAAAGAGAACAAAGATTTAAGCCCAAAGGAATTTTATAAGCTAGCGAAGAATATACATCATAAATTTGAGGAAAAGTACATAATTTATAAAGATTTAAGGGAAAAAGGATACATTCCGAGACCTGGATTAAAATTCGGGGCGGACTTTGTAACTTACCGCCTTGGACCCGGTCTGGAACATTCACTTTTCATGGTGCATGTTTTACCTCATGATGCTGAGATTACAGCAGTAGATATGGTTCGTGCCGGGAGATTGGCAACATCTGTAAGGAAAAAATTTGTTATTGCAAACCCATTAACCAAATCATATTATTTCTTTGAGTGGTTTAAGCCATAAATTTATTGAAAAATATATAAAGTATTCTACACACTCAACAATCTAAATTTCTTTATCAATTCATTCTTTATTCTTTCAATTTGTTTGAATTTATTATTAGGAACTGTTTGGCTAATTCGCAGGATTTTGTTGATAAGCTCAGAATCTAAAAAATCTTCAAGTAATATTCCTTGATTAACAAGATCTTTCCCATTATTGTAGATTAATAAGATCAATTTAATTAAACCTAATAGTTTTTCAACATCGGTAAAACTATCAATTTCATCAAAAGCACTTTGGATTAAAAACCCGTTTTTAATTAATTTTGTAATAAAGATTATTAACTGTTGATCTTCTGGTAAGTTCTTTTCCCCTATTAATTGAATTAAATATTTCAAGTCCCGTTCTTTCGATAAGATATCATTCACTTGTTTTCGACATTGGACCCAATCAATGTTAATTTCAGGCCAATCAATGTCTCTTTCGTACCACCAATCAGCGATATATGCAGGATAGTTTGAATACGAATTAAGCCAATCTATAGCAGGAAAGTGTTTTAAATAAGCTAATTTTGGATCCAAAGCCCAAAAAACTTGTACTAATCTTTTAGTTGTTGAGGTAACTGGTTCACTGAAATCACCTGCTGGTGGTGAAACAGTTCCAATAATAGTTAAAGAACCTTTATTCTCCGCACCTAAATGATCCACACCTAATGTTTTAACCGATCCAGCTCTCTCATAAAAACTCGAAAGTTTAGAGGGTAAATATGCCGGATAGCCTTCCTCAGCGGGCATTTCTTCCAATAATCCAGAGATTTCTCTCAGAGACTCTGCCCATCTTGATATACTATCTGCTAACACAACAACATCATATCCCATATCTCGATAATATTCAGCTATAGTCACTCCAGAAAATAAGCTGGCTTCTCGTGCTGATACAGGCATATTGGAGGTATTAGCAATAACTATTATATGATCTAATAAAGGAGTACCTCTTTCAGGGTCTTTAATTTCTGAGAATTGCTTTAAGACATTTGCAACCTCATTCCCGGGTTCACCGCATGCAATAAATACTATCACATCAGCATTACACCATTTAGCTAATGATTGTTGAATAACTGTCTTACCAGTTCCAAATCCTCCAGGAATAGCTGTTGTACCACCTTTCACGATTGGAAATAATAAATCTATAACACGTATTCCTGTTATTAACGGTTCATTCGGATTTTCTTTCTTTGTGTAAGGTCTATTTTTAGTGATTGGCCATTTTTGTAACATTGGGAAAGAAATTTCATTATTATTATCTTTTATTTTATAAATTTCTTCTGTTATGGTATAATCGCCTTCATTAGCCATGAACGAAATTATTCCAGTAGAATTAGGAGGAACCATTATTTTATGATCAATGTATTCTGTTTCTTTAACCGATCCTATTACATCTCCTCCTTTAACTTCATCACCTAATTTCCTCAAAGGTATAAAATGCCATTTTTTTTTTCTTGATATAGCAGGATATTTTATGCCTCTTTCTAATTCTCCGGAATCTAAATTTTCAAAAATTCTTTCCAGAGGCCTTTGAATTCCATCAAAAACACTAGCAATTAGACCAGGGGCCAATTCCATCGAAAGCGGTTCATTTAGATTTTCAACTTTTTCATATAATTTTACCTTCATAGTATTTTCGAAACACTGAGCGACGACGTAATCTGCATAAATTTGAATAACTTCTGCTAGAATATTATATTTAGAGATTTTAATCATATCATTAAGTCGTACATTATTTTCTAATCCCTTTACTTTTATTAAAGAACCTATAATGGCTGAAATATATCCTTGGCTCAATTCTTTCATGTTTTATAAAATCCTCAATTGATATTAATAAGCTATATGTTTATTACAAAATGGACATTTTTTCACAAAATTGGGTATAGTATTACCACAATTTTCACATTTAAATATAATTGGCTTACGATAATTAAATTCAAGATTAATTTTTTTAAAGATTTTTGGTTCAGCTTGCTCAAATTTTCTCTTATTTTTAAAAACCTTTTCTTTTTGTTCATTTTCAAACGACGATCTTCTTTTTCTATCAGGAAACATTCTAGAATAAAGAGATCTCTTACTTCGACTAAAAAATGGACCTATAGTTATTAAAAATGTGAATAGAAGTAAAATGAAAGTTATAAAAGGATTAGCACCAAATTTAGTTAAAAGATAAAAAAAATATAGTAAAATAAGTAAATAACCGACTAATAATAGAAACCGAACAATAATTACCTTGCGATTTAATACTTTTTCTTTAGTTTCCGGCACAATTTATCATAATTCGGTTAATTAATTAATCATTAATTTATGCAAATTTCTTTGAGATATAACTTATAGCTTTATCTATTTCTTCTTTTACTAATTGTGTATCAATCTCTTTCTCAATTTCCTCTGAAATGATGTCTTTCTCAGCTTCAGCCCTAAATTTTAGTATAGAGTAATCATTGTCTAAATAAAATGGAAAATAATCAATTCCTGAACCCTGGTAGAATTTAAAGAAAAACTCATAAAAATGTAATCTGATAGTGTTAATGAACACTAATAAGCCTTCGAGTAAAATAACAATCATATTACCGAAAATCACACCAATTAAATTTATAATATCTACTCCTATACCTTCCCCTTCAATTAATCCTGTCATTGCATTGATAGATGTGAGAAGTGCGATATGAGCGAGTGCTAAAGCTAATAACCTAGTATATGAGGCTACATTAGTCACAACTGATAAAACAGTATCAAAGGCTTCAATTGAACCTTCACCCAATAAACCTCCAAAAGATTCTTCTTGTAGATATGAAATTTTAAAGATTTTTCCGAGAGGTTTAAGTAGTAATAATAAAACACCTGGAATTAAAGTTAACAAAATTGGATAAGGGGGGGATAACCATCCATAAATATCGAATCCAAATCCAAAAATTAAAATAGTTCCTCCAATCAACAATAGAATTTTCATCAAAGAATCACTAAATCCCAAATATTTTCTTTTTTGTTTCCAATAATTCAGAAATTGAATAAACCATCCCAAATTAATATGAAACACACCAATATATATCGCAAAAGTAAATACACTCATTATATTTTCCAATGGATTATTTAAAGATCCTATAATCGGAATTATGATTGGATTTTCTTCAAAATCCCATAATACATTTCCAAATATTTCTATCTCATGATGTCCCAAAAATTCTCCGTATAAAAATCCGGTAAAAAATGCAGCCCATCCACAGAAAAAGATAATCCATGAAAAATTGGCAGTGTCTCCTCCCCGTTTCCTAAACACTAATCCTCCTATTAATCCCGCGATTATTAAAATTATCCCATGACCTATATCACCAAACATTAAACCAAATAATATTGGAAAAGTAAAAGCAATAACCGGAGTAGGATCAATTTCAGAATAAGTTGGTGTGCCATATAATCTGGTGATTGCTTCGAATGGACGTATCAAAAAGAAGTTTTTCATTATTGTTGGAGAAGATTCTCTTAAATCTTCTTCTTTATGCATTTCACTAGTTTCATTTTGTTTGAGATAATCTTCTTTTAGTGTTGGTTCTTGTTTGTATTTTTTTATTTTTCCTTTTTTTGAGGTAAAAGACTCTTTAATGGTGTGTTTTTTTGAGATATCGATTGATTGAATTGTAATATTGTCTTTAAAAATTGTAAATAAACTTTGAACAACCTCCTCTTTTTTCCGTGAGGGAAGAAAGAACTTAAAACTTAAACGATTAGATACTGTGCTTTCAAATTGATGCTCCGCCCAATTATATTCCTCAATATTTTGCACAACCTCATTAATCCCTGCGAACCTTCCCATATTATCTTTTGCTATTCGAGTTTGTTCTTTTTTATATCGTGAAACCAGATTTTCAATAAAATTTATTTCTTTAATTATTCTTAGAAAATTTATTCCTTCTTTTGTCAAATATCTTTTAAGTACTAGAACTTCCTCAGAATGTATTAATCGAATCCTCGCATTAAACTCATTCTCCTTATCTTTTGGATAAATAATATAGAAGCCAATTCGATCATCAGAAATCTCAAAGGTTTCATAAAAACTAGGAAATTCTGAGGGTTCAAATAGATTTTTTAAATTAGTTAAGTTTTTACTAAAAGTTGTTAAGATTCGAAATTTAAATTGCTTCAAATTATCTATTTTTTCTGCATTCAGATTTAATTTTTCTATACGCCTATAGCAAATTTTGATTAACTTTAGATTTTCTAATTCTATTATACCTTTAGCAATATAACTATTTAACTCAGCTACTCGATTTGTATAAAAATCGATTTCTTCTACAATATGGGTAATTAATTCTGGTAAATCTCTAGCAGTAAACTCTATTCTATCATCCTTAGCAATTTTTAACTCTAAAACATCAAGCTCACTTATTTCGAGCTTTCTATATAAATTGTTTAAATTTTTCCTTAAATCTTTAATTTTTTCCTTTAGAGGATGTTTCTCTTCTAATTCTTCCTTAATTTTGCTTTCTTCTCTTGGTTTTATATGGACTACATTTAGATTTGAGAGTTCAATTAGGAATTGATCTTTATAATTGTGGTTTATTTCTGCTTTTATTAAACTAAATTCATTTCTTTTGACCATTTTTTATCATGCTCATATGGTTTTTTCTTTACTTAAAATTAAATCTTTAGTTTTTTTCAGTCTTACATAGTTTTCTCTCTCAATTTCTTCCAAAATTTCTCTAATTTGTTTTATATTCATCCTTAATTTTGGAATAATCATATTTTTTAGTCCATTTATCCTACGATTTACCTTTTTAAAGCTAATAGCATGTTTCAATATTAAATCTTCAATTTCAGAAAATTCAATCGTTGCTTTAAAAAATCCTTTCAATAAGATAATTAAATCATCAAGAAAATGACTTGTACCCTCAAATGTATAAGCAGGCAGTTTTTCCTCTTGAAATAATTCAAAATTAATGCGGGGAACAACAATTCCTGCTTTCTTTTGATATTGTATGTCTACCATAGGTCTATATTGAATTCTGCTTAATTTACTAATTAAAATAACCCCGTTTTTACCCATTTCTTCATAAGTTTGATTTAATTTTATAAGTGATTGTTTAAATAAAGCAATAAAATTGCTTCTTATTTCTAAATATTCTTTCCATAATCGTTTAATTTGAAAGACTAATTGTTCTCGTCTATATTCTAAAAAAGTTTCTCCTCTAACAGCAAAAACTAATCTCTTTTGTAATCCTATCAAATTTGATTTTGTGGGTTTTATAGCACGAAAACTGATAACTTACACCTTGGTTTTATAATATTTATCTAAAAATCTTTGATGAATTCTAAATAATTGATCTGTATTTAAATTTGAAAGCACTTCCCAAGCTAAATTAAGTGTAGTTTCAAAATCACGATTTTCATTTACTTTTTGATTTAAAAATTTTTGTTCAAAGTCTACTCCAAATTTTAAAAAATTCTTCTGTTCATAACTTAAGCCATCTTCTCCAACGATTGAAATAAGATCTTTAACTTCGAGATAATTTGAATATGCTGATAATAATTGTGAGCTAACATCAGCATGATCTTCTCTTGTTTTTTCTTTACCTATAGCATCTTTCATTAATCGTGAAATGGAGGCTAATACTTCAAATGGAGGATAAATGCCTTTTTTATGTAGACCACGGCTAAGTACTAATTGCCCCTCAGTTATATAACCGGTAGTGTCGCTAATTGGGTGTGATATATCATCTGATGGCATAGTAAGAATCGGGATTTGAGTTATTGTGCCCTTTTTTCCTTTAATTTTTCCTGTCCTCTCATAAATTGAAGCAAAATCGGAATAAATATATCCCGGATATCCTTTTCTACTAGGGATTTCTTCTTTTGCTGAACTGAGTTCTCTTAAAGCTTCAGCATAGTTAGTCATGTCTATCAATATGACAAGAACGTGCATATCTTTTTCAAACGCAAAATATTCTGCTGTTGTTAAAGCAACTCTTGGGATAATTAACCTTTCGATTATCGGGTCATCTGCAAAATTTATAAAAGAAATTATATTTTGAATAGATCCACTTTCTTGAAAACGATTTAAAAAATAAATTGCCTCGTCATGAATGATGCCTATACCACAAAAGATTATTACGAATGGTTCCTCTCCTAATACTTTTGCTTGTGTAGCAATTTGGGCAGCTAATTTATTGTGAGGTAATCCTTGTCCACTAAATATCGGGAGTTTTTGACCCCTAATTAATGTAAATAATCCATCAATTACTGATATTCCAGTTTGAATTATGTCTACAGGATATTCTCTTGCAAATGGATTAATAGGAACTCCACTTATATCTCTTTGAACATCTGATAAAAGATCTGAATCTAATACTGCTTTTGTTTTAATATCAATTGGTTTTCCTAAAGAATTAAATGTTTGACCGAACATATCTTTTGATATTTTTACTTTGAATGTATCTTCTGTGAAAATAATTTCAGCATTCTCGGTAGATAATCCAGCAGTATCTTCAAATACTTCTACCACTATAATTTCTTCACTCATTTTTATAATTTGCCCCATGCGAATTTTTTCATCATCTGTTCTAATTATAACTATCTCGCCAAATTGGGCATTATGCTCGTTTTTAAGAAATATAAGTGGTCCAATTATTTGTTGAATTTTTCTGTAAATAACGCTCATCTTTTTTTTAATACTCCTTGGGTTAGTTTTAAAGACTCTATATCACTGAGTAATTTTCTTTTAATACCCTCAATTTTATCAAAATCATCATTAGAAATTGTTCTATTTATTCTTAAAATATCATTAATAACTAAGAGTGATTTTATATCTTCGATTAGAAATCCTTGTTTTAATAATTCTTTACTTTCTTTAAACAATAAAAGAATAACTTTAATCATACCTAAGAGTTTTCGGACATCTGTAAAATTATCAATATCATCATAGGCATTTTGAATTAAAAATCCATTTTTAATTAGTTTGGCAATAAATAAAGTTAATTGTTGGTCATCTGGTAAATTTTCTTCACCAATTAGTTGGGTAATATATTTTAATTCATTGTCTTGAGATAAAATTTCATTGACTTGATTACGACAATCAAACCAGTCAACATCAATTTCTGACCAGTTTATATCTCTCTCGTACCACCATTCAGAGATATAATCAGGGTAGTTTGAATATGAATCTAACCAGTTTATAGCGGGATAATGTTTTGAATATGCTAATCCCGCATCCAAAGCCCATATCCCTTGTACAAAATTTTTGGTGGTTGCTGTTACAGGTTCACTAAAATCACCAGCAGGTGGACTAATTGAACCAATAATAGCTATAGATCCTACTCTTTCTTTTCCTATCTCTTCATTCCCAAGAAGTTTAACAATACCAGCTCGTTCATAAAAACCAGAAAGTTTTGAAGGCAAATACGCAGGGTATCCTTCTTCAGCAGGCATTTCCTCCAATAGTCCGGATATTTCTCTTAAAGATTCCGCCCATCTTGAAGTACTATCAGCGAGAACAGCAACATCATACCCCATATCTCTATAATATTCAGCAATAGTGACTCCAGAAAAGATACTTGCCTCTCGTGCTGATACGGGCATATTTGAAGTATTAGCAATAAGAACGATTCTATTTAATAAGGGTTGACCACTTTTAGGATCAATAATTTCAGAAAACTGTTTTAAAACATCAGCAACCTCATTTCCTCTTTCACCACATGCCACAAAAATGCAGACATCTGCATCACACCATTTAGCTAATGACTGTTGAATAACTGTCTTACCAGTTCCAAATCCTCCTGGAACACCAATAGTGCCCCCTTTAGTGATTGGAAACAATAAATCTATAACGCGTATCCCTGTAATTAACGGTTCACCAGGTAGCATTCTTTCTTTAAATGGTCTAGATGTTGTTATAGGCCATTTTTGCATCATTGAAAAAGATTTTACTTCCTGTCCTATCTCTAATCTGTATAATTCTTGTTCTATCGTATAATCTCCTTCATTTGCAAGATAGGTTAACCTACCACTAATATTTGGTGGAATCATTATTTTATGTTGTATAGCCTGTGTTTCTTGGACAGTCCCAATTACATCTCCTCCTGTTACATTACCTTTAGTTCTTTCTAATGGAATAAAATGCCATTTTTTTGTTCTTGACAGCGATGGTATTTCTAATCCTCTTGTTAATTGCCCACTTTTATGTTTTTCGAAAGCTTTTTGAAGCGGTCTTTGTATTCCATCAAAAATAGTTCCTAATAATCCTGGTGCTAACTCCATTGATAAGGGTTCATTTAAATTTATAACTTTTTCATTAATTCGTAAATTAGTAGTATTTTCAAAGCATTGTACCACAATATAATCTGAATAAATTTGTATAACTTCTCCCAACATATTTCTAACTTTAATCAAATCATGCAATCGTATTTGATTCTCTAATCCTTTTACTCTAATTAAAGAACCAACTATTGCAGAAATATGCCCCTTCTGAGAATTGTTGTTAGTTTTGGATTTGATCATACTGAGTTAGGTATTCTGTAATTAATTTTTTATGATTTTTAATAAATTCTTCAAATTCTATTTCAATCTCCTTAATTTCAGAGTCATTTATGATTTTGGATATTTCCATCTGAATAAAGGAGGAATTTTTATTAATTAGATTGTCAATTGTATAATCGTAAGATATTACCCCCCCCACTAGAGAAACTTTAAATCCACCTATGAAGTCTCTTTTATCTTCATTAATTTCTATTGGATTCTTAAATAAATCTACAATTTTATCAAAATTCTTAATAAAATAGTTATAATCTTTATGGTTAAAAATTAATTCTATCTCCTGGGGCCTGTCTATGGTTTTCTTTACATTTTTTATTGAATCTAAAAGATAGTCTATATATGAAGCATAATTATTATCCATTTTTTCTCTTATGAGCTTAAATAACGATGCATTTAATTTTTTAATTAAATTATTTTTTATATTTAAAAATTTTTCTTTACCATTCAGTAGAGTTAAAGACAATGACTGATTTAAAAATTGATAGTAACTATCTATAAAATGTTGCTTCAATTTGATCTCTCTATCATCACTCCTTTCTAAAAACCTTTTTTTTATTTCAGCTTTTTGAAAAAGGGTTTTTTGATTTAATTCCTTTATTTCATTTTGGGCTTTCTCAATTAAATAACGGCCTAAATTACCTAGCTGTTTTTTAAACTCTTTTTCTTCAGAAATTTTTACTCAACTCATTTTAACAACTCTATATCGCTAATTGCATTGGAGATTTTATTTAAAAGGACATCTAACCTTTCTACATTTGGCTGAAAAACATCAGGAAGAATAAATATAAATGGTTCTTTGTTATTTAGTTTAAAATCTAACAGAAAATCAATTATATCATTAGATAACCTTAATGCTATAAGAATCATTCCTATTTTTGGTAGATTTATCAAATTATTAAATACTTTTAGGAATTCTTCTCGGTTTTCAATTATTGTACCCTCTATTCCTA
Organism: Promethearchaeota archaeon; assembly: GCA_030603385.1. Lineage (GTDB taxonomy): Archaea > Asgardarchaeota > Lokiarchaeia > Sigyniarchaeales > SOKP01 > Loki-b32. Next base: position 9,247 of record JAUVXW010000017.1, on the reverse strand, counting down.
GAAGTCCTAACATTAAAACAATATCTTCATCCCCAACAATATGAACTTCTTTATCGAACATTAGAAATCTAGCCCTACCTCTTCTATAATTATTTTCTGTAGATTCCTAATACTTTTTTGAAAATGTAACTCAATCTTTTTAATTGCTCCATCAAATTTATTTTCAAAATTATTAATTTTTGTATTAACTTCTTTAGCAAGTGTTCCCAATACCTCATTTACAAGCTCATTCTTCTCGATAATAAATCTCTCAAATGTCCTTTGTTCATTATCTCTATATTTCTCAATTTCTTTTAAGTTTAAATTCTTAGCATTATTTACTAGATCTTCATAAACCTTTTCAATGTCTTTTAAATTTTCAAAAAGATCCATTATTTTAACACCTTATATTTTTCATGTAAAATCTCTACAACCCTAGGTAATACATGAATTTTAATTTCATTATCTTTTCTAATTAACAACTCCATAATCCTGAAAATTGATTGATATGCTATATCATCTATTTTTATTTGAAATGTTCTAAAAAAGTAATCCAAATATAGCTTTTCAATTTCCCAAATCAAATGTTCTCCTTTAAGAGGAGAACGTAGTAAATTGGGTCTTATTTCCTTTTTTCTAATTAAAAATTCAGATAAAAGTGTGATGAAATCATTAATACTAGTTAGATTTAATAGATCATTTAGAGATCCTTGATTCAAGAACATATAATTGTTAACAAGGAACTGTGAAAGTAAATTCCTGTCAATATTGATCTTAATACCTCTATATATTATATTCAAATTATATATCTCAGATATATAATTCACATAGAAAGAGATCATTACTTTTTCTTTAAGATTTAGAAATTTTATTTCATTTTCCATAGTTTCATAATAGAGTCTATCTAGGAAGGCTTCTAACACAAAAATTTCTTTAGTATTTCGAAAGTAAAGAATTCCTTCTCTTATGGCTTTATTATATTTAGTATTTTTCATATAAAATTGAATTTGATCTAAAGATGTAATTTCTAGAAGCCCGTTTATGAAATCTGTATTGTTTAAGTATTTTTCTACGAGTTTATTAACCAGTTTTGATTTATCGTTTATACTCATTCCAAGAATAGTGCCTAAAATAATACGTTTAATATTCATTATTTCATACTTCATAAGGTAATTCCTAAGAAATGAACGCATAGTTCTTGGAGAATGCACTATTATTCTTCCAATTAATTTTATATAAGTATGAAATAATGCTCTCTCAATTTCTTCAATAGTAAAAGAATCAAAGGTTAATCCCGGGTAAAACCTTCCAATGTACTCAATTAACTGTTCTATATTGGTGATATCTTCTAACTTTTTTAGAGTTATTTCATCCATTATTAATTGTTTCAAAAAACCAATTTTGATTAGAGTAAAAGCATAGCTATCGACAATAACACTCGTTCAAAAATCACCAAAATCAAAATTATTTGTGGTATAGAAATAAAAAAATTAACTCATATAGGTGTAGGGATTTTTGTCCATAGTAAAATTCCTACAATTAATCCGTAAACTGCTAGTGCTTCGCATAAGGCAACAACAAGAAACGCTTTAAAGAAGGCTTCTTCTCTTTCTGAAAGTGCACTTATAGCTGCTGTACCCACTGTTTTCATAGCCCAAGCACTTCCGAGTACTGAAAAACTTACAGATAATGCTACGGCTATTGCTAAAGTAGCTGTGGTTCCTGAATCATAATACTCAAATGTAGTACCCTGAGCACTAGCAAAAGATACAATTCCATTTGATGTGAAAATTACTAAGAAAATCAATACCACTTGAAATATTCCAAGTAATAAATAAAATTTATGTTTACCATTCATATTTCTTACATCTTCGTTTTTATTTAAAAAACTTGTTTTAAATGTAATAAATTAAATTACGCGTATAAATTTTGCTATGAGAAGAACATAAAATAGAGATCTCAAATACTTGTAATAACCAAGAATGGAATAAAAAAAGAGTTTTATTTATTAACGGTGAATTCATTCACTATCTTTCATCTTTAGTCCTAAATCTTATTGGTATAACAGAACTCTTATGATATCGGCTATATCATGGATTTTATCGCACATACTTTCCAGTAAAACGATACTATCTCTAATTCTTAGAAGTTTCCTAATATCTAAATCCTCATTGGAATACAGATATTCAAGAAACTGACGATATATAGTATCAATCTCATTTTCAATTTCATGGATTGTCGTAGTGTTTTTAAATACAACTTCAGGTTTATCTCTTAGGCTTTTTATTGTCGATTTTAAGACACTAGCCATATTAATAGTTTTATTAATCAATTTTTCATATCTTTTATTTATTTCATCAACCTTTCCGCCGTCTAATTTTATTTTTGGTAACATGTCAACAAACTCAAGAGGGTAATTAATAACATTATCCATTCTCAAGATTAATGCTATATAGTCTCCCAAGCCTTGCGGTCCAGCTTCAGAATATTTTTGGATTAATTGAATTTTAATAGCATCTGCATCTTCTTCGCGAAGTTGCATCTTACTCTTTTTCTTTTCTAAGGTGTCCTTATTAGACTCGTAATCTTTAGCCCAGGTTGAATAGTAAACACCCATATCCGAAATAACAGAATAAATGATCCTTGAATGTTCAATTAACATTGAAATAATTTCGTCTTTAATCTTATTCATAAGAATTCCATTAAAATATATTTTTTTTCTGATATTAATATTAATAATTAGACTATTAAAAATTTAGACTTTGTAGAATATAAATTAGAAAGAGTTTTTAGTTGTTTTTATTAGAAATTTCTAATTAGTTTTTCAATGATTATTGATTTTTAGATCTAAAATATCATATTGAAATCAAAAGTTTTGTTTTAAAGTGAGTTAATATGGAATATAAAAATCTAATTGTAGAAAAACGTGATGATCACATCGCAATTGTTACATTAAATCGCCCAGAACAACTAAATACACTCACTAATAATTTAATGACTGAAATTGAACAGTTAACAGAGGAGTTTCAGAAAGATACAGAGACTCGTGTTGTGATTTTTACAGGAGCAGGTAAACATTTTTGCGTTGGAAGGGATTTGACAGAACAAGGAGGACCAACAACGGTGCTTGGAAGACAAAGAGCAATTCAGAATGGACCAAGAATGACTCGCAAACTATACATGATGGACCAAATAACAATTGCTGCAATTAATGGAGGTGCATTTGGCGGGGGGTGTTGTATTGCTTCTGCTCTTGATTTTCGCATTGGAAATGAAAAATGTATGGCAGGATTTCCAGAAGATCGTTTGGGGATGAGTTTAAGTTGGACAATCCTCCCAATTGTTGTGCATTTAATTGGGCCTACATTTGCAAAAGAAATGACAATATTAGGGAAAAATAATGATGCCCAAACACTTTTAAAATGGGGTTTCTTAAGTGAAGTAGTACCAAAAGAAAAATTATTAGAGCGAGCAATTGAAATCGCTAAGGATTATGCTGCAATGCCACCCATTTCTGCCCAAATGATTAAAAAAACGATTAACCATATTAGTGGGGCTTTAGACCAAGCATTAATGCATATGGATATGGATCAGTTAATGTTAACCCTTCAAACAGACGATTTAAAAGAAGGAATTGCTTCCTTTTTCGGAAAACGTGATGGTAAGTTTAAAGGGAACTAAATTAACGCCAATTTTAACATGTAATTTTTAACTATAATCCTTATTTTTTTATTTACACAGAAATTAGTCCTGTATATATAAATCCCTTCTAATAAAAAATATAATAAAGATAAAATATAATATTAAATAAGTACTTCAATACAATTTGAATAATTTGGGAAGTAAGAGACTAAATTTTTAATTTAACAACGATTTTTGGCGTATAGAATTGGGAAAATTTCGTAAAACTCTAAAGAGTTGGAAAGAATATTCAAAAATTTCTGATTTGGGTATAATTGCCCGACGTAAATTTTTTAATAACTGCTTTGATGGTGCTTTAACTTGCGCTGGAATTGTGAGTGGTATTTTCGTTATTTTTCTGAGCTCAGATGCAAGTCAATTTACCCCTCAAACCGTTATTGTTACTGGTTTCGCTACAGCATTGGCTATTGGTATAAGTGGTTTATGGGGTGCTTTTCTTTCTGAAGAGGCTGAAAGAAAGAAGAAAGTAGATGATATGAAAAAAGATATGGCGATATTCGAAGAAGAAAAAGATGAAAATAGAGATCCATCGGAACATGAAAGAAAAAATATCAATAAAAAGAAAAATAAAAAAAAAAAGACTTTGCTCGAAAAAGCTGAGGATTTCGCAACTATAGTTGCTTCTTTGGTTGACGGAGGTGCTCCAGTGTTAGGATCTTCCCTGCCTTTACTTCCATTTTTCTTTGGTGGAACTTTAACACTTATGCATTTTATCTCTTCTTATATTATACTTGGTGCCTTGCTTGTGTATTTAGGGAACTACTTAGGAAAGATTTCAGGAGGAGGACGTGTAAGATATGCTTTGCACTTAGTTACAGCTGGGATTGTAACTCTCCTTGTATCAATATTGCTTGGTATCTAAAATTATAAGGTATATTAATAACTTAGATTTCTTACTCCAAATATAAAACGAAAAGATATTAATAAGAATGTTCGAAAAAGTCAAAACATACTTAAAAATAACAAATCTATGGTCAATTAATTTACTATTTTATTATAATAAATTTTATCTTTTAGGTTTCATTTTTACCGATATAAATAAATAACGTCGAGATTTATTTTGAAAGCATTCGTAGGAATAGATATTGGCTCATTAGCAACTAAGATTGCTTTACTTGATAATGGAAATTTGTTAGATTTTCGAACAGAGAGATCTACCTTCGACTTTAAGAGAATAGGGCTCAATTTATTTAATGATATCTTAGAAGCAAACAATTTAAACAGAGATGATGTTTTTGTTATGTCGACTGGTTATGGACGGAACACTATTGATTTCGCTGATGATCGAATTACTGAAATAACTGCTCACGCACGGGGAGTCCAATTTTTCTTCCAAGAGGCTCACTCTGTTATAGACATAGGCGGTCAAGATAGTAAAGCAATTGTAATATCTAAGAAAACAGGGAATGTAATCGACTTCCAGATGAACGATAAGTGCGCAGCGGGAACAGGGCGTTTCTTAGAGGTAATGGCTCATGCACTTGAGGTCCCCATTGATGAAATTGGAGGATTAGCTCTAAAATCAAATAAACCCGCGTCAATCAGTTCTACATGTACAGTTTTTGCAGAATCCGAAGTAATTTCACTTTTTGCTAAAGGAACTAATAAAGAAAATATTGCTGCAGGCATTCATAAATCAATTGCTAGAAGAGTTGCAGGCATGGCTAAACGTATAGGTGTAGCGCCTTTGCTAGTTTTTTGTGGAGGTGTAGCTAAAAATGTGGCAGTTAAAAGCTTCTTAGAAGAAGAGTTTGGATATGAAATAGTTACTCCTGATCAACCACAACTAACTGGTGCCATCGGAGCAGCTTTAATTGCTCAAGAACATAATGGCGGATAATACATTCTGTCTTTATTTTTAATATCAATAAATTTTATGAGCAATTAACTATTTTTTGATTATTAATTCAGAATTATTTTATTTAAGAAAATGTACAACTTTGAGCTTCTATCGGAATATTATACATTCCTTAAAGAAAAGAAGGGAGAGGGTAAAAAAGTTGTGGCATTCATGTCACATGATAACATCCCAGAAGAATTAATAGATGCTGCTGGATTTGTTCCCCTAAGATTGATCTTTGCTGGAAATGATGAGTTAATGGATGCTAGTCATGATTTTCTTTCTCCCTCAACTTGTGCATTTGCTCAATCTTGTATAGGCGTATTTTCCGTAAAACCGGATCCTTATAGGTTTTTAGAGTTAATAGATTATTTTATTGTCTCAAATCATTGTGTATCAGATATATGTGCGTCTGAAGTTATAGCTAAATATTTTAATATACAACGTTTGAATTTTTATGTATCCTACACAAAAACCGGGAACAGTTTGAAATACTTCAAACTAGAATTATTAGATCTAAAAAAACAGCTTGAAGAGATCACAGGAACAAAAATAGATAATCAGGATTTAATGGATAGTATTAAGAAATATAATATTTTAAAAAAAAAAAATATTAGAAATAAGCAATTTAACCTTAAAGGGTTCTCAAAAGTTAAAAATTTTTCAAAAAGCGATGTTATATGGTCCTGTTATCCTCCCTGAACTAGACAATATAATCTTAGAGCAATCACAAACCCAAAAATCAGAGGAATCAAAAGATATTTTACTAACAGGTTGCTCAATTTTCATTGATGATTATTTAAATGATTTAATTGAAGAGGGTGGTGGAAATGTTGTATTTTTTGATACATGGGTTGGGTTTAATTATTATTACCAAATAATTGATGATAAGGTTTTAAACGCTTCAAAAGATTCTATTGATTTATTAACCCATCGATTTGAGAAAAATATTTACGGAGATCATTCAGTTCCAAATTTCCTTGAACGGAAAGTATCACATATAGAGAACTTTTTCATAAATTATGAAAAGAAAACGGGAAAAAAAATAGGTGTTATAAACCACATAATTAAGTTTTGCGATCACATGTCAATTATGTCCTCCCATTTAAAAAATCAGTTAAAAGAAAAAGGCATTTATGTATTGAATTTAGAAAGAGATTATTCAAGAGCTAACAGGGGACAATTATCAACAAGGATAGAGGCATTTTTGGAGATGATGTAAAAGATGAGTTTAGTTGCTGATGAATTGATTAGATTTTCTTCCGTGTTAAGAATTGCTTATAATTTTTTAACAGGAAGAGACTATCTTAAGCGGAAAAAATTTCGAGAAAAAAAGAAGTTAATTTCTATTGGGTTACCTTTTTCTGACTTAGTTTATGGATTTCCTGATTTAATTCCCGTTTTTCCGATAAGAATGCACAACTTTGAGATTCATAAATATCTTACTTATTTAGGTTCTGCTTCAAATGTTTTTGGGTGGAATAGAGTTACCAATTTCTTGGGTTTTGTAAAAGATTTAGGTATTAAAGATATAAGTCAGACAGTCGATGATGTAATCGAAAACGTAATAGATACAATTAACAGCAAATACAATGAAATGTATGATATTGGAGAAGAAAGTGGAATATCTACTGACTTTTGTTATGGAGTTAAATCACTTTATGGAATGAATGTATCAAAAGGGAAGAATTGTGAAGCAAATTTAAATTATACGATTCGATGTAGCACTTGGAATAAATATCTAGAATCAATACAAGCAATTGGGAACCCTTCCAAACAAATTTGGATTGAAATTCCCCCAAGAAATATTGGGAATACGTTAGAACTTTTTATCGATAACATTACTCAAGGAATAAGTGAATTAGAAAAAATTAGTGATTATAGTTATAGTGATAATGTATTGAGAAATCACTTTCAAACGGCTAATCAAATTCATCAATCATATAGAAAAATAATTTATGATATAAGTACCGCCGACTTCTATCCGTGTAATCCAGCAACATTTTCTGAAATTCTTTCCTTATTAAATATAAGTTTTCATGATTATAATTCCAATGCTACTCGTTTTAAAGATAATATTACTCTGTTGTTAAACGAAATGAGAGGGAGAATTAATAAGGGCATTGGTATGGATGTTTCAAAAATGCCCAAAATTTTAATTACTCCTATGTTTGGAGGTTGGGAACCAAAAACTCATGATATAATCTACGAATTTGGAGGAAGAGTCTTATATGGAGATTGGGATTTGTTACGATTTTTGGATGATATACCGATTTCAAACAGAACCGACCCTGTTGAAGCTTATGCTCAATTTTTAATGAATGTAAACTCAAATGGCATTGGGTGTGATAACGATACACTAACAGATTCCTATGTAAGATTAGCTAAGAATTTAAAGGTTGATGGGCTTGTTTTTGTACAAGTATTTGGATGTCATTCTGTATCAAATTGTTATACTATGTTAAAAGAAAAGATACGTCGAGAATTAGAGATACCAAGTATAGCGCTTAATTTTAATAAAATGGGAGAAAATGTAGAGCAAGTTCGCACAAGATTAGGTGCATTCATGGAAATGTACAAACAATAATCATAATCCAACAGAAACCTTAGTTAACTATGCTAATAAAAGCTTGAAAATGGAGAATTATGATTAAAGAAATAAAAAAAAACAAAAGCAATAATCTAATCTATATAATTGATAATTATTCAGTTAACTTTAAGACCGACCGATTAAGAAACTTGGTGGAAATTTTTAGACAAAAGATCACTAAGTTTAGTGTTAAAGTTATCCATTACTCTCAAGTAGATATGGAGATTTTGAAGTCTATCAGGGGGATAATTCTCACAGGATCAGAAATCAATGTGTCTGATTTTTATGGCAATAAAGTCTTACGAAAGAAATTCAAATCTGTGCTTAAACTAATTGAAAAAGCTAAAAACATACCTATATTAGCAATTTGTTATGGTCTCCATTTAACTGGCTTTGCTTTTAATGGAAAAGTATATCGAATGAATATTCCCCACGATGGTGGAAGTATCATTCCACTTTTGTTAAACAAAACTGATAAGTTGATTCCGCATAAAAAAATATTTGTAGATATTCAACATCGAGACTTTATACCCCCAGATGACCTTAAAATACAAAAGAAATTCGAAATAATAGCAACGAAAGTTCTAAATGGTTACAATACAATCCAATATATGCGTCATATAAATAGACCAATTTATTCAGTTCAATTTCATCCTGAAACTCACCTTGCAGATTATACCTATAGAAATCAAGATGATGAAGAAATTATTAAAGAAGCAAAACGATATGGAGAAGAAATTATAATAAATTTTGCAAATATCTGTACTCAATAAAAAATAGTTTTAATACAAACATATGATTAATAATCTTAAAAAAAAAAAAAACACATTATCTAAACCTTTCGGAGTTCTTCTAAATAATGAGTATCTATGCTGACGACGTTGTAAGTTTTACTTCAGTGTTGAAGATCGCATACAATTTTCTCACAGGAAATGAATTTTTAAGAAAAAAAAGAGATAATGAAAAAAAAAAAATAATTTCGGTGGCTTTAGGGCTACCAGACCTAGTTTTTGCTGCTGATTCTATTCCCGTATTTCCAATCCGAATGGAGAAATTTAAACTTAATCTTTATTTATTAGCCCTTAATACGGCAAAAAATTTACTTGGGTGGAATGTCACAACCAATCTCCTAGGAA
>JAUVXW010000039.1 GCA_030603385.1 Promethearchaeota archaeon | reverse complement strand
ATATCCTTTAATATTAAATAAGTAACTCGGAAGTATAAAAATTTTCATAAAAAAGTCTAAAATCATCTGAATCCTAAGACTCCTCTTTTCTAAGGATGAAACCAATACTAATCGCTAGATACTATATTAATCTCCCATTGCCTGCTTAACTAAAACAGTAAGAATAGGTCCCGCAACATCAATAATAGCTGCCTCATAGATCACATCCCCTTGATTGTGACCTTGAACGGCTATCGCTTTTCCCTCATATTCGGTTAAATTCAACTGTCGAGCTTCAGGTGCTATGCTCTCCATTACTTTGATTTCAGTTAAGAGGGTAGGGGCACTAATTTCTGGTTCAGGAGATCGTGTGTAAAAATTTCCATCTTTTACAAGTCCAATTACAATTTCTCTTTCAATCATATTTTATTACCACTTTTGATATAAACAATTTAATTCGTTACTCTATTTGATTGTTTTCTTCCTTTTTTTTTAAGATATAATATGGGTTTTTAATAGAACGCGATCCCCCTCTCGAAAGGTGAGGTGTAATTTCTTTGCAAAATTTTGATGAAGATTTTTCAACTGGGCCTATTAATTAAACTAATTTTTTTTTGATCTTTTTAAAAATATTTTAGGTAAAAGAAAAAGTGAGGATTAATAATTTAGTTGTAGGTACATCATAGCTGCGTTTTTTAGCTTTTCTCTCTTTCGAAGACTAAAAAAAATGAAGCAACTAATTTTAATTCCCATCCCTCGACTGCCTGGTCATTTAAGATCTTTTCGAATTCCTTTGCATGTTTTGGACTTGAGTAGACTTTTCCTACCGTTTCTACCTTATATTCTTTCAATTTTATTATCACCTTACAATTATGATGTTATTTAATCTTAATTTGGGATTCTTAGTATTTAATTGTTCGATGATTTTCTTGACAATATTTTAATTTTGATTAATTAGAGTTATATATTTAAATTGATGATATTATTAATTTTAGAGTAAAAGTCTATATTTTTTAATTGTGGTTAATTGAAAATATGTATGCCTAATGCGAGCTTTTTTAGGATGTACGAACTATCCGAGATGTAAATTTTTAATAGTTCCAAGAAATTCGGGAGAGATTAAACCAATTTGACTGAAAGCCCAAATATTTGTCCAAGATGCGGTAAACCATTAGAAATAAGAAAAGGAACCTATGGTACTTATCTTGATTGTACGGATTACCCCAAATGCAAATATACACATGATATATCTAATAAAAATGTAGCTGAGACAAAACAAATTGGCACAAACACACCTTCTTCATGCCCTAAATGCGGAAAAAAATTAGCATTATACATTGGAAAATACGGGATTTTTCTTGGGTGTAATGGTTATCCCAAATGTAATTACTCACAGAACTTCGAGGATCCTTATAATATTTCCTGTCCAAAATGTGGGAGAATCATGAAAGAACTGACTGGAACTTATGGGATGTTCTATGGCTGTAGTGGGTATCCCAAATGTAAGTTTACATTCGATCTAAGGGTAAAAGGAAAAACTAAGGAGAAAAAACCAGTGAAAAAGTTAGTTTTACCAGAAGGATATGGTTTTAATATAACTGGTGATGATATTTTAGGAGTTATATCTAATGAGGGTAAAAATAAAAGTGAGCTTATAAAAATGTTGGAAATAACTGATGAAACAGACGTCAAATATCTACAACTTAAATTAAAGGAATTAGAACGTAAGGGGCTTATAGTTAAAAATTCTATTGATAATGTCGATTTTTGGAAAAAATAATGAAATTACCTTAGAAGATGACATGAGAAAATTAATTTAGTTGAATTTAATATTCATATAATATACTCCTTTTTGATTAAATTCTAATTATTATACTTTTGAAAATAATTATTTTCATCTGTTTCAGCCTAAATTAAATAACATTTATTTTTACCTAAATGTACAATATAATTAAGAAATTTTAAGAAATAATTCAATGAGTTGAGATTTGTTTAATGTCGAGAAGTATTTTAAAAACTCCTTTTAAAGAATTACCTGAGGCTCTTGTTGAGGATATGTTAATTCAATGCGATGGAATAAGCAAAAAATTGTCAATTACCTTTCAAAATCTATTAAATCTTAAAAAACTAGCGAGAGATACATTAAAAGATAAAGATTTATTAAGAAGAGATTCTGAAATTACATTAACGCCATCTCATCCAACAACTTGTGGTGTAGATGGAGCTTTCGCTATAGAGAAATTACTCTCTACAGATATAGTTGGCATTGCTGGTGTAGCAGTTGAAGGATTAGCGCCTCCAACTGAAGTTAGACATTGGTCAGCACCATATCATAACTCTAACGTTCTAACTCTACCCCATAATGATAATACAACTATGATTTCAAGAGCAATAATGATGTGTATGGAATTACTCTTGGCTGGAAATGCACCTCACGATGTAGTATTTATCGATGGTTCATTAATAACGCCTTTTATAAAATTAACTCAAGCTTTAAATCCTAACATTAAGCCAGTGAAGGAAATAATGGATGTACTATTTAAAATATTAAAACCTGCAATGAATTCGTATGAAAAAATACTTATTTCTAAAAAAACAGACCAAATATTCACAGGTGTACCTAAATATACTACTATAAATCAAATATCTCAAACCATTTTAAATTTGGATGGATTTGAAGATCGTGGGTTACTCTCATTTATATTAAAAGCAGGTGAATTTGTGGGGCCTATGAAAATTGAAAAACCAATATCAAAAAGGATTCTAGAATACTTGCCATCTGATACAATAGAACAATTCAAAAAGATCTTAAATGCATTAAATGAAGTCCATATGGTTTATTATAGACCTTCTGAATTTTTTCCTGTATTAAGAGTGGAAATTGCTCCTTCTATAGCAACGAATAATTATAGGTTAGCAAAGTTATTTGAATCTATAAAATTACAATGTGGTGTTCCAGGGATTATAGAACCTTATCCATTATATTTCGCAGATAGAATGGTTAAACATCTAAGAAAAGCTCTACCAGCAATTAGAAGAACAGCAACTCAAGATATGACTTTAAAGTGGGAAGGTGCAGAAGCGAATATTTATTTTGCCTTACATGGATATCGTACTGATTGGGGGAAATGAGGTGATTAAAAATTAGCAATGTTAATGAGAAGTTAGACAAGGCTGAAAGAATAGGAGTAATTGGGTCTCCCTCTTCAACAGGAGAATTAACGATTGATATAATCGGAACTGCTGTTAATAAAAAATTAGTTGGTAAGTTAAGTGTTTTTAAATTTATGCAAGACGGAATGGCACATTATGCTCTAGGGCAAATATCTGAAATTGAGATGCGAAATATTTGGGCTCAGGACCCAACTATGAGAAGTATAATTAGACAAAAAGGTAGAGTTGACCCAATCACAGAAAGGCAAGATCTTCATATTGCTAAAATGATGGTGAGTTCTGTTTTTGCTAACAATGATCAACATCTTGTTCCTAGTATACTAGGTACAGTACCAGCAACAGGAACTTCCATTAAATTATTTGATGAAGAAATAATGGAAAGTTTATTAGAAGATTACCAAGAAGAGTTATTTTACTTAGGAAAAGCTTATGGTTCAAACATAAAACTTCCAATGTGGTTTAAACATTTTGGCATTGGAAAGAAAGGTATTGGCGAAGCTTATCATATTGGTATTTTTGGTAAAACAGGTTCTGGTAAATCTGTTCTAGCTAAAATGATTGTGAGTGGTTATGCGAAACATAAAAATATGTCGATTTTTATTTTGGATCCTCAAGGCGAATTCTCTATTGAGTTTTCTTCTAATGAAAAATTAAAACAAATTATTGAGAAAGAAATAGGTAGAAAAATCAAAATCTATACAATACAAAATTTAGTGCTTGATTATTCCGATGGTTTATTCAAAGATCTTTTGATTGCTTCAGGTTTCTTTAATAGATTAAAAATCTATTATGAAGAACATTGGCCTCGTTTTGTAGATGAAATTATTAGAGTTCTTAATATTAAAACCAAAATATTTGATGGATTTAAACCTTGGGAATATTATAGAAGAGATGCATTTAAATTAATATGGAATCTAATCCCCGATGAGCAGTTTTTAGGGAGAATAATATTCACAAAAGAACCAAGAGAAAGAGTAAAGAGTGTGTGGCTTTCACTCAATGAAGAAAGTATGTATGGTTTATGGTTGGGTATTACGAATTTGTTTAGCTTTAAAAGGGCTAAAGATAGTGTGAGATTATCAACTCTATTTGAAAAAGAATCAAAAGGAAATCCCTTAGTTATAATTGATTTATCATCGAGGGAAAAACCTCAGGATGTCTTATGGAACGATGAAATTCAATTAATCGCGATTCATCAATTTCTAAGTAAAATTACAATACAAGCAGAAAATAAATTTAGGCAAGGAGGCAATATAAACTCTTTAGTTGTAGTTGACGAAGCGCATAGGTTAGCACCAAGGGAAAGAATAGAAAATGAGAATATAAATAGAATTAGAGCTACATTTATTGATGCAGTTAGGACTACTCGAAAATATGGTCTTGGATGGACGTTTATTAGTCAAACAATTTCAAGCCTTCACCGTGAGATTATCAATCAAATAAGGGTCTTTACTTTTGGGTTTGGTCTTGGGTGGGGTACTGAATTACGCGCCCTCCAGGAAATTATAGGAGGTAACAGAGAAGCTATAAGGTTATATCAAAATTTTAATGATCCTCAGAGTGGTTTAGGACAAAGAAAATATCCTTTTATGACCATTGGCCCAATCTCTCCGTTATCATTTTCGGGGTCGCCACTATTTTTCAATGCACTTAACTATCCTGATGAATTTCTGAAAGTAAATTTTATGAAGAATCAAGAAGAAAGCTAATATTATCTTTTAAACGTCTTATATCTAATGTTTATAATATTAGTACCGACTGTATAAAAAATTCTTTGAACAGCATTCAAAAAAAGGAACATCATTATTTTTGTGAAGGATTTCTTCTTACTTAAGTAGACTCTTAAGTAGTAGTGTAATTCTCCAGTAAAATTCTTCAGTGTAAACTTAGGAGCTATAATACATTGTTCCCAAGAATTACAGATTTCACCTTTTTTTGTTTCTAATACTAAGTAAGACTTTGTCATGCGAAAATTCTCCTTGAATTTATTATTGCCATTTGAGTTCCTTTGCCATATCTTATCCACATTCTACAAAAATTAAGAAAATTAGAAGAAAAATCATGATAAATAATTGCTTTGTTCTCCTTCACAAAATGATATCCTTTATTCTTTAACCTAAGACATAAATCTGTATCTTCACCCCCAGCAAAAGAGAATGAAATATCAAAACCTCCACTTTTAATTAAAGTATTTTTTTTAAAACAGCAATTTACAGTTGGTAAATAATTTAATTGTCTTGGTGCTTCAAGAATCTTATGTTCTACATAATATTTACTGAGTATATCGTTATTAATCGATTTAACGACACCACCGACGCCCACTACCTTCTTATCAGGATTTAAAAGCTTTGAAGTAATTCCTTTAATCCATTTGGTATGAACAACAACATCATCATCAGTAAAAGCTATCAAGTCATTTCTTGATTGATAAATCCCTAAATTTCTTGAATCAGCAGGTCCTTTATTTTTGGTCTTTAGAATTATCTCCTTATGATAGTCTCTCTTGATTCTTTTCCATTTGTAAAGCAATTTGCCTGTACCATCAGTCGAATTATCATCAACTATTATTATTTCATCGGGCATTGGATTTAGCTTATCTAGACTTTTCAATAATCGAAATAATTGTAAAATCCTATTATAAGTCGGAACAATTACCGATACAGGAATTTTCTCATTTTTCATATGATATCACTTATTTTTCTCTTAAATTTATATCAATATGGCATGCCATGATACCACATGCACGAATACATGATCTCATTTCTGCTTTTTCTTGTAAAGCAGTTTTCCCATTCCAAATATCATCGATCGAGGTAGTTGTGATATTTCCAATCTTGTTTTTGGGCTCTATTTCTCTACTAAAACAGAATTTCACATTCCCACAAACATCTACAATTAAATTTTGTTCAAACGCTCTGCAAGGGTTAAATGTGTCTGATATATACTCTGGATCTTTGAAGTAATACCGCCATAACTCGATTTCTTCTTTTGAGTTCATAATAAAGCCATCTCGGTGTTTTAATTTTAAAAGGTAATTGATTGCATTTTGAATTTCCTCCTCTGAATGTGGAAATTTATCATATTTTTTGTGCCAATCTTCTGGAATTAAGAATCCAAAAGGATATTGTATCGGCTGAAACATTATTCCATCTAAGCCCAAATCTTTAAAAAATTTAATTTGAGTAGGCAATGAGTTTAAATTCCAGTCGCCTAGAATACTTTGAACACAAATCTTTATTGGATAACTATTTTCATCCTTTTTAGATTTTAATTCTCTTATAACTGTTAATAAATTATTAAATAATCCCGGTTCTCCTCTTAAATAATCATGAGTCTTAGCAAGATGAGAATCTATTGAGAGTGTTAATGCACTTAACCCAGAATTTAGGATCTCATCAAATTTATGAGCTATTAATGATCCATTTGAAATCACATAGCATTTTATAACATTATCGTCACAAATTTTAGCAATTTCAAAAATCTGGTCAGGATAAAGAAAAGGCTCCCCCCAGTTAAAATAACATTGAGCAAATTTTTATAGGATTCGTTAGATTTATCTAACCACTTTATAAACTCCTTTAAAAAAATTAGTTTATTTGCTAAATTTAATTTATTTGATGGATCTTTCTGCTCCCACGATTTACATAATTTACATCTTAAATTACATTCGGTTGTGATTTCTAAAAACAGTCTCTGTGGGATGATTGTCATAATTAAAAACTTTGGATAATTTAGAATTTATTAAGCCTAAGTAATATTAAAAAATGACCTAAAATAAGTATTAATCATTTAATTTTCATTTCTACGGATATTTTAAATTTATAATCTCTAATAATTCCTTTGACTCACAGAAGAGACAATTTGTATTCTTATAATCATATGCTTTTCGGCAATTTTTACATATTTTAATAGAATCTGGAATTTCTTTACCAATAATCATTATTTTAATGTTTTTCTTTTTTGCTTTTTCTTTTAGTTGATTAGAAATATTCATTCCGATTAAAATAACAAAAAAATTCTTTTCATTTTCTTTTCCTTTAAGGTTCTGAATGGTGGTTAAATAGCGTATTGCTTGGTAAAGATCTTTCTCCTTAAGTTTAGTTATTTTTACTTCACAAAAATATCTTTCAGTAACAGTTTCAATGTAAATATCTGGTATAGAATTAGAATCTAGTTGATATTCATGTATAGTTTTTATTATAGAATCAGGATTATTTATAATTAAATAAGGACATCTATAAAAAATTTCATGAAGATCTTCTTCATACATTACTTTCTTTCTACGAGTCATCCAGGTCCCATTCCATAATGAGTTTCTAATCTTTTTATCTTTCTAATAATATTTTCAACCAATATTGCTCTTCTTACATTTTTCTCACTTGAAATTAATAATTTTCCAGAAAGGGATTTAATCTGAGCAACTGTGAGATCATTTAAATGTTCTCTTAAATCAACCGGATTATATTTAGTCCAATCCCTCCAACTTTTATCAGTTATTACTTTTTTTTTCCTTTTTGAAGGGGTTCTTTTTATTGGAGCAATTGGTGGTTTTACTTTTAAAGTAATAGCTTTATTTTGAATTTTAAGTAATAATGTAGGATCAATAGTAAGATAGTAAGTAATTATCGACAATATTCCTGCTGTAGAACGTTCTTTAATCTCAATCTTAAAGTTTTTTGACATAAATGATTTTATTTCAGTTAAATTTGGAAAAAGAGCTTTGTCTGAGAAAATTTCTTTAAATTTTTCGTTTGGAAATAATGAAGTCTTTAGCTTTGAATCCAGTTTAGAAATCTCATTCTTAATTTTTTTAAAATCTATGGAAACTGTATTTACTTTTAAGAATTCTAATATTTCTTCTACTTTGTTAATTAACTCTTTATCACTTATCAAATTTAAAAACCACCTAACTTGTTTCTTAAGTAAATATAGTTTGAATAATTTCTTTTGCTAGACTTTGATATCTTGTCCTAATTTCTTTAGTTTTTTGTTTTGAGGTACAAAGTGGTTTTGATTCCTCCATAGCTTTTTGGATATCAACAGTTTCCTTGATTGTATTCTCGAATATTTTAGCCTTTTCCCAAACTAATTTATCTTCAATAAATCTTTCCAACATCCATGGTAATTGAACTTCGATCCAAGAAGTTTGAATTCCCCTCAATTGATGAGAAATCTTTGTTAATATTATACCTAAAAGTTTAGGGTCTTTGCCATCCAGTTCAATCCGTCTTTTTTTAACAGTTTGTAGTCTTCTTATTAATAATGGCAAACCTAGTGTAGATAATTGATCTGGAATTGTAGGAATAATATAATAGTCTGAAGCAAAGAGAGCATTCAAAGTAACTAAATTTAGATTCGGTGGACAATCAATTAAAATATAGTTATAATCTTCTAAAATTTTATGTTTATTTAATCCTAACCTCAATATGTTAAATGGAGATAAACCCTGGGAACTTGATGCTGTAGTGATATCTTGCTCGAGTTCATTTAGATAAAATGTTGAGGGGATTAAATCCAATTTTCTCAGGCCTCCTAAACTCTTTTTTATTCCATTTTCAATTGAAAATTGCATATCATCTTTTATTGCATCCCAAAAAATACCGAAAATAGATTTCTTTATTGCAATGTTTTTTGCAACATCTTCATCTCTTCTTGATTTCAATGCTTCTAATATTGGGTTATAATATTCTCCCTTATACATTTCTTCTGTATATATGTATGCTGAAGCTGAGGCTTGAGCATCAACATCCATGAGTAAGACATTAGAGCCCCTATCCGCCCACTCAGCAGCAATATTTACAGCACATGTAGTTTTACCTACACCACCTTTCCAATTGATAATACTTATAACTTTTGCGGAATCGCATTTTTCCATTTTTCAACAAACTTTTTATATTAGGTTTTTATGAATTTCATTTAATTCTAATGATTTTAATCTTCTAAATATTTATCTGTTTATAATATAATTAAGTTTTTCTAAATAGAGATCTGATATTTATCAATGGAGCAATTTAAAAACCTTTTTTTTAGATAAAATTTAAATAAAAGGAATTGGTGAGTTTATCCAAGAATTTTTCACATAGATCTTAATAAAATCTAAATTGCTGGTTTCTAATAAACGTGTTAAACATCGCTTAAATATTTATAAAAATGCTTAAAGTAACCTTTTGTGGCTTCCGTTACATATATACCTTTCAACATGGGATTCTCGATGGCTTTTTGGATATTATATCCATCCTTTAGAATAAAGAAGTTCATGTATTTGCTCTTAATAGAATTATTTGGACAAAGATAAACACACTTCAAGCAAAAGGTGCATTTTTTTCCAAATTTAATTTTTCCACTTTCATTGTCTTTATAAATATTACCTGTCGGCCATTTATTAATACAGAGATTACATTGGTTGCAACTATCGGTGACATATAGATATTCCCCGAAATATTTCCCTCCAATAGTTTCTGCTTTACTAAATAGATATGAGATGATTCTCAATATCAGACTGTTCTTTTGTAGGTTAACTTCATTCTGTAACACTTCCTTAACTATTTTAAAGATTTTTCTTTTTGCTGTGATAAACAATTGCTTTACTAACTCATCATCATATTGAATTAACACATTTGCGGGCATAACCAGAAGACTCTCATGAAACACTTTATACCCCTTATACTGCAAAATCTTCCTTACCAGGGAAGTAGCTCCACCATTACAAAGAGGGTCTCCCGCTGTTCTGAAATAAAATGAAGGAATAACTCCAGCAGGTGGAAGGCTTTTTATAAACTCAAAAAAGATTCTAGGTGCGCTGAATGCGTGTACGGGGTGTCCAAAGCCTAGAAGGTCATAATCTTTCACGTTTATTGAAATTTTACCCTTTAGAATTTCTTCAACTGCAATAATGTCAGCTTTAGCACCCTGCTTTCTAAACTCTTTACAAAAAAGTTTAGAGACAAGTTCAGTATTACCAGTTCCAGAAAAATAATAGATACAAATCTTTTTTGGATTCATGGCACTAAAATTAAATGAGGTATTAATTAATCAAATTACAACTTACAAGAAAAATTTATTTCAAAAAAAGGAAAAAATCTTAAATATATTATTTTGTTTTTAAATCTCTATATATATTAAAGAAAAAATGAACTCTAATATGCACAAGAAGGATGTAGATTTGACAATATGGAAAGTTCTTTAAGCTATAATATTCAAAACTATTTTAAAAGTGTTATTTATGAATCTTCTTATTAAGATGAAAAATAAATTGAAAACAGGATTTTATAATAAAACATCTTTATCCAAAATAGTTATGATTAATTTCAGAAAAATATTAATATTAAATCTATTTCTATTATTCTGCACTCGTGTTACATTAAAAGATTTTAAATATATTAGTAGAAATAATATACTAGAAGCATTTTTTTAAAGTGTAAGGCAAACAAAAATCTTTTAGAAATGGTTACAAATAAAAAATGTAAGAATCGAGGGAAAATGATGGAAGAATTGACTGGTGAATGGGTTATTTTAAAAGATGATGAAATAATTGAAAGAAATATTGATATAAAAGTCATTCTTGAACTGGCAAAAAAATATGAAGACCGAGATATAACAATTTCAAAAATTCCATCTACTAGCTACTGTTTCTACTGAGTTAGAATGAAAAAAATCAAATTTACTTTTTCTTATAATGTTAGACCTGGTGCGAGAAAATTATCAAAAGAAGAGAAAAAGAAACTTCAAAGCTATCAAGTAATTTTTAAAGAATATAAAAAAAATTGATACCAAAAGAGGATGTTATTTAGGCATTAAAATCCTAGTTTTATTTCTTTGTTTTAAGAAATATAATTTATTTTGGTTTATTTTTATAATCTTCGAAAATACGAACCAAGTTAATTATAAATAAAGGCAGGATGAAGTCATAGTTAAACGAATGAAATTGGTAAAGATAATGAAGGAATTAAAAACACTATTCAGCCCGGAAAAAATTGGAAATGTAGAAATTAAGAATAGAATTGTCAGGTCGGCTACTTTTGAGCATAGAGCTGAAAAATATGGATATGTTGGTCAAAAAATAATTGACTTTTATGATGAATTAGCACGTGGTGGAACAGGATTAATTATCACTGGATTTACCGGAATAGATCCGAGTGCGACAGGAAGCCCATATCAACTTCGATTAGATAATGACTCCTATATTTCAGGACACAAAAAATTAGTTAAAATAGTTCATGATCAACCAGATGTTAAGTTAGCTATACAAATTGTTCATATGGGACGGCAGGGTGAGCATCCAAGATTTCCTCCTGTCGCACCTTCTCCGATTCCAGAAAAAACGACAGGTTTAACACCAAAAGAATTAAGTGTTGAAGAGATTTATGAATTAATTAAAAGATTTAAAGAAACGGCTATTCGAGCTTATGAATGCGGATATGATATGGTCCAACTCCATGCAACTCATGGGTATCTTCTAAGTAATTTCGTTTCACCTTATACAAACAAACGTAGGGATGAATTTGGGGGAAGCATTGAAAATATGGCTAAAATCCTTGTAGAAATCTTCAATCAAACTAGAGATGAGCTTGGAAAAAAATTCCCTATAACAGTCAAACTCCAAACCCACGATTCAGTACCTGGAGGCCTTACATTAGACACGAGTTCAAAAATAGCAGAGATTCTTGCCGATACTGGTTATGATGCGATTGAACCTAGTGGAGGGATTTATGAAAGTCAATTAGCCCATAAAAATCCTTATCCTTGCAAAATGATTAAATCATCTGAGGGTGAAAACTATTTTTTATCCACAGCTAAAATGATAAAACCGCTAATAAATAAAACAAAATTGATTCTGGTGGGAGGTATAAAAAATCCACTCTCTGCAGAAAAAATACTAAATGACAAGCAAGCAGATTTCATTTCGATGTGTCGTCCTTTAATATATGAACCTGATTTACCTAATCGTTGGAAAAATGGTGATATTTCACCAGCAAAATGCACAAGTTGTAATTCTTGCTTAGTAGTAATGAGAAAAGGACCAGTATATTGCGTTACCAAAAAAAATTTAGAAAAAAAATCATAAATCATTACTTAATTTCTTCTCATCTAATCTACTTGGAACTAAATTATTTCTTGATAATTTCTCCTGCTTTATTTTTAAAAAAAAAAATAACTTCATGTTTTAATGATTTAATGTGTACTAATAGATTTCCATTCACAGTAAGGTTTAAAAGTAAGAAAAGTCTTACTTATAAATAGGAAAGTAAAAAATGATGATTAATGGAGATAGTAGCAAGAATAACTGTAAGTGAAAAAGGGCAAATAACCATTCCCAAAGAAGTTAGAGAGCGATTGAACATTTTAAAAGGGGATAAGCTTATTGTTTATTTGAAAGATAATGAGATCATTCTGAAAAAACCCGAAAAAAGAAGGCTTGTAGAGATCTTAAAAAGTCATACTCGTTGGGGGGTTAAAGGGGTTGAATTTCAGAGGAAATTAAGAGAGGAATGGGATTAATGAAAATAACAATTGATACTAATATCTTTATAAATGTTAAAGAAGAAGAAGAGCCATTTTGCGAAAATTCTTCTAAGATTTTAGATGCGATTGAAGACGGACAATTAAAAGGAGTTATTTCGAATATTACAATTGCAGAACTATGCGTAGGTTACTATAATATAAATAAACCTAAAGAGAAAGATGAATATATTTCGAAGTTATATTCACAAGATAATTACATAATCGTTAATTTGGATAGGAGATTAGCTGATCAATCGGCAAAAATTCGAAGTGAAACAAATCTTAGATTACCCGATAGCATTATTGTCGCAGCTTCTTTACATGAGAAAGTGTCATTCTTAATCTCTAATGATGGAAGATTTAATCGAGTAAAGAACCTTATAAAAATTTGCACATCAGAAGAATTCTGCAAGAATTATCTAAGTTCAAATTAAGTTTACAAATAATTCTTTGGGTCATATTTTACTCTTCCAGGTTTTTTCATAACAATATTTAACTCTAGTAGAAATTTGTATATGATATTAAAAGGTTAATTTAATAATAATACAATGAAAAATCTCCACAATGTTTGTATCTGGAAAGATACTGAAGAATGTAATGATTGCTTTATAAAAGGCAAACTAATATGCCATTTCCATAGAAAATATTTGTTTAGTTTTATAGGATTATTCATTATTTTTGTCATTACTGCTTTTATTGGCGTTATAATGGCTGGTTTTGGTTGGTTTTTATTAGGTTGGGTTGGTTTTTGGTTCATTTTCTTTGAATTTTGGGAAATCAGAATTCTTTGTAGTCATTGTCCTTACTATGCGGAAGAAGGGAAAACATTACATTGTATTGCTAATTATGGTAGTCTTAAACTCTGGAAATATCACCCAGAACCTATGAAGACATCTGAAAAAATTCAATTAATGATTGGTTTTATTATTCTTGTTGGATATCCATTAATTTTTTTAATACTGGGTGGTCAATTTATCTTTTTAATAATTTCAATTATAGAAATTTTCATCTTCTTTAGTTTTTTAATTATAAAAAGGTGTGGCAATTGTTTAAATTTCTCTTGCCCTTTTAACCATGTAAAAAAAGAAGTAGTTGATTCATTTCTTAAAAAAAATCCGGTAATAAGAAAAGCATGGGAAGAAACAGGATATAAGATTAAGGAATGATAATTTAAGAAAAATTTAAGTATTTAAAATAAAAACAAGAATTTTGAATTCTTACAAATCGTTGATCTGAATTGCTTAATACCTCTATTAAAGTTTTAATAGATCTAATTATTTTTGATTAAATTGTAATTAATACCAATAGTAAATCAAGGCTCTTCTAATGCCCACTTCATGAGCTCGTCAGAAATAAAAATATCTTCTTGAAGAGATTCTAAAAACGATAAATATTCTTCTCTTGTTTTAATAATCTTACTTTGATAGAGTGATTTTAATAAACCAAGAGATCCTACAATTGAAATACCTAAATTCTTGGCAAATTGACGTAAGGGTTTATCATCTGTTGCGATAGGAATTTTATGTTCTAAAGCTAATCTTATAAGACTTAGGTCCACTATACTTAATGATACGGGACTTGATTCCAATATTATATCATCACTGGGTTGCTTAATTTTGATCCAATTTGGAATTTTCTTCTGCCACCGTTTTGAATATTCATTGAAAACTTCTTTAGAGATTATTGCAGAGGATATTAATTTATTTAAATTAGAAAGGAGTTTAAGACGTCTAAATGCGCTTAATACGCTATTATCGAGGATAATCATGCATATTACTCGTCATTTGTTAATTTCTGAACTAAATCGTACTCCTTTTGAGCTTCTTCTACGGATTCAGGCCCGCCAATATGTTTAAGATGACGTTTATGAAATTCTGATAAAAATTTATCCACTTTCATATTCAATAGATTAGCCGCTTTGGAAAGCGTTATCTTTCCCTCTGCATAAATATCTAATATCCATATTAGAAGACTTTTTTCTTCCAAATTTTTAGAACTAAGACCAGTTAACTCAAGAAGGTCAGCTGGTAGTTTAATTGTTATTTTCTCTACCATTTTTCTATAATATGAATAGATTTTATACTTATATAATTTTTATTCTAGTTTATAATTATAATTTCCTTATACCATTAGTAATAAAACAGGTGAAGTAACTTTTTCAATAACAATCAACGGAAGGTACATTCTCATCGAGAAGAAAATTCAAAAATTAAACCTCTTTACTTATAATCTCATCAATATCCACATTCATAAGGTTTTCATTTGCATCCTTCCCAATCTTAAGGAGAGTTAGAATAATATCACGATCCAAATGTGGATATTCTTTAAGAATTTCGTTTATTGAATAATTCAACCCAATTAGTTCATAGATTAAAGCAACGGGAATTCTGGTTCCCTTAATGATAGGCTTTCCTCCTAGAATTTCCGGATTACTTTCGATAATATCTGACATTTTCTATTATACTATATAGTAAAATATGTTTAAATACATATTGAAAAATAGACTAAATATTCAAAAATTAGGGCTTTATTGACGTTTAAAAGTAGATTTTAATAATTTTATATTTTTTTCTAAAATGACGAAGCTATCTCGTCCATAAAGGTCTCCTTTTCATCATTAAAACTATATAAGGAAAAAATGAATTCTTTACAACCCGCGTCAATATAGTCTTGTAATATTTCTGTACAGTTGTCATAAGTACACACAAAACTAATGTCTTTTCCATACCTGCTAATCTTTTTATTCAAATCTTTTTCATTTTTTCCAATCAAAATGTTACCACTCCATGAGAGGTCTATATCATCTATTTTTCTTCCGAGTTTATCGCAGTATTCTTTTAGAATATTCGCCTTTCTTTTATATTCTTCTGTATTAGGCCCCCACGCATTCCAGATATTCCCGATTTCGGCTGCGACCTTTAGGGTATACTTTTCTCCACCCCCACCAATCATGATGGGAGGATGCGGTTTTTGCACCGGTTTAGGCTTGCAGATTGCGTCTTTTGCTTCATAGAAATCTCCTTTGAAAGTCGTTTTTTCTTCAGTCCAGAGCTTCTTTATTAGCGTTATTCCTTCCCTCATTTGTTTCACTCTTGTTACGGGATCACTGAATGGAAATCCATAAGCTTTGTATTCTTCCTCCTTCCAACCGGCACCGTAGCCAAAAATCAATCTTCCATTAGAGATAATATCAATTGTGGATGCAATTTTAGCTGTCAGTGTAGGACTTCTGAAAGAATTGCATGTTACCAATGGTCCGAGCTTGATTGATTTAGTTTCTACAGCTAACGCAGAAAGCAGCGCAAACGCTTCGAAAACGCTTCCCTCATTATAATCACCCCATATAAGATGATCCATAACCCAAAGAGAGTCATAGCCCAATCTTTCACATTCCTGTGCTATTTTTCTAATTGAATTGTAATCGGATCTGTATAGCATATCCGGTGCAGCATTTATCGTTACTCCAAACTTTATTTTACTCATATCTGACCATCACCGAACGAATCGGATAATTCACATAATTACAAACATTTCAATCAACATAAAGTACATAAACAATTGAATGAATAAGTGATAATAATCGTTGTATCTTTTTAAGTGAAATGTAGGCAAATTTTAATTATTTTACTAAGTTTTTCGTTTAGAATTTTTATAACGATACAAATTCGAAAAAGCTTTAGCTGCCCTTGAAAAACTTGGGAAAGCAGGTATTTCCAATTCAATTAACTTTTTTCTGAAATCTGCGTCGTTTGAATTAGGAATAGTTAACATGAAGGGTTTTCCCAATTTATCGCATGTTTCTTTGTATCTCATTAAATCTGCATAAAATCTCTTCACTGCTTCTTCATCTTGATCCCTTCCTCTCCATTTAGGCCCTGTACTAAGTCGAATAGCACCTGAAATATAATCTTCACTTATCGCTAGTTTGAATAATTCAAATCGGATATTCTCATCTCTAACATCTGGAAGATCCAAGGGATTTGTTATCGAGCCTACTCGGATTAGTTCTTTCATTTTAGAATGAGTAGGTTCTCGAATTGCAGGAACATCTATTCCCGCATTCAAACGGGCAATAGAATCTACGCCTAGCACGGAAGATCCCCCACTCCAAGTTATCATGATTATATTGTTATGTTTTGGCTCACATTTAGAACAGAATCTAAACAATACGGCAGTATCTATTAGTTCTTCTAATGATTCTATTGGAATTGCATTAGTTTGCTTGAATAGGGAATTCCAAATTTGAACTTGTGATGCTAATGATCCTGTATGACTGCTTGCTGCTCTTTTTCCTAACTCTGAAATTCCACCTTTCAATAGAAGTAACGGTTTCTTAATCTTCTTTAATGAATCGAAAAAGATTTTACCCTCAAATTCTGATTGTCGAAATTGAGAAAAACCTTCCATATAAGATAATATAACATCTGTATTTTCGTCTTTATTATAGTAATCTATCAAATCTGAAGATCTAAGAGAAATTGAGTTTCCTACACTCGCCGCGAAAGAAAAATAAACACCTTTAGCATTTAGACTAGAAACAATCCGATTCGTAAGATCCCCACTTTGTGAAACTAATGCAAAATTACCTGCTTGTTCACTAAAACGCTCAGTATATGTGAATTTTCCCCTTGGACTGTAAAGTCCCATGCAGTTTGGACCTACAAGTCGGCTATTTTCGTTGTTTTTGAATAGATCATATAATTCTGATTCAATTGCAAATCCTTTTGCGTCGAATTCACCAGTTCCTGCGGAGAATACATGAATAGTATAAAAATTTTTTTCTAAACATTTCTTTATTGTTTCTATTAGTCTATTTCTGCTGACCGAAATTATACTGTGGTCTATTTCATCAGGAATATCTGAAATGTCTGTGCAAATATTCACACCTTTTAATAATTCTTCATGGTTTTCCATTAATTCATCGTAGTAATTTGTAACGATATATAGAGAATTTTTTGGAAATCTGTTTATGTAACCATTCAAATGCCAAATTCTTCTTGGATTGGCACCTATAAATGCGAGAGTTTTTGGATAGAACAATTTCTCGAAAAAGTCAATTTGATTCAATATACCACCTTAAAAACATCAAATATATTATTCCAAAAAAAGTTATTTTATTATTTTAATCAAAAGTAAAGAATATTTATAACAAGAAGGAATAGATTTTTGAATAAAGTAATCTTTAATATAAGAAGTTTTAAAAGGTATGAAGATCATGGCAGATTTTAATCCAAAAATATTAAGTAAAGAAGAATTAACCAAAATCTCGGCGGAAGTAAATGAGGAGGATTTGCTACTTTTTGAAGATCACTGCCTAAATGTCCACTATGAATCTAATGTATTTATCGAAGCAAAAGAACCGGGATCTCCTTGGGTTGTGGTGAAAAATCTTAAAAGTGGTGAATTTTCTCAAATGCTTGATTGTACTTCGCAAAATTGGGTTCTAGCTTTAGGCTTTGCTAATCCTGATATTAATTATGCTGTTTCAGAACAAATGAAAAGATTGACTCATATTAAATCGAGTGGAACCTCCCCAGCTAGGGTGAAATTTGTTAATAAGCTAGCGGAATTAGGACCGGGAAGATTAAAGGATGGAAGAGTACATGTGAATAATTCTGGTGGGGGTGCTGCCATCGAAGCTGCAATAAAACTCTCATTAATAGCTTCGAAAGAGGGTGAACAAATCTTAACATTTCAAGGAGCATATCATGGGAATAGCTTAGCAATGATCACCGCTTCACACCCCATACACGCGGTTACCAGATTCCGTGGGTTTGGAATCGATGTGTTTCCAAAAATTCCCCAACCATATTGTTATCGATGCCTGTGGAACTATAAGGAAGGATTGTATGGTAATAAGGATCCCCAATGTAATATGGAATGTTTTGAATTAACAAAAAAATATCTAACGGGATTAACCTCAAGGAGATTAGCAGCAGTGTTGCTTGAACCCTGTCAAGGTCCTGGAGGTCACATACCATTTCCACCAGAGTATTTGGAGAAACTGAAAGAGATCTGTGATGAAGAAAAAATTTTTAGGATATATGATGAGTGTCAAACAGCAGTATGGAGGACTGGAAAATATTTTACCCTATCTGAGAGGTACGAAAAGGAATTAAATTTCGATGTGTCACCTGATATGATGTGCTTTACGAAGGCTATTGGTGGCGGATTTCCACTTGGAGCTATGATTGCATCGAAAAAGATACGAAAGCGCTTCTCTCCTTCGGAAGATCACACAACCTTTTGCAATACCCCAATAAGTTTAACAGCGGGATTGGCATCCATAAAAGTTATAGAGAAAGCTAAATACGGAGAAAATTGTGAGGAACGAGGTAAACAAATAACAAAAAGATTAAAAGAGCTTCAAGAAAACTATAAAGTCATCGGAGATATTCGAGGACCAGGATTATTTATTGGTATCGAAATGGTTAAAGATCAAACAAGTAGAGCACCACACTCAGAATTAATGAATGAAATGCTTGCTGAGGGAATGAGACAACATATATTATTCGGTCCAAGTATGCCGTATACCACCACAACTGGAAAAATCTTGATGCACAATTTAATAAAAATCAAACCTCCAATCATAATAAGTAAGGAAGATGCTGATTTTATTTGCGATAAATTTGAGAGCGTCTTAAAAGCCTCAATTAATAACATTAAATAAATTAATATATATTTAATTTAAATCATTTTACTCAAAAGTAAAGAAAAAAGTAATAGAAAACTGGAATACTTTTTCAGAATAAATATAATAAAAAAATGTGGTAATATTTAAGAGAATATATTTCCCATTGATTGAGGAGGAATATGATTTCTAACTTTTTCTAAAGAAATTGCTTCTTCTGGGCAATTTGAAGCACATAAACCGCATCCTAAACAACCATCAAGACTGAAAATGATTTTTTCACCATCAGAGTCGTCAATGTGTTCAATAATCCCCACTGGACAAATATCTACACACGTGTCGCATAGCACACATAAATCAGGATCAATTATAGGATCAAAATTCGATTTTGCTACACCGAGTTTAAATCCTTTTACCACTGGAGCTAAGGCCATACAACAACATGGACAACAATTACAGATAAACATCGAAGGGTCTAATTTATTCATAGTAGAATGGACTAATCCATTCTTTTCTGCTTCTTTCAAGCGTTTCATTGCCTCATCATAACTCAACTTTTTACCTGTTCCACTTCTAATAGCACCTTCAGCAAAATCTCCTGCTTGGATGCAAAAATTTTCACTCGTTCTCTCACATGGTTCATCTGCTAATTTTGCTGTTTCTCTACAACTGCAAGGAGTCTCTGAAAATACTTCATACACAGACAAATACTTCTCAAGAACCTCGTATGGCAGTATTTCATTTTTTACATCAAGCGTTTCATTGATTTCTATTGATCTTGATACGGGTTCCATAGCAGGAACAAATCTCCACCCACTTTCTTTATTAAATTTTGTCGGCAACGGAACCGGCCAATTTCCATCAGCTCCGAAACTTATTTTACGTAAACCTCTATGCGCTTTTCCAGCTTCTTTCAGTCTCTCCGGTGTATCCCTTACAGCAGTGAAATATGCTTCGAAAATTCCAGGTAAATATGAAAACATATAATATGTTGAATCTCTTCCTCTCATAAGGCTACCTTTAAATACCATATGATCGAGCATTTTTTTTAATTCTTCCTTGTTTTTTACACCAGATTTTTCACTGATCTGGTCAACAGTAAGATACTCCCTAATCTCTTTGAAACTTGATAGAATAACTGATGCTTCTTCTTCATGATACATATTTTGGATTAATTTATATGTGAGCTCATGTTTTGGTAAGGGTGTTGAAAATCCAGAACTAAATAATTTACGAATATGTTCATAACTCTCTTCTACTTGTGTCATTTCAAATTCCTACAAATTTTTTGTTAATTTCATTATTTGAATTGTTTTAGTTTTTAAAGGTTTATTACTCGTTTCTCAGCAGTTTCTTTAATTATCTTGTAGTAGTCTCAGGACTCTAAAGATCGATTTAAAGCTACATAATATAGATTCTACTTCAAGGCAATACCAACGTAAAGCATGGATAAAGAACTTGGACGACCATTTGACACTCCTTTCATAGATGCTGATGAAGCAGAGACGTCATTTTCATTAGTATTATTTCCTGAAATGAATAGATTAGATAAAGCATGTGATAATGAAACAATCGGTTGAATTTATATTTTAGCACCACAATAGACACAGTATTGTGCTGATTCTTTACCTATAGGTGTTCCACAATTAAGACAATATGTACTCCTTTCTTCTGAGTTAACGGGTTCTTTTTGAATTGATACATTTTTTATTTGCCCTGTTTTTGCTGAAAATTTACCAATTAATTGCCCTGATGCTTTCAGATCTAGAATAATTGCTCGAACATCCATTCTAGAAATTCCAGTTCTCATATTGACATCTTCTATTGAAGCTTCAGGAGTTGTCTGGAATTCTTGTAAAACTACCCTCCGTAATTTACTCCTATTAGTTATCGCAACGATTTGGCTAGATAAAATAATAACACCAAAACCAATCACTAAAAATCCCGACCATGACCACTGCAAGAGGGTAATACCCCACCAAAAAAGAACACCAGCGATTAGGACCGTAATACCCCACCACAAAAAAGAACCAGCGATTATGAATTGATTTCTCATATATTTCATTTTATCATACCTTAATATGACGTCAGTTAATAGAATATAAAAATTATTTGTTAATAGAATATAAATATAAAGTCCAATATCTTTCAATATTTGGGATCTTTTTAAAAAAATCTTATTATTCAGAAGTAGATAGTTTAAGGGCGGCCTCAGCAATCCATTAGAATAATCTTTCTTCAATCTTCATGCGACATATTCCCCAATTTGCTTAAAAATGATGAATTTGATCATGACCATAGTTAATATCATTCTATTTTTGATATTTTGAGAGGTGAACGGGACGGAAACCTGTAGTATTTAATAGCTGGATACCCTAAGGTTATAACACCATCTACTACTCCGTCGATGTTAAACATATTCCTTAGATCTTCATTAACTGCCAATAGCCTATGAGCTACACCTATCCAACAGCTTCCGACACCTATGCTTTCGGCTGCTAACATACCATAAGTCAAAGCAATCCCCGAATTTATCCCGTTTGATAGTGAATTAGGTGGATAATAAAGAATCAACAGATGTGGTGCATTGAAAAATATGGGATCCATCCCTAACTTTTTTTTCACTCGATAACTTTTACCATACTGAGGAATTGCTTTCGACACTTCCTCTATAATCCTTTCACGGAGGATTTCTATCTTTTTCTGATCGGAAACAAGCACGAATTTCCACATTCTGCTGTTACCTCCAGATGGAGCGTATCTAATAGCCTTAAAAATCTTATTCAATGAATCATCGTCAACTTTTTTCTTTTTATATCGTCTTAACGAGCGCTTTGCCCGAAAAAGATTCATTAAATCCCCATATTCCACGAAATCGTCTATGTTTTTCCCTACGGGGAAATCTTCAACGTCATCCATGTCACTTCTTATAATCGCATCTTCTGGACACGCACTCACGCAATGTCCACATTTAATGCAATACTGATTAGTAAGGAACTTCACGCTCCCATCTTCCATTTTTTTGTAGAGCGTAGCTGGACAAACTTGGATGCATGAATAACACTTAGAACAAGTTCCTTGATCTATTCCATCTATTGTCATAATTACTGGAGTTTTCCCATAGTTAAAATGTTTTTGAAAAATGAATGTGAATGCAGCATTAATATTTCCTTTCTTTATATTCAATTAGAAATGCTTGAAAATCGTGTGGTTTCACAGCACCTTTTCTTAAATAATATATTTTCAACTTAAAATTATGGTTTTGTACCCATACGCATTAGCTGCCAACATCTGCGTTGTATAAGGGATTTGATATCATTCTGATTTCATCAAAATTATTTAAGATTTAAACTTAATATAGATATGTTAGTTTTTTGAAAAATATTCAATTAGTTAATATCAATTTTTAAAAATTAAATAAGAAGAGGTAAACGTTATATGGTAGATGATATTGAAATAAAAGATGGAAAAATGTTCGGAGGTTTGCGAGCACCAGAAAATCTTGCTAGAGCCAGTACTACATCAATTCACGATGATGATGTAACTAAAAGTGTTGGCATGCGTGGAGGAACGATACAAGGAACTATACATTTGAGTATGTTCACACCTTTGGCGCAAAAAATATTTGGTGATCGTTGGTTTGAGCAGGGTACTGTTAGCATGTATTACACGTTTGCAACAGTCGATAAAGAAGAAGTAAGAGCTATCATTGAATTACCCCCAGATACAACTGAAGAGATGCTACCCATTGCAACGAAAAATGTGCAAGTTAACGCGTGGGCTGAATTGAAAAATGGACAACAAATAATGACAGGGACAGTATCAATAGGTTCACCCAAAGAACCATCATATTTACAAGCGGCAGAACTAAGAAATAGTAAGCCCGAGGAGTTACGTATTTTAGCAAAATTGAAAGTCGGGGATGAGCTTCCTTCTAGGGAGATTTTACTTACACAAGAAGATGCCAATAGGGGATTAAGAAGAATAACAGACCAACTGGAGTATTATAAAGGAAAAGATAAATCTCCGTGGGGGAATGCGATCTTCTATCCTACAGCTCTGTTTGAGGCTATGGGGTTGGGTTTTGAGCACACAAGTACGGATGAATTCCAAGCTGTTCCATTCTATGGTGCGACCGAGCTAAGGAATATAAACGGACCAGCACTCATCGGTGTTTCTTATATTGCAAAAGGGAAATACGCTTGCATTGGAGGATCTAGGAAAACAGAATATTTATGGCTTGATTCTACATTAGAAGAAAAAGAAACTGGAAAAATTGTAGCTTCGATGCGTCACTTGAATCGTTTTATGAAAACAGGATCCCCACTTTATAATGATCAATAATTTTTTGTGAGTTTTTGGAGCAAAAGATCCTTGGAGAGGCATATAGTGAATTTTATTTATATTCATGGTGAAAAATATGACTTCAAAAATGATTTCAATTCGAGATGATATATATAAAAACTTGAAGAAATTAAAAGAACCGAATGAAAGCTTTTCAGAATTAATAGAACGGTTGATCGCAAATCAACAGAAGAACCCCTTAAAACATTTTGGTATCGCAAAAAATCTTTCGGATGAAGTTTTAGATGAATTTGAAAGAACAGTTAAGGAGTGAAAAAACCATTCTGAATACCTAGCATATTGAAATCATGTAAGGTGAAAACATCAAAACCTAAATCATGAATTACATCTTTAATCGAGGTAGGTACATTCTCATCGAGAAGAAAATTCAAGCTTCAAACAGTGGAATGCTTCACACCCAAATTCTTTACCTTTCTCAAAAACCATATATTTCCCCCCAAATTTTATTCCAACTCATAAGATTCAATTCGAACTTTAAAAACTTCAAAATGTTTAGGGTTTCTAGTTATGATTTTTTCAGCACCTAATATCTCTGCGGTAGAGCCGATTATTAAATCTTGAATCTCTATAGTAACACCTTTAGCCCTTAATTTTCCTTTTTTTAATCCTGAGTGCTCTAATATAGGTCTAGTAATTTTTAAAATTGTACAATCTTCTAATAAATTTTGGCTTTTTTCCTTATTTTTCTCATATAATTCCTTCCCGTGTTTTTCCAAGATATAGCCTAATCCCACATAAATCTCTTGGATTGTTATAGCAGATATCGCAAATTCAGCTCCCTTGAAATTTTCTAACTTTTTTTTTACACCTGAACGACCGCGCCCAAGATCAATAATAACATTTGTATCTAACACAATCATTAGAGATCATCCCAATTTTCAGAAAATCTTTCTACTGCCCTTTTTTTATCTTCTCTTCTTGCCTCGATAATGGCAT
Source organism: Promethearchaeota archaeon (assembly GCA_030603385.1). Classification (GTDB taxonomy): domain Archaea; phylum Asgardarchaeota; class Lokiarchaeia; order Sigyniarchaeales; family SOKP01; genus Loki-b32. Next base: position 12,530 of record JAUVXW010000039.1, on the reverse strand, counting down.
TCTCGAAGTCATCAAGAACATTATCAGGAAGTTCATTCAGGATTCCAAAGTGTTTTAAAGGATCTTTTTTTCGTTCAATTATTAAGCGTTCAATTAATTCAGAAAAACTTTCGTTTGGGGCCTTCAATCGCTTTAAATCTTTGTAGATTTCCTCTCTAATTGAAATCATCTTCGATGTCATATTTTAATCCTAATTAATTATATAAATATTTATATATATATTTATTAATGAATTTATTTTACTAAAGTCTTCATTTTTTTGATAAGATTAATTCTTGGGTTTAAATATTTAAACCTAACATTAAGCTTATGATTATGGTTCCGTGAAAAAACTGAGTGTTAAGATAAAGATTTTTCTAAAATCTTTTTCAAATTTTGCCCTTCTTTAATCATGTGTTGGGATATTTATTGCATTTTCTTCTTCGCAAGTTTCGAAAGTAATTTGCCCATGTGAAAGTCTAAAGTTGCTATGAAAATACTCCCATTTTCAGAGGGGCAATAGCTAACTTACTCTTATAATCCCTACTTTTAGCTTTAGCGACACTCTAGTGAAGATTCAAATTATAGATCCTTTCAGGATCTACCATAAAATATTACTCGATTAAGTGAGCCTCAAATCAATTATTGATTTATTTATTTTTTTGACATTTTTGACATAAATTTTTATGCTAATATTAATACTATTTTAGTAGGTATTTAAAGTATATAAAAGACAATACATAGTTCATTCATTTCAATAAGGTAGGAATAATAGGTTTTTGTAGAGAGATGAAAAAATTTAAAAAAATTTCTGGTCTATCCGTGTTAGTAACATCAATTTTAGTATTGAGCCTGTTTCAAATTGTACATCTATCTCATGCTCAATTATATACAGAGTCTCATATAATTCATCCAAGTTTTAAATTTTTTGAATACTCAGAAATAAAAGGGACAAAAGACAATATAAGTTCAATCAGTATTCAACTACCCGAGTCAAATTGGACCGTTACAGATATACAAATGAATATTTCGGATATAAGCTTAAGCAGTGAAATTAACATATTTGAAGACATAGAAACAGGATTAGAAACACTATGGAATAGAAATTCTATGTTTAGGACATTTGCGCTAGGAACGCAACTTGAAATTTTGGAACTTACTGAAATATATGGTGTTTTTATAAAAGGATATAAAACTGTAGAAGCAACTGAGATTATTGAATTCCAAATACAAGGATATGATGAAGGTAATTATAGTCCTAATAATACAATCTATAGATCTATCGATTTGAATATTTCTACCAATTTGGATTGGTATTATCAAGATTTTTCATCAGATCCAATTACACTTCCAATTGGGAATTATTCATTAGTTATGAACGGAACTAATTTACCTCAAAATTATCTAGCAAAATATTATTGGCAGAAGAACACCTTGAATCCTCAAATTCCACATCTATATACGTCATCTTATATAACTTCCTGGAGTACTGGGATCGTGAATACAAGCTTTTTATTTAAATTGAATCAGAGAGTTGAAAGAATGTACAATCCTGAGGATATAAATATGACCTCTGAATTTAATGGTGAGACTTACAAAATAATTAACGGACCAAAAATGGGAACTGGGGTTTTAGAGATCGCAAATATCTCTCATGTTATCGGCAGTACTAATGTATATATTCCTTTCCAAATTAATCAGACTATAGAATTAAATTTCAATTATAATTATACTATTCATTTAACAAATGAATTTTCAACGAGAAGTTCTGCAATTATTAAAGAAAACTACGATAATGAATGGACGCTTTTTCCTATATTTTCCAGAAATTCACCGAATTATTCTATACAATTTAACTTTCCAAAAAGTTGGTTCAATTTAACTGTTTACCGAAAATTAAGTACAGAATGGGAAAATATAACTTCAAATACTACTATTAATTGGGATAAAAGATACATCGTTATACACAACGCTACAATTAAAGATGGAGCAGATTGGAAAATTGTTGCATATTCACCAAATATCAATTTTGATTTGGTTCTTAATGATTTAAAATGGAAACCTAGACAAGAATTACAATTCTCTGTTTTTTCGCCTATTAACGAAGGAAATGTTACTTTCGATCTAATTAATCCCTTAAATTACGGTTTTGAAGAACCTATTGTGAAAGAAGTCCAATCAGAAGAAACATTTTTTTCATACAAAATTCCCTCAAATTCACGCGAGGGGTTATATACTATTAAAATCTATTGGAATAATAATACAGATGCAGGAATTCAATCACAAGTCTTTGACATAATTATTCCATTTACTTTAGATCCAATGTTGATTATGATTATACTTGTCGGAATAGCCATTATTTCAACTACGGGGTTTGCTTCATATAAACTTGTTAAGAGATCCAGAAATATTCGTAAAGAGCATCGACAGAGAATATTTAATAAATACAGGGACATGTTAAATTTAGATTATTTTATTATATCAGATAAAGAATCTGGATTGACTATTTTCGACCATCTTTATGGCGGGAAAAAATTTGATAGTTCTCTAATCTCAGGTTTCTTGCAAGCAATACGGAGTTTTGGAATTGAATTAACTGATTCAGAAGAATACACTCAAACTATTAAATTAGATTATATGAATTTAAAGATCTTAATGTCAGAATTTAAGAATTTTAGAATATTGCTTCTCATGAAAGATAACCCTTCTCATGATTTTTTAGATTCTATCAAAATTTTATCTTATGAAATTGAGAAAAAGTTCAGTAGCGCAATTTCAAAATTTGATGGAGACCTTGGTCCATTTATAGGTATTAAGGAACTACTCGAAGAATATTTAGAAACGTCTCTTAATTCCCCCTTAAAAGTAATTAAACACCAAGTCAAGACTAGTCCGGATGAAAAATCTATGATTACGAGAGCCGTATCAATAATGAAGGCTAATAATACCGATTATTTCTATGTTTTTAATTTATTGTCAACAAAAAAAGGTTTTCAAACTAAAGATGTCGAAATAATCCTTAAATTAATAAAAAATAAGATATTTCAACTAAAGAAAACATAACATTTGATTTTCTTAATATTCCTACTAAGAAGTTTAAGACATAAATAAGATAAAGTTTATACTTTTTTAGATATAAAACCACTATCAAATTATGTCTTATTAAAAACGGATTCTCTCCTTTAGAGTCTCAAAAATTAGATTTATGAATTATTTAAGATCTTGCTAAATTTTTAAGCAAAAGCAGAAAACAATTGACTTAGGATTACGGTTTCGTGAAATAACCGAACATTAAATCAAACAATACTATTTCTTAATATTTTCTAACACAAATTTTAGAAGGATAGGAATATCGTGCTCAGGTTCTCCTTTCATAGGACTCTCTATAACTTTTTTCATTCCTCGAATGTGAAAATGATGAGGACGTGTTTTTACATCCCATATATCATCATAATTATCAAATCGTATTTGATCATCAGGATTAGGAGAAAAGATAGTGCTATAAGAATATTCTCCATAATCGTTATAACGTAAATAAAGGTAGACTTCTCTATGAAATACAATTTTTAAGACCGGACGGTCTTTATCGAGGATAATACCTCTTATATATTCATTATAATCATTTATAATGACTCTCGAGCTAACTCAAGATTCCTTCTAGAATCCATATATATATCAACGGAAATTTTTATAAATTATTTAATATCTCTTGTAATTTAGTATATTCTGAAAGTAATTGGCGCAATTCTACTGCATCATCTTCGGCATTTTTATAAGTCCCATTACGCGTTTTCTCTAAGAATTCCTTAGAGGAAGATTCATTATAGCGAGTTAGTATCTCATCAATATATTGTTTTAAAATTCTTAATTTAGATGTAATTAAATCCTCTGCTAAAGCTTTATCCAATTTCACTTGAGTCATAATTATTAATTAAATATAAGAAACGCATCTAAATTAATTTAATTCTGATCTATAATTAAGAACAACTTCTTTAAAACTATGATAAGCACCTTTAATAATCTATAATTTATTTTCAATAATAAATTAAATCATGAATTACATCTTTAATCGAGATAGGTACATTCTCATCGAGAAGAAAATTCAAAAATTAAACCTCTTTACTTATAATCTCATCAATATCCACATTCATAAGGTTTTCATTTGCATCCTTCCCAATCTTAAGAAGAGTTAGAATAATATTACGATCCAAATGTGGATATTCTTTAAGAATTTCGCTTATTGAATAATTCAATCCAATTAGTTCATAGATTAAAGCAACGGGAATTCTGGTTCCCTTAATGATAGGCTTTCCTCCTAGAATTTCCGGATTACTTTCGATTATGTCTGACATTTTCTATGATATTATATAGTAAAATCTATTTAAATACATATTGGAAATCTGTTTAAAATATCAAATTATCAAAAATTAGGGATTTATAAATGCTTAAAACTTGATTTCAATAGTTACAAAAAGTTCGTGAAACGGTTACAGAACTAAAAGGTAAACTCAAAGTGTCTATTTATTGAAAAATAAGAGCTGAGTTTTTAGTAAATTGACTCTTAGACCATTAAGATTCAGGATAAAATAATTGTTAGATTAGTTTTTGTGGGGATTCGTGAAAGAACCGAATATTAAGATAGCAGATAAAAAATATTTTTTATATTTACTTCAATTCGTCTAAAGTGATATTATCTTCATTATTAATTAATTACATGGAGCACTTAACTTAGAGAAATATTTTTTTAAACTATTATGAGAATATAACATTACTTCTTCTTTTTAAAAATAATCTCATCTTTTTTTAAAGTGATGAAATTATCTTTTAAGTCGTTGAGGTTAAGTGATTTAAGAAAATTTTGAAAAACAGGTAGGACATTTTCATCAATTAATGGATGAACATCAATAATAATCAAGTAATTATCGATTTTATGTTTAAAAAAAGCAAAATCTTTATCATAAGTAATTAGGATTCGTTTCTCAATCCTTGCTAGTTCCATTAATTCGCTATTTTTTGCGCCTCTTTTATTTAAATCTTGTATAGTAATAACATCATATCCATTTAAAATCAAATTCTTTTTTAAATTATTAGACACGTTCTCGTCTAATAAAAATCTGAAATTATGTGATACTGGCACTACTTTCTTCCTCGATAAACTTTCGTGCATATCTTATTGCAGCAGATATATCTTCTCTAGTTAATTGAGGATATGCCTTAATGATTTCCTCAAAAGATTTCCCTGCTTCTAACCATTCGAGAATAATGGATATCATAATTCTCGTTCCTTTTATACGAGGTTTACCATGACATATTTCGGGATTGATATCTATTCGCTCTTCATTTATCATTTGATTTCATTCACTTAAAAAAAATTGATATTACTCACTCTTTCATAGAATTAATAATCGCTTTTCAATTAATAATTAATCTTAAAGTAATTTTTATTTTACGCTCCTATGATTTAATAAAGTGAAATAAATTTAAATATATGATGTAAATTCTCAATATCTTTTACTTTATAGGTTTAGTTGAGAATGATTTTATCTTGGCATTTTAAAATGATTATTTCATATTATTAGAATATTACACTCATGTATCTTCAGATATTATGTTCAATCGTGAAACGGTTATTAATTTTTGTCTTATCAAAAATGGATTCTCTCCTTTAGAGATTCAAAAATTAGATTTTTAAACAATGCAAAAATCTCCTATTTTAGTCTATTTGTAAAATTTCTTTCTTAATAGAATTCCAGATATAATCCCAATCACACCAATCATGAAAAATATATTATAACTCGAGATCACGGGATTACTATCTCTTACTGTATCAGCTGAAATCCAAGTAGTATCTCCAGCAACCCAAGCTTTTAATCCTATTGTCCCTTCAGTGGAAACTAAATCGAGATTTACCTTAGGCCAAGTAGTTAATTTATATTCATCTCCCTCCCCAAATAGCCAAGAAATCCCCCAACCTGTTTCATATCCTAACATCCAATCAACTTGAAAATTAATGTCATATTCCAAATTTGCAAGATCTAAGGAAATTGAATCCCCATAACTGAGTTCGGGTATTTCTAAGCTAAGACTGAAATTTTTAGTCGTGGAATCCCAACTCAAAGAATTAATTGAATTACCTAAGATTGCATCTCCATTTAAAAATCCACTAATAATAGGGTTTATTTTTAAATATATATCGTCAAAGAATACATCAACCAACCAACTTGAATTAGGAAAATTCCATTTCAAAATTTTACCTATATGGAGAGTATGATTACAATTTAAAATTTGGCCAAGTAGTTGTGGAGTAAAAGCATTATCAATTGTGACCATTCCACCTACAAGAAATATTCGCCACTTTCAAGATTTTGAGTTAAGATTAGAATCTTATGAAATTTAACACTTCGTGAAACGTTTATCAAATTTTATCTTAATAAAAACTGAAACTCATATTTAGAGAATATGTAGCTAATATTAAATACTAAAATTTCTGCACTCCCATGATTTAATATAGTGGAAATACTTTTAATATAATGAAATTATTCAAAAAAATTATCTAATAAAATACTTTTTCTTCATTTAAATCACGAGGATGTTTAGATGCTGCTTGATAAGACTCGAATTCTCAATATTCTGAAAGATATGAAAAAGGACATTAAGTCTGAATATAAAGTAAAATCAATTGGTTTATTTGGTTCATACGTCAAAGATATACAAAAAGACTCAAGTGACATCGACTTTTTAGTAGAGTTCGAAAAAGGCGCGGATTTATTTGATTACATGGGTTTGATCTTTTTTCTAGAAGAAAAGTTTAAGCGAAAGGTCGACGTGATTTCTAAACCCGCTTTAAAAAAGGATTTAAGGGAAAATATTCTACAAGAGGTTGTATATGAGTAAAAATCACCTAAGATATCTTAATGATATCGTAAATGCATTAAAAAGCATAGACACCTTTGTAGAAGGAATGAATTTTGAAGATTTTAAAAAAGATGACAAAACTATGAGTGCAGTGATAAGAAAGTTTGAAATCATTGGGGAAGCAACAAAAAACATTTCTAATAACATCAGGGATCAATACTCACAAATACCTTGGAAAGAAATGGCGGGGATGAGAGATAGATTGATTCATGGTTATTCCGACGTTGATCTTAATCTTGTCTGGGAAACTGTTCAAAAAAGATTGCCGAAACTAAAATCAGAAATTCAAAACATATTAAAGGAAGGAAAAAAAGAGATTTCTTCGACCTAATAAAAAATTACACAGGTTAACTACTATTCCTTAAAGGATTGGGTATTAGAGATATAAAATCATAATACAAATGAAATATCACCATATATACCCTAATATCACATTTGTTCCTGAAGCGGTTATCAAATTTTATCTTATCAAAAAGGGATTCTCTCCTTTAGAGAACCAAAAATTAGATTTTTGGACTATTTAAGATCTTGCTTAAATTTTAAGCAAAAGCAGAAAATAACTGACTGAGGATACGTTTTCGTGAAATAACCGAGAATGAAGATAAATTTTATCTCAATTCAGTCTTATAATTATAGAATAAATATATAATTAAAAACTCCTTTATAATAACTATGAACTTCTCTTTTGATAAGATGGCAAATGCTCTCTACATTCGATTTTCAAGTGAAAAAATCTCAAATTCAGATGAAATAGCAGAAGGAATTATAATCGATTATGGCAAGAATGATAATATTGTAGGTGTAGAGATTTTAAATTATACAGAGAGAAAGTTAAATCTTAATGATCTTGTTCAGATGAATATTGAAGAATTAATACCGAGATTAGCAGAATGCCAATAAAATTCAATATACATGGATTATTTTGATTGTGTTCATAAATAGGCTTATTAAACCATTTCTATGTTTTAAGTGATTAATTTAATGTAGTCGAGATAATTTAAACCCTTTTTCTCTGCTTCCTTAGCAATGATCTTTCTAGCAATATGAATTTGTTGCAAAGCGAAATCATTTGGAAATTCGGATTCAATTCCTTTTTTAATTTCTTCAATTTCTTCTTTATTTAACATTATTTATCTATCTCTATTATAATAATTCAGCAGGAGTTAATATTTCTATTTGTCTTAAATTTCTTAATGTAATGATCATTCTTACAATTTCTTAAAAGATTTAAATATCAAACGCTATTCATAATATAAGAAGAAATTTCCATTAATAGTATAAAGGCTCCATATGAATAAAGAAATAGCTCTCAAATGGTTTAAACAAGCCAAACATGATTTAGAAATAGCTGAGAAAAATATCTCTATTGGAGGGTATGATATTGCAGCATTTCTCTCTCATCAATCTATTGAAAAATTATTAAAATCGATTTTTGCTCTTGAAGGAAAAAAAATTCCCAAAATTCATTATATTGAGGATTTAGGTAAAAGATTAAATTTATCGAATCAAATCTTGGATAAAGTCATCGATTTGACAGGAGACTATATTATTGCTCGATATCCTGATGTTACTGAACAAGTACCATATGAAATTTATACTGAGAATATAGCCAAAAGTAAAGTAGAAAAAGCAAAACATATATTTGCTCAATTAGAAAATAGATATAAGGAGTTATTAAAAAATGAAGGATAATAAATTAACTAAACTTTTTAAAAAGACATTATTGCCACAGATACTTAAAGAATATAACCCCAAAGCAATCATAATTTTCGGATCTCGAATAAAAGGGAATACTACATTGAATTCTGACTTAGACATAATAATCGTGTCAAAGTTGTTCCAAGAAATCCCATTTATTGAACGAATGCCATCCTTATTAAAAAAGTTTGATTTTCCTAGACATATTGATTATATCTGTTATACTCCAGAAGAATTTGAAAGAATTAAAGGCGGATCTTCTCTCATCATGGACGCCTTAGAATATGGGGAAATTATTTCTTAAAAGCAACCTCTAATTCATTTTTTATAAGCTTAAAAAAAATCGTGAAACGGTTACCAATTTTAAGTGATAAATATAGCACTTGTTTCCTAAAAAAATCGAATTTTAAATTCTCAAACGTTCAAATAGTTAATTATAAATTAGACAATAAATGATTAACATAGCTTTTTTTTAGGGATTCGTGAAATAAACGAATATTATAATCAAATAAATGAAAAAATAATGTTTAATCCAAATGTACTAGAATAAGTATTTAATTAATTGCTCTTATATATTGATTATTTGGAAATTCATATTCTATTTCTTTTTTAATATCTTCAATTTCTTTTTTATCCAACATTCTTTTTTGCCTTCATTATGAAATAGAATACCTGCTTATCCAAATAATGCCTTGATAAGTTCTATCTTATCTATTTCGAGATACTTTGCAATATCCGATAATATATTATTAATTGTACCTATTTTCAAACTCTTATGATTTGGAATAGTAATATGAAATTCTCCTCCTATTGTTGTACTTAATCTCATATGACTTCTCGTCTGCCTTGTGATTTCAAATCCAAATCTTTTTAGTAATTTGGATAATTTCATCCCGCTAATATTTCACGGGATTATCATAAATTTATAACCTCTTCTTTTACAAAATGTAATCGTATGATTCGAGGTCTTTCTTTCTCATTAAAATGACATCTTATAGCATCTCTAATTGAGTCCTTTAACTCAGTTAGATTATCGGCTTCCGTATGGATAGAGGTTTCTAAAGCTCTTGCTTCATAGCCTCCTTCTAAAGATTCTTCGACAAGAAATATTATTTCATTCATTATTCATATCAGATTTTTCCAATTGAAATATAAAATAAAAAATTTGTTGAGAAAATTATTTTATTTCCTATATTACTTCAAGAAATTCTGAGAATTATATTTTGTTATTACAAACTGAAAAAATGCCAATATTATATTAATAATATTTACCAATAATATACAAGATTCTATGATTTAAATTGATAAAGAGTCTGATTATTTTCAGATAATACAACGAAAACTCAATGTATTATGCAAAAATATATATATAAATCTTCTAGAAACAGTTATAGAATTTAAGTTGAAAGCTGAAACTTTAATTAGACCGAAATCTCTATTTAACAACTTAAGAAGTGAGATTTTGGGTAATTAAAATTTATAAAAAAATAATTAATATTCGCAAAATTAAGGTTATAATACCCAAGAATGAATTTATTAAATAAGATTCGTGAAATAAGCGAATGACCTCTTTTTTTATTTAAATAATCTATTCCTGTTTAAAATTTCACTGTGTAATTAAAAATCCTCAAAAAATAATAATATATCTATAATATTTAATAAGGATATTAAGGAATTGAGTTATTAAACAACCTCCGGAAAACAACAGCTAATTCAAGAGTCAACAAGTATCATGAGTTATTATTAAAATTTAAGATATAATAATTTAAAACTAATTCTACAATACAATCGTGAAATAACCGAGAATGAAAATAAATTTAACCTCAATTTAATCTTATTATTATAGAATAAATATTTAATTAAATACTCCTTTATAGTAACTATGAACTTCTCTTTTGATAAGATGGCAAATGCTCTCTACATTCGATTTTCAAGTGAAAAAATCTCAAATTCAGATGAAATAGCAGAAGGAATTATAATCGATTATGACAAGAATGATAATATTGTAGGTGTAGAGATTTTAAATTATACAGGGAGAAAGTTAAATCTTAATGATCTCGTTCAGATGAATATCGAAGAATTAATACCGAGATTAGCACAATGCCAATAAAGTTCACTAAATATAGGTTATCGTAATACTATACATAAATTATTTTATTGAACTGCTTCCATATCTTTTATACTCAATTTAATGTAATCAAGATAACTTAGACCCTTCATTTCTGCTTCTTTAGCAATGATCTTTCTTGCGATATGAATTTGTTGCAAAGCAAAATCATTTGGAAATTCACGTTCAATTTCTTTTTTAATTTTCTCTAGTTCTTCTTTTTCTAGCATTATATCTTAACCTCATTATAATAATTCAGCAGGAGTTAATATTTCTATTTGTCTTAAATTTTTTAAACTGCTGATCATTCTAACAATATCCTTTGTTTTTTTTCTAACAATATGCCTAAAATTCCAACTTAAAAGGAAATCCATTTCATTAATTATAGCTATAGCAATATGATAAGAATCTTCAGAATATGATGCATTAATTGCTCCTTTTTGAATGATTTCTCTTGCTAATTCTTCAACATCATCCGAAACAGAAAGAACTGTAAATTTTGTTATGCTTTCTTTCATTAATTTTTTAAGATTTTTATCAGGTGTTTTTTCAATTTCCAATGTAGTAATATTTGAGATATAAATTTCAAATGTTTCTATATCATCAAAAAATGATTCAGTAAGAGATTTCCGTTCAGGATTTCTTTCATCAAAAAGTGCTGAGATAACTGATGTGTCCAGATATAATTTTAATTTATATCTCATAATAACTATATTATAAATTTGAATAAATTTGTTTAATTCCTATATAATTCTAATTAATTAAAAGTAATACACATAAATTAATTTGATACATATAATGACCAAGAATTAAACTGCAATTCCTTTCATTTTTTGAATATAGATCCTATAATTCACGTGACATTTAGATAAATACTATGATATTATATTAGTTCGCGAAACGGTTATAGGTCCTAATCTTCATATTTGAGCTTAATTTAACCAAATAAAACTGTAAATTTTCAAGAGTAAAGATATATTCCTAAGGATATTTCCTCTACAATCAATGTTTAAAAATGTTAAAGTCTAGATTCGTGAAATAACCGATTTTTTATTTTCTATACTTTTGTTATGAGATTATTAACTTGAATTTACCCAATCTTAAATTTCAAGTATATATAAATATTTTAAAAATTAATTTTAAAAGAAAATTTCTCTTAACAACCATTTAATTAACCACAATCAATGTAATTATTTTTAGGAAATATTTTTGTTTGTCTATAAATTACCTAGGAATTTTTTAAGTATTATAAAGATATTACAACTTAATAATCTAAAGTAGGAAGAATTTCTGAATTGAATATTAACTTACATTCCAATTTTTTAAGATATTTTAAATTATATAAAGAAATTTATTTTTTCTTTGTCCCTTTTTCTTTATATATCTTTAAATTTTAACTTATTTTAAACCATCAACTTTTTCTTTTTGATTGATGATAATATCATAGATGAGAGTGTTATGAAAACTAAAAAAATTAATTTAGGAGATTTAATTTTCATCCTATTTTATAAATTTAAAGGAGAAATAAGAGGTAGCACTACATTACAGAAATTAGTTGATATTATTAGATTAGATAGTGAATTAGAAGTTGATGTTAATTATTCTCCTTATGATTATGGCGACTTTTCACAACAAACTAATGATGTAGTTCAAGTCTTTATTGATAATTCATGGATTTCTAAAGAAGAACTACCTTTTGATGAGAACAAGAAAATTAATATTTTTAAGCTTACTAGGAAAGGAGAACAAATTGCTAAAACATTATATGAAAATTTATTATCTAGAGAGCTAGATTATATCCAGATAATTGATAGATTTCTAGATAAAAGTC
>JAUVXW010000046.1 GCA_030603385.1 Promethearchaeota archaeon | reverse complement strand
CTAAAATATCTCCCATTTTAATTGAACGTCAAAATACAGCTAAAAATGAATTATCATATGACGACAGTATCGGTATTAAATATGCTAAAAAAATAATTAGTCTAAAAGATTTGATTAAAATAGTTTATTAATTGAAAAACTGCTTTATATTAAATTTGTATTATTTAATAATTTTAATAATATCCAACGATAGATCTACATGATTGGTAAATTCAGAGTCTGATTTCAATGAAAATTTAGTGAAGAAAGATCAAATTCGAAATTATTGTGATAATGAAATTGCATTTAACATAATATAGTTTCTATAATGTTTTAAATAGCTATCAAAAACTCTGGTTTTTTATAGAGGTATTAAGAATCAATTATAATTTTAATCTGATATAAAAATATTAAATATAAAAATCTCATACAAAAAAACCAACAATTATGTTACCCCAATCAATTCCGTGATAATAAATAAATCTCCAAATTGCATCCCACATATTGTATTTAATCGTATAAGATTCGTAAGGTTTTAGATCTCTTAAACTTTCGACACCAAATTTTTCTTCAAATGCCCCCCAGCTAAAGAAATAAATTCTTTTTTCATTGAAATGGCTACATATTGTTATGTCGGTAATAATTTCATTCCATTCATATCCACTTTTAAAACTTCCTAACATTACTTCGCCATCATAATAACTAATTGTATCATACATTTCAAAATCGGTAAATCTTCTATATCCTCCGCCGGCAGAAATTCTATAATGCATAAAGATTTCCGAATCCCAATTTAATTTCAAATGATATATGTTTCCAAAAGCCGTGTCAATATAACATCCAAATTCTAAATTTTTAACAATTCCTATGGTTTTATCGTCTTTATGAACTTCATTGATTAATTTTTGATATCCAAGTGTCGCATTTTCAATCTCTTTGATAGAAGGAAACCTACTTACCAAAAATGGAATAACCTCATACCATTCTAATTCAATGAATTTGTCAAACGTGCTCATATATGGCTCGGCGTCAATATAAAATCCTGACAAATTGTTAAAAAAATCCAAAGTTCTTACATAATAATAGGTTTCAAGTACACTTTGATGGTTGTCAATATTAGGAAAATCCATATACCCAACAAGACTAAGATAAATTTTGACTTCATTATCTATTAAATTTTGAATTTTATCCTTATGGGTTTGATTGAAATCATCGACATTTACCGGAATTATAAGATCAATATCTAATTCATTAAAAATATCAATAGTTTCTTGTTTTGAAGGTATATTGTCAACTTTACACCAAAAGGTATATTTTGGATTCGTTTTACTATTTATTTTGATTGAAAATTCGTAAAATAGAAACGGAACTCCTATAAATAACCAAACAAGATAAAATCCGATGATTCTTTTTTTCCATATTTTCTTTAGAAATGTTCCAGATAAAGAAACTATAAAAGGAAGACAATAGACTGGTTGGAGTAAAAAAGCCTCAGGATAGTAATGTTGGCTTAGAGTAAGAAAGAAAATATATTCCAAATAAATTAAAAGTAGAAAGTTGAATAAAAAACCTAATTTGAAAAATTTTCTCTTTTTAATTTCTTCTACTGATTTTGTTGGAAGGCGGGAAACTCCCACCATAGTAACAAAAAGGAATCCCGTAGTAATAATGATGATTGGAGCGACAATGAATACGGGAATACCCGGAATAAAACACAAGATTAAAGCAATAATATAAAAACTCGAAAATAAAATAAAAAACAATCTTGCAAATGCGATCTTTTTCCAATCTTTCTCTAAGTCATCATGTTTTGATTTAGTCAGGTTATTCGTCATTTTTCGAACCTCTATAGTATTTCTCAAATAATACATGAATTTTAAACTTTTATAATTTAAAAAGTGGCTCCTGCCAACGAGACCTAAGTACAAGGTCGTAAATACAATAGGGGGAGGAGTAAATTAGAGTGTACCTATACTAAAAGACAAAAATCCAGGGTGTAAGCAATTTTGTCATTAAGAAAATATTCTTCCACGCTTTTTCACCAATTCTTCTTTTCCATGAACTTTTTCATCATATTCTCTTTCTCTTGCATTTATCAATAAAAGGACACTCATAATTAGAAAGAGAAAAAAGAACAAATAATTTGCATTTTTGAAGAGCATATAAAAGAAGTTGTTAAATCCATTTAGAAAAGGGATTAGAGGTTCAAAAATTTCACTGAAATCAAATTCTGAAAAATAAACAAACATATTTAGGTAATGTGTTTCAATCGAATCTTCTGATAATTTTGATTATAACATAAGAATATCCGAGATTCGATATTTAAATTCAAAGTATTTTAATGAGAATATATGTTTAAGATTCCCGAATGGTAAATTCAGAGTCTGATTTCGATGAAAATTCTATGAAAAGACTAAACAAAAAATATGTTTCGAAAAAGTTAAAAAAGAAGTTATATTGAACGGGCGATTTTAGATGAAAGATTTGATAATATTAGAGGTTTAAAAGAATTTGAAGAGCTAATTAGTGATTGAAGTTTCATTAGATAATATTTAAAAATGAAGAAATCTAGTAGTCTCGAAATAAGGTTTAAATTAATAAAAGTTAACAAAAATAGGAGAAAAAAATGATAGATTTAACTGTTATTTTGAAAAACGTTCCAGGTAAGCTTGCAGACCTGGGGGAGACTCTTGGGAGAAATGGTATCAATATGGAAGGAGTATGTGGATTTCCTTTAAAAGATGAATTCTTTATACATATTTTAGTAGAAGATGAGACCAAGACTCGTTCCATACTCGAACAAGCTGGTTATCAAGTTAGTGCTGTACGTGAAGTACTGGTTCTGACAGGACAGCCAGGGACAAATATCTTAGGACAGCCAGGGACAGGTGGGAAAATAGCTCGAAAAATAGGTAATGCTGGTGTTAATATTGATTTAATCTATTTTGCTGGGCTTAACAGACTTATAATCGGGGTAACCAACTTAGAAAAAGCTAAGGCTGCCTTGGGTGAAAATCTAGACTAATTTTTAATTTCTATTTTTTTTAAGAGACACAAGGTTCGAGCCTTTTTAAATTTTGTCCCAAATTCATTTGAAATTGGAATGGAAAGGTAAATTCAGAGTCTGATTTCAATGAAAATTCCTTTGAAAAATTTAATAAAAAAATTTCCTCAATCCCAAATTATTGGCACTGCTTCTGCGATTTCAGCATCGTTAGTTAAGATTGCCGTTGCTTTATGATAGATAAAAGAAGTGACTATCATCCTATCATGGAGTTCAGGGATGGTTAATCCATTAAATATACGCCATGCTCTCACGTCTAAATCAACCAGTTCCAGGATGTCTCCCTCTTCTAAGATTAAAAATAGAAAATCAATTTTATCTAAAGGTACATTTTTTCCGAAGATATCCTTTCCTTTGTAAATTGTATAGAGCATTTCTCCTAGAGCAATTGAAGGCAATAAGAGTTTTGCTTGTTTTTCCTCTGCTTTTTTAAATATATCGTTTGCTTTTGTAGGAAGTTGATCTGCTAAGAAAGCCAAGAAAGCCACTGCATCAACAATATAAGATTTCAACTCAAATCCTCCATTTTTTCCTCTCGGATTGAATAAAATCAATTGCCTTGTCTAAGACGATTTCATCTCTTAATAAGCCCCTAAGCATTCCTAAGTGAACTATTTTTGGTTTGATTATTATACCATCATCTTGAATGTATAAGATTACTTCATCCCCTTCATGAAGCTTAAGCTTTTCTCTAAAATCCTTAGGGATCGTAAGCTGTCCTTTTGTTGATATTTTGCAATATTTTATTTCCATTTCTTCTCAATTAGAAAATAGTGATGTAAGAATATAAATCTTACTTTTTTATTTTTAATCTTACTTTTTCATATAATTTTTCTAATAAAAATGATGAAGAACTCTTTACCATTAAAATATATATGTTAAAACCATTTTGGTT
The DNA here is from genome assembly GCA_030603385.1 of Promethearchaeota archaeon. Taxonomy (GTDB): domain Archaea; phylum Asgardarchaeota; class Lokiarchaeia; order Sigyniarchaeales; family SOKP01; genus Loki-b32. Next base: position 22,667 of record JAUVXW010000046.1, on the reverse strand, counting down.
CCCCATAACTATGTATTTCGTTGAAATTGAGTGAAATTTGGGATGAAAAGGTAAATTCAGAGTCTGATTTCAGAACCCTTAATTGGTTAAATGCTTATATAGCTGAATTGATGTAAAAAAGTATATATATTAAGTTAATCATACTATTAAACTAGTTAAAATACAAACATGAACTTATGAAAGATTAAAAGAAAAAAATGTGAATTTTTCTTTTGGGAAATGAAAATTTAAACAAATGATGTAAATACAAAAGAGCTCTGTTTAAAAAAAGCAAGGTATGAATTATTTATGGTAAAATATAATCATTGTGAGAAATGTAAGAAGGTATATAATACTGCACTCTACATAGGTGAGGTACATACATATAACGGAATTTGTCCTTCATGCATGGCAGGAGAACAACAAGAAGATCAATTACAGCAAGAAATTGCAGAAGATCTTATAGTGAATAAATATGATTCGGAACAAGTCGAAGCAATAAAAGAGATTCATGAAAGCACTCAATCTTCACCAATAGAAATTGAAAAAAATCTACTCTCAAGATTAGAACAGAAGGCTAATGAAGTTTTATCTAGTGGCGGTTCAGTCGATGTTCTAATTAAAGAAATTAAAGATGGACTTGTAGAAAAAGCGAAAGAAAGGATTGAAGAGGTATTTCAAAGTTTTGATGTGAATAAAATTGACGCTCAAAAAGTTGTTGATTATGTTGAAAACACGTTTAATTATGTAAGTGAATATAAAGGCTATATGGATTGCGTAGTTAAAAAACTACAGGATAAGCCCAAAATGAAGGTTAAAACAGCTATAGAGAAAGTTTTTAAAGAAACAATGAGTAATATGCCTAAAGATGTCGCAAAGGATGCTCTCCTTAATAAGAAGGCAATGTTAAAAGCTGTGTTTGGAGAGGCGATGGAATGTTATAGCATTTACTCAGATACTAAGGATGCATTGGAACTCACCAAAAAAATGGTTTTGCATCCATTTAAAACTATACAGAATAAACTCTCGACTCTTCCCTTCTACGCTGCGAGTTAATTAAGATCTCACAATTAATGTAATAGAGAAATTAAATTTGTACTTTATATCTTGAGAAATGGCTGTTTTAGAAATCGGGATTAAATTAGGTATGAGAAATTTAGTTGAGATCCAGTATTATTCATCTTCTGACAATATTTTAGATCATAATATACGTGACCGATTTTTAAATGGAATAGAAGATTTCATTAGTGAGGTATTTGGTGATGAGATTAACGTAATATCACTTTCGAGTTTCGAAATTATCTGTTATTATGAAATAGTTCAAATAACAACTAAAGAAATTAATAATCCTCAACCATTATTAACATTTGCTATTATTGAAAAAGGAACAAATCATGATTTTGTAAAACAGCATTTACAGCAAATAGTTTCTCGTTTTCTCAAACAATATACCCTTAACGATATTTTTACGAAAGCACCCAAGTTTTTTAAAAAATTTGAGCCCCTAGTTGATGAAATCCTCGGTGATCTAAGATTAAATATAGAAGATCGTATTAGAACTGTCTTCAGGGATTAAATATTACCTAAATTATCTTTATTCAAATTTGTTTTTCATAATATTCTAATTAAATTAATCATGAGTTTAATCATAATTTAAATAGCTAATTTAGTGAGAGAATTTGAGAATCGATTTTCATTGTCATCTTTTTCAACCGATGAACACAAGAAAAATGTTAGAAGCTGGTTCAATAATTTTTAAAGGATACGGATTTTATGAAAGAATGGAAAGGAAACTTGAAAAAATAAAATCCATCGAGACTTCTAATATAATGGAAAAAGCAATATTTCATTTTAAGAGCGCGAACATTGATAAAGTAGTGTTATTACCCGTAAATATGAAGGAGAATCAAGAAGTTAAAAAATGGGTTGAGTATGCTCCTGAAATTTTCATTCCTTTCTATAATCCTCCTGAAAAAGCTGATGACACTATTGATGCTAAAGAGGAAATAAGAAAAGCAATTGTTGAGGAAGGTTATAAAGGATTTAAAATAATGCTTACATTCAGAAAAAAAAGGCTGAATGATCAATTAATCTATCCCGTATTAGAGGCTGCTCAAAAATTCAAGATTCCCATCGTAATGCATTGCGGTTATCCTCCTCCCGGAACTAGAAGAAACGTATTAACCTACTCAAATCCAATTTATATTGACGAATTTGCTAGTTCATTCCCTAAAGCCAAAATCGTAATCACCCATATGGGATATCCTTTCACTGATATCGCTATTGCATTGGCAGCTCAATATCCTAATATATACTTAGACATAAGTAACTTGGCTTATATGATGCCATCTCGTTTAAAAGATTTACTAATTCGAGCAAATGAAATTATAGGAGTGCATAAAATCCTTTATGGTTCAGATGGTAATAGCCCTGAAATGACAGAAATAGCTGTGAATTATTTTGATAATATTGATTTTTTAACTAATGAAGAGATTGAAAAAATTTTAGGTTTAAATGCTGCTAAATTATTAAACCTATGAATTAAATAATAAATATAATTTATTTATGTATAATTTGATAATGAGGGTAGAAAGATGAAATTTATAGATTTATCAATACCATTAATAAATCCTAATGAATTATTGTTTGATCCAGAACGTACTGAGCTAAACATAGAATACAATGATCATACTAAAGGAGCAGACCAGATGGGAAGAATTTTTAATTTAGTACCAGAAAAACATTTACCTAATGGAAAAGGTTGGGCAACAGAGAGAATAACTCTAAGTACTCATAATGGGACACATATGGATTCACCATGGCATTTTTCACCCATTCAGGACAGAGAAACAGAACAGAGAAAAGCAATGACAATAGATGAGATTCCTCTAGAGTGGTGTATAGGTCCTCTTATTGTTCTTGACTGCACCAATTATGATGATGGATATGTCTTAACTCCTGAAGACGTCAACCAAAAATTGAAAGAAACTGATTATAAACTAAAGGGCGGTGAAATTCTATGCATTCATACTACTGCTCCTCAATATTATGGAACCAGAGAATTTGTCCATCATGGAATAGGTGTTGGAAAAAAAGCTACAATCCATATAATAAAGCAGGGAGTTCATATTGTTGGAACAGATTCATGGTCTTGGGATGCCCCTTTTTCGATCACAACTCAGAAATGGGAACAAAATCAAGATCCTTCTATTATTTGGGAAGGGCATTTTGCGGGTATTGAAAGAGGATATTTTCAGATGGAAAAGCTTACCAATTTAGAAAAAGTGCCTCCTACTGGTGCAACAATCTATTGTTTTCCTATAAAAATTGCAAGAGCTAGCGCAGGTTGGGTTCGCGCTGTTGCTACTATCCCAGAATAATATTAAAAAAAAAGTATTTTTAGTCCTCTTTAAAAATATCTTCAACAAGTTTATTATTTTCATCATCTTTAAAATGAGCAAGTGCTCCAGTCCAATCTTTTAATACGTCTCCGTATTTCTCTTCAAATTTTTGAACAAAATCTTTCAACGGTGCTCTCACTTCAGAGCTCTGAGTTCCTTTTATAAAAAGTGCTCCAAATATTTTATCACCATATTCTAAAAGTATAGTGATATCTCCATGGTCTATTTTTTTCAAAACCTCGGTAGATTTAGTCATTTCTTTTACAAATGAGGTAATGGCAGAGAACATACCAGACACTAAACCAGGGTCTTGAATTTCATCATGTCGAAAAGCATAGTTGAAAACTCCTCGCCCATCATCATAAATAATGTAAAGGCCCTGTTTTTCTGCTTTTTCAAAAAGATAACTTAATTCTGGTTTCCATATGTTAATCAAATTGTTTTGATAAAGATATCTTAAAGTAAAATAAAATCTTCGTTTCTCATTTTCATCTTTTGGCTTCAATTCTTCCAATAATTTATCATTTTCTAAGCTATTTAAGAGATCTTTTATTTCTTCACGCTCTTGTTCTAATTCTTTAATTCCAATTTGTTTTTCTTTGGAAATTAAATAGGATACATCTCCCTTATCATAAGTATCAAATGATAAAAAATCAGTGATGTTTGAGAATATAATTTTCTTGATTAGTTCTTCACCAATAGGTATATTCTTGGTTTTAAAAGATTTCTTAAAATAAAAAACGAGTAAGCCCCATATTATGACATTGAAAATATAACGTGTATACAAATATGGTGCTGCTAACCCATTTAAAAACGCGGGTAATTTTGCTGTCAAACTTGCTGTTCTTAATGTATAAAAACCAGTTCCGAAGATTTGAGTATAACTAATTTTCCCAGTTAACCAGTAATTTACAGAGCTCCCAAGTAAAAGAGAAAGCACTATTATAAATGGAAGATAGACAATAAAGCCCAATCCAATGCTTTTTATAAATTTTAATCCATACACGAGAAATAAAGTTAAAATTACTGTTGAAACGATCTCTGTTGTTAAAATCGCATAAATAATAATTAAATCATATTTTAAAGAACGATAAAATGAGGGATCTGTTGTTGTATACTCTCCAGCTTCATATATTAAACTCTCTTCAATTGAACCTGGTTCTCCAAAAAGAGAGGCATATCCAAAGTTAGTTAGAGCCAAATTTATTATTAAATAAGTAACAAGTGCTAGAGCTCCAAATATTAGCATATAATAACAGTTTGAACGATCAACCTTCTGCTTTTTTCTATTTTTCCACCAGTTTATCAATTTAGCAAATATAAAAATAGAAATTGGTTCAAAGATATCGAGAAATAAGATGAAAATTACTGATGCCATTAAAAAGTATGCAAAAAAGTAAATTATAATCGCAATTGATGCTTGATATTGTATTATAAATAGGATAATTGAAAAAATCGACATCGGCGCCCCGATTGTATACAAGCTTTTATAAGTCTGTTCTCTTATCTTTTCACCAAAGTATCGACCTTTCAATGCTATCTGGCTTGAAGATAAGATTTCTATGCTAAAAATAAAGGTTGCTAAGTACACAAATAAGATTTCAAGAAACCATCCTAAAGCTGTTTCACCAGTTGTTACGGATTCATCATGTAAGCCAGAAATTTCTAATATAACTTGTAAAAGGTAGAGTGATATTGGCAAAAGCACAATCATTAGTTTAAGTATTTCCTTCTCTCTTGCCCAATTATTTCTTAACAGTTCTTTTTTTGTTTTTTCTATTGGGCTAACTTTGATTTCATAACTTAATTCCTCCAATTTGGTTTTTGTTGGACCTTCTTCTTTTCTCAGTTTATTCCATGAAATTAGAAAGGAAATAAATGGGGCGACAAAAAATATAAAAGGGAGTGTTATTAGAGGATAAGAAAGGAATATCGATATTAGCGACCCAAAATGTGCAAAAATATATCCAACCCCGTAGGTAACGTTTCCTACCTCTGCTGATGGCACAATTAACTCATCAGGAGTCTCTCCTACTTGAAATATTATTGGAAGGACCCAATATATTAGAAAAAATATAAGAATTCCTCCTACAATTCTAAAATATAATTTTCCTATAGTTTTTTTCCAAATAAAGAACAATGGAATAATTAAAATAATTATTGGGAGAGCATTTAGTAAGATAGTATAAAAAATTTCTATTGTTGTCATAATTAAAACAATTCTATGAAAATTGAAATTTATTTAAAATATATGTATGTAAATTTAATTATAATAATTTAGCTATTAAAGAATATTTTTAATTTTTAAAATGACAGGAGATAGTAGAATAGGAATAATAACTGATGACGACTTTTCATCAAAAAATGTGCCACCATATCCACATCCCACATTTCTTTCTTATGAATCACCCTTGCGAATTAAGACAATTCTAAAATTTCTGGAAATAAAGAAGGTTTTTATGAATGAAAGAGTTATTAAAATTGAACCCATTCCCGTAGATGAATCAATATTAAGTTTAGCACATACAAAATACCATATTAATTCTGTTAGAAATTTTTCAAAAAGGGGTTACGGATTATTGGGCGATGAGATATTCATCACAGAAGATACTTTTGAGTTAGCAAAAAAGGCAGTTGGAGGAACAATACAAGCAATAAAAAGTGTATTGAATTCTGATGTTAATCAATCTTTTGCACTTGTTAGACCACCTGGTCATCATGCATTACAAGAAAAAGCCTCAGGACTCTGTATATTTAATAATATCGCAAATTCTATAATATATTTGAAAAAAAAACTACACTACAATAAAAAGATTGCAATTATTGATATTGATGCTCATTTTGGAGATGGTTTAGTTCAATACTTTTACGATGATCCCAGTGTTCTCTATTTTTCGGTTCATGAGTTTGATTTTGAGGAAGGAGATATTGGATTTATTGATGAATTGGGAGAGGGAGAGGGTCTTGGTAAGAGTATTAACTTTCCAATACCTATGAATACATCTGATGAGGATTTTTTAGAATTCTTAGATATTTTAGAACCAGTTTTAAACGAATTCACTCCTGATATTATGATTATCGCCGCAGGTTTTGATTTGTATTTTGCTGATCCTATTGGGAATGGTCTATTAACATCAATTTCATACTATAATTTTACTGAAAAATTATTGAAAATAGCTGAAAAGATATGTGAAGGTAAATTGGTTTTCATCCTTGAAGGTGGTTATAGCCTCATAGGTCTTCCACATTGCGTTTATACTGTTCTAAAGGCACTTATAGGAGAAGAATATGAACCCCCAATTTTTGAAAAGATTAAATTTTCAACTGAAGCTAAGAATGGAGACATAAGCAAGATTAAAAATTCATTGAGAAATTTATTAGCAGATTACTGGAATTCACTCAAATAATAAAAAAGTAAATTGATTTAAATCTTATTTTCAAATTTTTTAGCAAATTCTTGAACATTAAAGAGAGTATCTCTTGGACCTACTTGAGGGTTGATATATGTAATTAACGCACCTGTTCCTCCAATTGGAATTGGACAGATAATTATATGCCCTTTTCCGGTAATATTTGTACCTATTTTTCTTTCCTCTGTATTTTCTACAATCATATATTTTATCCCTTGAAGTGTGAGATTAGTGATTCCTTTTGCTCCAAGCTCCAATTTCTGGTTGAGTAATTCATTTAATGCGTCAAGATCATTAGAAAGATCCCAATTTTCAGTTTGAGTAATTAATCTCCCATCTTTACTTATTATACCAATACCAAATACGTTTTGTTCTTTGTCTAAAAAATTATCAATAATACCTTCAATTTCACTCATATTATAACCAAATATTTATTATTAAATTGTTATAAGTAAATAAATAAAATCAATTATAAATTTAAATATAATTTAAAAATAAATTAAAAAAAAAAAACGGTGAAACAAATTGGTTTTTAGAATGTGGAGAAAAGCGATTCTCCTATCATTACGTGAAAAAAAGATTTTTACGGTATTCACACTGATTTATACAACTTTAATATTTCTAACATCACTATTTATAGATATTGGATTTAGTGGTGACTTAGGAGAAGCAGCATGGATGTTTGTTTTTATATTCTTTGGAACGTCTCTTTTTCTTTCATTGCTCTATGCGTGGATAATAGTTTCAAGAAAAAGACGTGTTTGGGCAACCTTCAAATGCATAGGTTTTACTAACAAGAATATCTTAGTTTTAGTTTCTGGAATGATATTTTTTACTACTCTTATAGGTTTTCTAATAGTTATTGAGGCTTTGTTCCATTATGCTGCCATTATTGCATATGTAAACCAAACAGGTCTTAATGTAAGTATTGTAATTCTAGTGGATCTACTTCCTGTTATTATTACAAGCGGGATTTTTATTTTTGTCCAAATTTTAGCTTTTATTTTAGCATATAGAAAAGTACTTAAAGTTCGACCAATAATTGCACTGAAAAAAGTAGGTGAGTAGGGAGGTTAAAGAAAAATGTCAGCAGATAAAGATGTTATGATTGAAGCGGTAGATGTTAATAAAGAATATAGAAGAGCAGGTGCTATTATTCGAGCTTTAGCAGATGTTAATTTGAAAATTAGATCTGGTGAATTTGTTATTGTTCAAGGTCCAACTGGTTGTGGGAAGTCGACACTTCTCAATGTTCTTTCAGGTTTAGATTTACCTGATTCGGGAAGGATAATATTTGATGGAGAAAATATCGCGAGAGCAACAGAAGATAGATTAAGTAGATTAAGACGCCAAAAAATAGGCTTTGTATTTCAAGAATTTAATCTAGTAAATACATTAACCGCTATTGAAAATGTAGAAGCAGTTTTATGGCCAACAGTGCTACGCCAAAAAGAAATTGAAAATAGAGCAATTACCGCCTTAAGGGATGTTGATTTGCTTGATCGTAAAGATCATTATCCTGCTCAGATGTCTGGCGGTGAGAAGCAGAGATGTGGCATTGCTCGAGCAATTATTCATAGACCAAGGGTTATCTTAGCAGATGAAGCTACTGGAAATCTAGACCCTGAATCAGAAAAACAAGTTATGGCGCTTTTAAAGAATATAAATAAAGAAATGGAGACAACTATTATTTTTGTTACACATAGAGATTTAACTCAGTATGGAACTAAAACAATCCGAATGGATAAAGGGAGAATCATTAAAATTCAATAAACTAAGTCTTATTATTAATTATTTTTTATAATTTTTTTAATAATATTTTGAATCAATATTTTGAATCAAGTTTGATTATACCAGAATTTATTTACTTGGGACTTAATTTTCTTTTATAAAAATTAGGATATAACCATCTACAGCGTCTATTTTGCTTTTTAATGACTTGGATATTTTAGTGTTTAAAACTTAAGATAAAAACAAAAATATATATATTCATTAATTTTTTGAAAATCTTATAACAAAAAAAATAATTTTTAAAAATTATGGAAACATGAGGGGATAAGCCTGGGTTGGAAAAGAGTGATAGGTAGTGGTTGTGCGGGTATGTTATGTTTAATTCCAATGGCGTGGATTTCTTTTAGGTTCTTGAATCTGACTGAAGGTTTGACAGGGGGCCTAATTGAGAATCTTGATGATGCGTTAGGCATTATTACAGGTAAGCTTGGCGATATTGGGCTTTTTGTTGAGATCATAGCAGGAGCATTTATTGGACTTGGTCTCATTTTCTTATTTCCTATTCACTGGTGTATATTTTATCGTCCAGAGAATATAGGGCTAATTATTGCTGTCACGGTTCCTTGGATTTTATGTTGCGTTATTACCAGCGGGATCTTTGCTCATTCACCTAGAGGAGGGATCCATTCTAGTCTTGCTATAGGGATTGGATATGCAACTATTTTATCAATCGCCTATCTAGTCTTATCATTAGTTACGCCACTAGGATCTGCGATATTAGATGGAGTATTAATAGGCTTAACGGATTTACCCTATCTTGTCGCAGTGCTTACAGCTATCTTGGAAGGGTGCTTAGTAGGGGCTGTTTTTGGGGGGTTTATTGGGAGTCTAAAATATAAACCAGGAGGAATTAAAGGGTCCAAAGCGAAATCAAAAGGAAAAGAAGAAGTCACAGAAATTTCAGATGTAAATAGAGCAATAGAAAGTTCAGTTATGATGGGCAAGACAACATGTACTAATTGTGGGGCTAAATTGACGTCAGATGATATGTTTTGCACGAATTGTGGTGCTAAAAGGTAATAATCAATGATTTAATTAAATTATTTTATTCATTATTAATGAAATCTTTAAAAAGTAAATAATTAAAAATAATATTTTAATTTCTAAGAAACATAAGAATAACTGTTAATCTATGTAATTTTAATTAAAAAATTCAATGTAATAGAAGAAATAATGCCAAAAGAGATTAAAGGGCTAATATTAAGCCGATTGACAATTTTAATATCGATAATCCTTGTACCAATTGCAATTTTTTTAATTTATAATTTTGCTGATTTTAGTTTATGGTTTTCAAATGATGCTACACTTAAGGTAGTGCTAATAAAAATACTCTGCCCAACAGTTTTTAGTGTCTCGTGGTTATTTTTTTTGATTTTGTTTGCAAAACGTTTTGCAGATACTTTAGATGATTTCGATAGAACTATAAGTGTTGTCCCTTCAAGATTAAAATTTTTCTATGGGATTAATGCAATATATATTCTTCTTATATTTATTTTCCCATTAATTACACCTTTAATATCTATACTAAGCTTTGCATCTTTTGCTTGGAGATTAACCACTTTCAGGAAAAAGAGATGGGAAGAAGATACTAAGATATCAACTACTACATGGATAATGATGGCTATTGCTGCATTGCTTCCAATATTCTGCTCATTTGTTGTTTTACCTGAATATCTTGTATTGGCAGATTTCTTATGGAACGTTATTTGGGTTCCTATACTTCCATATCTTTATATTATTTCATATTCATTATTTACAGCATTGGCTATTGGATCTCTTATTATACTCTTTTTAAACTCAGGAATATCTGAATATGAACAATTATTTGTAGAACCTTCAAAAAAACAAAAATTTTGGAATGTTAGGGTACTCGAAGTCATATTATTTGGATTTTTTCTATTTCTAGATATAGGAGATTTTGAAGTAATTGATCTATTCTATATAGCTGGATTTGTAATTATAATTTTTATTTCAATCGTTAATTTTTTCCAAGGAAAAACTAAAATTAAAAGTTTTAAAAGCCATTTATTTGGATATTTTATTGCTGCTGTATTTATTGGCTCTAACGTCCTTTTTACTACTTCAGAATTATCTCAATTACTAAGAGTTTGGAGTCTGGTAATTTCAGCAGCATTGTATATTTTTGTATTTTTTTATACATTCCTACGTTTAGATTGAAATAGCAGATTTCTTTTATTGAATAACAAATAGAATTCTAAACCTTAAAGATTCTATTATATTAGAACATAAATTTTTAAAAAGCTGAAGTATGTTTATTACCTTAATAAAAAAAAACAATTTTTGAAAAAAATTTGTGTTGAATATGAAAAGTATTAATACCAAATCTTTAATGATCTTTACTATTCTTCTTGTTTCTATCGCTTCAATGCCGATCATGGTTAACGGTCAGGAGATAACTACAGATGATGTTTTCAAATTAGACCAAGTGGATGCCGGTATTTTTGAAGGTTTTCAGGGAGGTTTTGGAGCCTTATTTGGTCAAAATTTAGGATATGGGGGTAAAATATTTGAATCCATATTTGAGTTGCTATTTCTTCAAAGTTTAGACTTTTCTGAGCATGAAATGTTAGATAACGTTTTTGTTTTAAGTGCTAGTCATACAGAAAATTTTACGGGAACCTATAATTTTGCCGATGAAGGTGATATAAGAGATATTTATTTTGCTCCTCATGAATACATGAATATGCCAGAAGTAGAAACACTTACATCAATGTCACATACAGATATTGGTCATGCTTATTGCGTAGTTGAAAAAAATGGCGAGTTTACTTATAATCTGGAGGTTGGGGCGGGAGTAACCTTAGTAATTTGGGATAACGATCGGTCATTTATTACAGCAGCTAATAAATTAATTAATTTCTTTAAAAAAGTTTGGGTTCAAACAGAAGTACTTGAAAGAGAATTATCTAGAGAGCTAATAAAAGAAGGAGTTTCATTACTTACTTGGTTCTTAATTCATATAAATGATATATTCACTGGAGATGAATTATTCATTTTAAATCCTATTACTTGGCAGAAACTTACTATCACACCTGGTGCGGAATTTGATATTACTAAAAGCTGGTATATAACCGGTAATGATAGCAGTTTGAATCCTACTGATGATTCTATTGAAAATGATGTGGTCAATGGAATGGCATTATTAGACTTATGGAACACTACAGCGCAGGGTAGAAAAGACAATTATATGCAATGGCTTTTAACACCAACTCTTGGAGAGATTGCAGAAACCATTTGGACTCAATTCTCATTTGACTTAATTCAATTATGGGTTAAAAATTTTGAGATTCATATAGATGTTGGAGCGATTCTAGATGCTGCAACAGGTGGAGGAAATCAAGAAGCAGCCTTCATAAATGCTTTCAATGGATGTAATATTGAATTTTACTTATTCACTCATCACTTAGCAGGAGCTTTCTTATATAATGATATTGACGATAGTCAAGATATTTCTGCAAATTACACCCCAATAATAGTCGATGGTGAAAGTATAGATGTGCCTCAAAGTACAGAACTCACTCATCGATTAATTTTAGGAACAGTGGATAATTTTAATTTCCTAAAACCTACAATTAATCCTAACAATAAGAGTATTTCTTGGGGATTAAATGCAACAGGTACAACTATTACTGCAGTTCCTTTGGGTATAGATTTATATTCTTACATTGATGCGCCAGAAGAAAATCTAGAATATATATACTTTGGCTTTACTTTTGAACCAGGAGTAGATAAAGAAGTAGGTGCTGCCCATGGCTTACTGAAATTAGATCAATTTTTTGCTCCTTGGAATGATCCTGAGGCTTATGGAGCTAATTCACCAATAGCAGGACTAGATTTAGCTATTATATATGTGTCAACAGTATTACACTTTGAATTAGATATTGCAACAGAGGGTGAAATTCCTGATCAACCAGAAGAGCTCTTACAAGAGGAACATTATAACAGCACTGAACATAAATTAATGGTTGGCAATTATCTAGGTACTAAAGCACAAGATGAACTTGAATTTATTGACATCGCTGGTCCTGATTATGAATATGGGAGTGAGTCTGCTAGATTGACAGATCCAGCTAGTACCAGTATGATTCCAATTTTAGTATGGATAATGGAACATGAGCAGCATGATACTTATACAGTAGAGGGTGGTGGGGAAGTTAGTACTTATTCTAGTGACATAAGAGTACAAGTGGAATTTAATGTCTTGGTTTGGGCAGTTTGTTATCCTAAATTTGAGGATGGAAGTGGAATATGGCACGACCCTACTTTTTCAGTTTACATGGTCTTCCAATCTGAAGAGTTCTGGGCATTGATTGTTTTAATAGCTGGTGTTGGATTAGTTGGTGTAGCTACTGTACTAATCAAGAGAAGAAAGGATAGTAGGTTTTAAAATCTAATAGAAGTTTTTTTAATAATTTTCTTTTTTTTTATATTCTTTTTTTTATACCACTTAAAAAATTTTAAATTATGAGAAAACTAAGTCACATAGAAACACAAATTATATTTTGATATACGTGAATAAATTATGGAGTTAGATATTTCAGATCCCTTCTATGTGGACGAAGGCAAACGGTGGTTTAAAAAATGGTGGCCCGAAGGAGTTCCTTATAACACAATCTTTGAAGAAAAGACTATAAATGAAATTTTAGATGATCAAGTAAAAAAATTTGCTGAAAAAAATTTTATATGGTTCTTAGATACATGGATCACCTATAAACAATTTCAAGATTATGTTAAATCTTTAGCTAGATCATTGGATAATTTGGGGATTAAAAGGGGTGATGTAGTGGCAATGCATCTACCTAATTGCGTCCAATATATAATTGCATATTATGCTATTACGAGAATAGGAGCAGTTGCAAATGGAATCAACCCTACTTATCAACCAATTGAAATTTTGCATCAGCTTGATATAACGAAGCCTAAAATGTTAATTGTATTAGATGCCCTGTATGAACAATTTTTAAAACCAATCATAGATGATACAAATATAAAAACAATTGTTTATACCAATCTTGCTGATCTTACGAACATTAAAGGCGTAAAAAAGGCAATTGGAAAATTTGTAAAAAGAATTCCTACTGGCAAGGTAGATTTTCCAGGTGCTATAAAGTTTAATGATCTTTTAAAGACAGAACCGAAATTCGATGATGTTAAAATTGATGTTAGATCACATCCTGCTACTTATATTATGACAGGGGGTACAACTGGTTTACCTAAAGCTGCAGTTTTGACGCATTTTAACGTAGTGTCTAATGCAAAACAATGTAAATTATGGTTAGGAGGGGAAAGGCCGGAAATTGGAAACATAGGAATACTTCCTTTGTTTCATAGTTTCGCCCATACAGTAGTTATGAACACAACCTTGGCAATAGGGGGGTGGATAATGCTCTTTCCAACACCTCCTTCCCAAAACGAGTTATGTGAGGTTATTGAGCGATTACCATGTGAAGAAGGGTTGATAGATGCGGGTACAGAAATGTTGTTTAAAAGATTAGCAGAATTCAAAAATCTTAGAAGAAGATTCCCTGGAGTAATGGGAAAGTTAATTTTATGTATTTCAAGTGCAGGTCCACTACACAAACAGGTTCGAGATGAATTCGTTGAGAGTACAGGTGGAAGAATAGTTGAAGGATATGGATTATCAGAGGCAAGTCCAGCTGTAAGTGTAGGTAATTTATTTGGTGAAAGTCCCATTGGAAGCATAGGAATGCCCTTTCCAGGTACAGAATGGGGGATATGGCCTGTTGATGATTTTTCTGAAGGACCTATATGCCTTGGGAATCCAGAAGACACGAAATTTGGTATAGAAAATAGTGGTGAGATATGTATTACTGGTCCACAAGTAATGCGTGGATATCTAGATATACCAGATGAAACCGTAGATACACTTAAAAAATATAATGGTAAGATTTGGCTTTTAACAGGAGATATTGGGTTTATGAATGAAGATGGTACAGTAGAAATCAGAGATCGAAAAAAGCAAGTCATAAAATGTAAAGGATATTCCGTTTTCCCTAAGGAAGTTGAAGAGCTTCTCATGAAGCACCCTGATATTACTGAAGCTGCTGTTGCGGGTTTACCTCACGAGGAATTTGGTGAAATTGTTAAAGCTTGGGTTGCTATTCGTGAAGATTGCGATTTATCACCTCAATCCATAAAAGAATGGGCAAAAAATAATATGGCTCCATATAAATGCCCATATTCGATTTCAATAATGGGTGATCTCCCTAAAAATTTCATAGGAAAAGTGCAAAGACGTGCATTACAAGAAGCAGATCCGATGTACAAGAAATAGTGATATATTGGTGTGTTTGTACATTATTGCTTGAGATATAACAGAAATATTAATTCGTTAAAAGGAGATGAATAAAGTAAATATCTCATTATATCTTAAAATATAGATGATTTTCGTCGAAACATAAATAAATAAACAATGTTCTAATTTAGACGAACATAAATTATTATTAAGAAGTATTATTTTTTTTAATAATGAGATATAGATAAAAATAAATTTACAATAAAGAGTAATCAAGGCTTGTCGGAAAATTCTAAAATAAAAGATTTTAATATTAAAACTGATAAACTCGATAGCATTCAGATACAAGATTCTGAAATTCTAATAATTGATAAAGTAATTCAAGAATTTGCCCCAGAAATAGCCTATTTATATCATATTCGGGAAGATGAGTCAGAAGAACAGCAAATTAAAACGGGAAGGCTCCATGAAAATAGAATTTTAGGAATAATATTAAAGTTCTATTTAGAAGGGAAAAATAAGATTACTACTGGAGAGGTTGAGCAAGAGTATAAAAAATATTTTAAAGAAATCGCTCGATCAACTATTTCAACCTATTTGAATATGCTAAAAAAAGAATCTACCCTATATAAAGAAAGAGATGGTAGAATAGTTTATTATATTTTCTACGAGGACCCCCCAAAAGGAATAAAGCCATTCTGGTTCACTAGAATATTTTGTATTGTTCCAGCTTATTTTGAGAGAGCATTGTATTTTGCTGATTTGTATTTCATGGCAGAAAAGTTTGTTGACCAATATATTGCAAAATTTCACAGTGGAGATAAGAATACTCTAATAAGAAATTTTAAATTTCTGATAGGGTTAATTATTATAAACATTTTCAAAAATCGAAGCTCTAAATGCGTGCTTTGTCAATTTAGTAAACGAGAAATGTATGGTAAACTAGAAGAATTGATGAGTGTAGCAATTAAAGATAGATCTGACGTGTTGCCTGAAGAAATGTTAGAAATTTTGGTAGGAAAGTATTCTGAAATACCTATGTTTGATGGAATCTACATTAAGGGAGAAACAAGCGAAGAATATATTATTGAAAATATTTTAAAATTCGCTGTTGGATATAAGAAGGATTTAGATTTTCAAATAATGGTATCTAACCGAAGAAAAACTTTAAGACTAAAGCAACAAGAAGCTTTAGAAAGTCAAGAGGAAGATTTGTAAACATTACTTCTATATTATTTTAAAAAAGAGATTTCTCAATATTTTTTAATTTATTTTTCTCAAAGCAATTTTGATTTTTGTATCATTAAGCGGGTCAAAGCATCGAAAGTTTCCTCAACATTATCACCCGATTTTGAGCTACATTCTATAAAGCCATCTACGCCCCTTGATTTTGCAATGTTGATACCCTCATCACCAGTAACTTCCCGATCATCTATAAGATCTGCCTTACCACCAACGACTATAATTGGAAATGTGTCTGGTTCTGATTTAATCTCCTTTCGAACAACTAACATCCAATCATCAATATGGGCTAAGGATGAATAATTCGTTACATCATACATAAAAAGAGCACCATTAGCACCTCTAACATAAGTAGGCAATAAAAACCTGAACCTTTCTTCGCCACCAAAATCCCAAATCTGAAGCTTTACTTTTTTTCCGTTAATATCCATACTCTTTACTTCAAAATCTACGCCTATAGTCATTTTTGTATCTGACTTAAATAAATTAGTAAGGAATCTCTGTGTTAGTGTGGTTTTACCGCAACCCGCATCGCCGAAAATTACTACCTTATAAGTAGCATCATACATTCTTAAATACCTTTCCCCGTTTAAGGTCAGACTTTTGGATTTTTACTATTATATTTTAATTATTAATGATTGATATCTGTTATAAATCTTGTATAAATCAACCTTAATAATATTTTATTATAATATTAAACTATTAAATTTGGTTTCTATAATAAATATATGGTTAATAAAATAAATAGATGTGGTTTAACTCTTATTGTCTAAATTTTTGAATTTGTTGTTAATCTATAATTAGTAGTATGTTTTAAATTATATTCAATTTAGCTATCTCAAGTTAGGAACTAATATGGCAAAAAAGTAAATTGGCACAAGTACTAATTAGTATAAATTATAATTATAAAATAATAAATCAAAAATTGAATTATATTATGGAAAGAGATCAGCAACTAACTAGAGACATTAAAGAATATTGTAAAAAAATAGGTGTAGACGTTGTAGGATTTGCCAATCCATTATTGTTTGGGCGTTATCCAGAAGAAAATCGTCCTTATACCTTTATTGATGATCCGAAAACAGTAATAGTTATTGGTTTTCACTTATATGATATTGTACTTGATGCTTGGAGCCATAAAGAGGGAGAGGGCGTATGGAGCCATCAGTTTGCTGACGCTGTTGTTGAACAATTTTGTCATCGAATTCGCAGATATCTTTTAAAGAAAGGTTTTAATTCTCGTGTTATTTCATATAGTCCTGGATTATTCTTAAAGGAAGCAGCTGCGTTAGGAGGAATAGGACCAATTGGAAAAAACAACTTATTGATTACTAATCGATTTGGCTCTCAAGTAAGGTTAAGAGCCTTGGTCACAAATGCCCCACTTATTTGTGGAGAACCTATTACTGAAAGTAAGTATTGTAAGGGATGCAATATTTGTATAGAAGCATGTCCCGCAAATGCGTTTATAAATGGTAAATATGTTAAGGAGAAATGCTATATTTATTTGGAAACTCATAAAAGGTATCTTTCTGATTATACCGTAATAGAGTGTAATGTTTGTATTGAATCATGCCCAATTGGGAAAAACAGAAATGTCTTACCATAGTATTCTTCATATGAAAACATCTAAAAAACTATCAATAACCTTAATGGTTTGATCTGTTCTTCCTGATTTAGGAAAAACTCTATTGAGTAAATAAGTTTCAATCTCCATTATATCTAACCCTATTAAGTCAATCTTTTTTGAATTTATTACATTCTTTATACTTTTAGCAGCATTTATTATAGTCGTTTGATCGATTCCAATAGCATTCCTAAACCGAGTTGCAATTATTTCCCTTAAAGCACCTACATCTATATCAAAAGAAATATAGATTTTTGATTTTTCAGTTTCTTTTAAGATTGTTGACAAATTTCTTATCATTGATGATGAATCAGATTTTGGGATAAATTTTACACCTTT
This sequence comes from Promethearchaeota archaeon, assembly GCA_030603385.1. Lineage (GTDB taxonomy): Archaea > Asgardarchaeota > Lokiarchaeia > Sigyniarchaeales > SOKP01 > Loki-b32. Next base: position 4,601 of record JAUVXW010000046.1, on the reverse strand, counting down.
CTGCTCCATTTCATTGTAAAATTCGACAAATTCTACAATTCGGGGGTCATCTAATGATCGAAATTTTATGTCTGGATAATCCTGGCACCCGAAAATTATCAGATTTTCAGGTAATATAACCTTTTCTTTCATTAAATAAAACAAAAAGGAAGCACATGTGTATGTATCTACAATATTTACGTTTTCATTAACAGCATTAATATGTTCTGAAATCAAGGGATTTGTCTCTTCAGGATGCTCATTCATATATTTTGCTATATTCAATGATATGTTAGCAGGTAATCCATCAAAATGGGCATCAAAAATAAGGATAAGTAAATCTTCCGGTCCAAATTCATTAGATAATGCGTTTAAGACCCCCCCAGTTAGAGAATGGTCTACTCCGATCATTAAAGGAAAATCTGGTAATATACTATTTTTCACATAGTTAGCTAGTCTCTCTGAATAAACTCTAATAGTGCCTTTATTGGTAAATTTTTGAAATTCCAGTTGATTCATTAAAGATAAATCTTCGAGATTTGGTTTAGGCGTCAGCCAGGATTCAATAGGAAATTTACCTATTTTAAGATATTTATCTTTTGACAACACACGGCTAAATAAAAGTAATCCTTCGTAGGGATCTAAAAAATTAGGGTCCATTACGAGATTTTGAGCCAATTGATTTAGATAATTTTGTTTAATTTGAAGACTAAGAGGGAAATCTGTGGCATCTAAAGCTGCTCCAAATACTTTTATTACTTTGTCCAACTTTTCAAACATTCCATCAATTAATGTGAAAATACAATTAATCTATAAATAATATAAAGGATTTAATATTATTTAAAAGGTGAATAATAGAAGTTTAGCTGAAGCAAAATGAATTTATTAAAAGAATTGGAAGATTCAGTTATAGAGGGTGATGAAGAAAATGCTAAACAAATTGCTCAAGAAATTGTTAAAAAAAATTTAGATATTCAAAAGACGATCTTCTCTGCTCTCTTAAGTGGGATGAAAAAAGTTGGAAAATTATATGAAAATCATGAATACTTCATTCCAGAAGTAATCTTATCTGCTGATGCTCTTAATGCAGCATTCGAAATTTTCACACCTCATTTAAAAGAAAATAAAGAGAATGTTAAACCAACAGTTGTGATTGGGGTTGTAAAAGGTGATATTCACGAAATTGGTAAAAATATTGTATCTACATTTCTTTCTATATCTGGATATAATGTGATTGACCTGGGGAAAAATGTCCATTCCAATAATTTCATAGAAGAAATTGAAAAATCTAAAGCACAAATTTTATGTTTATCAACTTTAATGTCTCCAACTTTAGATGAAATGCGTCTAATAATAGAAAAGCTTAAGGAAAAAGGATTTAGAAACAAGGTAAAAGTAATGATTGGTGGTGCATCCACCAACCCAGAATTCAAGGAAGAAATTGGAGCTGATTTCTATTGTAAAGATGCAATTGAAGCAGTTAATACTTTAAATACATATTTTTTAAAACAATAAAACAATTGAAAAGAGGAGATCAAATGAGTTTAATTGTAGAAGGATTAAAAAAGTATGGGGTATCGGAAGAATTTGCAAAAGGGTTAACTGCAACTCCTGGATCCACAGTTCCTACGTTATTATTAGCAGGTGGATATAGTGTAAATGAATATTTTAAGAAAACAGGGATTTCTGCTAAGGAAATAGTGTCAAATGCAAATCATTTAATAAAATCGCAAGTTGACATTCATTACCGCTTTAAGGTGGAATTATTATCGTGTTTAGTCGATTTGAATATTATTTCAGAATCCTTTGGGGCTAAGCTGTATTATGAAAAGGAAGTCCTACCTATGCCTAACAAGCCTGCAATAAATTCTTTAAGTGATGTTGATGAATTAGAAATCCCAGATCCTAAAAAAGATGGTCGAATGCCCGTTATTTTGGATTGTGCTAAACTATATCGAGAGAAATATAGTAAAAAGGGTTTTATTTATAGTGGTGTCATCGAGGGTCCCCTTACAGCCGCATCGAATGTAGTAGGAATTGAAAATTTGATGAGAGGAATGAAAAAGTCACCAACCCTAGTACATAAATTAATGAAAAAAGTATCTGAAGTTTGTATTGAATTTGGTAACGCCCAAATTGAAAATGGTTTAGATTCTGTTGGTATCGCAGAACCTACTGCATCATCAACGGTTATTTCCCCAGAATTTTTTAAAGAGTTTTGCGTTCCTTATTTAAAGAGGATAAACCTAAAATTAAATACAATGGGAATTTTTATTCATATCTGTGGTTACACTCAACCCATAATAGAACAATGGATTAAAATTCCAAAGACTCTCATTATAAGCGTAGATGATGTAGATCTAAAGGAGACATTTAAATCAATTGGAAAAAAATTTATAATTTTAGCAGGTAACGTATCTACCACTAGTTTATTAAGAGGAACACCCCAAGAAGTTGAAGATATCACTAAAAATTGCCTTTCAGAAGTAGGAGAGAATGGGAAATATATTGCAAGCCCCGCATGTGACCTTGCACCTGGTACTCCAGAAAAAAATATTATTACTTTTATTAATACATGTAAAAAGTATGGGAAGTTTCCAATTAATCTATAAATAATATAAAGGATTTAATATAATTTAAGGTGAATAAAAATGATAAACAACGAAATTATTACGGAATTAGCAGGAATTGTTGGGGAAAGGTATGTTTCAGATCAACCTGAAATGCAATTTCTATACCATTATGATTTTATAACAGCTGAGCCAGAAGGAAAATGCGATTGTGTAATTATGCCAAATACTGCAGAGGAAGTTCAGGAAATTGTCAAAATTGCGAATATTAATAAAATTCCTATTGTTCCATGGGTTTCTGGTATAAATTTTGGCTCTCTTGCCACTCCTAGAAAAGGAGGAATTGTTGTTGATTTAAGAAGACTAAATCGAGTGTTAGAAGTAAACGAAGATGATATGTATGCTGTGGTTGAAGGAGGAATAACCTGGGCAGAATTACAAGGATACCTCGAAAAAAATCATCCTGATCTAAGAGCGGGAATAACATGGTCACCTCCAGGTACAGGGGTGGTTCCAGCATGTCTATGTTATGGGATGTTTGATTTAGGTATGATTGGTGGGTCTGGTGCTGAGTTTCTAAACGGTTTAGAAGCAGTACTAGGATCGGGAGAACTTGTTAAAATAGGCTCTTGTAGCATTTCTAAATATTGGTATGGTAGGCAACCATTACCAGATTTAGCCGGATTGTTTATAGGTTGGGAAGGTACAACCGGGATCGTAACCAAAGCCGCTATTAAATTATGGCCAAGATTACCTTTTAATGAGGTTTTTACGGGTGCAACACTTAAAATGGATGATGGAATTCCTGTAATGCTTAAACTTGCGAAAGCGGGTCTTGGAATTACTGATATAGTTGTAGTTAATCTCGGTTGGAGCCAATCAGTCCAAAATTTAAATGAGAAGAATGTACCCAGAGATGCTATAGAAAAGAATATGCCAGATTTTATTGGGATTATTGCAACTCAAGCATTTACTGCTAAGCAACATGAAGCTCAATGTGAAGCTATTAAAGAGATATGTAAAAATGGCAATATACAACTTATGTCAAGAGAAGAAGGTGTAGAGGCTATAGATACTCCCCCAACTCAGGTTTGGGGTTGCTGGAATTTCTCAAGAGGTGGTGGTGGTCAATGGATTGGCTCTTATTGCTCAACAAGAGACATTGTGAATTATTATAATTTAACAAGGGAAATCTGTTTAAAATATGATAAACCTCCACAATTTTATAGTAGAATAATGTTTGGTGGGCATTATTGTGTTGCTCGAACGAATATTAATTTTAATAAGAATGATCCTGATGACATCGAAAGAGCACGGAATCTTTTAAAAGAAATTCACGAAGGGGTTCAAAAAATTGATGGTGCGATAATGTATAAATCACCAAAATGGGCGTATCAGACACACAAAGAAAAAATCTTTCCCGCTACAGGTGAATTAATTGAAAAAATTAGGCAGATTCTTGATCCAAATAAGATAATGAATCCAGGACAAGGAAGAGGAGAAGAGTAATATGTCTAAGAGAAGAGTAAGAAATATATCTGGAATGGGGATTTCTAAAATAACTTTGACTCATGAAAACCAGAAGCTTCAAAGGCATCAGGATTTAACGCATTATAAGGAGATATTTTTTCAATGTGGTAAATGTGGGACCTGTAGGACAGTTTATAAAGATGCTAATTGGTCGCGAGTGTGTCCATCTGGAGAATTTGGGAAGTTTGAAGCATATTACTTAGGTGGGAAAAATCTACTGGCATGGGCTATAAGTACAGATAAACTCAAATGGAGTGAAAACTTAACGAAGATTTTTTATCAATGCTCTGTTTGTATGGCATGCGTACAACAATGTCAGATCCCTGAAATTCATAATTATGCTGGTGAATGGTTAATGGCAATGAGAGAAGAGGCTGTTAAGGCGGGGTATGGCCCTATGCCGGAACAAGCTAAGTATACTGACCACATAATGGCAGAAAAAAATCCATATATAGAAAAAAATGAAGACCGATTGAATTGGTTACCCTCACACATTAAACAATCACCAGATGCAAAATTAGC
>JAUVXW010000007.1 GCA_030603385.1 Promethearchaeota archaeon | reverse complement strand
ATTGAGAATTACCAAAATGCTGAAAAAATCAAAAAACTAAAATCAATTATAGATCCCTTCATATTGAGACGTTTAAAAGCAGACAAAAAAGTGATTAAAGATTTACCGGAAAAAAATGAAATAACGATATATATTAACCTGTCTGCCTCCCAAATAAGCCTATACAAAAAAATCGTGAATGACGTCATTAAGGATATAAGAGAGAATTATAATAGTGCACAAATGCGAAGTGGACTTGTACTTAAACTATTAACTAAGCTAAAACAACTTTGCAATCACCCATTACAATATCTTAAAATTGATCCAGCTAAATATGATTTTAAGAAAAACCTCAAGGATTTTCTAGTACAATCTCCTAAAATCTCGAGGATTTTTGATATTATTGAGAACATTCTTGAAAATGACCAAAAGGTTCTCATATTTTCACAGTATAAAACGTTGGGGGATATTTTACTAATGGCTTTTAACGCTAAATTTGGGAAAATAGTATCATTTTTTCATGGTAGCTTGAATCCCAATCAAAGAGATAAGATTGTAAAGGATTTTCAATCAAGTAAAGAGGTAAGTTCAAAAATTCTAATTGTTTCCCTAAAAGCTGGTGGTTTTGGCTTAAATTTAACCCAAGGAACAACTGTAATACATGTAGATCGGTGGTGGAATCCTAGCACGGAGTCACAAGCCACTGATAGAGCTTATCGGATTGGTCAAGATCAGAATGTTAATGTTTATAAATTTGTTGCTACAGGAACAATAGAAGAAAAGATTGATAAACTGCTAGAGGAAAAAAGAAAATTATCAAGGCAGATTATAACTCCCACGACTTCAATTATTTCAAGATTACCTATTGATGAGATTGAGGAACTATTTTCCTTCATGCCATGATAAGTACAATAAATGTATAAATGTTAACTACAACCATATTTTTTATAGTTTTTAAAAATTGCTTGAAAAACTTCAAAATCATGCCAAAGGGTTTTATAATATCATTTTAATCCGATTTTATTAAGTTAATAAAAAAAAAAAATTAAAAATAAAAAAAATTGGAAGTGATGTGAATGAGTTTTGAAGAAAAATTTGATGAGGATTTAGTTGGGGAAGAACCTATGAAATCTAAAACACCCATGACTAAAATCCCTTCAGCAGGAAAGAAATTAACTTTATATTTCATGTCAACTATTGGTCCTGGTGAAAAGAAGGAAAAATTAACTGTGAATGACGGAAATTGCGTTGATGACATTAAGCAAACATTAGGAAATTTATATGGACTTGATCCTAATGACTTTCATTTATCATCTGGTGGAGTGACAATGGATGAAAATAGCTCATTAAAAGAATATCATATAAATGATGGAGATGATATTCTTTTGATCCCTGCTAGTACTGCTGGGTAAACTTATATAATGTTCTTCATAAATTATAACATAAGGGCGTTTAGACCTTCAACTTTTTTTTATTTTTTTTATTAATATTAATGGTGATAATATTGGATAAGGGTTCAGAATTTTTCGGAAAAGAACTATCAGAGGAAGAGAGAGATTTATATGACCGCCAGTTTCGTTTTGAGGGTTGGTCTCAAAAATTGGTAAAAAATTCGAGAGTGTTAATAGCAGGTGTTGGTGGTTTAGGTTGTGAAATTGCTAAGAACTTAGCTATGCTTGGAGTTGGTTATTTAGATCTCGTCGATTTAGATATCATTGAACACTCTAATTTGAACCGACAAATTCTTTTCACTGGAGCAAAGATCGGAGAGCCTAAGGCAGTTGTTGCGGCTAAAAAACTAAGGGAAATTAATCCTAATATCATTGTCAAAGGATATCATACTTCATTAGAACGATTGAATCCTGCGATATATCAAGCTGCTGATGTTATCATAGGTGGCCTTGATTCGATGAATGCACGTTTAAACTTAAATGCTCAATGTATAAGATTCAAAAAACCTCTAGTGGATGGAGGTGTATCTGGTTATCATGGCCATGTATATACAATATTTCCTTACCAAAATGCTTGTTATGAATGCAATCCATTACCTGTCGGGGAAAATGATGAGATGGCAGCTTGTACAGTTGTAGGAGTCCCCCGAAAAAGAATTCATTGCGTTTTCAAAGGAGATATGGCATTTAAAGAAAAATTTGATAAAGAACCAAATCCAAAGAATTTAAATGATATTAAATTCATTCAAAAGGTTGCAAATGAATTAGCTAATAAACATAATTTCTTACCTGAATATACAGAAGATGATATTGTAAAAATTATTGATAGACATGATCCTGGAATAATAACAATAAACGCAGTTATTTCAGCATTACAATCACATGAAGTAGTAAAAATTCTTCATTGGAGAAAGGGACATAAAGGATTAGGTGAGCCTGTTCAAAGTTATATAATCTTTAATGCAATGACCATGAAATTTTATCATATTGAAAAAAAGAGAAATCCAGAATGTTCTCAATGTGGTAAACATGTTAGAAGAGTTTCTATAAAATTGAGATCTCAATCACCCTGTGGAAGATTAATTGAGATATTGAAAAATAATGGTTTTGAACTGGATAAAGATTCTGAGCCAATCCTAACTTTATTAGATTTCAATGATATAAAGATTATAGATTTAGAACAGACCCCTGATGAAAATGATTTGAGAAATTATGAATTAATTACAGCTGCAGGGTTTAAGGATGGAGAAATTTTTGTAACCTTAAAATTGAGATAAGAATTTAACCAAAAAATATTTTATATAAAATTTAACAAAAAACACATTAAAAAAAAATATAATAATAAAGAATTAGAATAAATAATAAAAAGGTATGAAAAAATGAGTATAAGAAGTAGTCGTATTTCCCAAGATTTTGCAGGATTAAAAAAAATGCTTAAAGAAGGAGCCATTGTTCAATTAAAACCATTCAATCCAAAAAGAAAGAGTATTGACCATTTAGCTCTAACTATTAAAGGTCCTAAAGGTACTGCATATGGGGGTGGTGTCTTTAAATTGGAAATGAAATTTCCTACTCAGTATCCTAAACAACCGCCTTTTGTAAGAATGCATACTCCAATATGGCATCCAAATTTTTGGCCAAAACCTACTGAATATAAAGGACAGAGGAATATTTGTCTAGCTTTAGTAGATCCCTCTTTTATTGGTAAAAAAGGTGGATGGAGTCCATCAAAAAAAGCAGTAACAGTTGTTCAAGCAATAATTGCTATGTTAAACACCCGTGGTAAATATGTAAATCCAACGGATGTTTTTAATAAAAAAGCAGCAATAGAAATGATGAAAAATCCTAAGTTTTTCGAGAAAAAAGTTAAAAACCTAGTAAAAAAGTATGCAAATAAGAAGTGGTGATTCCTAATGGAAGAAAAACAATTATCTAATAATTCAATAAAAGATAAAATTAAGAGGAAAATTAAGGAAAAAATAAAAAAAGAATTATTAGATGAAATATGTGAAGAGCTTAAATTAGAAGAAGAAGAAATAACAGAAGAAATTACTTCTATGCTTACACAGAAATCAAATACTAAACCAATCATAAAACATTCAAAAGAACCTACTGCTAAAATAGTAGAGAAAAAAAATGTTGAAACTCAAATTGAACTGGAAATCCAAAAAGAAATCTATATTTCAATAAAAGCAATCCTTAAAATAGCAAGCCATGCGCTTAAATATGCTAATAATAAGATTCCAAAAGTAAATTGGGTGGAAGTTATAGGGCTTCTTGGAGGAAAATTAGATAAAAATGAAATACTACATATCGAAGATGTTTACCCAATGGGGCATGGAACCGCAGTTTATGCAGAAATTAAAGATTATAAGAATTATGTGAGAGCTTATAGAGATATTAAAAAACAAAAATTATTCTTGTGTGGATGGTATCATTCACATCCAACTTTTGGCTGTTTCATGTCTAGTGAAGATATAGGCACTCAAGAAAGATATCAAAAACTCTGGGATAAAGCCGTTGCGCTTGTTATTGATCCTTACCTTATTGATGGAACTTCAGCGGGTTTTGAGATTTATCGAGCAAATCTGAAGACAAAAACGTGGTATCCATTATTATATGGAATTAAAGGGTCATTAGACATACGAATGTTACCAGATATCTTAGCATTTATGAATCCTATTATTCAGGGGAAACCTATTTATTTAGAATATGACGAAGATTAAATTATGATATAGAAGGGGGTTATTAAGCCGTGGTGAAAACTAAATCAATAGCTCTACTATTAATTGCATTTTCAATTATCGGCATAATACATGGTGCTATTCTAAATTCTGTTAATGTATTTGTAAGTTGGTTGTTAATTGGAATCTGGCTAATTTTTTCATTTAAGGTTTTAAAAAATATTAAACAATATCGCGAATATAATTCACCTCATAATACTGCATTTTTTACAATTGCTCCTGTTTTTATTGGAATTTTTTATTCAATCTGGGGAAATTTTACAGGTTTATTGGGAGAAAATCTTCTAGAAGATTCAGATTTGTATTTAAGCTGGTGGGGTATTCTATTTGGATTTCCTTATATATTATATGGTTCAATTTCTCTATATCGTTGTTTCAAAAAATATAATGTAATTTATTTTGGAACGAAATCCGTAAATGCACGTAAATTTGGATATATTTTAGGTATCTCAATTCTGTTTTTCATAATTATTTATTGGATAAGCTTTTATTCACTTATCGACTTCTATGAACTCCATTTAATACCTCTTCATTTTTTAATAGATCTTAATCTTTTAGCATTGCTTATCAGTACTATATTAATAATTATTATCCCAGGATTATTTGGGACGCGATCACAATTACCCCAATTAACAAGAGATTACATAACACAACGTACAAATAGATTAAATCAATTAGCATCACCTAGAAGAAATATAAGTCCTAGAAGATATAGAGAAAGTCTTCGTACAACAACAAGATCATCTCCAACACCCTCAACCAGAACTGTAACTAATAGATCAAGATCAGTTAGTCATTCATCGAGATCAACACCAACAGCAAACAGGCGATCTACAAGGTCCAAAACATCTACTCGATCTGTAAGTAGAGGACCAGCAGGAACACAAGTAAGAAGTAAACAAAGCACCAGAAAAATAAGTAATTTTAATTTATATAAACCAAAAGCAGGACGTTTATCAACAGAGGATTTTAAATGTATCTTTTGTTTTAAATTGCCGAAATTTCCTGAAGACAGAGGTAGAGGAATAATTTTATGCCCTAAATGTCGATATCCTGCTCATGCAGATGAATTTAAGGATTGGTTGCGAAGTTCAAACCTCTGTTCTCGATGTAATGCCCCAATTCCAGCAAATTATAGAAAAAATCCCAAAATATTGACTGTAAAAAATTATATAGTTGTCTTAAAGCATTTTGTAAATAATAAAAAATGAGATACAAGGAAAATTTGAGATAATTATTTTTCTATTTTTAATTTTTTTTTTAACTCTCCAATGCTAGTTTTTAATTCAGCATAAACATTATGAGGGTGAATAGATTCAAAACTTTCAATTTTAAATATTATTTCATAATTATCTTCTATGTTTGGAAAGTCTCTCAAAATGAAATTTTTTGCCATTTCCCTGATAACATCTTCTGAGAATAAAGGTTTTAAATGAGCACTTCTTATTAATTCGGCTTCTTCAGGTCTTTTTAATACAGATTGTATCTTGCCACTCATAGATTCTTCAATTACATCAATGATATCTAAAACATCAATCTTTTGACCAGTTAAGTCTTTTATTTGAACCATAATAGTACCAATGGATCTTTGATTATGTGAGGAAAAGGGTAGTATATTTATTAATTTCTTAAGATCTTCATCATTGATTTTTATATCTTTTCTAGTTTTAATAATTTCTGTGGCGTATTCTTGAGACATTTCTTTTGCACAGGGACATACAGTCATCCCCACAGCACTTGCTCCAATGAAGTAGAGATATTCAATTTCATCAGACGATTTTCTGTTAGCATTGACGTAGGAACTAATACTGTAAGATTTTTGGATGTTCCTAGTATTATTTTCTCTTACTTGTACGATAATCTTTCCCTCTAATTTTACTTCTGCTTTTGAAGTGTATGGATGTTGTTCTAGTAACCTTTTAACAATTCTATCACCTACCAATTCAATTGTAGGGGTTGGTTTATATATTACTTCATTTATAACTTCCTCTATAGTTTCAGTAGTTCGCGACATATGGATACCACGCTGTTGGGCAGGAAGATCGATTAATGCTGAAATCTTAGGATAAAAAGAGTAATTTTTGTTCTCTTGTACGATTTCAACTTTTTTCTCCATTTCAACTATTCCGACTTTATCTATAGCAATATCTATTGCTGAACCAGAATCCTGTAAATCCATTTTAAATTTATGAATTTTGAAACACCAGTTTTAAATATTTATTTTTATTTTCTCTATTCTTAAAAAAGATTAGATATATTTTATATTATATCTTTCAAATAATTTGATTTTTTCAAGTATATGCCCAACAAAAGAATTTTCACGAAATTTGCACTAATCGGAGAGGATTTAGTGCTTAAGAGAGATGTTTTTATAGAAATAGATGAAAATGGAATTATTTTAGAAATTAATCATAAAAATCCAGAAACATCTATCGAAATTGCGGAAAACATGCAAAATCATTTATTATTACCAGGTTTAATTAATTCTCATACCCATATTGGAGATAATTTTGCGAAAGAATTAGGATTTAATAAAGACTTAGCTGAAGTTGTAGCACCACCGTTTGGTCTCAAGCATAAACTGCTTAGGCAAACTTCTGAAGAGATCATAATTAAAGGTATTAAAAATGCAACCTTAGAAATGCTTTCAAATGGAATAACTTGTTTTATTGATTTCAGGGAAGGGGGCATTGATGGTGTAAAACTTTTAAAAAAATCTATAGAACAATTTCCAATAAATTGTTTAATTTTCGGTCGATTTATGGATGAGAGCGAAATAGATTTAATTTTTGAATTAGCGGATGGCCTTGGATTGGCTAGTTATGACAAAATTTCTGCCAACAATAAGAAATTTATTGCCAAATCAAAACAAAATACTAAAAAACTAATTTCTTGCCATTGCGCTGAAAGAAATCGCAATTTAAGATTAATAAGTGATTTGTTTAACGATAATTTAGTTGATATAATCGTTCATGGAACAAAATTTATTAAAGAAGATTTAGAAAGAATTCAAAAAGAAAAGAAATCATTAATTTTATGTCCTCGATGTAATGGATATTTTGGAGTGGGATTTCCACCTATTACAGAAATTCTAAGATTAAAAATTCCTATATCTTTAGGAACAGATAATTTAATGGCTAATAATTCTGATTTATTTGAAGAAATGCGTTATTTATATCGAATTTCAAGGGTTTTAGGGAGTTATGATAAAACAATACAATTAACCTCTAAAGAATTATTAAAAATGGTGACAATTAATGCAGCTAAAAACTTTCATTTGGAGACTAAACGTGGTGCTATATCAGTAGGAAGATACGCAGATTTCTTCGTGATAAACTTAAATGATTCAAACCTTTACGTAAATGAGCTAGATGAAAGCAATATCCTTGATATAATTGTTCAAAGAACAAGATCAGAAAATATTATAAAAACCTATATAAAAGGAGATGTGGTATTTGAGAGAAACTGAAAAACCATATATCATATTAAGCTCAGCGATGACGATCGATGGAAAAATTGCTTCTAAAACGGGAGATCCGGAGTTATCTGATGAGGTTGATTGGAAAGAAGTTCATAAATTAAGAACACAGGTTGATGCTATAATGGTTGGGAAAGGTACAATTTTGAAAGACAATCCAAAATTGCATATTAAATTTTATGACCATACTGGCTACTATAGAATTGTTGTAGATAGCAACCTTGCTATCCCAATTGAATCCAATGTCATTTCTTTTCAACCAGAGATTTATCCTACAATAATTTGCACAACTGAAAACGTATCTCTCAATGAGATAAAAAAATATGAAGAGAAAAAAGTTAAAGTTATCAAAGCGGGAACGAGAGAATGTGTGGATTTAAAAAAACTCATGCCAATTTTAAAGGATTGTGGAATAAATTCTATTTTACTAGAAGGTGGAGGAAATTTGAATTGGAGTTTTATAGAAGAAGATTTAATTGATGAAATAAGACTTACTGTAGCACCTTGGATTGTAGGGGGGAAAGAAGCAATTAGTTTAGTGGAGGGAATAGGTTTTGATAAAATGACTGATGCATTAAGATTTGATTTAATCGAAATAAATAACAGGAATAATTATGTAATTTTAAGATATCGTAGGAAGCAATGATGAATGAAGAAAAAATTGAACTGCTAAAAAGTCTTTCCATTAAAAGATTAAGAGAGAAAGTCAAAGATATAAAATCCGCAGTACCTAAAGAAAAAAGATTTGTGATTACTTATTCAAAAAATTTTACACTCTCATTATCAAATTATTGTCAAAATTTCTGTAGTTATTGTTTTTATAACCATAAAATCCCTAAAATAGATGGAGAACGAAATATCATATTACTTGGAAACGAGCAAATGCGAACTATAATTCAGAGAGGAATTAGTTTCAATTGTAAAGAGGCTTTAATAATATCTGGAGAAAAACCAGATAGTTTTAAGGAAGTGAAGGATGAACTAAAAAAAAGAGATTGTAGTGATTTTATTGAATTTGTGAAGGATATATCTGCATATTTATTAGATTTTAATCTATTACCTCACACTAATTTAGGAATACTTACTTTTGATGAATTGAAACTATTAAAAGATTATAACGCTAGTATGGGTTTGATGCTTGAGAGTACTAGTATGAAACTATTCGAGAAAGGTGAGGTACATGAACAATCACCAGGAAAAATCCCTTCTAAACGGATTGAGCATATAAATAATGCAGGAAAATTAAGAATACCCTTTACCACAGGATTATTATTAGGGATTGGGGAATCTTTCGATGATAGAATAAGAGATTTGTTATTAATTAAAAGCATTTACGAAACTTATGGTCATATACAAGAGGTAATAATCCAAAACTTTGTAGAAAAACCAGGAATTTTGTATAAACCAAAAATAGCAATTAAAATTGAAGATATTTTAAGAATTGTAGGAATTGCGAAAATTATTTTTGAAAATGATATTTCCATCCAAGTTCCACCTAATCTAATATCTGGATATGAAAAAGAATTAATTGAAATGGGAATAAATGATTTTGGCGGGATATCTCCAGTTACTTTAGATTATATTAATCCAGAAAATAAGTGGCCTCAAATTGATGAATTAAAAAAGATCTGTGGATCTAAAGGTTATACACTTAAAGAGAGGCTCCCAATCTATGATAAGTTTATAAATAAAAAGGACTTTTGCCCAAAAAGTATTAAAAAAACTATAGATAATATAAATTATTAATGTTAGCTTCTCAGATGTTCAGTCAAATAAAAACAGATATAAAGGAAATCCTAGAAAAAGCGTTGAAAAATGAGGAAATTTCCTCTAAGGAAGCGTTAAAATTATTAAAAGTTAGTGGAAAAGAATTTTTTGCATTACAATATGTAGCAAATAAAATTTGTTTTGAAAAGAAAGAAGATATCGTAACTTTTGTGATTAATCGAAATATAAATTTTACAAATATATGTTTTCAAGGATGTAAATTTTGCTCATTTAGTTTACCAGCTAATCACAAAGATGCATTTTTATTATCTTTAGATGAAATTAGAGATAGGGTATTTGAAGCGAAAAATTCAAATTGCTCAGAAGTGTGTATTCAAGGTGGAATAAATCCTGAATTAAAATTTGATTTTTATTTAGATATTCTCAAAGTGGTTAAAAATATTGATAGAAATATGCATACTCATGCATTTTCTCCACAAGAAATCTACTTCATGTCGGAATTATATGGAAGTTCAATAGAAAATACCTTAAAAGAGCTAAAAAAAGCAGGATTAGATTCAATTCCAGGAACGGCAGCAGAGATTTTAGTTGATGAAATTAGGAAAATTGTATGCCCTAATAAAGTTTCCACTCAGCAATGGATTGATATTATCACTATGGCACATAACCTGAAAATCCCAACAACTTCAACTATAATGTATGGACATATTGAATCTCTGGAGGATAGGATTAAACATTTAGAAGTTTTGAAAAGTATTCAGAAGGAGACTAATGGATTTACAGAGTTCGTACCTTTACCATTTGTAAAAGAAAATCCCATTTTATCTAGATTAGAAGATCATCCCTTAAAACCAAGTTATGGGATAGCAGATTTAAAATTATTTTGTTTGTCTCGAATATTTCTAAATAATTACATTGATAATCTACAATGCTCTTGGGTAAAGCTTGGACCTCGTCTTGCTCAAATCTCTTTAAATTATGGTGTAAACGATTTTTCGGGAACCTTAATGGAGGAAAATATATCAAGAAGTGCTGGAGCGGAATTTGGTCAGTATTTGGCTCCAGAAGAAATTATCAAAATAATTAAAGCAGCTGGCAAGAAACCAGCTCAGAGAGATACTTTATATAAAATTCTGAAATTTTATTAATCATTAGTGAGTTTGTAAATATTCTAAGAAATAGCGTTGTGTTATCAGATCCGAATTAACCATACCTAAAACCTTTCCTTGTTCCACTACAGGCATCGCAGAAATTTGATATTGCTCTAGTTCTCGAACAATATCTAGAATAGAAAAATCTGGAGATGCCAAAATGACATCCTTAGTCATTACTTTTTCAAGTTCGACATCACAACTATCAGAAGCTACGGCAGAAGTTACATCCCAATCTGTTACTACTCCTACAAGTTTATTTTGAGAAAGTACAGCGATTATTCCACTATTTTTTTCAATCATTAGGGCAGCAGCGTCTTGGATCCTGCTATTTACATCAATAGTTGGTATTGAAATCATAATATCTTTTGCCGTACGTTCACTTTCCTTTGCGGTTAAACGTTGAAGACTAATGCGTTCAGCTGCTGTTGAAGGGAGCATATCTGGATTCGCTGCTAGTAAATCAACTAATTCAATCATATTGTGATGAATAACATCTTCTCTATATTCCTCTCCAGCTTTTAAGCGTCGTTTTGACAGCTCAGAAAAATCTTTTGCATGATCTTTCAACCATTTTTCTACAGCTTTACTATCACCTAACATTTCTTCAGGTATTTGTAAATAATCTGGTGATTTAATAATATGTTCTTGAGCAGCAAAGATTACGCCACCAGAATTAACTAAGTAATCATTGGCGATCATTACACCTTTCTCTCTATATACCATTTGTTCCATTCGAGTTCGTGCAGCCTTTCTGTTTGGGTCTGGGCTGTATGTGTTAGCTCCTTCTACAATTAACGCCCAGTCACCCATACGGTCAACTGTTATTGAGGGAGATTCAGATAGGCGTACGCCTAAATAATTAAAAACAGGTGCGGCAGGCATTAAACAAAAAGCATTCTCAAGAAGTAAATTATTTCTATTCGTGGAAAATTTGGTAGGGTGTTTGTAACCTTCTGATATTATTTTTTCTTGAAAATAATTATTAGTTACTAGGCGTTTTTCTTCCCATAATTTGAAAAGATCATTAATCGGCAAACCAGATTCATTAAATAAGTAACCTTCTAAATCGCTTATGCCTATTACCTTAGCTTCAGGAATTCTTTCTTTCATTATACGAGCAACATGCGCTCCAACAGCACCAAAACCCTGAATTAAGACTTTAAGATCATTAGATTCTGGAATTTCTAAATTAGCAAATTGAGAGAGTACTCTTAATCTAGGCATGATTTGTAATAATGTTTGTAATGCAATAACCACACCTCCAGCAGCAGCACCGAGCTCATCAATTCGATTACCTCCCATCTCAGCAGGTTTCGATAGAACGCAATCTATACCATTTTCTGTTGCAATAGTCTTCATATCAGCATCATTAGTGCCAACATCTGGTCCGGGCAAATAAATGTCGATATATCTGTGTATTAATTTAGCAAAACCACGAATAATTTCATTCCGATGCTCTATAGTGATATCTCTCTCAGCAACGATCCCAGACTTCCCTCCACCATAGGGAAGATTAGCTGCTGCATTTTTTAATGTCATACCTCTAGCTAAATTATGAATATCTGAAGGTATTATATTAGGTAGCATCCTAATTCCCCCCATACTCGGTTGACCCATACTTAGATTGTCGACTACAAGATAACCCCCAATTTCTATTGGTGATTTTTCATCCCAAATGCATGAAACGAGGTAGGGTCCTAATTTATCAACAATTATTCCAAGTCTGGATAAAAGATGTTCATCTACATTACTAAATTCTAAATAACACTTTCCATTATCTTTTTTAAGATGGGTTTTAAGAGTAGCTTCCGGTAACCGTTCGTTAAGAAACTTTTCCATTTTTTTTGGAATCATAATTTCCTTCCTTTTAATTTAGTTATATTACTATAACAATAGGATTATTTAACTTAGCAATTTTTTTAAAGATTTCATTCTTAAATATATTTTTTCCCTTTTGTGAAATTAACTTACTTGAATTTTTTTAAACTATAATTGACCTCTGCTACAATTTTACTTTAGAAATCATTTAAATTTGAATTATCATTATAAATTTCATCATTAATTTGGAGGTATAAAGTATTTGACAATTTCAATTATTGCGACCATTCACGTTAAAGAAGGTAAAATGGAAGAAGCAAAAGAAGTTTTGAAAGAAATTGTGCCAAAAGTAAGAGCATCCGAGCCAGGTTTATTAGCTTATATTCCTCACACGGTAAAAGATCAAGAAAATACAATAGTATGGTATGAGAAATATAAAGACGGAGATGCGATAAAGGCACATATGGCTAATTTAGGAAAAAATATGACGAAATTACAACCTTTATTGGAAAAAGGTATGGATCTCAAAACTTGTTTTGAAATAGTATAAATGGATTAAAGTATAGCCAACAACTATTTTATTTTATTTTTTCATCTTGAATGTATGGTTTTCCTGTTTGCAAACATATTTCTGCTTTACTTAACTCCCTTCCAAGATAATTTACATGCTGTACATGATCAGTTATATTTAATTCTACTATTTTTTTACTTATCGTTTCAGCATTCGTTCCTACCATTGTATTTAATAGTTTATGCGTATTTGAAAAATGTAAAATGTAGATTTGTTTAGAATAATGATTTACATAAATTTTAAAATACCCTTTCTCATCTGGATCATATTGAGGATTTAAAGAATCAACTATGATCGCTCCTTTTTTATTTATATGTGGTGTCTCTTGACTAGTTTTTCCTTTCGCCTTAAAAACGGATAATCCTTGATTTATCGGTGGTGTTTCTTTATATTTTGCAATATAATTCAATTTCAAACTCTCTTTTAACTCCCTTACTCCTCCCATTAATTTTGTACTGTGTTCAACAGTAAAAAGAATGCCAATATCTAGCTCCGTAGCGATGCTAGCTAAAAGGCCATTTATTCCCACCGAATCTATATCCATAAGTTCAACAACATTTGAAATTCCAAAGAATAGGGGAAGTTCAAACCCTTTATAATTCTCAAGGGTAATTTGTTTTTTATAAAGAAAATAAGTCTCTAAGGAATTACATATTCCCGGGCTGATAGGCGTTTCTAATAAGGGATCAGCAATTAATTTTTGAAATCCGCTATTCTGTAATATTTCAGTCAATTTGAACAAATTTTTAACCCGTACATCAGGTTCTTTAGGAAAATATGCTTGTTTCATATTAGTAGGGAGAATAACGATGGGAATATTCTTAGGGAGATTCAAGAATTCTTTGTAATTACCTAAATCTAGACTTAGAATAAGATCAATATCTTGATCTATTGCTGCATTGATTTCTTTACTATCCATAGAATCAATACTTATTAAAACATTATATTTAGACCTGATTAAGTCGATTATTTCCTTAATTCTTTCTGGATTAGGTTTATTAGATATACATCCAATATCTATAATGTCTGTCCCTGAATCGATATAATGCTTTACTTTTTTGAGAATATTATCATTGTCTTTATTTGTACAATTTACTATTTCAGCTATTATTGGTGGTGGTAAATACCTACCTATTATTAGATTGGATTTTTCTTTATTGATATAAAATGTATGATACCCTAGCTCTTCCTTTGCAATTATTAGTTGTTTTTTTACAAAATCATGGTATTCACTTTCTCCAGAAACCTCTAATAATCTATTTGCTGGAAGGTTGGTTGACAACTCAATTTGATCTAGATTTTTTAAGATAACTGGTAAATCAGAAGCAAATTCAGGTCCTTTTCTAATTTTAATAAAAAAATTTTCTTCTAATTTCGATGAATCCCATTGGACAAAACCAGGTAATAAGACCAAATCATAGTTAAAAATTTGTGTCTTTTCTAAAATTGAAGATGTTTCTTGCTCTGTTAGAAACGCCGAAATTGATGTAGGTGCTTTAATTATATTTATTCTATGTTCTTTTACAGAAACAACTATCTTTTCTATTATGTTATAGCTATTTTGCCCGGTGATTATTAAAATTTTAATCTAAATCACGTATCCACTTTTCTTTTTCAAATGGAATATAAATATCATCTAATATTGAGCCAGAAGCTTGTTTAATTTTTAGGTTGTTAATTATTGGCTCAAAATCACCACCAAGAATCCCGTTAGCAATGAAAGCAGCACCTTGAGCAGCACGTTTTGCTATTTGACTATATGAATTCATTATTTTTACAGGTGCAACGTCTCTCAAACCGTGGATCATTTTGTCCTTTAAAAATGATAAATTTGAACCTCTACCAGCCAATAAAACTTCTGTTATTTTGTTTTTTTGTGAAAAAGATGAAGAAATGCCAAAAACAGCTTTTTTTACACTTGACATATAAGCTTTAAGGGCAGTTTTAGTTTGTTCATCCTTCTCAGCTAATAATGTAATTTCTTTTAAACTTAAATCAGAATAACCTGAAATGAAGGCAACCCCACCTTTATAAATATTATCTTTATGAATATTTTTTATTAGATAAGCTAATTCTCCATCAAGAGATCCACAAGCTCTAAAACCCATTATATTGGATCCACCAATACCATCAATTATTTGCCCGTTTTCAATTGCTAAAACAGCGGTAAATCCATAACCGATTTCAACCATAATAAAATTTGTACTTTCAGGAGGAATACTTAACCGTTCCATTTGATCTTTAATCCCTGTTACTGCTGTACATATTTTATCAGCAGTACCCATATCAATTTTATTAATTTTACGATATCTAGGAACAGTAGGGAGATGTTTGACTCCAGGAACAATAACTCCATGTATATTTTGGGCTTTGATCAATCGTAAAACTTCTCCAAGACCAATAAGTTTGTTTTTTGCTTTCTGGTTAAATTTTAATAATGTGAAAAAGATATCTTGTTCAGTTATTTCATTTACATCTTTTAAAGGGAGTCCAAACCCACTTGGAGCAACCATCATATCAAGATTTTTGACAGAATCAATGATAGTAATTACTTTTTGAGGATCATTTATCAATTCTTTAGTGGGTAAAGATGTGTCTAGGATTATTTTTTTATTCTCCAAACCGAAGAAATCCCAACTCTTCGACCCTGGATCTATTCCAAGACAAGTCAGTTTTTTTTCAGGCAAATTCAGACAAGTTTTTTAATGTGTTATAAGAAATTAATATTTCTTTATCCTATTTTTTTTTATATTTCTATATGTCGAAAGTTTATTATTTTTAGTTTACAATTAACAATATCTGTTTTTAGAAATTAAGTTAAAAATATAAAAACTGTGGAATTTTTAATACCTTAATATATATTTTAAATTTCTTGTAAAAGGGGTGGATAGAGATTTTTGTAAAAGTTTATGTTTGTAAAATATGTGGAGAAGCGTATATTGGCGAGGAAGCACCAAGTCGATGTCCATTTTGTGGAGCTTTCGAAAAATATTTTGTAGAATCAACAGAATATGATGATACAGGTGCTTGGGATGTTGAATTAAATGAAAAAGATAAAGCGAATGCTGAAAAAGCTTTAGAAGTGGAAGTTTCTAATAATATCTTTTATAAATGTGCGAGTAAAAAGACTCCTGAATTAGATGGTCAAAAAATATTCAAAATTCTTGCTAAAGTAGAAGCTGAACATGCTTCAGTTTGGAAGAAAATTTTAAAACTGGAAAATGTTAAATATCCAAAGTACGACAAATGTGCTTCTGAATATAAACCAAACCTAGAAGAATCCCATAGCAGAGAGGATAGAGCTATAAAATTTTACGGTCAGGCGGCAGCAGAGGCTAAAAATGAACGAGTAAAAGAAATATTCCAAGCTTTTGTAGAAGTAGAGACCGATCATTTACATCTTTCTGAAGCAAGACTTAAGTAAAATTAGAATTTCTAATAATTTCTAATAATTATAAATTTAAAATTTTATAATTGAATTTGCTTTATTTTAGTTAGATTAAATATTAAAATATATTTTCAAGTGGAAATATCAATTTGTGATCTTTTAAATGATTAACATTAATAGAAATCAAGATAATCGAAAAGAAGAGCCTAAATTTACTATTGCTGAACCTCATGATCTTTCTCCTCGTTCTAAATGGCTTAGAAATTATTACTTTAAGGGATTAAAACGAGGTTGGAATAACCAATATATGCCATTTACAACAGGAACAGATTGGGATATTGTTTTTCATGAGGGAGATTTTTATGTGTCTCCTGATGTATATAGTTATATCCAAATTTTGGGAAAAAATGATAAAGGTGTATTTGCTTCATCTTTTAGATCAATGGCTATACCAATAGAATTACCAGATGATTTTTGGGAATTATCATTACCCGAACGAAGAGTAATATTTTTCGAAAAAGTTATGCTTGACTATATTCCTCAGGAAATTATTTCTGAAAATGATTTAATTGCAGGTGGGAGATTTAATACACAATTAAGTAAATGTTTTAATGAAGAAGAAGCGAAAGAATATTGGAAAAAAAATATAAAAAATCGAGAAGCTGTTTTTAAATATCATAAATCTGGTTTCGGAAATCTAGGAGCAACATCAGGTCATATTATACCTGATTATGAAACAGTAGTTAAAGAAGGATTTAAACATATTTATGAAAAAGCTAGAAAGACATACGATAACCTTAGCGAAGAGGAAAAAAGGGGTTCAAAAGGAGAAGAACTTAGGGCAATGATGATCTCAGCAGAAATTCCAAGGAAATTAGCAAAAAAGTACGCTGAAGAATGTCGAAAATTAAAAGAAGATACATTTAAACCTGAAAGAATACAAGAACTTGAACAAATGTCAAGAAATTTAGAAAGAGTGCCATGGGAACCTGCTGAGACTTTTTGGCAGGGGGTTCAAACAGTTTGGCTCATTCATATGTTAGTAATGGCTGAAGAATCTTACCCTGGAGCAGGCCTTTCTTTTGGGAGACTTGATCAATACCTATGGGATTTGTACAAAAAAGACGTTATTGAGCAAAAAAAAATCACTAAAGAGTTTGCAAAAGACATTTTAGGTAGTTTCTGGTTTCATTGTAATACAACATATGATGCAATGATCAAGGCTGGTAAACAGGGAATAACATCAGCATTTGGTCAAATTATAACGCTCTCAGGGTGTGGTCCAAATGGAGAGGATTTAACAAATGAACTTACATATACTATGCTTGAAGTTATAGATTCGTGGTACCCTAGTCTTGAGCCTAAACCGAATGTAAGGATTCATAGAAATTCTCCTGATAAACTTTTAGATATTTTAGTAGATATGATTGCTAGAGCTCAGGGTTCTCCATTCATTCTAAATTTTGATGAGAGGAGTATTGCTGGAATGATTAAAGAAGGCATACCTAAAGAAGAAGCTTGGAATTATGGAGTAGTAGGTTGTTTGGAAAACACAATGCAAGGCAATGATAGAAGTGGAACTGTAAATTGCAATCCTAATTTAACTAAATCTATAGAGTTAACATTGTGGAATGGACAAAATATGCCTGGGGATAATATTATTACTAAACTTGGCGAGCAAATCGGACCAGAAAGGGGAGATACTGAAAAATTTCAAACATGGGAGGAATTTTATAACGCTTGGAAAGAACAAGTCAGATTTATAATTAAATATACTGTAGATTTGAATAATATGTGCGAAGAACTTCGAGGAGGTTTTATTCGTACTCCATACTTATCATCGATGGTTCGGGGATGTATAGAGCAAGGTTTAGATATTACAAATGGCGGTCCTGAATTGAGATTTATTACTGTTGAAGGAGTGGGTTTTGCTACAACAGTAGATTCATTATTAGCAATTAAAAAGCTAGTTTATGAAGATAAGAAATATACAATAGCGCAGATTAAGGATGCTATTATGAGTGACTTTAAAGGAAATGAGATAATGCAAACATACTTAAGGAATAAGGCTCTAAAATATGGAAATGATGAAGATGATGCTGATGAACTAGCTAGAATGGTAATGGAAACATGGGCAGAAGAATGTTGGATTTATAAAACACCAACTAACCATCGATATCGTCCAGGAATGTTATCATGGAACTATTGGGCAGGAGCTGATGCTAGTCATACAATAGCTACTCCAAATGGACGAAATAATGGATCATTTCTGTCAAATGCTATTTGTCCTACCGATGGAGCTGATATGAAGGGACCTACTGCGGTTACTAATTCTGTTGGTAAGACATTAGGAGGTAAAATTGAATCTGGAGAATATATTAATTATTTACCTAATGGGGCAAGTCATACAATTACATTTAATCCATCTATAATTAGAGATCCGGAGCATAAAGAAAAATTTAAAGCTTATTTAAGAGGTTATGTAGAAAACGGAGGTACTGCTCTACAAATCAATATACTCGATGTCGAGATGTTAAAAGATGCCCAAAAACACCCTGAAAATTATACTAATCTTCTAGTTAGAGTAACAGGTTATAACGCATACTTTACTGCTATTGGAAGAGAATTACAAAATGAGATTATCGCAAGAGAATCTCATAGAATGTAGAAATTTTTTATTAATTTTACAATTATTATTAAAACTAAAAAAATTTAAGATAATGGCTGCATCTGAAGCTTTAATTTTTCAAATTCAGAAATTTTCAACTGAGGATGGTCCAGGCATCAGAACAACTGTGTTTTTTAAGCATTGTCCATTAAAATGCATATGGTGTCATAATCCTGAATCTATACTTAAAATTCCTCAACTTGAATGGTTTAAGCATAAATGTATTGGATGCAAGACATGCATAGAAACATGTCAACAAAAAGCATTATCCTTTGATAAGAATGGACTGAATATTGATCGAGAAAAATGTACTGAATGCGGAGAGTGCGTTGTGGAATGCCCTTCTACCGCATTAAATATGTTAGGTAGATGGTGGAAGTTAGAGGATCTTTTCTATGAAATTGAAAAAGATAAGGTTTATTACACTGAATCTAATGGAGGAATAACTGTTTCAGGGGGTGAACCCACACAACAACCTGATTTTGTAGCTGATTTTTTGAAAAAATGTAAAGAAAATGGCATATCTACTGCTGTAGACACATGTGGATATGCTTCTAAAAAGGTTTATAAACAAATTTTACCCTATGTAGATTTAGTGCTTTTAGATATCAAACATATAGATTCTGATAAGCATAAGGAATTTACAGGAGTACCTAATGAAGCAATATTGGAAAACGCTATTTGGATTTCTAATTATTTAAAAGGAAATGGTAAAAAAATGTGGATAAGAACTCCAATTATCCCCCTTTATACTGCTATTGAGGAAAATCTTAAAGGAATAGGAGAGTTCATTGTAAATAAATTAAATAATTTTCCTGAAAGATGGGATCTTCTTTCTTTTAATAACCTTTGTGTCTCAAAGTATGAGAGATTAAATATAGATTGGTCGTTAAAAGACGTTTTATTAATGAAAAAGGAAGAAATGGAACATTTTCTCAATATTGCCGAATCTACTGGTGTTAAAAATCCTCATTGGTCTGGACTGATAAGGAGTATAGAAAGCAATGAAAACATAATGAAAAATCAAGATCACCATCTTGTTGATAATGTAGATTAAAAATAATATTAAATAAATTGATGAATTATGAGGGAAAATAATAATAAATTAGGTTGGGTTCCTGAATTTTCAGATAAACTTATTGATTTTACTCAACCAGATGTAATGGTAAAATTAGTCTCAACTATAGATTCACGGGGATGGCCCCATATTACTATTATTACATCAAATCGGGCGATAAGTAGGGATCAAATAGTATGGGGACAATTTTTTGCTGGTACTAGTAAGGAAAATGTACAAAAAAATCCAAAGCAAGGAATTTTTTATATGACTGCACAACCTCCATTTAAATTTATTCAAGTAAAAGCTGATTTTACTCATACTAAAACCAAAGGAGAAGACCTTGATTATTTTAATCGATCAGAGTTTTTTCGTTATTTTACGTATATTAACGTCTATAAAGTCTTTTATAATAAGGTTATTGCTGTAACTCCCATTAGAAATTTACCACCTAGTAGTATACCACGAAAAATTATTAGAACTATTAGAAAAGAAGCAAAAACCGGACTAGAGGAGAAACGATTAAATGTTATAGGATATAAGTTATTTTCAGATCCAATAGGTGTTAGAGCGATTGCATATATTGATTCTTCTGATGGTTATCCTTTAATTATACCAAATCTTCAAATAAATACTGTTGATTATAATAGACTATATTTCCCATTAGCAGCTTCGAAGGAAGATTTATTACAGATTCCCGTTAATTCAAAAGTCGCTGTAATTGGTGCTAATTTCGATATGGCCAGTCAAGTTGTAAAAGGAACCTTTACCAGTATTCAAAAAGTCGAAGATATTGAATTTGGATTAATAGATATTGAAGAAATATACAACAGTTCTCCCCCTATTACTGGGAAAATTTACCCTGAAATTGAAACAAGGCCTAAGGTGACCAAATTTATTCTTTAACTTCTTACTCTTCCATAGAGAAATTAAAAATGACAAAATGAAGAAAATAACAATAGTAATAGTATTAAATGAAAATGTTTGATTATCAAGATTTTGGGTTGAAGAAAGATAATTTATATGAAATTATTGCTACAACTTATTCTACAACAGCAGAAGATAAAGATATTAAGCCTAATGCTTCCTGTATGGGTATTAGGATGATAGAGGGAGATCAAATTCAGATATCGCCTTTCTATAGCACGACTACCTATAAGAATCTTAAAGAATACGGTACGATCGCTATTAACTTCGTTGATAATGTTTATTTATATGCTCTAGCAGCTTTAAAAGAGCCAAATTCTCCTATTGGTTTGATAGATTTTCCTTCAAATTATTATGATTTTAAATATTTAGAATCTCATGTGTTGGATGTGCCTTATATAAAGAAGGCATGGGGAATTCTAATAGGTGAGGTTTCACGTGAATTTCAAAAAACTAAGTCAGATGAGTTCGGAGAAACTACAATACCAGTGTTTAAATTAGATGTTATTTATTCTGAAAAATTTCAAGAATCGAGTAAATTATTCAACAGAGCAGAAAATCTAGCTTTAGAAACAATTATTTTAGCAACCCGTTTAAAAATTGCCAAAGAAAACAAAAACCAACCTCTTCTTTCTAAAGTCCATGAAAAAATAATCGATCATGTGGAAAATATTGAAAGATTTGGAAAAAATGAAAATGCACTAAAAACTATAGAATTAGTAAATAAATATATAAGTAAATTAATGGATTAATCTTATTATTTGACTATTACGTTTCTTGAATCTTTTCAATAAACATGAGAGGATACTGCATTTCTTCAATCCAATCTATTTTTGCGCTTACTTCAATATTCTCATATTTAAGAACTACTTCTGCGCGGATAATTTTTCCTGTAATTTCGTCATAATCAAATTCTGTGAATTTGGTACCAATAATTTTGTCTCTATCTAAAACAATTCTAACAGATTTAACGAATGGTTGACATGAGATAGCTGCTTCAAATCCTCTTTCTATGGAACTAATGGTCTTTTCATCTGAATTTATAGGAATTCCAGATAAAATATGATAAAGAGCACCTAGTTTAATACCGGTTTCAAAGCACGCCCTCTCTCTTGCGCTTAAATCAGGTGAAAAATATATTTTATCATTAGGCATTCGAATCAATCAATATATTCAATTTTTGCTCCAGTATTATTCGGTTTACAGATATAGATATGACCTCCTCGATTTTTTTGATTTTTTTGAACTGCTTTTAAGAGATCATCTGCTTCTGTATCGGATTCTACGATTCCAACAACGCTAGGTCCAAATGAGGTCATTCCATATGCTTTTAAACCATAATTATCAAAAAATTTTAAAAGATTTTTAACAATATCATGTTGAAGTTCAATTTCAATTCTTTTAAAACCTAAGCTCTGAATTCTTTTTAAACCTTCTCCAAAGCCCTTTAGATTGTTTTTGATTAAATTTGGAATAATCTTCATTAATATCTGATGAGATACCTCATTTACCTCGCTTCTGGGAATTGGGGCATAATTTTGGAAAACTCTTATTTCCTCATCCCCATATGCCCCTTTTCTTATATTAGGTATTACTAAAACAAATCTCCAATTTTCAGGAATATTATGTCTTGAAATAGTCAATGCGGGATTAACTGAAGACGTGGCTGATGATGGTAAAAAAGTTTCCTTCTCTTTACCTTTTCCAAAATCATGTCCACCATCTAAAATAAAACCTCCAGTTTCAAAACCCCTCCATCCAATTCCAGAAGTGCCTCCTCTTTCTACTAATTGGGTTAACTGTTCAGTAGTTAAACGATTAAGATTCTTTAATTTTGTTATTGCACAAGCTATTGCCAAAGATAATTGAGTTTTTGAGCCTAATCCTACATGTGAAGGAAAATATCTTCTAAGTTTGAAGTGAAAATTTTTATTACTAATATTAAATGTTTTAAAAACTTTAGAAGCAATTTCATTTATTACTTCAATCGATTCTCGATAATATTTATGAGCTTCAATTTTAAATTCTTTTGCACTGTTTGAAGCTTCAAATACTACATTAGGACGGTCTAACATAAGACCAATTCCCCCATCAACTCTACCAGTATAGCCATTCTCATCTATTAAAGAAAGATGTATCCGACAAGGTGTTGTAATTCTTAAAGAAGTCATATTACTTTTTTTATAAAAGAACTTTCAACTATAAATAAGAATTTTCAAAATAATTTAAATATATTATATACTTTTATTCATAGTTTTTAATAATTTAGAAGGATTTGAACAATTTGAGCGATTTAGAAGGATTGACGAGAAATTTAATAAAAAAAGGATATTCTGAGAGAAAAATTCTTGAAAGGATTGTACAAGAATATCAAGATTTCAAAGCAATAGATGATATCTCAGCATTAAACTATGCTAAAGCTATATTAGAAGAATGCTATAACAGTGATATTAGTAGAGTTTCCAACCAATTTATTAGAGAGCTTTTAGATATAAATAATGCTAATGTTTCAGTTGGCAATCAAGGTGTAGGTTGTAGGGGCTCCGGAGATTTTTTTGTTCATAAATTAATAGCCGATTTATCAGAAACAGAATCTAAAGCATATCTATCACCTAAATCTTTAGATGATGCAGGAGCAGTTCGTCTACAAGATGTTCAGGGATTTAAAAACACTCAATTTGACGAGAAAAATTTAATCATCGTTTCAAAAATGGAAGGCATCCATTCTCGTTTAAGTGATTTCCCGTTTATATGTGGATTCCATGTAACTCGAGCATGCCTTAGAGATTTATACGTTAAAGGTGCAAAACCGATTTCGATTATGATTGATACACATCTAGGTGATGATGCTGATGTAGGAAAGTTATTCGATTTTATGGCGGGGATTTCAGCAATTTCAGAATTAGCAAAAGTTCCAATTACCGCAGGTTCAACACTACGTATTGGAGGTGATATGGTTATTGGAAACCGCTTGGTTGGGGGCGTTAGTGCTGTTGGAATTTGTAATCGAGTTTTAGCTAGGAGGAATATTGAAGTTGGGGATAAAATATTAATGACAGAAGGTGCAGGAGGGGGAACAATAACGACAACAGCAATATATTCAGGTAATCATCATGTTGTAAAGGAGACTTTGAATATTAAATTTCTTGAAGCTTGTGAAAAAATATTACGTTCTGATTATCTTGATGAAATTCATGCTATGTGTGATGTAACAAACGGAGGTCTTAGAGGAGATCTTTATGAAATAAACTATGAGGCAAATTGTGGGGTAACCATTTACGAACAAGAAGTGAGAAAACTTGTTAATCCTAATGTTCTGAAATTACTCAAAAAAGTAAATGTTGATTATTTAGGGGTATCATTAGATGCACTACTTATTTATTGCTCTAAAGAAGTGTCCAATAACATTATTTCAGACTTAAGACAAATAAATATTAATTGTGCTGAGATAGGTCATGTTGACGATTCAAGTCAAGTTAAAATGGTGTATACCGAAGATAAGCAAGAAAGTATTTTACCTAGATTTCGAGAGTCAGCATATACAAAAATAAAACAAAAAGTAGGAGAAGAAATACCAGAGTTAAAGGAAGAAATGGAAAATAGTATCGAAAATGCTGCTTTAAGTGCAATAAATAAACGAAATAGAATAATTGAATTTATAAAAAAGCAAAACTAAACCTTAGTTTTTGTCTAAATTTAGAGCTTCATTCATAGAACCAGAGCGAAAACCCTCAATATCTACTGTAACATAAGTAAATCCAAGCTTTTTTAACTTATTTTTAATTGTTATCATATTTTCTCTTGTTAAAACTTTGGGAAGATCAGCTGGTAAGAATTCAATTCGTCCAAGGTTATTTTCATGTAACCTAACCCTTAATTGTTTTACATTGAAAGTATTCTTTAGGAATCTTTCTGCTTCTCTTATCATAATTAATTTTTCTTCATTTATCACTTGCCCATATGGAATTCGAGAAGAAAAACAAGCCATTGATGGCTTTGCTTGAACATCTAAATCATAAAATTTAGAAATCTCCCTAATTTCTTCTTTAATTATGTTGTTATCTATATAGGGTGTGGAAATTTCTAATTCTTTTAAAGCTTGCATACCTGGCCTAAAATCTGAAAGATCATCCATATTAGAGCCATCCAAAACTACATCAAAATTTCTAGAACTTTTTATTTCAAGAATCTCATTATATAAACCAGTCTTACAGAGATAACAACGATTTGAAGGGTTGCATTGAAAATCAATATTTTTCAATGGATCCCTTGTAATAATTACATGTTGAATGTCATGTTTCATAGCAAATTGACTAGCTTCTTCAATTTCATCATCAGGATAGAGAATCGATTTTTCAGTTATAAGTAGTGTTTCTTTAGCATATTTACTTGAAAGAAAAGCTAATAATGAGCTATCAACTCCTCCAGAAAAAGCTACTAATACCTTTTTTCCTCTTAAAAACGAAATTATATTGTCTAACTTCTTTTCTAAACTATTTGATAGCTCCATAGTTTATTTGTGACTCCTTTTAACTAGGTATATAACATAATAAAATAAAAATTACGATTATAAAGTAAAATCTAGAAAGAAATTCATTACCATTTAAAGTTAGGATTGAAGAATAGTAAGGAATTAAGTTTCTGTAAAGTGATAAAAACGATAATATAGTACCATCCAAGCGCACTAAACAGCATAATCCATTCAAGAAACTGTCTTGTTAATGGTTCTGGACATATTAAAAAGATTATGCTTGCTATTGATGGTCCTAATATCATAAAATAGCCAATTGCTTTAGGAAATAATTTTTTCTTAAGCACAATTGCTAATCCTGTGAAAAAAGCACCGAATGTAAAACCCCCGAATGTTAATGTGGAAAAGAAATAATGAGCATTTAATGGAGAACGATCTAAACTAAATATTCCCACAAAAAACATCCCGAATACTCCTACAAAAAGAAATGATACACCCATATACCCAAAAATTCTTCTAAATTTATTTATATAATGGGTACGTTTAGAATTATCTATATTCTCACTCATATTTGAACTATATAACCGACTTAAATTTAAAATTAAAGGAACAATGAAAATTGCTGATAGAGCGCAAGTTACATCTAAAATATATGGTGCTGGAGTATGCTTTAATGCCCCTAAATCACTTATATAATTTAACCATACACTATATGGAAGGTGACCATAATTTATGGCAACGATCAAGCCTATTATTATTCCTGGTAAAAATGTGGCTAAACTCACATAAATTGAAATTTTGACAATTTTCGGTTCAGTTATCTTATCATAAAACTTTTTACTGTTTTGTTTAACTTTCATGAATTTCGGATTCACAAAATTAACATAGAATTTATTAAATCGCTGCAAATGAGATTCTTTTTCGCTCATTTTATTCCTCTATTCTAGTTTTATTAATATCCAATCAGTAATAAAGTTATTCCAACGTTAAAACGGAATATAGGTTATTCTTAACCCGTTTTTCTTATTTAATTTATATATTATATCTATATATTTGTTTTGATCTCAATAAGTTAACAATCTGTATTAAAAATCTAAAGATTTATATACTATACGTGATATAGTATTCATAAAATACTATATTGTATAAAAACACAAAATGAGTTGATAGCGATTATTAAACGAGTAAAAGAATACGGTTCAAACGTTTTAATTGCATCACAAGAGTTTAGGGAATACGTTGAAAAACAAGAAACAGAAATTAACCGAGGTATTAGTTCTCTTTGCATCTTATCAATTATTATGCGATCAGAAGAAAAGGAACTCCATGGATATAAAATTCTGAAAGATTTGACAAACCAAACAAATGAGATGTTAATTATTGAAGAAGGAACACTCTATCCAATATTAAGAAAGCTTGAAGGAGAAAAAATAATAAAATCTCGAAGAGAAGAAACAGGGAGAAAAAAGAAATTTTATAGTATGACTGAATATGGCGAAAGAGTCTTTAACCATCTAGTAGGTTTTTATTCGAAGTTAACTGAAGCTATTGCTCCGCTATTTGATGTTAAAGTTAATTTGAAGCAGGATAAATATCTATACTGCCCTATGTGTGCTAATAAAATCGATCTTTCTAATTTAGAATTAAAATTTTGTACAATTTGTGGATTTAATATTGAACAAGAATTAAACACAAGAGGTTTAAGAAAATGAGTGAAAAAGAGATGGAAAGCTTAATAAAAGAATTTTTAAAAAATGTAAAAACAAAATTACCTGATTGGTTAAAAGAAAAGAAGGAACATAAGGAAATTTTGGCTGAATTTGAAGATCACATCTGGAGTAAGGCAGAAGAATTATCAAAAACAGGTCAGCCCACTTTAGAAACAGTTCAGGTAGCAATTGATCATATGGGAACACCAGAGAATATCGCAAAAGAATATAAACGACGAGGAACGCCAAAAATATATATAACAGAAGAACTCTGGCCACTTTATATAAAGGTATTGATAATTGGATTTTTGGTTATAATCGCAATCAATATCATTACTCCGATAATCAATGTTATTTTTGAAAATGTAAGTGCGGAGGAGGTTGTTGAAAGTCTTGCTACAGGGTTACAAGCAGGGCTTCTTGGTGCTTTTGCAGTAATTACTATTATATTCGTCGCATTATCAATGCAAGGATATTTCCCTGAAGATTTTAAATCGAAGAAATCACTCAAAGAGCAAGAAAAGCAAGTTGAATTCGCAAAGGAAAGGGATTTAGCATATGAAACTAAAAATGGTAAGCCATTAAAACCATTTATCAAACCTGTTGGAGAAATTATAGGTGGCGTAATTCTTATAACAATCGGTCTATTTCTATTTATTCAGCCTATTCCGGGTCTGAGTAAATTAATAGATCCAGAGTTTCTATTATTGGTGCGATTTGGAAGTTTATTTGTAATAACGGAAGGTTTTCTTGATATGAC
This sequence comes from Promethearchaeota archaeon, assembly GCA_030603385.1. Classification (GTDB taxonomy): domain Archaea; phylum Asgardarchaeota; class Lokiarchaeia; order Sigyniarchaeales; family SOKP01; genus Loki-b32. The sequence goes on along the minus strand of JAUVXW010000007.1, from coordinate 109,774 downwards.
ACGTGGATTAATAGGAAATAGGCAAATTAACACTCATCAAATTATTCATGTTATAACTATAATTGTCAAATTAAGCTCAATCTCGATCGCAGTAATTATGATGATGCGCCCAGAAATATTTCCAATAATTGTAGTTGACGAGCCTTCTGATACATTTCAAAATATAGGAGTTGCACCAGAATTTTATGGTACTTTTAGAGCTATAATGACCTTAGTGATTACAGGTATGGCTCTCTTAACTATAGAAAATTTCTATAATATTTATAAGCTACAGAAATACAAAATTTAAGTTCAATTCTATTTTTTTCTTTTTTATTTTTCAAGCAAATGAATCATATTAGTTTTCTAAAAGAAAAAATTTGATAAAATTAATAAGAAGTATGTGTACTGCTTATATTGAAATATGGGAAATACTAAAAACGAACTTGAGGAAAATATGTATAGAAGATCTTATGGTATCCATTTAACTTCAAGTGATATTTCCTTAAATTATATATATCCTGAAATAAAAGAAAAATTATGGAAATTTAGATGGATTGATTTGTATGCAGGGGAAGGGAATTTAATTTTACCAGTATTGAACTTAATTCCTTCTGAAAATCGGATAAAATTTTTTGAAGAACATATTTTTCTATTTGATATTCACCCAGAAATGGTAGATAAATGCATAGAAAATGCGAAAAATTATGGAATCCCTTCAGAGGTCGCTTCTAACAACATAAAACTTCGAAATAATTTAGAAAGTTTCCCTATCTTTTTAAAAAATGAACACTTGCCATTATATCATATCACAAATCCTCCATATTTATATTTAGGGTATATCAGAAAGCATAAAGAGACTCAGGGGTATTTAAAACTTTTTAAAGGAAAGAACGAAGGGTATCAGGATCTTTATCAAATTGCTATGATAAATGATTTAAGAAATAATATTGAAAATTTAATATATATTATCCCTTCCAATTTTCTATTTGGGGCTTCAGTTTCGAATAAATTTCGTTTGGATTTATTAAAATACTATAATATTAATAAGATGTTTATCTTTGAAACAAAAATTTTCGAATATACTGGAACTAATATCTGTATTGGGTTTTTCAAGAAGAAACCAATCCCTAAATCTGAAATCATAGAATTTAGTGGAATAAAAATTAGAAAAAAAGATAAGATAGTAGAGAAGAGTTATATACTTAAACCAGAATTTAATTATCGTGCGGGTTCAGAATTTGATGAGTTTCTTGAAGAATATCAGGCTTTAAAACCGTTAATAGTTAAGTATTATCTATTAAAGAAAGATGTGTTGAATAATAAAGGAAATAATAAATTAGACGTTATTGATGCAAATGACTATCGTAATAATCAATACATTAAATTAAAACTTCAAATAAATGATAAAATGAAAAGTATAGTAGAATCTAATATATTATATGTTCGAACAGTTGATACAGGCTCTTATAATGGAAGAGTTGGGTTAGGAATAGTTTCAGAAGATTTTAATGTGAATGGAATTTATGTTTCTGGTAATACTTATAGAACTCATCCAATTCAAATATTTTTTGAACCTGTTATCATACCAAATGAACAGAAGTTGTTAAGAGATTATTTTAATTTTGTATTAGAAACTTTTAGGGAGAAGTTAGATAGTGGATTTCTCACAACGTATAAATATTCCAAAGCTGAGTATACTAGAAAATATTTAGGTTTAACTCAGACTAGAAAATTAATTCAAACATACCCCTATAACAAAATAAATCAAGAGGTTAAGGAAAATTTGTTTAATTTAATCAAAAAGAAGAATTTTGATAGAGTATTAGAATTAATAAAAACTTGCAAAGAGGAAAGCAATTAATCCAAGGTATGCACCTAATTTTAAGATTAAACTAACTTTTTTAAAATGCTTTCTTACTAAATTACGTTTTGCCATTATAATTACAGCATAAAGAACAACTCCTAGACCGAAAACCATAGAAATTAAGAAGAATATAGGATTTAGAATATTAGTAAAATAAGGTAATGTAAAGAATGCTATTGCTAAAATTGCAAAAATCATAGAAATTTTTGTAGATTTCTTGATACCAATCTTTATAGCTAGAGTTTTAACTCCTTCATTTTTGTCACCTTCAATATCCTCACACCCCTTAATAATTTCTCGAGAAAGCAAAAGGAAGAATGACGTTAAAAAGAAGAAATATATATAAAAAGGCACATCCGAATTATTTAAGATGGCTCCGTAGATAAGTCCAATAGAAAATGATATACTAACAATTATATTTCCGATAAATCCACTCTTTTTACCCCAAGCAGCATATAACCATCCAATAAATACCATAAATATTGCCATGATTATATTTAGATAACCAATATTAAATAGAAAACTATGAAGAATCACTATAACTATACCAACAAGAGCTGTGGTTATCCATATAGTCTTAGCTTGTTTTAAAGTTATTGACCCTCTTGGAATTGGTCTTTCAGGGCGATTTATTTTGTCAATTTCTACATCATAATAATCATTTATAACATTTCCTGAACCTGCTAAAAAAAAGTACGTCAGAATACCTAAAATTATATTAAATATAAGAGTAGATGTGTTGATTCCAATTCTTGTATTTAAAATTCCAATGATAACAGTTAAACTTCCCATAAGACAGTTAAGAGGTCGGAGTATTTCAATTGCGTCTTTAACTTTCATTTATTAATTCCTCCCGAAACAAGAATTTCACTTTATAAGATAATTCTTCTTTTGTGTTTTTCCAGCATTTTTTATTTCCTCTATGATACCCTTTAACGATGTTCCGTTATCTCTTAAAAGATTATTCTCAAGAAATGTTCCCATTACAACTACATCAGCTCCTGCTTCAACTAAACATCTTGCATCATCTTTATTACTAACTCCTCCACCTACAATTATTGGGATATTTAGAATCTTAGAACACATTTCAATATGTTCTTTTGGAATTCTTTCACTGCCTGAACCTGCTTCTAAATAAATAATTTTAAATCCAATCATTTCTGCTGCTAAAGCATAAGCGGTGGTTAATTTAGGTTTATTTCTCGGTAATAGTTTGGCATTACCAATCCATCCCGCACTTGCACCTGGTTCTACAATTAAATAAGCCATCGATATGGATTCTAGATTAGAGGATTTTATTGTATATGAAGCTAAAGCTTGTTGGCCTATAATAAAATAAGGATCTAACGAATTTAATAAAGACATGAAGAAAATAGCATCTGCATGTTGAGAAATATTACTTATTCCTCCTGGAAAAATGATTAAAGGGACATTAACTCTCTCTTTTATTGCTAATATTGTCTTATCCACAAAAGCCTGATCAAAAACGGTACTTCCCCCAATTAAAATGGCATCAGTACCAGCTTCTTCAGCATATTTAGCCATTTTTGCGGCTTTCATTGGACTTTGTCTTAAAGGGTCTGGATCAATTAAGGAGAAATGTAAAGCACCCTCATTATTAATTTTCTTAAGGACATATTCATAAGTGCTTTTTTCAATATATTCATCAATTACAATATCGACCATATATATCACATCTTTATATTTATTTGCTTTTTTTAGTATTAACAATCATTCTTTTTATTTTATCATAAATTCCAATAACATCTTCCTTCCATTCCGGAAATTTAGCTATATTTTCTGGAAAAGTTTTATAAAGTCTATATATTTCATTCATTTTTATTCTAAGATAATTTAAATCTAATAATAAATTTGGACGGGAAATTCCTTTAAATGCTTTAATTGCCATATTTACTAAGGATAAGTTTAATCCGCCTTTAGATGATATTTCTAAGATTTCCTCTCCGCTAAGTAAATCGCGTTCTAAACCAAAATTTATGTCATCATTCGAGAGGTGTTGAAGAACTATTCTTAGTAAATCTAAAGCAGCAAATTCAGCACCAAAGCTAGTCATAACGGAATGATTATAATCCCATAACATATTTATTGAATAATCTTCTTTTTCAATAGCACTAACTGCTGAATTAGCTGCATAGTATCCAGCTCTCATTGATGGATCAATTCCACCTCCATGAAGAGGATTCACTTGGCAAGCCGAATCCCCGACAAACATAATACCATTATCGGCACAAGACCATAATGGTCTTCTTACTGGAACCACACCACCACCAGAAGAAATGGTTTCAAATTTTGATGCTTTGATATATTCTTGAAACACATTTCTTTGGTAAAAATCTTTTACTTTTCCTTTGTATGCCATAAAAGCTCCTAATCCAATGTTAACCGAGGATTCATTTTTTGGAAAATACCATATGTATCCTCCTGGAGCCTTTTCTTGATCAAGAATAATTGATATATATTCAGGATCTTGTACTTCTTGATCTTTTGGTGAAAATTTAATTATTTCTCGATAACATAATAAACTATCTTCTTTAGAGATATTTTTTTCAATTAGAGAACTCTTTATAGTTTTTCTTATAGGAGAATAAAAACCACTAGCATCAATTACTAGTTTTGCTTTTAATTCACTTTTTTCTCCATTTTCTAATTTAACTTTTAAACCATTAACAGTACCATTATTATATATTAAATCTAAAGCCATAGTTTTATCTAAAAACTGTTTTATTCCTACATCAATAGCTTCGTTTAATAATCGTTGACCAAATTCCAATCTATTAACAATATATCCTGCTTGTTTTGGATCAATTAAAGTTAGACATTTCTTAAGATTTGGTGAATATAGTTTTATCCCCTTAATATGGCAAGATAGTTCCTCACTTTTAGGGTGGTTAATGTTTAAAAGACCGAAAATTTCGTTTCCTACAGCATCGCCACATATTTTATCCCCTATTCTATCCCTTGGTTTTCTATCAATTAAACATACCTCTAAACCTTTTTTAGCAATGAACCTCGCAGCAGTGGTACCTCCTGTACCAGCTCCAACCACAATAACGTCAAACGACTTTTGTATGTTTTCCATGACAGATAGGTTTGATTCCTTACTTTTTTTAATGATTACTTTAATAAAATTAAAGAAGCTTTATAAAAATTACAGCAGAGTTAACAAATATATAATTAATGTACTGCCTAAGGGAACTGTTAAATCGTCAAGAGTGCTGGGAGAGATTAATTCAATTATTGTTGCAAGTGCACTAGTGATTAAAGAAAATATTACGATAGCAGCAAGAGATAATGGTTCTTGAAGAGTAGGAATTAGTAAACCAAATAAGAAAAAAGCTATAAAACAAACCAAAAAAGCAGTCACAAAGAAAGTCACGGATCCTTCAAGAGTTCTCTTTGAATTTGTCCAAGGTAAACTTATTCCTATCTTTCCCCAACGTTTTCCTATAACTGAAGCTAGAGTATCAGCAACGATCATTATCAATATTCCAGCGATAGGAAAATAAAAGTTATCAGGAGCAACAAGCCCAAAAATAAAAACTAAAGATGTAATTGAAAGACAGTAAAAAAACGGACCTTGAAGAAAAGCTCTCTTTAAACCTTCTTCTTGTTCTTCAGATATTGCATCATATAAATCTTTTAATTGTTTTACTTTTGATTCTTTTGAACTAAAATAAACAAATAACATTAGAGTTCCTGCAATAATAGTTGGCCAAAATGGCCAAAAGTAAAACGGTGAACTTAAAATTGCTAATCCTGTGAACATGTGAATTGCTTTACGTGCGGAGAATTTGGAAATTTTTTCTTTTTTATATAGAGTTAATGGTATAAGGATTGTTAGAAGTACGTAAATATATGCAATTAATACTACAAATAAGTCCCATAAGAGATTGTTAGCCATAATGAACAATTTGATTTATTAATAAACCAAAAAAGAATTCTTACCAATAAAATCTTACTAATCGAAGGGATTTTATTACTTTAAAGAGTATGATTAATATCATAAATAAAATATAAATAAAATCAAATCTTTATGGCTTGGCTGGAGGTAATGGAGGTACTTTATTATATTTCCATTCATCTACTATTGGATATGTCCACCAATGTTCGGGTATGGTTTCATACACACCATATTTTTCTAAACCTTTAGTGAAAGCATCAATATTCACCTTAGGTGCTTGAATATGATCTGCCTGGGGATAGAAATAAGCACCAAAACCTCCTTCTGGAGTTCCAAGATTTCGGACCATATGCCAGACTTCTCTTTCACATTCTTCTGGTGTACCTAGTGTATAAGTTGATTGAATATTTACACAAGCCCACATCATGATTTTTCCTCTGAATTCATGCAATTCGGGGTACCCTGTCATTCGAGGACTATCTAGTTCTAGTGCATCTAGACCCCACTCAATTAATAATGGTATTATTGCATCGATTTTTCCGCAACAATGTAAATGAAAATCACAATCCAATTCATGTGCAGTTTCAATTAAACGTCTATATACTGGCTCATAGAACGCTTTAAACAATTTTGGACTGAAGAAAGGTCCTTTCTGTTCACCTAAATCATCATATAATATAAATCCATGGGGATTTGCACCATATTTAACCCACATTTTTTCATAGTTTACATAAATATCTGTTAGATATTTTAAAAGTTTCTTGAGTTCATTTATATTCTTATAATGATCCAATAAAAAACTATTAAAACCTCTCATCTGACTGGCAATTTGAAATGGTCCAAGATTAAGAGAGCACATGCGATATTTCTCACGTGCTCTACCCTTACTTAATTTAATAAAAAATGAATACCTACTTTCTTCATCGAAATTTGGGGTATTTTTTTGAAAATATTCATCTAAATTGCCGTAGTCCGTAAGTGAAGGTCTGCCAGGATGTCCCATAGTGTTAATACCCGCACGTACCCAAATAGTTCCAAATTCATCAATTTCTTCTCTTGGCATATTCAGCCAATCTTTATATTTTGGATCTTTTGCCCATTCAGGTTTATCCCATTTCCACACACCTGATTTGATTATTAAATCACTCCCGGTATGTGGAAATAAACCTTTCTCATTTTCGTAATGTCCAGGTCGCCAATGTTTAGAGGGCATATTAACCATAAAATATACATCACTTCCACTGCTAAACTTCCAAATTGGAGCCTTATCTGGTCCTGAGAAATTAAGAGCTGCTTTTACACGTTCAACTGATTTCATGATCTAAATAAATATATTGATGTTAATGATCTTACTTTCACTTACAAAAAGATTATTATATTAAATCAGAATATTTCTTAAAACTTTTATGTTATACCAAATTTCAATTTAATTTAGAAGGAAAAAGTGAATTAAATAAGCCTTTAAAGTGGAAAATTACTATATCACCCAATTTTCAATCAAACTTTTTAACATTTTTAAAAAACCACGACAAAATAAAAATAAGATTAGGCATATCTGATAATATTGAAAATATTAATTAATTTAAGGTTTAGCAGTGAGTTCCCTTAATTTTAACAATCTATGCAAGGATTAAATGAAATAAAAAAAAAGAAAATTATAGAATGTATTTTTCTAAAGTAAAAGATTTATTCTAAAAGTTCTGCACCAAGTTCCGTTGCGAGACTTTGAATCTCACCGAAGGCGATTGCATCCTGAAGATTTCCCTCAATGACGAGGTCTCCAGACATATATGCGCTTGTTGAATCAATCTCGCCTGCACTCAATCCAGTCCAAGTTGCTTGTGTTGCTTTCATAGTAACACTCACTTCATCACTCGCCCCTTCACCATAATCAACTATTCCTTCACCAAATTTAACCCAATATTTAAAATCTATATCAGTTACTTCCATTTGGACAATCACAGTATCAATATCTTCTAATTCTTCTTTTAATTCATCGTTTTCTGCTGCGAGTTGCTTCATGAATTCGAACATTTTAAGGGCATCAGAAGGTGCGCTTGGACCTTTTTCTCTCATTTCTTTTAATTCTTTTATTAAATTTTCGTCAACCATTTTGTTAATCAACCTAATTTTTTTTTTTTTTTTAAAACATTTAGTTACAGAATGCAATGTCATCTACTTTTAAAATTTTATTTTAAAATTTACATATAGGTAAAATAAATTAAGTGAGCATTTAAGGAACTCAGTAAAATATTTTTATCTTAAGCAACAATCTTTATACTTCTTTAAACTTCCACAGGGGCATGGTGAATTTCTACCGATTTTCTTTGCTTTAATCTGAATTGGTGAACTAACTTCCTTATTGTTTTTTATTGCATTAGCTATAATCTTAAAACGAGGTAGGGTATTAACATAAAATTTTTTCCATCCTTTACATAAAATACTTAAAGAATGTGATGATAAAGATCTACTAAATCGAAATATTTGGCAATCTCCATTGCACATGTTAATAAATAGACAATCTTTACATGTATCATTCCATTCTGCTTTTTGGGCACCAAAATCATGATATTTTGAAGAATTTACAAAATCATCCCAACTATTTGTTTTCACATTACCTAACAGCAAATCTTTCCGTACAAAAAAATCACATGGATAAACGCTACCATCATATTCAACTACGAAATATTGACAACAATTAGTTCCCATATAGCAAACACTATAATTCCCATGTACTAAATAATTGATAATTGAATCAAATAGACGGATTGAGACTTTATTTATATCAGTTTTTATCCAAAGTTCAAATAATTCACAAAGAAATGTTCCCCAGTCTTCTCCCGTAATTGAATAGGGTTTTAGATTTCTATTTCCATCAAATTCAACACATGGTATATATTGATGATAATAGAATTCATGTTCTTTCAAATATCGATAAATTTCGGAGGGTTTCTTTACAGTTTTATTATTAACTAAAGAAAGGATATTTAATTCAACTTTATTCTTTTTCAAATGTTCTATTCCACGCATAACTAAGTTATGTGTAGGTGTATTACCTATCGTCTTTCTATAAAAGTCATGGAGGTAACGGGGACCATCAAGACTCACACCAAGAAGAAACCTATATTCCGCAAAAAATTTAGCTAATTCATCTGTAATAAGAGTTCCATTTGTTTGAAGCCCATTACTTATTACTGCTCCGGGCGGTGCATATTTTGTTTGAAGTTCTACAACTTTTTCCCAAAATTTTATTCCTAATAATGTGGGTTCACCTCCTTGCCAGCCAAAAGCATATTGGTTGTTTTGATCGGTCTGCATATAACTTGCAATCATGGTTTCTAATGTACTTTCTGACATTCTAGGTTTTTTTTCTACAGTATCTAGATGATCTATATAAAAACAATATTCGCATCTTAAGTTGCAATCCGCTGAAACTGGCTTTATCAATAATGAGAAAGATTTCATTTTTTTATTATTCTACGCAACTTCCATTTTGATTTACTTTGCCTTAACTTTAACTAATTTTACCATGGTTCTAAATAGTGGAAGAAAATTTTTAGGAAGGAATTTTTCGAACATTTGCACTAATAAATCTTCATCTATTTCAGTAGTAGTTTTATTCTTAATCTCTTGTTCTAGTTGTAAGTTAATTTGCTTTTGTAGAGGTTTTGGAAGATAACCCAAAATAAGAGAATACATGCTTTTTCCTTTGTTAATCCATACAAATTCGGTATCTCCGATCTTATCTTTCATCCCTGATCGACTTTCCATTAAATCTAGATTATCATTTGTAATTTCACCCTCATAAGGAATTCCAAGACGTTCGAATTGTTCAATTGGGGAATCATTATTCTTCATTTCTTCAACCATTGCCTTAATCATCTTTTTTTCAATTTTAGAGTCAACTATTGGATTTTCTTGGTAAGGGTCAATTTGAAGATCGAAAAGTAAACTCCCAAAAATATATGGATTTACATATCTATATCTTGAGTTAGTTCTTATAAGCTTACATCCTTTAGTAAAATTAAAAGCTTCAGCCAATTCCATAGTTTTCAACTCATTAATTGAAAAAAATCCACGCATGTGGGTAGGTATAAGTGTATATTCATAAAGTGGTTTATTTAAAAGATTTGTAGGTCCTCTCATGTAAACATATCGACCATCAGTTATGTTTACATGAGCTCCATGAGTTCCAAATAACGCAAATTCCCTTATTTTTGCATCTGAATTAATAGTTTCTTTTAAAACTTTACCCTGCATATCTTTTGTTCGTTTTATCCCAAAAAACTCAAGAATTGTAGGAACAATATCTGTGGTTTGTACAAGAGCATTTCTTCTTTCATTTTTCTTATTTGATCTTGGATCCCATATAAATAATGGTATTTGAGCAATTTCATTATAGATAGGTTGTACTGCCTTTGCCCACCAACCTTTTTCACCTAAAAAAAAACCATGATCAGTTGTAACAACAAGCATTGTATCTTTCCACATATTTTTCTCATCCATTGTATCGAGAATCTTGCCAAGATAAGTATCACACATACTTATCGAGGCAGCATATTCTTTTTTAATATGTTGTACTTGCTCTTCAGTTTCTGTTACTATACTATAATTAGGCCAATCGAAATGAGGACCGTTATATTCATGTTTATATAAATCTTTATATTTCTGTTGTGTAAAAAAGGGCTCGTGTGGGTCAAATGTTTCGATATGTAGGACCCAATTATCTTCCGTATGATTCTTTTCAATAAACTCCAATCCTAGTTTAAAAGTTACTGCCTGAGGCTGGTCTTCTTCTCTTTGCATATATTTTCTATTTACCCAATCTTGACGCCAATGAGGCCAATTTTGTCGCATATTAGGTACGGATTCAGGTATGTCAGGGTCACTTACTTCTCCTTTCCAAGGATCACCTTCATGACCTCGAGCAATTTCCCATGAATTGTACCTATTATGGTATGTTGCACCTCCATCTTCCCAATAATGGTAATGATCACTTACAAGATGGGAATAAACACCATTATTCTTTAAAATTTCTGGCATTGAATCATCAAATGGTTCTAAAGGTCCCCAACTTCTGTGCAAAAAGTTATGTCTCCCTGTATGAAGCTCTCTTCTAGCAGGGATACACATTAAACTCCCACAATAACAATTGTCAAAAATCACCGTTTTTTCTGCTAACCTTTTAAAATTTGGTGCATGAACCCAATTATTCCCATAAGGGGGCAAAAAACGCCTATTTAATGTATCAAATAGAATAAATATTACTTTCATATGACTTTCTCCTAAAAAATAATTTTCTCAATAATATTTTGAATTTATGAAGATTTATAATTTTAAGCCGACTTTTCAAATTAATAAAATCTGGTAAATATAGTTATAGTTAGCAGAAATTACTTAGTTCTTAATGGTCTTATGTTTAAGCATGCTATTGTGAGAACTGTCTCAAAAAACTTTCAATATGGTTTAACCTCATCAAAATTAGGAAAACCTGATTATAATAAGGCTCTTATTCAGCATTCAGATTACATTAAAGCATTAAGGAAATGTGGACTGAAGGTTTTAACATTAGAAACAGATGATAGATTTCCAGATTCAACGTTTGTTGAAGATACAGCAGTTGTCAACGAGGATTTAGCCATTATTGCTAATTTAGGCGCAACAAGCAGGAAAGGCGAAGAAATAGAAATAAGGAAAGTTCTGGATAAATTTTATGAAAATGTAGAATCAATAGAAAAACCGGGAACTTTAGATGGTGGCGATGTTCTTAGAGTAGAGGATCAATATTTCATTGGGATCTCTCAGCGAACAAATAAAGTAGGAGCATTACAATTGAAAGAAATCTTAAAGAAATATGGATATTCTTGTATATTAGTTAAATTAAAAGAGGTAATTCACCTAAAAACTGGATTAGTTTATATTGGAGACAAGAACTTGATTGTTTCAGGGGAATTTATAGATAATCCTCTTTTTCAAAATTATAATATAATCAAAGTTGATGAAGATGAGAGTTATGCTGCTAATTGTATAAGAGTAAATAATTATGTTTTACTTGCAAATGGTTATGAGAAGTTAATAAACTCAATTTCAAGTCTAGGATGTAAGGTACTTAAACTTGATATAACTGAATTTAGAAAGATGGATGGGGGACTTTCTTGTTTATCTTTAAGATTTTAGGAATTATTAAGATGTCTTTTAAAGATTAAATAAAATATGATTATCAACATTATAAATGTTTAAATTAAAGTTCGCAAATTGAATATCATAGCAAATTTCATTAATTAATTAAATTTATTATTCTCAATGTCAGCAAACCAAGACGAATTAGATTCAAGAAAGGTATATGAGAGAGCATTATATTATGGATGCGGTTATTCTTCGGATGATCTAAAGAAACCTAGAATCGCAATAGTTAATTCATGGAATGAAATTAATCCGGGGCATATTCACTTACGGAAATTAGCTGAATTTGTTAAAAAGGGTGTTAAAGAAGCGGGGGGCACTCCTATGGAATTTAATACAATAGCGTCTTGTGATGGAATCGCTAATTCAGGTAACTTTTCTAAATTTATTTTACCCTCGAGAGAAGTAATAGCAGCTTCAGTTGAATGCACTATTAAAGCATATAATTTTGATGGAATGGTAATGTTGTGTTCTTGCGATAAAATTATTCCAGGGATGCTTTTAGCAGCAGCTAGATGTAATATTCCTACAGTATTTTTAACTGGAGGGATAATGGAAGCAAAATTTTTTGAAAATGGACCTCTTAAAGGAAAAACCTATGTAACCTCTGATATAAAAGAAGCAATTGGTCAATTTATGGCAGGTAAATTAACTAAAGATGAGCTTTTTTTAATAGAATCTCAAACATGCTGTTCTCCTGGCGAATGTAATATGATGGGTACTGCAAATACAATGGCATGTATTGTAGAAGCTATGGGACTTACATTGCCTGGTTGTGCTACAATGAGTGCTATTAGTGAGGACCGAGAAAATTTATCAAAATTATCCGGCAGAATCATTATGAAATTAGTTGAGGAGGATGTTAAAGCATTAGATCTCATCACTCCTGAATCTATCGAAAATGCTATCAAAGTCGCCTTATCTTTTGGAGGTTCTACAAATATGGTTTTGCATATGTGTGCGTTATCCCATGAGATTGGAGGATCCATAAACCATTTTGATTTTGATAGTTTAAGTAAGTCCGTTCCATTACTGGCAAAATTCAAACCAGCCTCAGAATATAACCTCACAGAATTTCATGGAGCAGGTGGTGTTGGAGTTTTAATGAAAAAGTTATCAAGTGTATTAGATTTATCTACAAAAAATGTTTTTGGAATTACATTAAAAGATTATTTAGACATCGTTGAGATCCATGATTACCATATAATTCGAAATTTTGAAGATCCAATAGCTAGTGAAGGAGGTATAGCAGTTTTAAAAGGAAATTTAGCCCCAGAGGGTGCTATCATAAAACAAAGTGCTGTAAATACTAAAATGAGACATCATAAAGGACCTGCACGAGTATTTGAATGTGAGGAGCAACTTAGAGACGCGTTAATATTTAATCTAGTAGAACCAGGTGAAGTTTTAGTGATTCGTTATGAGGGACCGAAAGGATCTCCAGGAATGAGAGAATTATCTATACCCGCCGCCATGCTCGTAGGAATGGGATTAGGTGATTCTGTAGCCATGATTACTGATGGTCGGTATTCGGGGGCTACGCGAGGGCCCTGTATAGGACATGTATGTCCTGAAGCATTTGAAGGGGGTCCTATAGCTATTGTAGAAGATGGGGATGAGATTGAAATTGATATTGATAATCGAAAATTAGACTTATTAATCCCTCCCAAAGAAATAAAAAAAAGGTTAAAAGAATGGGAAAGACCTGACCCAAGGTTTAAAACTGGTTACTTAAACATTTATAGAAAAATAGTAAGCTCTGCGAAAAATGGAGCATATTTACAATAATTATTTGAACCATGATTGATGAAACACGTATATTAAAAAATTTAAAAGAATTCTCTTTTCCAAGATTATCTGGAACTAAATTTGAAAAAATAAGTTTCAACATAGCTAAACAGAAAGTAGAAGATCTAAATCTTACTCCAAAAATTCAAGAATTCTCATTTAGTACATTCTATTCAAGAATCTATCCAAAAATTTCTTTATCATTATTAAGTTGGCTCCTTGTAGTCATATTTTTAAATATTCAACCGATTTTTACGATAGTTAATCTGTTTCTAATTTTTATATTAATTTTAATTCTAATTTTACTTACAAGGAATCCAGAGAAACTTAAAATAGGACGGCAATATCATTCTCAAAATTTATTTGTAAATATACCATCTCAATTTAAGAATAGAACCTCTGACAATAATATTTTTTTATTTTCACATTTAGACTCAAAAGGACAAGCTTTCTCAATAAAAATTCGTATCCAATTATATTATATCTGGATAATTTCTTTTCCTTTATGCCTATTAATTAATATACTCAATTATTTTGTCTTTTTTGAAGATATTTTATTATTGTATATTTTTGCTATTTTGATCTTAATTATTAATTGTGTAACGACTGTAATAATCTGGTTGAATACCACTAATAATAAATCTAAAGGTGCAATAGATAACGCTTCTGGGATATCCTGCGTGTTAGAAATTCTACAATATTATTCGGATCCAGAAAATAGGCTTAAAAATTATGATTTATGTTTCGTTTTTACGGGTGCAGAAGAATCCGGTACTATGGGAATAAGAAATTTTTATAAAAATATTAAGCATTATGATAGAAATAAGACTTTTATAATCAACTTTGATTCAATTGCTAAAAGAGTAGTCTTATGGGATCATGGTCTCCTTAATAATAAATATTTTAAATCTAACAATTATATTTTAGAAAATAAAGATATAATGAGTTTAGAAAAAACACGAAGGTTCTACATTGGTACATATACTGACGGGTTATTTCTTGCAAATAAGAAATTCCAAGGAGTTGGTAATGGTGATAAGAGCTCTTATAATTATATCCATTCTGTTAATGATGATGTGGATAAAATAGATTTAACACTTTTGAGAAAACTCTCCCAGTTTTATATAATTCTATTAAATGAAGTTGATATTAATTTAAATAAACAATCTAAGAGTGCTGATTAGGAATCAAGTTTAATAGGAAGGATTTAGGAGTAGTTACTACTCCTCCTCTAACAGTAGAATATATAATTTCAAGATTAGGGAAGATTAAAGAATATCAGAAAATTTTGGATCCTTGCGTCGGACCTGGTATTTTCGTAAATAAATTAATAGAGTTTGGGATTGACAGTTACCAGATATTTACGTATGATATAAATGCAAGTATTAAAGGAGAGATAGAAAAATTCGGAGTTTCCTTTAAAGCACAGGATACACTTATCGCTTTATACCCTGATTCGTATAATGAGTTCGATTTTATTGTTGGAAACCCACCATATCTAAATAAAGCAAGTGCGTATGTTCGTAAAAACAAAGTAAAACTAAGAAAAATTTACGGGAAAATAAATGCTCATGAAACATATGCTATGTTTATTGTAAATAGCATTTGGCGCTTAAAAGAGGGTGGAAAATTGGGTTTTATAACTAGTGATTCATTTTTAACTCTAAGTACCCATAAAAATCTAAGGAGATTTATTCTCAATAACTGTGTGATTAATGAAATTCTTTTAGCACCAAAAAATTTGTTTTCTAGTCAAAATGTAAGCACAAGTGCAGCTATTATTATCTTAACAAAATGCTCAGGTCAAAAAAATAAAAAGATCAGGGAAAAAAATATAATGAGGATAATTCCTAGAGTAAATAGCGAGGAAGATTACAGAGATCCAAAGATTGTCAATGAAACAGAACAAAAGAAATATAATTCCTTACCATTTAACATATTTTTTATTGGTGTTGAAGAAGAAATTATTGAATTATTTGAAAATGCACCTAAATTAGATAATTATCTGAAAGGATATATTGGAATGCATACCCATAATAATAGGAAATACATAGCAGCTATTGAAGAAACAGAATTAGCAGAGGTTTTTAAGAGAAGAAATAAGAGAATATCTGATCCAAATCGAAAATATAAAATTATTTTAAAAAAAGACCTTGAATCAATAAGGTGGAAGCCTTATTTAAAGAGAGGAGGAGCAGAACAATATTATAGACCAATTATAGAAGCATTAGATTGGGATGAAGAATCTAAAAAAAATTATGATATCCCCGTGAATGTACCGTTTGAACAGGAGGGTATTATAATTAGTGGTGTAAGTTCAAGATTAGCAGCACGTTATATGCCAAAAGGATGCTATTGGGACTCAAATAAAGCTATTGGATTTATAATTAGGGATAAAACTATTACAACCCCATATATGTTAGGATTGTTGAATAGTTCTTTATATAATTACCTAGCTAAAGGAATTATCAATAATACCAATAGTATTCAAATAACAGGAATCCAGGCTTTACCTATTATTTCAACAGATAATGAAACAAAAATAATTGTTGAAAAATTAGTCAATGAGATTATCAGAAATAAAGAATATAATCCAAATTATGATTACACAGACCATCAAAAGAAAATTGATGATTTGATTTTTGACTTGTATTCAAATAGATTTAATTTTCCATTAAGTCTGAAAAAAAAATTAGATAAAGAATTTTCAATTTATAGATATTGATTAATGTAATAAATTAAAAAATTTGAAAACAATATAAAATGGAAAACATTAAAAGGTTAATTGAGATTAGACAAAAAGGCGCTGAAGCCGTTAGCATTGACGATATTCCTGTTATATTTCAAACACTCTGTGATTTTATCAATACTAATCCGGAGGCTCAAAAACTTATTGAAGGATATAAACTAAAGATGATAGTGAAAATTAAAGATGCTGAACCATATCATCTTATTATAGAAGATAAAAATGCCGAATTTAATAAAGGTACTTTAAAATCTCCAGATTTTATTATAAAATCAAATCTAAAAACGATTTCTAATTTATTACTTGGCCATGTAGATCCTCTAGACGCCTATTTCTCTGAATTTTTTAAAATTGAAGGGGAAATACTTAAGGTAATTATATTTATTGAAATCTTAGAGTTGGCTTTTGAATTATTAGAAGTTAATGACAACCAAGATAAAAAAGGAGTGATTGATGCCAATTCAATGAAAGATCTCATAAATGTGTATTTAAAGGGACCATCTAATGTCAAACCATCACAAGTTCCCCTCTTTTTTGAGGTTTTAACAGTTTTTGTAAATAACAATCCTGAAGCTAAAGAAATAATCTCAGAAGAAGATTTAAGTATTCAAATGAAAATCACTGATCTTGATAATTATATTATCCGTATAGCCAATAATAGAATGGGATGGTCCAAAGGAGAGGCACCTAATCCTAATTTAATTTTAGAAATGAACCTTAAAACTTCTGCAGAATTACTAATAAATGGTAATCCTGTGTCTGCCTATATGGAGGGAAAGATAATTATAGAAGGAGATATCGCAAAGGCTTTAGTTCTTCAAGATTTAATTGATATCTTTTTAGAATTCATAAATTTATAATGATATTATTCTCCGAATTGACCATCATAGTTTTTCTCCTTTAATCTCCTCTTCGTATTTCCTTCTTCTATCTTCTAAATATTCGGGTATTGGAACGTCCCACCAACCAAATGCTGGTGAACCTGTAAAAGGAAAAGTTCTATTAACTAAAATCTCTATAACCGCCGGTTTGTTTGATTTACTTGCCCTCTCTAAAGCTGGTATAATTTCTTTTTTCTCAAAGATTTTTTCAGCATAACAACCAAAACCTTCAGCGATTTTGGCAAAATCAGGTGAATAAGGATTTCCATCTTTATCTTCAAATGCTGTACCATAACCTCGATCTTCACCAAATGCGGCTTGTTGAAGGTCTTTGATTGCAATCCACCCATAATTATTCAATACAATAAAGAATATATTTTTCAATCCTAATTGGACAGCAACCGATAACTCTGAAATTGTCATCATAAAGTCTCCATCACCTACAAGAGATACCACTTGACGATCAGGTTTTCCAACATCAATTGACCCTAATTTTGCTCCTATTCCCGCTGGGACACTATATCCCATAGTTGAAAAACCACCCGCCGTGATACATGTTTTTGGTTCGTAGAATTCCAATTCTTGTATCATTTGAGCTTGAACGTTTCCAGAACTAGTAATAAAAATCGTATCTCTATCGAAAAACTGCCGAATTTCTTGTAAAACTGTTGAAATCATAAGATTTGGGAGATTATTATTATTATTATTTCTATGTTCTTTTAAAATTTCGAACCATTTTTTCTTTTCTTCTTGGATTTCTTTGAAATAATCGGTTTTTTCATATTCTTCTTTGTAATCACCTAGTTCGTCAATAATTTGCCTTAAACATGCTTTAGCATCACCTGTTATTCCAAGTTCAACAGGATAATTTTTACCTATCTCATGTTGATCAATATCAATCTGTATTAATTTTGTGGGTGGAATTGAAAAACTTACTCCATCTTTATAGGAACTTGCTGTTTCGTCAGCAAATCTACAACCAATCGCAAGTATTAAATCTGCAGTGGATGTGATCTTTAAACCAATAGTAGTTCCTTTGCTTCCAGTAGCCCAACAAAAAAGAGGATGATCATTTGGAAATGCATCTTTCGCCATCATCGTAGCTACGACACCAGCTCCAATCTTTTCAGCTAAGCTCTTAACCTCTTTAAATGCTTCAGACGAAACAACTCCACCGCCTAATAGTAAAACAGGTCTTTTAGCTTCTTTTAAGAGGATAGCAACATTAGTAATTAATTCAGGATCACCGAAAATTCTCCCTTGAGATTTGTGTTTAATAGGATTAGGGATTTCAGTACTTATAGCATATGATTGAACATCTATAGGGAGATCTATATGAATTGGACCTTTTCGTCCCGTCATCATTTGATTAAATGCTCGTTGCATTATTGAGGGTAATTGACCTACTGTATCAACCTGAAAACTTCGTTTAACGATTGGTTCAAGAATTCTTAGCATATCTGAGTCCCTTTTCCGTTCAATTTCTTGTAAAACACCTTTACCTCTCATATGTACGTGTGTATCGCCTGTAAGAACTAAAACAGGCATACTATCCACGTATGCATCTGCAATTCCGATGGCAGTATTAATTGCTCCTGGTCCTATTGAAGTAAAAACTGTTAAAGGTTTCCCTGTGATTCTATAATAACCTATAGCTATATGTACACCACTCATTTCTTGTTTCGGCTGAATTAAAGTAAGCTTATCTTGATCTTTGAAGAAAGCATCGACGAGAGGGAGGTTTCCATGCCCCGAAATTCCGATAACATATTTTACTCCTTCTTTGATCAGATATTTGGAGATTATTTCTCCACCCGTATACTTCTGCATCCTTAATTCCGACTTATTTATAAGTTTTTATTGAATATAATTTGAATAAACTAAAAATAGATTTAAGTTTGTTTATAAACAAAACATTGATCATTAAAGTTATTTTGAAAATTCCATATGCCCCCTCCTTTTTATAAAGTAATCATCAAAAATTGACTTATAACAAAATTAATGAATACTATTCCATTTAGCTGACAGAGAAGTGCCGTCAACTTTAGAAAAGATTCGTGTTTTGGGAGAAAATTCTAAATATGATATTTGTGCTAGTACGGCTTCTAGTCGTACCGATAAATATCCAAAACTTTTTGGAGATACAAAAAGTTGGATTGGGAATACAGCAAGCGCTGGAATTTGCCACAGTTATACTCCTGATGGACGGTGTATGAGTCTTTTCAAGACTCTATATACTAACAAATGTATTTATAATTGTAAGTACTGTTTTACACATAGTTGTAAGCGAAAGATGAGTTTTACTCCAGAAGAATACGCTCGTACATTTATGAAACTTTATTCGATGAATGTTGTAGAAGGAGTATTTATTTCATCAGCTGTTTGTGGTAGTGCTGATAAAACTACCGAAGAAATGTTAGAAGCAATTCGATTACTTCGATTTAAATATAATTTTCGAGGATATGTACATTTTAAGTGTTTACCTGGTGTAAGTCAATATCTCCTTAAAGAAGCAATATCTCTTTCCGATCGTATTTCAATCAATACAGAAGCTTCTTCTAAAGATTATCTTGCAGAAATTGCAGAACAAAAAGATTTTAATAATGACATTATAACACGTCAACGCTGGTTAAAACAGATTAGGATCAAACATAATGACCAAGCTCTTAAAGAACTGAGAGATATTGAGCAAGACTACAAATTGAGATACCAAGAAAAAATGATTAAGGATCGAAGAGAAAATGGCTATAAAAAATTTCGATGGGATGAGGCTCCAATTCTCAATAGTGGACAGACAACCCAATTTGTAGTGGGAGCTGCAGAAAATGAAAGTGATTATGACCTACTTAAGAGAATCGATTGGGGATACCGAGAAATTGATTTAAGGCGAGCTTATTTCTCTTCATTTATTCCAATCGAAGGAACACCGCTAGCCGGTAAACAAGCAGCCTCACTAGCAAGAGAACATCGGCTATATCAAAGTGATTGGCTATTAAGAATTTACCATTATAAATTAAAAGATTTGGAAGAAATATTTAACGAAGAAGGTAATTTACCTAAAGGAGACCCGAAAATGCATTTAGCAAGTGAATATTTTAAAGATCGTAATCCTGTAGATCCCAATCAGGCCTCTTACCGAGAGTTGTTACTTGTTCCTGGAATTGGACCTATATCTGCTAAACGTATAATAAATTTACGAGCAAAGAAATTTGTATTTAAACGTCGGCAAGATCTTAAATCTGTTGGTGTGGTATTAAAACGAGCTGAACCTTACCTCCTGATAAATGGACATAATCAAACGACTTTAAATAAGTATTTCGACATAATTAATGATAATGTTTCACAGAGGGAAATCGTTTGAGAAAATTAATTAAGGAGAAAGATCCACTGGAAGTCGTTGGGTGTGCTAGAGGTCATTCACGTGAGGAATTAATTCATAATCTTCCCCGCCATTGTAACTTTTATCCTGCTCTTATCCAACAGATTAATAAAATTCCAGAGGTAATCTTACGTAATTCTGGTACTCTAATCGCAAAAAAGATTAATCGTATGATGCGTGAGATTTCTAAAGAAACCTATCGAGCGATACAATTTACTCGTACAGAAATCAATAATAGGGGGGTTTTATTTGGAATAGTATCCCTCAAACATAAGGTGATGGACCGTGTCTTGGGTTATTTCCATAAGAGATGGCCAGATTGTATAGTCTGTCTATATAATGAACATAACCATAAAACTTCGACAATGGATGAAGGAGGGAAAATTCGTGAGATTGACAGTCCTTTAAAAACAGTAGTCGAAGAAGTAAGTAAAAATCATCCTCTTATTCCATATTTCGATGATATCCAATTTTCTGGTGAACAAATCTTCGAGACATTATATAATTCACAGTTTATTTCTGAACGAGAGAACCAACCTTACTATAAAAAGATGATTCCAGATAAGTGTTTTGAATTACCTGGGATGAGAGGCGGAGTAGAAAAACGCTTTCGAAATAAAAGGATTAGTGATTTTATTTAATTTCATATAATTTTTACGAATATTTCTCTTGCTTCCTTATAAGAAGAATTATCTTTTTGTAGATCTAACATATTTTCTTCAGTTAAGGAATCAAAATTTTTGTGTAGATACAATGTCTAGATTTTTTAAGCGTAAATTGTTAATGACTAACACTATTTTTAATTTTTTAAATCGGTTTACTAATACTTACTAACACTCTATCTCTAAACTACACTTAGATAGATTTATATACTAATACTTCTTTATTATTCATAGTGATCAAAATGCAAGGAAAACGATATTCAAATGAAGAAAAGCAAAATATATTGGAATTTTTAAAAGATCATACATATTATGAAACCGAAAATAAGTTTAATGTGAGTCAAACAACACTAGCAAGGTGGTCTAAAGAAGTTTCTACTAACACTGATAAGAAATTAGAAGAACAAATTTACCCCTGTTTAAAGATGCTGAAGTTGATTGAAGGAGTAAGAAATGTATCCTTAATAGGTGTTGGCGGTATTCCAATTGTTTTTAATCCAGAAGCTGATTGGGATGAAATGCATGTTGCGGCAATGACAACAGCAATAATATCACTAAGTGAACGTGTTGGAATTGAATGTGAACATGGAGATTTACAATCAATTTTTGTCAATTCTGCAAAAGGTAAAATAATTTGTGTATGGGCAGGAAAAGCAGCTATTTTAACAATTGCATTTTATGATTCTGTTGATTTAAAACATATTATTAATCAAAGTTTCTATTATATCGACAGAATTCGGGAAATTATAGGAACTTTTGTTCATTGATTAAGCTCCTCTAAAGAAACCATATAGAAAAAAATATGAGTAAAGATGCCATTTTTTCTGCTCAAATTATCCTTTACGAATTTTTACAAAAATTAATTAAAAATATAAAAAAATGAAGTATTTCTTATTAGAAAATAATTAATAAAACGAGATTAGGTTAAAAGTGATTGAAATTATAGATTTACCATATGAAATGGTTATTTCTTATTTTGACATCAAAATTGGACCAATTGTGTTGATCAAATTTGGAATTGGAATCCCAGAAAAAGGAATTGGCATCCCAGAAAATGAGATTACAAATTTGATGGAATTCCATACAGATGGAGACACATTCAGCCATTGTTATGTACAACATGATAAAACGGTCTCTTTGAATCATTGTTTTGCAATAGGAGACAAAAAAGCTCGAGGGGGATGTCACGATTTGATGATCTCTGTTCTTTTTAAAAAACAAATCAACATTTCTAAAAAAGAGTATCTTTATAACATTTTGGATAATATCAACATCCTTGAGTTATGGATAGAAGGAATTTCTGAACAGATATGTAAAGAAAAAAGTATCAATTCGATTTTAAAGTCCCAAAAAGCTGTCAGTCTATATAAAAATGATGAGGTCAAGAGTTCCTTAATCCGTTGTTTGAAGAGAAATAATTTCATTTTGTATTAACTTGAGAAATTGATATATTCATATTTTTCTAATTCAATTTCAGAATAGTGATCTATGAATATTTTGTCAATTTCCTACTTAATCGTATTTAATTAAATTCCTCATACAATAGATTACGATGAGTTTCAGGAATATATCAGAATAAATTACAAGAAAATAACAGGAAAGGAAGTTAGAAACTCACAGAAATACGACTGGATAACATTCAAGCAGGAAAACTTAGATTTAACTGCTTTTTCATAATTTTTTTTAAACCTAAATAATGGCAGAAAATAGCTCTTTTGCTGTTTTATATGTCTTGCTCTCACTGGGTAGTTGTAACAAATTTTCCCCAACAAGATTCATTTTACTGATTTCATCATCATTCGGCAATAATCCTAAAAATCTTACGTTTCTTTCCTTAATATTTTCCACACGTTCAGTTAAGAGGTTTTTCAGGTCTTCTGGAAATCTATTTCCAACAATAAGGATATTTTCGAAGAGAAGGTTTACTTCTTTGCTTACTTCAATTATTCGTTCCATAGTATGGAACCCCATTTTGCTTGGATCAGTCACAATAATGAGATCAGTAACGTTGCGACCCGTCTTTCGAGCGAAATGTTCCAATCCTGCAGGGGAATCGATGAGGACAATATCATAATTCTTGGATAATATGTCAATAATGCGTTTCAGGGTGTTATTCACGCTACAATAACAACCACTACCCTCCCCCCGCCCCATTTCTAAAATATCGAAGTCATCCATCTCGATTAAGGCTTCAAACACTTCAGATTCGATGATTTGATCTTTCGAGACGTCGAGGGGTATTTGTCGTTTCTGAATTTTATCCTTTAGGATCGTCATTTTTCCGCTGACAGTTTCTTTAAAATGGATTTCTTTGCCGATGAGATCTCCGATGTTTGCGTCAGGATCGGCGTCAATCACTAAGATATCGAGATTATCAAATTTTTCAAGTAGATATTTGAGCATTAAGACGAGGAGAGTAGATTTACCAACTCCACCCTTTCCAGAAAATGAGATAATTTTTTTCAATAAATCACTTAAAATTTGTAATTGATTACTATGTTAGTTAATTGATTTAAGATTAAAAATTTATTATAAATAATTAAAAAGATTAAAATGTTTTCTAATAAGAAAAATTAACTTGTTTAACAGGGAAATTAATAATTAATAGAATTTTTGATTTTTCAGTCGATCTCAAGTAAGAGATTTTCTTAACAATATCTCTAAACTTCCTAACATTTTGGGTGTTAAATAAGGAATAAAAATGAGATATATTGGTCAGGCTATTTTTGTTCTTGCCTATATACAGGCACTATTTTTGAGGTGAACTCTTCGAGCGCATAAGGAAATTCTTCTTCACTCGCGATTTTCCCTAATTCTAACAATATTTGTCTAGCTAAGAACCAAAAGGCTAATCCCAGTGCTTTTTTACCACGATTATTTGCAGGAATTGCTAGATCTATGCCATCAAGGGTATCATCAGTATCAAAAAGAGATACTACAGGAATTCGAGCTAATTTCGCTTCTCTTAAAATTACTTTATCGGCATGTGGATCAACAATTACAACGACACTCGCGTCCTTTATATACGTGTCTATAAGCGGATTGGTTAAACTTCCGGGTATAAATCGAGTAATAATACATTTACACCCTAAAACTTCACAGAATTTTTTGACTGGTTCTTTTCCATATCTTCTAATAGAAGTAACTATCACTCTGTCACTCCCTTCCTCAATATACTTGCTTAAGAACTTCGCTGCTATATTTAATCTTTCGTCTGTTTTAGTTAAGTCAATAACGTATAACCCATAGTTAGTCTGTCTATAAATAAATCTTCTAGCATCACCGGTTAATAATTTTGTACCAATGTGTATACCACAACTTAAATAAAGTTGTTTTCTTTCCTCATCTTTATCAACTAATTCTTCTCTTAGTTCAATTCCAGCTTCGATGTCTTCAGTATCTAATAACTCGAGTTCTTCTTCAAGATCTAAATCTTCTTTAAAATCTACTTCCAATTCTTCTTCAAAATCTTCTAAGGTCTCTTCTTTCTTTTCACTTTTTTCTTCAGTCTTTTTCTTCTTCTTAGCCAATATAGTAGCCTTATTTATTTTATATTTTTATTAAATCTATTAATCCATAACAAAATTCTCAAAAAGTTATGAATATTTGATTAAATACATCTTAACTTTAATATTTTATTAAGAGAAACTTTCTAATTAATTCAGAACTTAAGAATTAATATAGCAAAAATGATTTTAATTATTATTCAATCATAATTATAATATTATAAATAAATTTATGCTGATTTAAACAATGGCTTCCTACCGTTTGATTTTTGGGATTCTTATAGGAATTATTTTAAGCTTTTTAAGTGTGTTTTTCTTTAATATGGAAAGTATCTTTAACCAAATCGAAATTTATGCTGATACTGATTTGCTAAAAGCAACTGCACTATTGATAGGAGCAAATTTTAAATTTGATATAATAGCGTTTTTTACTGGATCTTTAACTGTCTCAGGTTTCTTCGCAGCCCAACTTTTAGCATGGCTTTTTATAGGATATATTAGTGGTACAATTGCAAAAGGTTTGCGAAGAGGGATAATAGCAGGTTTACTAGTAGTAGTTGTTGATATATTATTATGGATAATTTTAAGCATAGTTTCTGGTGAGGATTTGATGGCATTATTCCAAGGCACACAATTATCTGAAACTTTAGGTGGAATTATAAGTGGTCTGTTAGGGGCGTTTATAGGAGGTTCGATTGGAGGATTAATTAGTGGGCCCTTTGAGGAATTCTATTAGGATATGCTTAATTAAAATTCAGTATTATTCTTTCATAAAGTGTTCTTGCGTAAATTCTCATTCTCTATTGGTATAGGGATAATAATTATTGAAACGTTAATTTTTGTTAATAACTAAAATTTAAAGATAATTAATTAATTATAAAAAATAATGGTTAAGAAAGAAGAAATTTTACCAGATCGTGAATACGCAATCGATCTGCTTAAAAAATTAAAGATCCCGCATTCAGTTAGGCGGCATTCTGAAAAAGTAGCAGAAAAAGCTTTAGAAATAGCAAATAAAATAACTAAGGTTGAAGTAGATAAAAATCTAATTGAAATTGGTGCACTTCTACATGACATTGGTAGAGCAAAAACACATGGCTTCAAACATGCACTAATCGGAGGAAAAATTTTAAGAGACAGAGGTTTTTCTGATAAACTTGCTAAAATTTGTGAAACTCATATTTTGGGAGGTTTAGACGTAGAAGATGCGAAGAGATTTGGTCTGCCAGAAAAAGATTTTTTACCAGTATCATTAGAAGAAAAGATAATATGTTTAGCAGATAAACATATGGCTGGAACAAGAGAAGTTACAATAAGAGAGAGATTTAATCGTTGGTTTCAAAAGTATGGGAAAAGTAAGATTTTATTGAAATCTAGAAAACGTATTGAAGAAATCCAAAAAGAAATAGAAAGTTTAATGTGACATTATCCTTTGAATAATTTCTTCTTTAACTGATTTAAAATTCCTTCATCTTCTAATATTTTAGTTAGAAAATCTGGTAATTTCTTAAAATTTATTTCTTTATTTTTAGTTTTGTTAAATATAAGACCCTTATTTAATGTAATTTTTAAATGATCATCCTGAGAAAAATCTTTTTTATCCCAATTTAATTGAATTCCTGGAATGCCCAGATTAATCAAATTTCTAAAATAAATTCGAGCAAATGATTTTGCGATAATCGCTTTTACTCCAAGAATTTTAAATACGTTAACAGCTTCTTCCCTAGAACTACCTGTTCCAAAATTTTCACCAGCGACAATAATATTATTTTTTGTTACCATTCCTACAAAGTTCGGGTGAAGGTATTTCAGCGTATTTTTAGCCATTTCAGTGGTATCTCTAAGGGTTAACGCAATAGTTGGAACAATATCATCTGTGTTGATATAATCTCCTAAAATATATGCATAACCTTCAATTTTATCAATCAATTACAATACCTCCCTTGGATCTGTTATTTTTCCATTTATAGCAGAAGCAGCAACAGTAGCAGGAGAAGCCAAATAAATTTGAGCGCTAGGGGCCCCCATTCTTCCCACAAAATTACGATTTGAACTACTTATACAAACTTCGTCAGGGCCTAATACCCCCATATGACCACCTATACATGGTCCACAAGTAGAATGTCCAACTATCGCCCCAGCGTTTATGAAAATTTCAATCAATCCTTCCTTTAAAGCTTCTTTATATATATCCGTAGAAGCCGGGATTATAATTAATCGTGTGTTTGGATCAATCTTTTTTCCTTTGAGAATTTTCGCAGCTATACGGAAATCTTCCATTCTTCCATTAGTACAACTACCTAAAAATGCTTGATCAATCTCAATACCCACTTCTTCCTCAACGTTGGCTATATTACCGGGATTAGAAGGTTTTGCAACAACAGGAGTAATCTCTGAAAGATTATAGTTAAATTCTTTTTCATAATCTGCATCTCTATCAGGATATACGTACTTATAGGGTATGTCGGTTCTTTCTTCTAACCACTTCGTTAATTTATCATCTGGTAAAAATACTCCAAATTTAGCTCCTGCTTCTACTACCATATTTGTGATAGTCATCCTTCCATCTATAGAAATATTCTTTACACCATCACCGTGAAACTCTAAAGATTTATAAATTGCACCTTTAGTAGTTAAATCGCCTATTAATTTCAATATAAAATCTTTCGACATTATACCTTTATTTAACATGCCTTTAAGGTTTATTTTAAAAGATTCTGGCACTTTAAACCATAGATTTCCTGTTGCGAATACGACTGATACGTCAGTAGCACCAATGCCCGTAGATAAGCAATTAAAAGCCCCATATGTAGTTGTATGACTATCAGAACCCACTATTAGCATTCCAGGTCTAGAGAATCCCATTTCTGGTAAAACTTGGTGACAAATTCCTCTATTCATCCCAATATTATGTATAAATTTATATTTTTTAGCAAATATTCGACAATCTTGATGCATTTCTGCCGCAGAAATTGTAGGGGCAGGAACCCAGTGATCTAGTATAAAAAAGATTTTATTCGGATCCCACACATAATCTATATCTAATTTTTCATACTCTTTGTGAATTCTTCCTCCTAATTGCTCGTGAACCATTATTAAATCAATTTCACATTCAATAAATTGTCCTGGAATAACTTTTTTAAGGTTTGAATGGTTTAATAATATTTTTTCTGCAATTGTATAACTCATCATTCATTTATGTTTTATTATTTTAAATTTTAATTTTGCGTATTTAATTTGTCCAAAACCGTTTTTTGTATCTTTTCTTGGACAAATTCGATAATATCATCTGAGCTAATTATATGATATCCTTCTTGTTTGGCTCGAGAAAGATAAAGATTTCTCACCTTAACTAAAAAGGAAGTATCTTCAAATTTCTCTAAATCTTTTTCTTTTTTCCGAGCTAAAGCAGTTTTAGCCTCAATATCTAAAATTATTGTTAAATCAGGATGCCCTATAAATTTATTCAACTGTTTTATCCACTCAATGGATATCCTATCAGATTGAATAGATTGGTATATTATAGATGATTCTATATAACGATCAGAGATTACAATGTATCCATCATCAAGTCTTTTCTTAATTTCGTTATGGTAATGAAGATCCCTGTCTGCGGCAAACAATAACGCGTCTGTTGTAGGGGGAATTTCCTCATTTTTCAAGAATTTTCTCAATAATTTTCCTATATCGCTTTTAGATGGTTCATGGGTTAAATGAACTTTGAAATCTTTTTTATACTCTAAAAATGCTGCAAGAAGTTGACTGTGGGTGGTGCTACCACAACCATCGATACCATCTAAAACGATGAAGAGGGGTTTTTTCGTCAAAATAATTTAAGATATATAGTTTTCAATTGATATTTTAAATGAATCTAATAATTAAATAATCAATAAGGACTTATTGGTTTTAATCTTAATTAACTTAGATTATTAATTTTTTAACAAACTAAAGCATTGTACTGTAAATAAAGAATAAAGCAGTTCCAAAAACATTAAAAATATTGAATATTTCTAAAGAAAATAAAATATTAATTTTTAAAATGCCGACTAGTAATCCAACAGGATTTTGTCCAAGATGTAACCAAAATGTTTTGTTAACCCGTAAAGATTTTGATGCATGTTTAGCAATAATATTATTAATTTTTACAGCAGGCATCGGTTTAATTATTTATCTAGCTGTGTATTATAGTAAAAAAGAAGACAGGTGTGCACATTGCGGTACTCAGATTACAATCTCACAATCTCAGAAATCATATGCATATAAACCTCAAATACAAACTCAATCTACATTATCTCCTACGCCAGGAAACATATCTGAGGAAATAAAGGGAGTAATGCCAAATTTTTGCCCATTATGTGGAGAAAAATTAGAATCTGGAACAAAATTTTGTCCAAATTGTGGTAGTAAAATTACAGAAGAATAAATTTATCTAAGCTATAGATAAATTCTCCTTTCTAATTTAATTTCGCATTTTATTCCTATCAAAAATTGGTCTCGAGATCATTAAAGAACTAAAAAAATTAGAGATCATTAAAGAACTAAAAAAATTTGGAGATAAGATAAATGATGTATTGTACTCAATGTAATAAGAATGTAGAGACAAAAAAGATGGAGTTCAATGTTGCAATAGCAATTTTCTTAGCTATATTTACAGGTGGTATTGGCTTATTAATTTATGTTGCGATATATTTAGATAGAGAGAAGAGACCTCGTTGTATTCATTGTAATTCTGTCTGCTATTCTCAAAATAATATTCATCCAAGTTCAAATTATCAATTAATTACTACATCCAACCAAAATCAGAATCAGAAAACTGTCTTAGTAACTCAACAAGTTGGGGAAAAAGCAAAATTCTGTTATAACTGTGGGGTTGAGTTGAATCAAAGAGAAGCCGCTCGATTTTGTCCTCTATGTGGAACTAGTACCGAATAATTTTAAATTTCTTTTTCTTCTTTTAATATTTTGACAAATTGATTGAAATATTTATAAAAATTATAGAAATAGTCAACTTCTTTAGAGTATTCTAATCCTTCAGCGAAAAACTTTTTAAAACCATGTAAATCTTTGTTCTTAATAATCAGTTTATTTAGGATCTGACATTAACTTTTCTTTAATCATTTTTAAGATTGTTGATTCAACAGGAGTACATCCTTGTATAAAGGTCCCATTTTCTTTTTGATTTGATGTACAATTTCCAATAAGATAAGTATCTGAATAAAGATCTGATTTTTTAATCCCATTTCCTATTGCTAAATTCAAAGGTTTTTCAGAAGTATAATGTTCATCAATAAATTCTTTATTATGTTTCAATAAATTGAATACTGTTGATAAACATGCAGAGCAAGAATCAATATCTATGAGATTAACATTTTTATATTTAATTGTTATTGATTTTGGAGGGGGTTCTAAAGGTTCGACAAATTCATTAATATCATCTGGAATTGTTTTTATATCACTAGAGGAGTTAATTGAGGGTAGTATAAATTCTGAAAGTAATTTTAAATGAGGAACATCTTTAAGAGACCATTCTGGTTGAGAAATTGCGAGAGCAATTATATCTGCTGCTAAAGAATTAGTTGAAGCTATAATAGTATCTAATTTTACAAGATTTCCTGAGGATGGCCCCATTCCTTCATGAGCGTATGAAGCATCTATTATCGCCAAATCAGGAAAAATAATATTTCCAAGATCAGCTATAGCAATATCTAATTCTTTTATTTTACTCATAGATTTTTTTAATTCTTTAATTATTTCTGGAGCTTGAAAGTGGTGTAAGGTGATTTTATCTCTTCTATATATCAGTCCCTTCATATTTTTAAAACTTAGCGAGGCTCCACAATGCATATGCATTTTTAACACAGGTATAGAAATAACATAATCAAAATCATGCCAATAGCCTGTTATTCTTATGCTTTTTAGAATTTTTCCATTTGGAATCTCTTTCTTCACCGGAGTGAGCTCATCTAAATCAATAAATTGAAGATCATCATCTTTTAATAAATTATTATAGCCTGATTGCTCAAAAGCTTTTTGTGTATCTGTGTTAATTATTGGAGAATCACCAATTAAGTAATTTGCTTCATAGCGATCTCTCAGATAATTAAAGATTGCTTCTACGACTTCTGGGTTAGTATTAATCCCTAGCTTAGGATCAACTTCTCTACCGACATTTGGTTTCAATAAAACTGTTTTTCCAGAGAGGTTTGGAATTTCAATTTTATCAAGAGCAACATGAACTGCTTTTGAAATATCTATATTACGAGCAACTGAAACTATAGGTTTTCTCTTCTCGCCCATTATATCAACCCAAGGTATTCGATAATTTTATTCTTCATTAGATCTTTATTAGGTTTTTTATTCAACCACCATTCAAATGCTAATATTCCTTGATTAACGAGCATATCTAAACCACCTAGTGTGACACATCCCGTCTCTGCTGCCTCTTTCATCAATCTGGTTTCAAGAGGATTATAAATAACATCGAATACGAAAAGATCATCATGAAGTAAATCTTTTGATATTGGGGTTTCATCAACTTTTGGATACATTCCAATAGGTGTTGCATTGATAAGAATATCTGCTTTCTTTATATATTCCTCAATATTATCCCTATTGTTTAATTTACCTTCAATATCTACTTTCATATTATCCCTGATTTCACTAGCAACTGATGTTGCCCTTTCTTCAATTAAATCAGTCAAAACAATTTTATTGGCTTCATCTGCTAAAATATAAGCTATGGATCTAGAAACACCCCCTGAACCTAGAATGAGTATATCTTTTCCAGAGATATCAAAACCTATATCTAAAAGAGATTTCTTTGCTCCACCAGCGTCAGTATTTCTTGCTTTTAAAATCCCCCTTTCATTTTTAATCGTATTAATAGCCCCTATTTTAAGTGCAATTGGATCAACCTCATCGATATACTTAATAACTGCTTTTTTATGAGGGATTGTGACATTCACACCTGTTATACCTAGTGATCGTATGCCATTTATAGCTTTTTCAAGGCTATCTGGGTGCACATCAAAAGCTACATACATATAATCAAGTTCAAGCTCTTGAAGAGCTGGATTCCACATTGTAGGAGACATACTATGTTCAACGGGGTGTCCTATGACACATAAAATCTTAGTATGTGAAGTTATTCTTTTTCCAACAGACATCTTGCAAGCAGAAGTTTTAAATTTTATTTAATAATATGTTTAAGAAAAATTGTAATATATAATTATTTAGCTAATAGTAAGCAGAAATGTGAGGTAAGTATTAAATATGGATAAAATTAGATTAAGTACTGGGATCGCTGCTTTTCCTATGCCAGCAGCAGTTATATCTGTAGGAATTGGAGATGATGCAAATTTAATCACTCTAGCTTATGTTGGAAAAGTTTGCTTAAAACCACCAATTATTGCAATATCTATACAACCTAGACGCCATTCTTATCAATTAATAGAAAATCATGGAGAATTTGTTATTAACTATCCGACCATTAACCAGATGCGAGAAATGGATTATTGTGGTACAAGATCAGGGAGAGATGTGAATAAATGGGAAGAGTTACACTTGACAAAAGAGAAAGGATCAGTCGTTCAAGTTCCATTAGTAAAAGAATTCCCTTGGAATATGGAATGCAAAGTTATACAGAGAACAGAACTAGGATCACACGTTTGTTATTTTGGTGAAGTGGTTGCGGTACATTCTGATTCAAAATTCGTTAAAAATGACAATATCGATCCAGATAAAATTAACACTTTCGCCTATATATCAGGTAATTATATTGGTTTAGAAAAGGGATTTATTGGAAAGCATGGATTTTCATTGAAGAAATGAAAAGAATTATCTCCCTATTTATAATATATCTAAATAGAATAACTGAAGAAATATGACAAAAAATTCTATTGCTCTCATTGGATTTATGGCAACTGGTAAAACTACTATAGGCAAAGCATTAGTAGAATATTTAGGAGATGCTTATAAATTCATAGAAACTGATCAAATCATAATCGAAATGGCAGGAAAATCAATTCCAAAAATCTTTTCAGAAGAGGGGGAGAAAAAATTCAGAGAATATGAAATTGTAGCTTGTAAAAAAGTTTCGAATCTTACTAACGTAATAGTGTCATGTGGAGGCGGAGTAGTTTTAAATCAGATAAATATTGAAAACTTAAAAAAAAATTGTCATATTGTTTTATTAGAGGCAACAATAGAAGAAATTTATAAAAGAGTTATAAAAAATGGGAAAGAAACTAGACCTCTTATCAATAAGGAAGATCCTAAAAAAGAAATAGAAGAAGTTCTAAATTTTCGATTATCTTATTATAAAACGGCAGCAGAGATTATTATTGAAACGACCGGCAAGAATATTGAAGTAATTGTTAGAGAGATTGTTTCAAAAACTCGATTAAAAACCTAAATTTAAATTTATTGAACCTACTAATTATTTAAAATATTTTATAAAAGGGTTAAGGTTTTTTAAAATGACTGAAAGTTGGAAAAGAGTTAAATGTCCTCAATGTGGCAATGAAAATCCACGCAAGCTTCATGAAGAAGCAGATAGGAATAGCGTGCTTTACTACAGTATGCAAGGCACTCCCGTGTACAAAAGAAAAATGAAGTGTGGAGATTGCGGTAATCTTTTTAAAAAAAACTAAAATTAGAATTATTTTGTTTTCTTATTTTTTTAAATTTTATAGTCAATCAAAAATAGTTTACTCAATTTTTTGAAGCACATTTAATGCTTCTCTTAAATTTGTAATATCAATTTGTCCTGGAGCCGTCTTCTCATCAATAGAACCATAAGTTAAAAATGAACCATTTAAAACACATAAAATTCTTGAGAAGATCCCTAAAGTACCCATGCAAAAAGAAATTACTTTTATATTCTCTTTTGAGATTTCTTTACATAATTTTAAAGGTATTAAATTGTCTTCAAAAGTTTGCGCTGTAAAAATCATTTTTAAAAGGATTTTTTCCATTTTTTGTGAATCTAATCCATATTCTTCTCTTAATCTATCTAAAAAATTTTTGATTTGATCAGAAACTATCTCATAAGAGGGTGTTTTATCAAAATTATGATATGAGAAAATTAAGTTTACGTCATTTTGATTGGCTAAATTAATTATTTCACCTAACATTCTTTTCTCTGTGTTCATTTCTATATCTAGATAGTTAGGATGAGATAAAACTAGCGTTTTTAAAATTTCAAAACGTATTGTTTCATCAATTTTCATTTTCCCACCTTCTTTATGATTTCTAAACGTAAAGATGACAGGAATTTTAAGTTGAACTTTAGCCAACAATTCGTTTAAAAAACCTTGAGTTATCTGTTGAACATCATCGATATAGTCATATCTTAATTCAATTAGATTAGGATCGGATCTTAATGATTTTGCTATTATTGATTTTAACTCGAGGATATTTGCGAATTTAATCGGTATCGGCACACAGATATTATATTTCATAATAAACTAATAAAAAATTGGTAAAAAAATTGATTTAAATTCCTATTATATTTCTAATATCATCCTTAGTATACTTCAATGTATCAGTAGCATCCACTTTTTTCAATTTTCCTCTTTTCTTATAGTATTTAATTATAGGTTTTGCATTTTTTTCATATGTATCTAATCGATTTTTCAGAGTTTCTTCTGTATCGTCGCTTCTTTGCTTAAATTCTATTTCAGCTCCGCATTTATCACAAATCCATTTATTTTCCTCTTTTTGTACCTTAGGTTGTAATGTATACTTATTATAAATCTCGTTGCATTCACTACAGCTAAATCTTCCGAGTATTCGCTTTGTTATTATATCTCTGCTGACTTCTAATAATAGAAAAAAATCTTCTTGAGTAATTTCACTTAATGCTTTTGCCTGAGACATATTACGAGGAAATCCATCAAGAATAAATCCATTTTTCTCAACATCCTTCTTATTTAATCTATCTCTAACCATTTCAATAGTTACATCATTTGGAACTAACTCTCCCTTATCCATATAAGATTTAGCTTTTAGTCCTAAGGGTGTTTCGTTTTTAAAATTTTCCCTAAAGATATCTCCAGTGCTTATATGAATTATTTCTGGTAATACATCTTTAATTTGGCCCGAAAAGGTGCCTTTACCAGCACCAGGTGGTCCGAATAAAATTAACTTCTTCATATTCATCAAGAAACTGATTATTTAATTGTAGATTATTAAATTTGACATAAATTATAAACTTAAGTTTAAATATTACTAAATTAACAACGATAATTAAAGCTTTAAAATTAATACTAATATGGTATGAAGGGAGATCTTTTCCATGAAATTTCAATATAACTGATGAAAATTAGAGAAGGATTTTTTCGAACTCGATTTCCTTTTCTTTTAATAAATATTTAACAACTTTGAGATCTCCTTTATCATTGATTTCAATTAAGCTAGGTGTGTCTATTTGTTGCCATGCACCGGAATTGGCAATTGTGGCTTTCCAGGGTTTACTTTTATCGTTATATTTCAAATATTCTTTAAGTTTTATATCTTTATGAGTGTGGCCAAATATTATATTATCAAATTTGCGATTATATCCCATTTTTCCTAATTTTGGGATGAATTTTTTTTTTATTTGGGTAATATAGGTCTCATTTTTTATTCTTTCTCTTTTTCTTTGAACCATCTTAAGCAATTTGTTAAAAAGCATAAGAAAAATTAGGAATGGTGAGATGAGTGAGATCTTTAAAAAGTATTGTACAAATTTACGTGATTGAAATAGCCATCTATCGAATACTTTATCTATTGTCCTAATACTTAACTTAATCACCTTATTATAGAGAAGATTTCCTACTTCTTTAATAGCATCTGGAGATTTTAAGCCTAAATACCAAGGTATCCCTCCCCCATATTTACGTAACCAAGTTTCAAATTGAATTCCATGTGTCATTAAGCAGTTATATGAATCAATGTGTGTTTGAACTTTATCGAAAGAGTAAATATTTTCTTTCTTTTGGTTAATTATTTCTTTTTTTGAATCATAAAAACCTAGCTTCCATTTCCCCTCGTCTGCGGTTAAAATAAAGTATTGCCATATGTTTTTCAGATTAAATATATTAGTGTATTTAAAGTTGAATTTTTCTAATTCTTCTACTAATTTCTTCTTTCGCTTGAAAAACCATTTTTCTAAATTACCAATTATTTTAATTTCATGATTCCCAAGGGTAAAAAATACTCGAATTTTCTTGTCTATTAACTTTTTCAATCCTAGAAAAATTTTATCATAATTTCTTGTTTTCTCATCCATATAAATAAATGATTTCGTATGTCCCTCACGAGATCGTCCTGGGAAATATAACCGTTTACAGTAATCTCTGACACTTTCCATAATAACATCGAAGAAATCTCCTAAAATTATTACCGCTTGTAAGTTTTTAGGATTTCGATATACTTGTTTTAAAAATTCAATAAAAATAGCATGATAATTTATCATAGCTCCAACATGTACATCAGAAACTACCACTACTATTGTATCATTATCTAATTCATACATTCTAATTCACACTTTATTGGATTCTGTTGGATTTATATCCTCAAATAAATAATTAACATATTTGTATAAGAGTTTAAAAATCTTTTGATCGGGTCAAATTTCACAAGATAGAAATTAAAAAAAGTGATTTAAAATAATGAACTTAAGATAGGTAAGCAGAAATGGTTTTTATGCGCTTTTCTGCAGTTTTGGTTATATAATTATTTTGTTAAAATTAATTCATTTAAAAAAACTTATCCAGTGAAATAAGATTTTTCTACTTTTTTTATTAAGTATTCCACTTGTCGCTTTTCTCGCAAACTAAATAGAGTGGCATAATCACATTTTATTGATGAACCATAATAAGAGTTTCCGAAAAAGGTATTAGATTTATTGATTGCCTCTAGTAATAGTTTTACATTTCCGATATGGAGATATAAAGAAATATCATTAATGATCAGTATAGGTGTCGGATCTTTCTTAAAAAGATGAAGGATTTCTGACGTCTTCTTAAAATTTTCGCATGCGTTTTGATATAGTTCAGTTTTATTACTTGAGTTCAGACGAGGTGGGATAATTTCTCCATTAAATAAAATATTCTTACAAGTCATACTATTTTCATAGAAATCTTGAATTTTTCCTCCAATCTTCAAATTATTTATCGTACTTAATGGTGGGGCAAAATCTAAGATACTAATGTCATTTGGAAAAACTTTTTTGGACTCTACAAGAAATTGAATAAATTTTGAAGTATAATATGTCTTTTTAGTGTTGGTTTCTCCATATAATAACACATGGTGACCAATGAAGTCATTAAAATTTAAATTTTCAGGAAAATTCATAAAATCAAAGATACACTGTCTTATTCTTCGAAAAAATCTTCTCTATTGATATTTGCTTTCTTTAATGCTAAGAGAATTACAAAACCAATAATACTCCCAGAAATACAGCTAGCTGCAAATAAACCCCACCAAGTAAATAAGCCTTCAATCCCTCCTATTGGTGCAATTAATTGAGCTATTGTTCCCCCTATAAAGACTGTTCCAATTGGTTCAGAAAGGGCAGCAAGTTTTACATATTTGGGTGTTTTTTTCCATAATAGATATGCGAATATTCCAACAACAATCGCTCCAGTCATCCCTCCATGAAAAGCATGAATTGAGCCTATTGCTAATGAAAATCTGAGTGCTGCTATTGCTGTAGCAGTAAATAATGCAAAGGTTGTTCCAACTAAAACCCCCATAATTGCATTTATAATATGAGCGAAAGGATTTATCTTTGCTCCAAATATCGTGAAATAAGCAAATGGATTTAAATAACTTAAGACAAGACCAACTCCTACCATGATAGCTGAAGTTGCAACTCTTTTAGTAATATATGTCTGAGAAAATGTTCTTTCACTTGATTCATTGTTACTCATATCAATAAAAACTACAGTGTTGTGTTTTTTCTACTAAATAAGTTATATTAATTTAAAAGGTTTAGGTTATGACTTTAAAGCAACTTGACGATTTTTTTAAGTTTTTGAATCATATCAACTGAATTCTTAGCAAATAA
Source organism: Promethearchaeota archaeon (assembly GCA_030603385.1). Classification (GTDB taxonomy): domain Archaea; phylum Asgardarchaeota; class Lokiarchaeia; order Sigyniarchaeales; family SOKP01; genus Loki-b32. The sequence continues at coordinate 71,807 of JAUVXW010000007.1, read as the reverse complement.
ACGGATCATTGGTTCTTTACCAATTGATCCTTTATCCCATATTAGATCCGGAATCCTTCCTTTCTTATTTATACTCTCTTTAATTAACCACTGCATTGTAGAAAATTCTTTATTTCTTGTTTTTCTGGGTTCTTTTTCTCGCAGAATTTCTTCTAATTCTAAATCTGTTTTTTTCTGAATATCTTTTATCGTTTCAGGGCTATATCTCAAATTCATGACGAAATTAACAGAATTTTCGAATTCTTTTGCTGAAAGAAGCAATCTAGCAGTATGTTCAGCAGCCCCAAATTTGATATCGCCTGCAGCCTTCGGCAAACCATTAATTATTGTTATCCTTCCATCAATTCCCGCAACATCAGACTTTGTTTTTGGATCATGTAAAGCTCCTGCTATATTGGTTCTTACTTCTGGAATTAACCTACAAAATTTCTTTATTCTAATAAAATTATAGATTTCTTTAATTTGATTTATTACTTCTAACTTTTCTTTAGAGTGTAAAGAATCCATGAGCTTATTGTTTTCCATCAAATCTATAAGTAATATAAATTTATTTAATTTATCGGTTATTCATACATTTTTAGGTAGAGTACACTTTTATGATAAAGATAGGAGATATTACATTAAAGCCAACTAAAATCATTTGTTTAGGCACTAACTACATGGATCATATAGAAGAAACTGGATTAGAAATACCAAAAGAGCCATTGCTCTTTCCAAAAACACTGAATTGTTTAATAACAAACAATCAACCAATTATTTACCCAAAATACTTGTATAATAATAGAAGATATAATAGGATGGATTATGAAGTAGAATTGGCGTTTATCGTTAAAGATAAATGCAAAAACATATCTGCTGAAGACGCTTATGATCATATCTTAGGATACGCTGTTTTTAATGACGTAACCGCCCGTAAAATGCAAACCAAAGATATTATAGCACAAAAACCATGGTTTCGCTCTAAATCGTTTGATACATTTGGACCGATTGGGCCAATAATAAAAAATATAGATGAAATCAGAGATCCTCATAACCTCGATATTGAATTAAAGGTGAATAATGAGATAAAACAGTCATCGAATACTAAATATTTACTATTTAAGATTCCCGAGACTTTCGAATATATTACTAAATTATTTACAATGGAACCAGGAGACATTATTGCTACAGGCACTCCTGGGGGAATAGGACCTGTTAACCCTGGAGATTTAATTGAAGCAACTATAGAAAATATTGGTACTCTTACAAATAAAGTAATTTTAGAAGGAGAAGAATAATAAATTATGAAAATAGGAGATACAGACTTAACTCCAACAAAAATAATATGCATAGGAAGAAATTATTTAGAACACGCTAAAGAATTTGATGCTCCCGTACCAACTGAACCTGTTTTTTTTGTAAAAACTATAAACTCATTAATAACTAATGGAAAACCTATAATCTATCCCAGAATTCTATATGAAAATGATAAATTCAACAGGGTGGACCATGAAGTGGAACTTGCTTTTATTCTATCAAAGAAATGTAAAAAAATTTCACCTGAAAATGCTTTTGATTATATTCAAGGCTATTCTATATTTCTAGACATTACTGCAAGAAAAATGCAAATTTATGACCGAAACAAAAATTTACCGTGGTACCGTAGTAAAAATTTTGATACTTTTTCAGTTATTGGCCCTCAAATAGTTCTTCTAAATGAAATCGAAGATCCCCACAACCTAAACATAGAATTACAGATAAATGAGAAGGTAAAGCAATCATCAAACACAAAACATATGATTTTTAAAATTCCAAGAATAATGGAATATATCTCAAGCTTTTTAACTCTTGAAAGAGGTGACATTGTCGCTACAGGTACGCCAAGCGGCGTAGGTCCGATTCAACCTGGCGATATTGTTGAAGCATCTATAGAAAAAATTGGTAATATTAGACATGAAGTCATATTAGAAGAATAGAATTGATACCTATGTTTAATTTGTTATTTATAGTTATAGTTTTTTTTTTAACTACATATATATAAATTTGTATTATCTTCTTTAGAGTAGGAAAAAACGATTTCAAAAATGGTAAAGAAAGTATTAATTGCTTCGGAATCAGCATTTCGAAGGTCTTTTCTTTCTGAAATGCTTGGGTCTCATAAAGATATAATAGTAGTTGATTTTGTAAGAAATGCTAATGAAGCAATTGATATAATTGAGAAAAAAAGTCTAGATGCTCTAATTTTGGATATTGAATTTGAGAATGAGGAGTGGGTTAAACAATTTTATCCTGTGATGAAAAGCTTTCCAATTGAGACTATTATCTTGACTGATAAAAACCCGAAAACGCTGGATTCTACTAATATTCCTATTATTTTAAAATCTTATGATTATATTGTTAAACCCAATGGCGTTTGGAAAAATGAACTACCGAAAATTAGAGATAAGATAATATCTAAAGTGTTAATGATTGAGATTCCGAAAATACATAAAATCGACAGTAAAACGAGACAAATGAACAAAGACATTTTCATACCACAAAGCCAGAAATTAAAAGCAACAAAAATAGAAGATTCGAATAAGATAATAAAGCCAAAAATCGAATCAAGATCAGAGGAATATTTCCTAGACCTCTCACCAGTTACCATTAAGAAATTAGATACTAGAGTTATTGTCATAGGAGCCAGCGTTGGCGGTCCTAGAACATTAAGAACAATCTTTAACGAAGTTCCCAAAGATTTTCCCGCACCTATTTTAGTTGTTCAACATTTAAATCATCTATTTATGCGACAATTTGTAACATCTTTAAGGGATATCTGCAAAATGGATGTAAAAATTGGATTAAATTATGAAGAGATTCAACCTGGGATAATATACTTTTCTCCAGGTGATAAGCATATGCAAGTTACTGTTAAAAATGAAAAACCTTGCGTGAGAACATTTGAGGGTGAACCTGTAAATTTTTGTAGACCATCTGTAGATGTACTTTTTTACTCAACAGCAAGGGTTTATAAAGAAAAAACACTTGGTATCTTGTTGACTGGCATGGGAAGAGATGGTGTTGATGGGCTTCATGCAATTAAATCTAAAGGAGGTAAAACTATAGCAGAATCTGAAGAAACGAGTGTATTATATGGAATGCCAAAAGTTGCTGCTGAAACTGGTGCTGCTGATCTGATCATACCAAATTATAAAATTGTAGAAAAAATGATTAACTTTGTGAATTAAATTTTTTAACTATAACAAATTTTAATAGATGATGGAAATAGAAGTTAGTGAAGAAACAAAAAAGGAAATATTGAAATTGATCTCAACTCCAGGAGTTCAAATTGAGGATATTGTGGAAAAGGTAAAATTAGATTACGACACAATTATGAATTTCTTATCTGAAGAATACTTAAAACATAATTTTGATTATGGGCGAAGACTTTGTTGCAGATTTTAGATCATTCTCATTTTAATAAAACTTTTTAATTTTAGTTCATTTTCATATTTACTAAGTTAAGATAATATTTTTAATTGACTTAGGACGCAAATTAATGCGGTTTCGATATAACATAGATATTGAATTTAAATACCCTATTTTTAATTTCGCGTTCTTTGCTTTTAGAATATTTCTTAAACTAAATTAATTGGAAAAAAGTGAAACTATGTGAGTACAAAAGGAAAAGTAATTGTTAAAGCCCTTGTGACAGGTGGGAGTGTTTATTTTTAATTATCGTTTCGATTGAACCTCAAATGCGTCAGGAGGGCCACCTATTGGACCTGCTGTAGGCCCAACGGGTATTAATATCAAAGATGTAGTTGACGTAATCAATGAAAAAACAATGGTATTTAAAGGCTTAACAGTACCTGTCAGAATTGAATGTGATACAGAAACAAAACAATTTGAAATTTTTATTGAAACACCTTCCACAGCCTCATTATTACTTAAGGAAGCGGGAGTAGAAAAAGGAAGTCCAGCAAGCTCGGAAGACAAAATTGGCAATCTCACACTTGAGCAGATTATTAACGTTGTTGAAGCAAAGAAAGATAAATTTCTAGACAAAAATTTTAAGATCGCTGTTAAAACGGTCCTAGGAACTGCGTTATCTATTGGAATAACTGTTGAGGGAGAAGATCCCAGAGAAATTCAAAAAAGAATAGAAAATGGAGAATATGACGATAAAATCAGTGGTGAATTATAAAATTGAAAGTAGATGATAAATTGTTAAGAAGATCTTTAAATGCAGCAATAGATTTTTCAGTAATTAAAAAGGACGGATTTAAAGATAAAATAAGAAAATTCGATGAGTCAATTGACCTTGTCATTAATATAAAAGATGTAAATCTAAATGATCCAAAAAATAGAATTGATAAAGAAATTATCCTCTCAAATGAAGTAATTGTAAAAGATAAACCTAATATATGTGTGATTGCTTCCGACGAAATATTACTCGAAGCAAAAAAGATTGGTGTTGATACTCTTGATTCAGATGGATTGATTAAATTAAATAACGAAGAAAAGAAGTATAAGAAGAAATTTGCAAAAAAGTATGAGTTTTTTGTTGTAGAAGATAAAATGATGCGTGATGTCGCTCGTTACCTCGCAAGATTTCTTGGGCCTTTAGGTAAAATGCCAAAACCTTTTCCTACGGGTTATGGAATAATTTCCAGTCCGGATGATTTGAAGGTTGCCTTTGATAGGTATAAAAAGGTAATTCGTGTGCAAATGAAAAAACAGCCTATAATTTTCATAAAAATAGGAAAGAAATCAATGGAAGTTGATAAATTATTTGAAAATATGAAAACAGTAGTAAATTTTATTGGAGATCAAATGCCACATAAGTTCAATAACTTTAAATCAATGTATTTAAAATCTACAATGGGAAAACCAGTTAATGTAACTGAAGATTTTTTAAAGAGTATAGAGGTGTGAAAAAATGATTAAAAAACAACATATACCTCAGTGGAAATTAGAAGAAGTAAATAATTTAATTGAATTATTTAAAACTTACAGTAATGTTGCTGTTATAGAAGTTTCTCATATAAATGATATGCAAATTCAATCAATGCGTAAAATTTTAAGGGGGAAAGCGATATTTCGTATGTCTAAAAAATCTCTACAACTTCGTGCAATAGAACAATACAAAAAAGAGTCAAAAAAGTCAAATTTAGATGAATTAGCAGAGCAAATTCCTGGTCAATCAAGTCTTATTTTTACGAATCTTGATCTAATAGAATTAAAAGAGATTTTCCATGACCATGAATGGATGGTTCCTGCAAAACCAAATGAAATCACACCTGTAGATATTTGGGTACCTGCTGGAGATACTGGATTGCCAACAGGTCAAGTTATTAGTGAATTAAACATGACTTTAAGACTCCCTACAAGAATAATGAATGACACGATACATATTCGTGAAGATACAAGAACGCATAAAGTAGGTGATTTAGTAAATGTAAAACAAGCCGCTGTATTGAAAAAACTTGGTATAACACCAATAGAGTCATTGATTAAAATTTATTTTGCTTGGAGCGATGGAGAAATTATACCAGAAGATGTCCTATATATGGATTTAGACCAATTCAAACAGGATGTCGCTACGGGGTATAGAGAAGCACTCGCGATTCTCTTTGAAATGCCCTTTATTGAAGAAAGTATGACTGAAGAATATATTCGGAAAGCTGCATCTGAAGCTAATACGCTGGATGCGATAATATTTGGAGAGGGAATACCAGTTTCTACTGAACCTGAAACTAAAGTTGAAGAAAAAGAAGCTAAAGAGGAAGAAGAGAAAAAAGATGCTGAAGAAGTTGGTATTGGAGGTTTGTTTGGCTGAAATTTATAATTATTATTAAACAATTAAAATAATGAATTTAAAATAAAAAATAATAAATAGGAGGTTTAAAAATATGGAAAGTATTTATGCTGCATTATTGCTTCACAAAGTCGGAGGAAAAATTACAGAGACAAATGTAGAAAAAGTATTAACTGCTGCTGGCGCGAAAGCTGATAAAACTGAAATTACGAAACTAATTGCTGGCTTGAAAGGAACAAAAATAGAGGATATCATTAAATCTGCAAGCTCAATGCCTATAATGGCTGCTCCAGCTAGTGAAAAGAAGAAAGCAAAGAAGGAAGCAAAGAAGGAAGAAGAAGAAGTTGAAGAAGAGCCTACAGGAATAGGAAGCCTTTTTTAAAAGTATGAGCTTTGAAATTAGATTTAAATGAAGTAACCATTTTTTTATTTATTTTTTTATAAAAATTTTTTAGGAAATTGTATTTATTTACTGTTTTTTAAACAATCTAATTTGAAGGAACTTCTTAAATCAAAAACTTTTTTTAAAATTCATTTTTTTAAAAATTACTTTAAAATAAAGAAACTGAAAAAAAACCTCAGAAAAATTTATTATAATTTACTGAAAAAAAGCTACTTAAAAAAACTCTCGTTGTTGATAAAAAATGACTGGCAAATTTCTAAAATTCTTTTCACCGTTTATAAGAGCCATGCCAGAAATCAAAAATCCCCAACGTGAGGTTTCTTTTAAAGAAAAGTTTATTTGGACTGCTGTCGTACTTATTATCTATTTAATCATGTCAAATATCCCTCTATATGGGATCCAAATGAAGGAATCAACAGATTACTTCTATTGGTTGCGGGTAATTCTCGCAAGTAAAAGAGGGACACTCACAGAACTAGGTATAGGCCCTATTGTAACATCAGGACTTATAATGCAATTACTCTTAGGTTCTAAAATTATCAAAGTAGATATGGCTGATCCATATGATAGGGCATTATTTAGTGGATCTCAAAAAGTTCTTGCTGTATTTCTAACAATCTTTAACATTATTGCTTACTTATTCGGAGGAGCTTTTGGTAATTTATCGGATATTGGAATTCAAGGAGGATTTTTTATTTTTTTCCAATTAATTTTTTCGGGAATTGTTATACTCCTGCTTGATGAATTACTTCAAAAAGGATGGGGTCTTGGTAGTGGAGTGTCCTTGTTTATCGCTGCGGGTGTCGCTGGTCAAATCTTCTGGAACACTTTCAGTTTTATCGAAGGACCAGATGGTATACCAAGAGGAATTATAATTGCATTTTTTTCAGTGTTATTTGATGGTGATCCTAATACTAACTTAGGAGATATTGCTATAAGGCAACAACTTCCGTCATTATTAGGTATTGTAACTACTGTTGTCATACTCGTTGTAGTCGTTTGGTTTGAATCAACACGTGTTGAGATTCCTCTTACTTATAGAGGCTATCGAGGTTACAAAGGTAAATATCCCATGAAACTGCTGTATGTCTCCAATATCCCCGTGATATTGGTTAATGCGCTATACGCAAATGTTCTCTTCTTCGGGCAATTAGTAGCTGGTCCTGATTCTGGCATGCGTGCGAGTAATGGTGGACTTATTCCCGATTTCTGGATTAACATACTTGGGGAATTTGATACACAATCAGCAGGAACAGGCATGGGAGGACAATTAATACCAATACGTGGGTTAATATGGCTAATTACGCCACCGCTAGGAATTGATCAACTAGTATCAGATCCTTTTAGAGCTGTTTTTTATCTGATAATTTTTATTGGGTTATGTATAATGCTTGGGCGGGTTTGGGTAGAAGTAAGTGGCTTAGCGCCGCGCGATATCGCTGGACAAATCATCGACTCACAAATGCAAGTTCCAGGGTTTAGAAGCTCTGAAAGAATTATAGAAAGAATACTGAAACGTTATATACCCACTCTCATAATCATAAATGGTATTCTGATAGCAGTTTTAAGTTTCTTTGCAGATAGTTTGGGGGCATTGACCTCTGGCACTGGACTTTTAATTAGTATTGGAATTATTCATCAGTACGGAGAGACGCTCGCCAAGGAAATGGCTGCGAGTCAGTATCCTGGCCTGAGAGGGCTCCTCGGAATGGATTAACTGGTTAATTTACAACATTATTTGTAAGAATATCGAAACAACACAGATTTTTCATTTACTAACCTACTTAAAAAATTGAAGAAGAATTTGATAAAATTGTTTCTGAATTTAAAAAATGGGTTGATACGGGTATTGAACCAAAAAAAGAGATGCTTGATCAGATGGGGATCGAAAGTCGATTTTATCAAGAAGGTAGTAACAGAGAATAATGTCTCTTATGTTCTAAACATGTTATAAAACTTTAAGAAAAAGTTTAAATCTTTAGAACCGTCTTAATTTTTATGTCTATAGTTGGAATAAATTATGAAAAATGCTCTGTTTGTAAAAGATGCATAACTGATTGCACTAGAGATCTTTTTAAGGAAGATTCTTCTGGGAAAGTAATTCGTCTTGCTGATGAAATGAAGCGATGTAATTTTTGTGGAAAATGTGTTGCTATTTGTAAAGAGAATGCTATATTGTGGGAGGGAAACTGGGAAGATGATGTGGAATCTTATCCTGGTGTAGAAAATTATGAACAAAATGTATCTTATGAAAGATTAATGCAATTATTAAAAGCTAAACGATCTGTGCGCCAATATAAAAATAAAAAAGTTCCCCAAGAGTTACTTAAAAAAGTATTTGAAGCTATGCGTTATGCTTCAAGTGCAGATAATCGTAGAGCATGGAATTTTTCAGTTATATCAGATCCTTCAATAATTAAAACATTAAGTCAAGAATCAATTAAAATAGTATATCCTTATATAGGATTTCCCTCTGCAGAAGCAGCACTGAAATATTTTAATTCAACTGATAAAGATCCAATTTTTCATAAAGCTCCAGCACTAATATTTCATACTGCAAGTAAAAATGCTTCGATGCCCCCAGTTGATGCGGGAATAGTGCTTACTTACGGCCAACTTGCCGCACATACACTTGGTTTAGCAACTTGTTGGATAGGAATGGCTCAGGGTCTAGGAATGAATAAAGAGATGATGAAAATTATTGGATTAGAAGGTCAAATTCATGGAGTATTGACGATTGGTTATCCTGCAGTCAAATATTTTCGCACTCCTCCTCGAGCTCCATTAAATGTTGTAGGTTTAGAATAAAATACTAATTTATTCATTCTTTATTTTTAAATACTGTAAATAGATGAGAACCAGCAATAATTTTTAAACCAAAAACAACGTAGATTTATCTACTCATACGCTTATCGAATCGGCAATATATCGATTAATTTTATCGGTGCTATGCTTAACGTGAATCAAATTAACTTTGCAGTAGAATCGTAAGTCTAGTTAAGTTTGTATTCAGCTAGTTATTGCTCATTATATAATTAAACCTATTTAATATCTTCAGATTCAAAAAAAATTCCATCTATAAAGTTTAAAATGTTTTCAGTATAATTCAATTATAGATATGATATTTTTAATTTTTGAAAATGCCTTTAAAAATTGGATTTCTAACCCGCCAGGCTCGATGCTTTTTGTGTTAATTCTAGCTACAACCACGGCATTAATCAGTGCAGGTTTGACAAAATGGTTAGTCGATACAGAAGAGATTGCCCGCAAACAAAGGCAAATTAAAGGTCATGGAGAAGAGAAAGAAAAAATTATTGAAATGGCAGAAGTTGATCCTGAACGTTATAGAAAACAGCGGAAAAGATGGGAGCGGAAAGATGGAATGTTAAAGCAAACGCAACAGAAAATGGCACTCCAACGATTAAAACCAACTTGTGTAACTTTTCTTCCAATGATTATTATTTTCGGCGTTGTGAATACTATTCTTCGAGGGGCTCATGTAGCGCTAAGCCCTATGAATGCGAATGATGTACCTCTTATAGGAAATTTCATAAGTTCGGGTCCGGTTTGGATCAATTTTACTGCTTGGTATTTCTTATGTTCTTTAGGAATAAATACATTAGTTCAAAGAATCCTTAAGCTTCAAACTCAAGCATCGGGGGGAATGGGACAAATGATGGGCGCTTCTAAATCTAAAGGCTTGGAATTTCCCGATGTGTAATTATTTTCTAAAATGAAACTCAGAGAATAAATTCGAAACTGATTGAAGTTAATTTACGAAAAAGTTTAACTTTATTGTTTTGTATGTCATAAAAATGAAGAAACGCAGACAGAGGGATTCGAACCCTCGAATGCATTCACACACTGGCTTTCTTGGAATATTTCCGTTCCAGGCCAGCGCCGTACCAGGCTAGGCAATGTCTGCAGAGCATTTCGGTCAATTCTGGAAAAGAAAAAATATGGTACTAACTCATTCTATTATATTCTTAATATAACGATCTAAAATTTTAATACTTTATTATAGATAGCAATAGAATGCTAAAATGAATTTATAAAAACGTATAAAATAATAAATTAATAAAAAAGAGATAAAAATAATTTCTAGATTTATGGAAAATTTTCCATAAATACCTCCATTTTATTCAAGATCAACTTTGCATGTCCTGTTGAATGAAATTTACCAATAATGATATATGTTATATCATCTTCTTCACGAGAATAAACTTGTGCAGGAATCCACTGTTTTTGAAAACTATCATATTTTTTTAAATAAGGACTATAAATTTGAGAAAGTTTTTCATGGAGAGTACCTGAAACAAAGCTTTCTGCTATCCTATCTAACTTATTCTGATCTTCTAAATACATTTGCTCAATATTTGAATATATTTGTTGATTTTTTCTCATTATAATACCGAAATAATCAATCCATTCTTTCTTCCCCGTTCTAAGTGAAAAATAATAAGTATAATCTATTTCCATTGGATAATAATAATTTATTTCCATTGGAGTTGGAATCTCTTGTTTTTTCAAAGGATTAAATTGTATATGTATGTTTGTATTTTGATTTAGTGTTTTTTCATAATACGATGGAAGAACTTGTTTATGCGTTCGGTTCGTTAGTCTTTTCCACATTTCTTTTTTAAAATATTTCTTTTTTAAATTTGATTTTTTAGTTGCTCTCTTATTTTCTTTTTGCTTTCATTCTTCAATTTTCTTTCTCTCTTCCGCGAGAACGTTCCTGAAAGCAGAGAACACGTCGCGCCAGTTACTTTTTGAAGTTTTAATTGAACCTATCGCCCCTAACATAGCAATAAATATTTTAGAACCAAGGTATAAAAGATCAGCAAGGGCATTAAAAAAATCATCTATTAATTTTGTTCCTTTTATCGCATTAATTACGGTTATATATATGTAAGAAAGGGTTTTATCTGAAATTTTGACTTCAGATTCTGGCCTCTGCTGCTCAAAATTATACTGTTCCGATATTATTCGTATGTAAATTAAGAGAACGGGAAAATTCTGTTGGATTAATTGCTTTTTTTCTTCTGGGTTTAAGTAATCAAATAACCTTTCCTCAAAGATATCTACTAACCTTTTTGGATAAAACAGAACAGGGAGTTCTTCCGCAATCTCTGGTTTCAATATTTTTTGTATATTTTTAAAGATAATAAGATAATTCTGTTGGATTAATTGGCTTTTATCTTCTGGATGCAAATAATCTAAGATTCCTGCATCAAAGATATAGATAAACTTGTCGGGATAATACTTCAAATTTATTAAATATTTTAAGATAATAGGATAATTCTTTTGGACTAAGACTAGTTTTTCTACTTCACTTAAATAATGTAGCAATCTTTCCTCAAAAAGATATAAAAACATATTTGGGTAATGCTTCCCTATTTTTTCTATATCCCTTAAGATAAGAGGAAAATTGTGTTTGATTAATTGATTTATTTCTTCTGGACGTAAATGATCGAATAATATTTCCTCAAAGACATATCGAATCGCTTTGGGATAATACCTCGATCGCGATATTTTTTGTATATATTTTAAGATAACAGGATAATTTAGTTGCATTAATTGTGTTTTTTCTTCTGAATTTAAATAATCTAATAATTTTTCCTCAAAGATATATGGAAACATGTTTAGATAATGCTTCGATATTTTTTCTATATACTTTAAAATAACAGGAAAATTGTATTGGATTAATTGCTTTTTTTCTTCTGGACTAAAATAATCTATTAATCTTGCTGCAAAGATAGATATAATCGTGTTTGGATAACCACTTTCGAAACGGTCTGCAATCTCTGTTTTGAAGACTCTTTTTGCATCAGGGTCCCCCGCATCAACCAATGCTTTTAATAAGTGAAATGCTATGTTACTATGTAGCAGTCGAGTATCATAATTATGTTCGTACCACGCTTGTAAGTTGGAACAATGCCCCCAAAATTCTTGCTCGGGAGTTATATCATGAACTTCATCACGTAAGACTCGTGCATTAGGCCCCTCCACTATTTTATTTTGATATAAATGTTTTTGATACAAATCGGCAGCCTCATCTATAGAATCGATACTATTATATATCGGAATGCTTTGTTTCGGAATGGTTATAGCTAACCTTGTACACTGAAGAAATTTCTTACCATTAACATAAATTTGAGTTTTACCCTCCTCCAACTTTAGAGCGAGGAACTCGTTAATTTCATACTCTATCATATAATGGTTCTCTAAGATAAATTAGTCATTATTTCTATATAAATAAAGATGAATGTTCAAATAATTCTTCAAAAAAACTTGATTAGAAAGAATAATATTGCTTAGAACAAGCTTTAAATCAACTATGGAATTGTAGGTAAAGAATTGGAAAAAGACTAATTGAAAAATTTACTAATCCAAAAAAAAGTAATAAAATTAATTATTAATCTAAAAAAAAGGGAATAATTCATTTAATAGGAATAGAAACAGCTTCATTCATCTTTTTTTCTAATTTAGCTTTTTTAATGGCAGCTTCGACGTCTTCATGTTTAGCTCCTTTTTTGATTTCAATAGTTTCTGCTAATGGTTCAATATGCCTGAAATTAACTCTTCTTCTTTTAACTTTTAAGCCATCAATTAATAAATAATTTTTATCAATGACGTCAACAATAATACAATAATGGCCTGTTTCTCTTCCCATAGTCTTGACGCAGAGTCGTCCTATATCATAAACACTCATATAATTTGTCACCAAACTACTTTTATGATTACTGGTATTTGATACTTCCAGTAAATTATTACATTTTTTAGTAAGTTAGTAAATTTATACAAGAATAAATTATTTTTGATTTTTGGGATATCTAAACCAAATTATAATTTTTTTACTGCAGTAAGAATTTGTTCAAAAACTTCATCAACAGTCAAGTTTTCGGTATCTATAATCAAGTCATAGAGTTTTGCTATTTTCTCTTCATCTTTTAGATCAATATTGTAGAGTTTTTTATATCGATTTAATTCAGAATCTTCTCTCATTATCGTTTCTTTCAATTTTTTATTATAGGATGTATTATCCCTTTCAGCCATTCTCTCAACTCGTATCTCTAATGGACAGATTAATAATATTTTAAAGTTCGTAACTGATTCAAGAAAGTGAGCACTTAGTTGACCGTCAATAATTATATCCCCTTTTTGTGCGATTTCAATTATTTTATGATCTAATTTTTTATCGATGTTAGGATTGTTTTCTACATATTCTGTGAACTCTTCCAAGGTTAAATTCATTTCTTTTGCAAGATCTCTAAAAGCTTCTCCTGTGCTATAATACTTGATTCCTAATTTTTCAGCAACTAGTTTTCCTATTGTACTTTTTCCAGTTCCATGAAGTCCAGATATTGTTAAAATCATTATTATTTTAAATTAGGGGATTGATAATATTTCAAATCAATTAATGAAATTTTAGTAACTAAATAAAAGAATGTGATCAAATGAAAAAAAGATTATTGGTTCCAAACTGCCTCTTTTATCATTGTTTGAAGGCATTTAGCGCAATACCTTCCACTTTCAATTCTATTTGCTCTTCTAGCAGTTTTATCTGTCTTTCTCATTTCAGAGGGTCGTAATCGTGGAATAGATTGGATAGGTCTTTTACAAATGGCACAGTGTGCTCTTTTAGGTTTTCTTCTCCAATAATGGGAAACATTTCTATTTCCTGGCGTTCTTACCTTCTTCCTAGCTTGAGCTTTGGATCTTAATCCTGGACGTGGAATAATAATTACCTTATATGTTTAGTTTTAAAGCGATACTAATAAAGCTAATATAATTTTAAAGTATAGAAAGAATATTAATTTTATTGTTTTAATTAGGCTTTTAGATTTAATTTGTTTTGGAATTCTATGAAGATTTGATATATTTCATCTACAATTTCCTCGATCAATCTTTTAGCTTTATCTATGTTATGAGATTTTGTTAAAGTGCGTTTGTGTATTCTTTTAACTTTTGTGAGAAGATTGTCCATTCCAGGAAATTTTTTTAAACTCTTATTTAGATCTTTAAATAAATTATCTACAAGTTCAATCTCTTGAAAGCCTTTTAGCTTCAAAGCATCCATTAACGTAATAAAGGTTGATGTTATTTCTAAAGTAATCGCTGGGAGTTCTAATACTGTTGAACTCAAATCTTTGGAAGATCGAGATTGTTCTTTTCCATATCTTTCAGAGAAGGTGTTAGGGAATTCTAATGCTGACATTTGATTAATGATATCAATTGTAGTAAAGTATTGGTTAGTAAAATTCATTTTCTTAAGGAGTACAGAAAGATTAATATCATTTTCGTCTAAATAAATATTAAATTTTAATAATTCGTTAATTGTATTTTTGACTTTTTTATGGAAAAAGTATTCTTTTATGGCTCCATTTTTATATTTTTCATATGCATTTAGAATGGTATTAACTAAAGCATATAATTCAGATTCAAAATCAGATTCTTCTTCTAAACTAAAATTGTTTTCTTCTACCATTTTAATTATTTCGAATGGAGCTTTTTAAATTTTTGAATATTAGCTAAAAACCTTAACCTAATAACGTTGGACGTAAGAAATAGTACAATATTGCTACAAGAACACCAATTATAATAGTTGGAATTAATACACGAGTGGTAGAAGAATTACTTAGTTCTCTAATAGATAAAGTTATCAAAATGGGTACCCAAATAGCGATAGTTAAAGCATCAATCACATCTAAAACTGCCCAAGTTCCAGACGCAAACATTTGGTTAAATATAGTATCATCAAATGGAAGTGCAGTAGAAGTACTTACATTTGGGAAGCCAACGAGAACAATGAGAACTTTAATTGCATTAATAAGTAAGAATGGGGTAAAAGCACATAACATCATTCTAAATTTATAAGCACCTTCTAATTGTAGCATAGTACCACCCTTATAAATACTAAACGGGCTTATCTCTGCTTCTTTATATTTCTCTTGGGTTTCTTTTAACCCTCCAAAGCGTGTTTCTAATCTTTGAGTGAATCCGACTGCAACATTCGCTCCTTTTGTAAATAACCAAATCAAAATCGCAAAGAAGATCAACTGAGTTATGAATCCAAAAATGAAAAAGGTAGCAAAGAAGATCAAATTATATAACAATCGGGTTAAAGAATAAGTATCAATTCCAGCAAAATTAAAATGAGAAAAAAACGCTAAGCCCATAAGTCCATAGAGTAAAGAACTAAACAATAAAATCAGCCAACCTGGAGCCTTACTTCTTTTGTGGTTGATGTCCCAGAAAGCTTTGTTAGCAGAAATAAAGAGATAAAGGATTTTCAAATACCATGGATATGGATTTACCCATTCTGCTTCGTATCTTCTAAAAAAGCGTACAGTTTCAATCTTCTCAACTTTTAGACGAAAACCACAGAAGTTGCAGGCAAAACTATCAGCAGTATTCTCATTTCCACATCTAGGACAACGTTGGAATGAAGCGACTTGAGACAAAAAATTTTCACAGCATCCTAAAATTTTTTATAATAAACATATAATAAATTAATCTTATAAAAATTTCTTTTAAATTTTTATTATATCCGTATTCAATACTGTGTATATTTATTGGTTCTTATCTATTTATTACTCTATCATAATAAGAATTTGAACAATATCAATTTCTCAAGGGTATTCTAAGATAAAACTATTATTTTCTTTTGTAATACGATAATCACGTTGTGTAAATAATTTAACTAATTCCAGATTAGTTTGTGTGTGGCTTGTTATTTGGTGTATTTTGATTCTTGAAGGTTTCTTAACATAAGCCATTAATGGAATTAATTGGTCACTTAAATAATTGTCAACGGGGATATCATTTTTAACATATTTAATTATTTCATTAGCAGCTATTTTTCCTAAATCTTCAGATCTTATTTTTCTTTCTCCTAATATTGTTCCTGTAGAAATAATTGCTCCCGTATCTGAATGAGCCCATAAAGAAAGGCCTACTCCTGGACTTGTTGAATCCACACAAATAAATTTTATATCAGTCTCAACTTTTAAATCTCTTTTTATTTGTTGCTGGATAGATTTTTTTATTCTTGTTCCAATATTGTCTCTGCTTCGCATTAGTTGTTTAGTAATAATAATTTCTCCTTGAATTAAATCGATGTTTCCTAACTCAGTCAAATTAATTGGATTTAGCATTGTTTTTAAAGGAAATATATCACATATTATTCGAGCTCCACCTTTGGGATAAAAACCTTGTTTTTGGATTTCAAGTTCAATATTTAATCCCGAATTTTTGAAAATCTTATACGTAACTTCTTGAAGATAATTAAGACTTGGAGCCCACTTACCAAAAGTACCACCCCCTGAGAGAGAAATCTCGATCTTCTCTCTATTTTTAAAACCCAGACTTGCTATTTGAATTGGCTGCAATAATAATCCAAGACTTGCAGCAGTACTAATATCTACATGAAGATAATTACCTATTTCTCGTTTAGGATTTGGGATAAAAGTAAGTTCTTCAGTCCCTATTTTACAATCACTTAATCTGCTTTTTGTTAATTCTGTTATTATTTTTAGACCCCGTAAATGCTGTGTTCTTAATCCTGGCTTGGGACGATTAGCACGAATATTTCTTATCTTTATAGGAATGTTAAATAAATGAGAGAATCCTGCTGCTAATCTGAGTATAGCACCTCCTCCTTCTCCAAAAGAACCGTCAATTTCTACAATTTTTCCTGTTTTCATAAATTATCAGCGGTATTAAGAGATTTCAAACGATTAATTCCATCAAACTCTTCAATTAATTCTATAACTTCTTTTGGTACTAATAGTTTCCAAGATCTATTATTTTTAATGATTAAGCGTCTAATATTACTAGCATTGAATTTATTTTTAAAAATTGCGATTTTCTTCTCTACTTTAAAACCCTTATTTTGAAATAATGCTCTTATCCAATCGCTATTTGAGAAAAGAGCATTGAATTCACCAACAATGGAAACTACATGATCTACCCATTTCTTCGCGTTAAAAATATCTGGTATATGATAAACCTCGTATCTTTTAGGGGAGATATTTCTTTTCTTGAAAATAGCTTTTAAGAATTCTTCTCTTTCCGTACTTGTAAATGGATCATTAATTTTATTTGATAATTGAGAGCTACCTATTCCAATTTTTATTTTTTTATATGATTTTAAAATATTCCGAAGGACGTATATATGTCCATGATGTAATGGTTGAAATCTTCCTATAAATAAAGCAGTGCCATTACTAGAAGTTCTTTTCAAGCCCAATTTTTTTTCAAAAAGAGAGTCAATATCAGTATTTAAGATTATTCTCCAGATTTTTCTGCTATGATCAACTGATTTCTCATTTTTTAATAAATTAACCAGTTCAATTTTATTATAGAATCTACTTTGTTCAATATCTAACTCTTCAGGATCAGGATTTAAAGGTATTTCATAATCAACTAATCCAAGAAAAACGTAAGCTATTTCTTTTGTTTTATTATCTTCTTCATCACCTAACTCATAAAATCTAACCTTTTGGATAGCTTTTGATGGAATTCCAAACTCTTCTTCTAGTTCTCTCAGAGCATTTTTTTTAATATTAACAAGATCTAAATTTCTTGTCCATTGGATATGTCCAGAAGAAGAATCTGTAAAATACCCAGGATAAGAACTTTTACTTTTACTCCTTTTTTGAACTAAATAGTTGATTTCTCCTTCAGGTGATTTTGATATTATAAAAAATCGAGTAATCAGATGACTGATTTTTTTCTCATGTGCTTCTTTTCTTTCAATAGGATATATATATTTAGAAATTTGGCCTGATTGTAAATATTTTATATTTTCGTCATCAATACATGCCAGGATTTCATTATTCATATTTAATTTTTCCTCTTATACTTGTATAGTTATAATATCTCCTGATTTAAAACCTAATTTTTTGGATGCATTTCCCTGGTTAATTGAAATTTCAAGGAATCCTGTGGAGCCAACAAGAAATAACAATGAATCAATAGGTACACTTGAAAAATGAGTAGTGAATATCCCTTCATAATTATCCTGATTAATAATTAAACTGATTTTTGTACCATCTTCTAAGGCTAAATCTAAATCTTTAATTTTATTCCCAACCATTTGGATAGTTGTTGTTCCATTTCCGAAAGAATCTATATATTGTATCGAACTAATTATACTTCTATTTTCTAAGTCTATTTCATTAGTTATTATTATTTTTATTATATTGTTAAAATTAAATTTTGGGCCAAGATCACTCAAAGGAAAGTTCTGATATCTCGTGATATAAGCTCCTATTGGTGCCATGATATCTCTTCCATGGAAAGTTGTTGATACAGGATGATTAAAATATTCTTGATTTTGAATATTAATACATTCTGATATTTCAGATATATCAAATACATTTGGAAAAATTCCGTTATTAGGGCCAATAAAAAAATAATTTAAATTTGTTTTCAAGGCTAAAATTTCTCTCGAACCACCAACTCCGGGATCAACCACAGTTATAAAAATACTTCCTTTAGGAAAATGTTTATATGTAGTTTTTAATATATAAGATGCCTCAATTATTGAATAAGGAGAAATATCATGGGAGATATCAATTATCTTTACAAGGGGATTAATTTTCAAAATAACTGCTTTCATTGCAGCTACATAATGCTGGCCTCTAGATCCAAAATCAGTTATTAATCCAATTATTCTTTCCATTATTTCAAAAAAGGTGGATGAATTCTTCTTAGAAGAACTTTTTAATGCTATTTTATGAACACATCAAGAAATTCTCATAGAAAAAATTTATGAAAATTACTCTTTCTTATATTTCTGATCTATTTTATAAAAATCTTCTAGAGCTTTAGATTTTAGCCTAAATTCCTCTTCTTTATCAAATTGTACTAGCTTTTTAGATATTTCACCTGCTTTTCTGTATGAAGTATAAGCAGTATGAAAATCCTCGTTTCTTAAAGCATTACGTGCTTCTTGTACTATTTTTTCTCTTTCTTTTGATAACTCTGGAATTTTTTGAGAGAACTCTGCTTTCTCTTTTAATGAAGCTGCTATATCCATGATATATAATTCTTCAGCTAATTCCGCTGCTTTATTATATGATTTTGCGGCTTTTTCATAATCTAAAGATTTTATGGCAGTTTCAGCTGATTTATAAAAATCAGAGACTTTGATATGCTCACCATTCTCAATTTTTTCCCAAAGGTTTTGAGCGATCTTTCTTTCTTTTTTACCACCACTTAACATGAATTTAGTTATATTTATAATGTTATTCTTCAACGCGTCAGGTTGAAGAATATCAACCAATGGTTCTAAATGTTCAAAATAAATATCTTTTAATATAAATTCAAATTCTTCCTTGGATTTGCTTAAGATATTAAGACTTGGCATCTCGAGTGCTTCAACTGCTTCTTTAAGAGAAGAACGAAATTTTTCTGGTTCATCCTCTTCAGTCATTAACAAACCTATTATAATTGCAGAAGCCTTTCTAGCCAACTTTCCTTTTAATTTGTAAACATAAGAAAAAATTCGGTCCTCTTTCAATTTTAACAAATTGTAATCGCTTTTTGAATGATCAAGATTTAACCTTAGAAATAAATCATTGGTTATTTCAAATTGCGATTTTCCTTCTTTAAAATAATACCCCATTATTTTATAATCTGAATCTGTTGGGAGTAATACTACAAAACAGCCAGTTGGCATCTTAAATTATGCACCTCTTAATTATTTAAATATAAAACAAGTTATTATAATTAAATTCTTATAGTTTAGGATTGACTAGTACTAATTATCCTATTGGTTTCTTCTCGAATACTTTGGATAATATTCAATAATTGAGCAAAATAAAGATTATCTGCAACTGCTTTTGATGCCTGTTTTATTGTATCAATAGCTTTCTTTTCTTCCTCTGTAATTGCTTCAATCGATTTTTTATCCCAAAGTTCTTTTACTTTATTATTAAAATCTTCAGCCAATTCTTTTAAACTATTACTCGATTGAATTCTGAATTGTTTTAAAACCTCTACAATTAGTCTAATATTTTCAGTCATCGCAACTGTTTGTTCAGCGAAGCTCTGACTCATTTGGGTAATTGCACCACTCATTTGGTTGATTTGAGCGATTGTTCCATCTAACGAGTTCATAATCTGATTAATTTTTTGAATCATCTCTTCTAATAATTGTTCTGCCAATTTTATCTCACCTACATATTTTATTTAAAAATTTTTTATTCTATTACCTCTTCTTCTTTAAGAGATTCTTTTAGAACTTTTACGGAATCGATAGCTTCCGATAATAATAGGTTCACTGTCTCTTGATTAAGTATTCCCTCAGAAAGATTAGAAAAATCTTCAAGTTTTTTAATTAAATTTTGAAGCGCATCCAATCCTAAGCCTTCTTGTATTATTTTTAATTCTTTCGTTGTTTCTCCTCCAATTTCCTTTACTGCATCAATATGTTTAGTCTGAGTAACATTAATTTCATTAGAAAATTCTTCCAATTTCTCTGTTAAATTTGAAATTTTCTCTTCAATATTTGTATTAAGGCCATCTAATGAGATTTTTAGGTCCTGTATTGCTTTTCCTAGCTGTGCAATCCTCTTATAGATGTTTTGTAAAAGATCCGTTAACATTTCAGCCATAGATAATCAACTTTTTCTTTTTTTTGGCAATTTATAAAAGACTCTTTTTGTTACTTCAATTATAAATATAACAGATTACATCAATAAAAAAATTTTTATCTTTTTGTACTTTTTGAGTTTATATGGTATTTTTTTATTAACTATTATAAAAAAGTGCCATAAACAGTGATAACAAAGGGCCATTTGCTTAGCCAAAATTGGAAAATTATTCCCATTTCTAAATTGGTTATCAAGGTTTTTGAGTACGCTTGGCCAACAAGCGCAGGTCTTATAAATGACCTATAGACATACAAAAATTTATTAGCAAAGTGTCTATAAAAAGTAAAAACCTGAGATCCGGGGTTCAAATCCCCGATGGCCCATTTTACTTTATTATAAATAGATTCTTCGTGAAACATCAATTTCACGTTTTTTTATATATCTCAGAGTATTATCTCTATATGTATTGAGATATTATTTTAAGATTTCTAAAATATAGTATTAAAAAAATTGAAAAGATAATTTACTTATCTAGATTAACACTAATTAAATCAAGAAGCCATCTTTTTATTTGGGTAAGATTTCTAATAAAACCAGATATAAGATTCTCGGGAAAGTTTTGTTCGTGGTTTAATCTCTGAGCTGTCTCCATCCATTTATTTAAGGCTAGTTGTACGAGACTCGCCCCTTCAGCTTCCATGAAGATCGGAATAACAGCAGCAGATTCTCTAGCATCGCCAATGGCAAAATATATTCTTCGATTATTACCTTTTAGCATTACCAAATTAGCACATTCATCAAGTTTTCTTTCGACTAGAATGCTTTTTAAGATCTGAGCTTTCAAATTTTGATCTTTTAACATAAATATCTCTTTTCTTCTTTTAAGAGCTGGTTGAATTTCCGTTACCACTTTATCTCCTGTACCTTCTGGACCGAAATATTTTGTAATTTTTAAACCATCTTCTAAAGCTTCTATAGATGTAAATTTTTTAGTATTTGAATAGAAAACAGCTTTAGAGCCTGCTTGATCTTCACTAGAAGATAATTTAATATAAATATTTCTCATAACCACGGAATTACAGGTATGATAGGCTATTTCAAACAACTCTCTATGTATTAAGGAATCATAGGGTTCTTCTATTTGTTTGGAAAGCCACTGCGAAGTAATAACACCGTTAAATTGAGATAAAAGTCGGTTTTCCATAACAATCTGCCATATTTTTGTATAAATAAAGTTAGATTAAATTTTATTAAAATATAGTGCTTCTAGTTTTTAATTATTTTTATTTCTAATTAAGTAGAAATTTTAAATTTGTAGAGGATTTTTACTTCAGAGTTATTTGCTTATAAGCTTTCTCAAACCTTTCAACAGCAGAGACAATATCTTCTTTTTTTGAGCCTATTGCTGCATTCATGACAATATAGGGGGTTGGATAATTTTCGCAACATGTGCCAAATGCACTTTCTTTAGGATTATACACTCGAGGACCAGTAACTCTTAGATTATATAATGCTCCACCAATTGCAAATAAATGTTCTTCTTTTAAATTTTCAAGAGATAAAGCCACGGCTACAGGATTATAAATTTCTAATATTCTCTCGTTCAAATTCTTTGCTACAATTGATAATTTTTCTTCAAGTAATTTTCTATTTTGCTGTTGTTCTTCAATCAATTTTTGATAACCATTAATTCCTAAAGAGAGCATAGATATTAAAAAATTAACAACTGGAGTAGCTGATGCCCGTCCAGCATAAGTCTGGCTGATTTTAATTATATTTTCTTTAGTGGGAGATGCAATCAGGGACCCTCCAACAGGTGTGAGAAAATTTTTATCAGTTGATTGAATTATCGCATCAACTCTCCCGGCATCTATTGCTGAACGAATTAATTTCATCCATTCCGGGCTCTGAACACCATAGGCATTGATAATAATATGGACAAGATCTTTTTCCTGTGCTAATTTACTAATTTCCTTTATGTTATCAGGTTCACGAGGCGGAAAAAAACTCGTAATTGAGATTATTGCATAACAATCATTATCAATATTAGTTTCTATATCCTCAGTTGGGATCCTTACTGCATCTCCAAAAATTTTACCTTTTATAATTTTAGTTTTAAGTCCCATTAATTCTATCGATTTTAACAATGATTTGTGGTCAACTTGAGGAATTAATACAGTTTTCTTCCTACTTGAATATTTTTTATCCCCATCTGGCCGTAAAGCACCTAATGTTAAGGATAAAGACATCCCTGTACATAATGGAACTACAATTGCTTCTTTTATATTTGGTAGTCCATAACTCCTTAATATATCTCTCGCTAAATAATTAGAGATTTCATACATTATTGATCCTCCAGGTGCTTTAGGTTGCGGGGCCGTTAGAAATCCACTTCTTCCGACTCCATGACAAAATCCTGCAGAAGTTTGTAGATGTAATTTTGATGCTATTCTTGCCTCTCTTTCTCCTACTCTTGCTGCATTGCTATCTTTATCAGTATCCATATTCGAAAGAGTCCGAAGGAGAAATTCAATTTGCTCATCGCTCCAAGGTTCTTTTGGAACACTCTTTTGTTCAAACAAAGTTTTTATTGGTTTCATGAAATTATTAAGTACTATTTGCCCTCTATCTAGCATATTTTGAGGAATAGAGGAATTTTGAAAAAACTCACTTATCTTATTAAAATCAACCATGCTATATCACTTATCCATTGGCGGCCCTCGAGGGGAATCGAACCCCTATCCCTCCGCAGGATAACTGGGTTTGAAGCCCAGTGTCAGAGACCACTCTAACCGTCAAGGGCCAAAATTTTTTATTTAAATACTTCTGAAACTCTTTTATTTTCTTCAAATAATGCATTAGCCTGTTCCATACAGGAGGGAATATCAATCTGTTGAGGGCATTTATCAAGACAATCTCCACATTGTATGCATAATGTAGCTGCTCCTTCAACTTCTTCGCCAGCAGCTTTCCTTTTTTCAAAATCTTCCTCTGATTTTGCCATCCTATTATAGAAAAAAGCAATTCTGGGTCTACCACGGTCACCCCAATAGTAGAGATCATTTATCATTCTAAGAACTCCAGGTATAGCGACACCATTTGGGCATGGTAAGCAATAACCGCAACTCGTACAAGGAACCATAATATATTTACTATATGCTTCACGTAATTCAGAAATCGTTTGCAATTCTTCTTTAGTGAGGGTATTAATTACTGATTTGCTGGCGGATTCAACATTCTCTACAACTTGTTGCATAGAACTCATCCCACTTAATACCACTGAAACTTCTGGATGGTTCCATACAAATTGTAAGGCCCAGTCAGGCATACTTCTTTTCACTTCTGATTTATCAAGCACTTCTTTTATTTCAGGTTTTCTATCCAAAACATTGTCAGGAATGGCTAGCTTTCCTCCACGAATTGGTTCCATAATTATTAAAGCAATACCCTTACTACCAGCGTATTGCACTCCCTTTGTACCAGCTTGATATTCAACATCAAGGTAGTTATATTGGATCTGACAGCAATCCCAATTATAATAGTCAATAATTTCTTTAAACACTTCATAATTATCATGAAAAGAAAAGCCGATGTATTTGATTAATCCTTTAGCTTTAGCCTCTTCTATTTTTTCGATTAAATTCAGGTTTTTAATCTTCTCAAGCCTACTTCTATTTAATCCATGAAAGAGATAAATATCAGGATTAGTTTGTAATCGTTCAATTTGTTCATTGAGAAATTTATCAAAATCTTCTGCTTTTTTTACCATCCAGAGGGGTGATTTAGTAGCCAGATGGACTTTTTCACGATATCCATCCTTCAAAGCTTTTCCCACAACAACTTCACTTTGACCATTATGGTAAGGATAAGCTGTGTCAACATAATTCACACCATTGTCAATTGCATATCGAATCATCTTGATTGCTTCTTCTTCATTTACTTTTAATGGATTATATACCGGTAATCGCATCGCCCCAAAACCAAGAGCAGAGACTTCCCAATCAAGTGAACCCATTTTTCTATACTTCATATTAATCTCTATTATTGTTTTTAATATAATTAATGCAAAAAATATACAATTCTAATTGAAGTTTATTCTTTATTTCTATCAGAAAAAATTATTATTTAGATATTATATTGTCTTATAATATATTCTTTTTTAAGTAGATCTAATTAAAATAATGATTTACTAAATTTGAACTGTTTTTCTCTTTATAAATAAATAACTGCTATTTTCTTAAAAAAAACAAATAATATGGGAAAATAATATGAGTAGTGATGTAGATCTCACAATCGCTTTAAATTTACTTGAATGTCCCTTTCATTCAGCTTGTTCTCTTCCAAAAATTAATTTCTTATGTAAAATTCCAGAATGTAAAAACTGTTCAGAATACATTACTAAATTAGATAAAATAAAATAAAAATTATTTCACATTTTTATCTTTTAGATCATCAATAGTAGCTCTTCTCACTCTAAGAATCAAGAGTGCTAGATTAAAATATACAAAAAATTATTATTTTAAATATTGATGCCTTCTTATTATATCATCCAACGTGGGTCTCCTTGCTTTTCTTGACCCGATTTGAACATTGTAGACTAGCTCAAGGAAATGTGTGATTAAAAAGGCAGTAGCACCCCAGATAGTATAAGTTTGCCCATTTTCTTCGTTAAAATAGTTAAAATAAAAAACAGGGAATTTTTCATCAGCTACACTAAACTCTTGTTCCGTGAAGTTAATTTTGTTTATAAAAAAATCAATCGGGACTTTCAAGATTTTTTGAACTTCTCTCTCATCTCTTTTGAGTTTTTGGTTGTTACTTATAAGTCCGAGAAATGGGGTAACAATAAATTTCGAAATAGTAGGAAAATCATCTAAACACCCTATAATTCTAACATTACTCCTAGGTACACCTATTTCCTCCTCAGTTTCTCTCAAAGCTGTATCTTTTAAAGATTTGTCCACTTCAGGTTCAAATTTCCCTCCGGGAAAAGACATTTCACCCCTATGTCTTGTACCCATATTTGAACGGTGAATTAAAATAAGCTCATAAGGTTTATTTACGTGGGGGATTATTGAGAAAAGAACTGCTGCTTTTGTAAAGAAACTATCATTAAGAGAAGTCCTTGAATGAGAATCGCAGGGATATATTTTCTTCCTTATTAAATTTTCGTTGAAATTCAAGTTTTTCGATATATAGCAAAAATTTAAAATTATTTGAAAATCATAATATTTATTCCTAAAAAAGTTTTTAGCAAGTGTAAAATCATGAAAATTCCCAAGGAACTTAGAGATAAAGGAGATATAGGAAGAACGGCTAAAAAAAGAAAATGTTCAGTAAAAGACTGTAATGAGAATGCGATTCGTTCTCTCTCAGAGAATGCATGGAAGAAATATGTGGAAAAAGCAGGGTTAAAACTTAAAGATAGTTCCAGTCGGAAAATTTATTTGTGTAAACCACACTATAGTCAATCTAATAAATTTCGAAAAATGCAAGAAAAGAGTTTCCAGAAGAAAGGTTTTCTAGATAATTCAGCTTCTCTTAAAAAAGGAAAGTGGGAGATTTAAGGAATTCCTGCCATTTCATCATAAAAAATATTTATCAAATTATTTTGTCCTTGCGCTATCCCTATTGTTAATAAAGAAAGTGCTATGATTAGAATAATAATACCAATTATCTTGTTTCTCATGTTTATCGAATTTAAAAATATTACCTAATAAAAATAGTTTTACTAAAACTTTACTTTGTCAATTCTTCTAATGTTTTGATTTTAGTGTCAATTTTTTTTAACCTCAAATCAAAACCTTTATCGTTTCCTTGATATTGCTCTTCTGAAATCTCTTTTGCGCGGAATTGACCTTTGTTAAGTTTGCGCTCACTAGATAACTCTGCTTTTTCTAGTTTTAAATCTTGAATCCATAATTTCATACCTACAGTTAAATCTTCTCTTTGTGTCTCCAAATCAAATTTTTCTCGTTTGTATTTTTCCCTTAATTTCTCAAAGGTTTCTTTATCCACTTTATGTAATTTATGTTCACGGCTTAAGTTCTCGAGGTATAACACTTTTGTATCGATATCATTATTAATTCGTTGAACAATAAAAGGTTCTTCTAAATTTTGTTTAACAACGGTTTCTTTTTGTTTCATTTCGTTTATTAGTGTTTTAACTGCTTCAAGTTTTATATTGACTTCGTTCTTGAAGGCGAAATCATATTCATATCTAGTGTCTTTAGTTAATTTCGAAATTACATTTAGCTTATCTATTAAGACCTTTTTATTTAATTGGATATCATTGTATTCAATATAATATACCATTTGTTCTTTTACATCTTCGGGAAGAGGTTTTACATCTTTTTTCTCTTTAGATTTCTTTGATTTCTTTTCATTTTTTTCATTTTCTTCCAATTCTAATATTTCTTTATTTCCTTCTTTATCCACTGGTGCCTCTTCTTTTGGTTTTTTTTCAGATTTCTCTTTTTCCTCTTCTTTCTTAGTATCTTTGATTTCAGGCTTCTTTTCTCTTTTTGGGATATCAGCAAGAAGCGGTTTCCCACATATGATACAAAATTTATCAGATCCTTTTACTGGATTTCCACAGTATGGACAAAACTTAGGCATATGTTCCACGTAAAATAATTATTATATTATATATTACTTAAAATGAAATTAATAAATAAAATTAATCGAGTCCGATTTTTAAACATTCTTTACCTTTTTAAATTAAAAAAAATATTGTATTCTTCTATAGTATGTTAAATGAGTTTATTGAAATTTTATACTTACAGCCTTTTTCCGTTTAGATATTGCTCAATTGCAGCTTCACGGATCTTTCTTGTGTTATTTTGGTTATATTTTCCTGGAATGAATATTACCTCTTTATTTTTTACAGATTCTAAAGATAGACGAACTACATCTTCGGCTGCCATCCATGCTTCTTTAGGAAACCAAGTTCGTTGAAAACCACGCATTGATTCTGTGTCATGGAACTCAGAATATGTGAATCCTGGACACAGACTTTGAATATATATATTGGTGTCTTTAATTTTTTCTTGTAATAATTCACTGAAAACTGTGAGCGCTGTCTTAGTACTTGTATACATTACACCCATTTGACTTTTATTTACCGCTGCAGTAGATGACGTATTTATAATAACTCCTCGATTTCTTTTCGTCATACCTGGAATAGCGGCGTGACAAAACATTACTGCGCTTGTAAAATGGACATTAATCATATTAATATGTCCCGTTATATCTGTTTGTAGGAAAGTTTTATTAATTCCATAGCCCGCATTGTTTATAAGCACATCAAGGTTGTCGATTTCTTTGATTTTTGAAATAATTTTATGATTATCATCTAGCTTTGATAAATCTCCAACAAATACCTCAACAAAAACAGAATATTCTTCATGTAATTCTTTACTCAATTTTTCAAGTTTATTTTTTCTTCTTGCGATCAAAATTAAACCAAAACCCTGTGAAGCTAATTGACGAGCGAATTCAGCACCTATTCCGGCAGAAGCACCTGTAATTAATGCTATTCCTGGATCTTCCCATTCCATGAAATTTTCTCTATAATTCATTAGTCATTCATCTTTATTATACGATTATTTTTAAAATTAAAGGATAGTTTAAAAAAGGCTATAAGAAATTTAGAATTATTGAAATTTAATTCTCTTTTCTATTAGGATTCTCAAATCTAAATTAGGTTGTTTTATTAAAAAAAAGGAATTTATATCTTACATCATTTCTTTAATTAGAAAAGATGGATATTACTAAGAAAATTCCTGTACATATTGGATTATTTGGTCATATAGATTCTGGGAAAACGGCAATTGCAGAAGTTCTTAGTGAAATTATATCAACAGCAGGTATTGATGCTCATCCTCAAAGTAAAGAAAGAGGGATTACAATAGATATAGGTTTTACTAGTTTTATACTTAACGATTATCTTATTACACTCGTGGATGGTCCTGGACATGCCGATCTAATTAAAATTAGTGCCTCATCTGTGGAAATCATTGATTGTGCTTTAATAGTTATTGATATAAATAAAGGTCCTCAAGTGCAAACTGGAGAGCATATTATTATGGTTGAATCGCTTGGAATTAGTAAAATAATTGTAATTCTTAATAAAATTGATCTATTTTCTGGAAATATTAATGATGAAATAGAAAAGACAAGGAATTTTTTTAAAACTACATCTTATGGTTCAAATATACCAGTATATCCCGTTTCTGCAAAAACTAATACCGGTTTTAAGGAATTAAAACATGGAATTTTAGACATAATAAATTCTATAGAATTAAAAAGGGATACTGGAGGAGATGTTATAATTCCTGTAGATCATCATTTTCCAATCAAAGGTATAGGAGCAGTATTGACAGGAACATTACTAAGTGGCAAATTAAGATTAAATCAAAACTTAGATATTTTACCAATAAAATCTTCAGGTCGCGTTAAAAGTATTCAAATTTTCCATCAAAATGTTGATTCTGCGAAAGCAGGTGATCGAATAGGAATTAATGTAAAAGGGGTAGATGTGAATAAAATCTATCGTGGTTGTTATGCAACAAACAACCCAGATGCTTTTGAATATTGTGATGTTATTGAAATAAATGTAAATAATAATAAACTCTTCAAACCAAAAACTCATTTTGGAACTCAAGTTCACATTACGATCGGTATGTTGACTACTGTAGGCAATATTTATCCTTATTATGAGGAAGATCGTAAAAGAATTCAATTTACTGTTTCGAATAAAGAAAATGGATTTAATGCGTTAATGATATTGAAAGAAAAGGTTTTAATAAGAAAAGAAAAAACAATAATGCTTATAAGCCGATTAGATTTACCCCCTACAGCTCTTAGAATCTTAGGATCAGCAAAAATATTTAAAATTCATAAAGATCCTCCACTTTTTTATAAATATAAAGTTAAAAAGGGAACTATTAAGAACCCAGAACATTCTCAAGGTATAATTTGTACAGGATTAGCTCAAAGTGTTATAGGTGCTAAAAAGATTGTTGACAAAAAGTTGGAACATCCTTTTACAAGAGTTTTAAATACGTTTGGTACTAAAGGAAATGTTATTGTGGGAATAGAAACTAATGAAATGGAAGTAAAAAAGGGAGATCCCGTTTATCTAAAAGAGTTAAGAAGTTTTCATCTAAAAAAGATTTAAATTCTTAAAAATCATTATAATTATATTAGAGGAGTTAAAATTGGAAAAAGTTAAAGAATCTGAATTTGAAATCAGCCAACAAATTTTAGATGAGTTAATGAAAGCCTTAGAACAATTAGAAAGTTCTACTGATTTAGAAGGAACTGCTATTGTTTCAAAAAATGGATTACGTATTGCTAGTTCAGAAACTACTGATGTTGTTGGGGATATCTATAGTGCAAGTCCAGCTACATTGATTTCTCTTGGGGAAAAGATTAGCCAAAGTTTACAACAAGGTGAGCTTAGAGATGCAGTTATCAGAGGTGCTAAGGGGTATACAATTATATTAGTAGGTGATGCTGATAATGATTTTATGTTATTTACAAGATGTAAAAAAGGATATAAATTAGGATATTATTTTCATAAAATTAGAAAATCTTTCAGGGATATAGAACCTCTATTAAAGAAAATCCAAACCAATGATATAAATTATTAATTTCTTCTAATATTCTTTGTATTTTTATACATGTTTCCATTTAACTGTATCATTATCCATTAAATAGAAATAATTAGAAGGTATATTTGGTAGTGGGTCATCATTAATAGAATATATCCAACCCGGACCTACACCATTTATTTCATTTACATAAAGCCCCCATCCAAAATCTTGCACAGATACAGCACAACAATTTGCTAATGCATAATATGCTGTTGTTTTGTAGTTAGTTAGGTTAATATTTTCAAATAATTCATTATCTTTAACACCAGAATAATCGATTATTACAGTCACATTTGTTACTTCATATTGCTTTTCTCTTTCATTCCCAATAATTTGATTAATAGATGATTGCAATTGAGGAACTATAATAAAACTATAAATTAATAAAAAACTGAAAGAAAAAATTGCTATAAAGCTTATAAGTATAAATCTGTTTTTTTTTTTCATTGTATTTTTTAGATATAATAAATAAAAAAATAAATTTTAATTTCTAAATTTAGAATACTTCTTAGTAAGTTTTATTTTTTTTAGGCAGATATTGATTAATATTGTTGTACCTAGGATCGTTATTACTATTAATAAATGGAATGATGGTATTGAGAACGAATCAGAAGGAAAACTTGGAAGATTAATTAAAGTCATCTCAAGAGTATAATTCCCAAAACTAGTATTCGTATAAATAAGCAATCCAGAAGCCTTATCGTAGATACAATTGGTTTTTTGTTGTAAGAAAGTTTTTTGTTTAAAATCAAAAGAAATCGTCTTTGACGTTTCTATGACAGAAACTGTTGCATTCATGAAAGGTGGCTCATCCTGTGCGTACGCTTGTTGCGTCAAATTGTTGAAATCAGAAATTGGAATTAGAAATCCTGATTTAAAACTATTATAACCAAGAAGTAAATTTTGAGCTGCTTCTCCATTTGAAACATTATATAGTGTAGTATTTGTAAATAATATACCTGACCTATTTTCTAAAAACTCGATATTCATATAGGGCATTGGACTTTCAAAGACGTTAAAGAAATCGTTGGGATCTTTTTCGTAAAAACCAGTAAGATTTATCTTCATCTGTCCTCCAGGTGTTACATTCACAAATCCTTTTGTGGGTGCCATCCAATCCACATCTACCCATTCCAGAGGTTTTGTAGTATTAAATGCAGTTACATTATAGATATATATTCTATTTAGATCTAAGTTTTGATTGAAATTGTCAGGAACACTTGTGTCTGCTCTTACTGTTGGAGCTGAGAAGATAAATAAAAATTGGAGAAGAATTAATGAAACAATAATATATGTGATTTTTTTTAGATTTTTCATTTTTTTCATTTTATATTGTTTGACAGAAATGTATGGAAACTTATCCTAATTTTCCCAAATTATAAAATCCTTTTCTATTTATTAAGATTTCGATTTACGTCAAACCTACTTACGGTCAAGAAACTTTGTTAAAAAGAACGAGAACAATTTGCTTGGTAGGAAAAAATATTGCAATCCTCAAAAACGGAATTTTATCTTACCTACTTCTGAGCCTAAATCCTCATGGGTAAGGAAAAGATCAAATGAAAAAAAATAGAACTTCTCTCTAATAACTCATTTCTGGTAAACATCTCAAAAGCTAATTCAATAATAAAATAAGTCTAAAGAAAGATAAGGTTTAAGTAAAATTTAGAATAAAAAATTAATTTACACCTTTTATTTAAGGTAAATTGTCTCGTTAAGAGGTTCAAGCTTAGAGCCTTTAAGGAACTTTGGTGCTTGGTTTATTCCTGTTCCTCTTACATAAATATGCTTTAAGTGTTTTAGATTCTTCAATGATATTGGTAACCTATTTACATTATTATGTATGATACTTAAGCTTTTAAGTGATGCTAATTTTCCAAATGACTCAGGAATTGACTTAAGTTGATTATAATCTAAAAAAAGATGCTTTAATTTTGTTAAGTTTGTTATCTCATCATCAATGTCTGATATTTGATTAAACTCTAAACTTAATGACTTAAGATTTTGAAGCTCAAAAATTTCATGTGGAATAGAAGTTAAATTCCACCCATCTAAATTCACATGTTTTATGTCATTAATTTCATAAAGACTCAGTATATTATTAACACCAATAAGGACTCTTGATTCAGACATGTCCTTCCCGCTATACTTAAAGATTGCGGGATGTAGCTTTGTTCCGGCTTTATGAATACGAATTTTCTCTCGAAAGTCTTCGAGGTAAATCTTTCTCATGAGAGCAAACTCCTTATCTTGCCAATATCCCTCCTCGTGTTCCCATTTCGCTATCTCTAATATTTTTTTTCGAAGTTCTTCAGTTATTTTTCCCCCAGTTATTAGGGCAAAATAACCAATTACAAAGTATGAGGCTCTTCTCGAGCCACGGTTTTCTGCCATTTTGACGAAGAATTTATAATTTTTTTCAAAATTCTCCCTAGTTAAAATTCTTTTATTATGATAAAAATCGGGAGAGTCTATTCCACAAGCTTCTAACATAAATCCTGCTACATCAGCCTCTTCGTCATCTTCTAGTATACCTACATCGCTCCTTGCCATAATATTTATTACCGTATTCCTATTAAGATTGTATCATCATTATTATTTAAATCTCTTGACAGTAAGCAAGTTTTATATAACATAATATAAGAGGGGATTTATTGATTATTTATTCAGAACCCCACTAGTAAAAGTCATCTTAGCTTGTTTAAAATCCATCCCAAACAACTTATGGACCCTATAATCTTCTGTCAAACCTTCGTCCCAATTTAGTAAGTCTAACAATTCAGAAGCACTATTGGAATTCTTAATTAGCATTCTAGCATAAGGTTTTAACCAAGAGATTAGATCATCTTCTGTGATTTTAGTTATAGTCTTCATTTCTCTTTTCATATATTCAGTAAGCAAAAGATCTCCAGTTCTTATACCTAATTCATTTAATATATCGTGATATGTGAATACAGGATCATATTTGTCGAAAACTTTATCTTGCTTTAGCTTAAAGATTGCAGAACTAATCAATCCATTAAGATATAAGTTTCCTTGTGGAAAATGTCTGGTTCGTAAAAAATTAAAAATATCTTTGGGAGTCATACCCTTAAAATATGAAGCAAGATCTGGAATTGTGAGGACTCCATTATCTATAAGGTCTAGAATTTCTGAACTAATCTCTTCGTTTCTTACCTTAGTGTAAGATTTACCGTCTAAAGCCTCACGAAGTAAATAATTAAGAGCCATTGAACCGTGAGTTATGGGACTCCAAGGCATCTCGAAATATTGAGCAATATCTTTTTTAGAAAATCCGTGTCGTATCATATCCCTAACTTTTTTGTGAGCAGCTTTTCTACCGTGTGCTCCCTTTAGCTCTGAAACATGGGCTCCAATTCTACCACCTGCTTTAGTGTATAATTCATAGCCCTTCGAAATTGCCACATCCGACCAATAATCTTCAAGCTGTTCAATTATTATTTTATCTTTCTCATAAGTTTCTGACATTACTTGCAATTCCACAATTTCGAGCTTAAAATTCTTTATAATTGCATTAATACCTTTTTGACCTTTACCAGCACTATCAAATACTAGTCGCATATCGTAATACATTTTACATTTCCTTCTCTGTAATTCTCCTATTTTGCTCTCAATAGCGGTCCTAATTTCCTCATCAAACCTTACAGAAATGGATGAATATGGTCGATAATCTGGAGTACCTCTACGCCTTTCCGTTCTTCCTGGATATACATAAACTTTACCGCTTTTCTCATGAGTCCACTGATAAATCATACCAAAAATGTAATTACCATCCTTCCCATCAGTTTTACCTAATTTCCAAAGATTTTTCATATATTCCTGAGTATAATGTTTTTTTCCTCCAAATTCTCTTGAAATTATTCTATCTACTTTAGAAGGAAGTAAGGATTTACCGTCTAGAGTCTGTTGGATCTTAACCTTTTTGGTATTTTTATCAGAAGTAGACTCTTGTTTAACCATCCCAATTGTACCGAGTCCCATGCTGGTAACACTACCAGCAAGACTTCCAAACATAGAATCAGAAAAAAGAGCATTAATACCTTGAGAGGCAAGAAATCCAGTAATGGCAACTCCGGCATACATTGCAATTTGTTTCTTATGTTGTTTTACCCACGCAAAAGTTTTTTGTAGTAAATTTTCAGATTTACCTTTATTCTTCTGCTCATCAGTAATTAAACTATGCTCTTTACTTATTATAGGGCTTAATTCGTTATGAACTAAGTTGGTCTGTGCATCAGATACTTTTGATGGGGCAAGTATGCTTAAAAGATCCTGTACATTGGCTTCTGAATATGAGTCAATAATCTTATTAAGCAAATGCTTGTATCGAACTTCTTTAACTGTCGACATAACACCCATTCCAACTTGAGTGGCATAAGTGCCAAATATGACAGCAATTGGTGATATAAAGCCCGCAAAGAGTATGATTGTCGATAATGCTATTTGAGAAACCGATTGAAGTGTTGCTGATTTACGATCTGCTTTTAGCTGACTTGCCGACTGTACTGATTGAGCTTGCGATTGTGATTCTGAATTAATACTCTGTGAAGCTTGTTGATTTATCGAGAAAACTTGTTTAAGTCCTCTGGATATCGTGCTTCCAAATGTCTCTCTGCTACTTTCAGCAAAGCTTACGGCAAGTGACTTTCCTAATGTGCTCCATCCATGTTCTTCTGCATAACCAGAAACATACGATTCGATCCATGGATCAATGAACAATTCTTCAAACGTCTCGAATATAACCATTTTAGGTAATTGTATCAATCCTTTACTAAAAGCACCAGCTATTGCAAAAGGTAGTGTGCTTATAACGGTCACAAGTACCGTGTATGCTGCTTCGCTTAACTTTTGCTGAGTCTTCGTGGCTATGGTATGCTGATACATATATTCTAAGATATTAGCGTGAGCAGATTGCATGGTTGCAATGTTCTCCACTTCTTCGGCGGTAAGATCTCTTAAATCATCAACTGATCTATATTTCTCAATGAAAAACTCAAGGACAATATATGCATCACCTTCATAGTTGTCTAAATAATCATCTAAATGATTTACTTGTTGGGGTGATAGAACTACTTTCCCTGAAGTGCTGTTAAAGGTAAAGGACTCATAACTATCAGAGTTCTTATAATTTCCAATGGGAATTTCAGTACCTTGTCCATCAGAGAGATATGCGTCAAATGATACGATATCAGAATGTAAAGTATGAGTACTATAATCGGGTATAAGCTGGATGGTATTGGAAATACCATCGTAGATCTTATAGATTGAATGATATTCTTCGCTTATAAGCTCGTAATGTTCTGGGGATAAGAAAATTGGATACTCGTCGTAGAATTCGGGAACTGGGATAGCTCCTTCCGAATCGGCAAATTGAAGTACTGGAACAAACGTGCCATCGCCATAAACCATATAAGGAGTAATGCTATCATAATGGGTATCATCATTCGCTATAGTCGTGTTGTGGACCGTATCTTCTAAATACATAATTGAATTACTCATATACTTACTCTTATCGTTTCTCGGAATTATGAAAACCTCATTACCCTCGTGATAGAACGAAATAAATCGAGGATCGTCAAGATCAGAATATGTGAAATAACCACGAGTTTGTTGAGAATAATCCAAAGCTAAATGCTTAAATGAAACATCAAGCGTTATACTTAGAGAAGTCTTTGATTTGCCGCGAGGGGCAAGGACAACTTCACCAGAATACGCGTGTTTATCGGTTTCAGCCCTTACAGGGGCATATACTCCACTGCCACTATCTAACAAGGCATCAGTCATCATATCGCCAAAATAGCGATCTTTCATTAGTTTATCAGATAATTTCACTTCGCCTTCATAATTGACATTGTGAAAAGTCTGAGAGCGAATGTAATAGTTTTGGTCTCTTTCTTGTATATATGAATGGATTGCATTGCAAATTGCATAAGTAATGAAATGGCCAACATAATATGCAATCTTAGCTCCAGCACCTGCTGTAAAAATTGAAACAATTCCAGCAAGAACTCCTCCAACTACAGCCGAGATTGTTTGGGCTTTTATTTGCCAAGCGATATCTCCAATTATCTTACTGGGTGTTATTGATGAAAGGAATTGATGGGAGGTAATTGACATTTGTTCCTTTATTAACTTGCTGGATCCTGCATTATATTGCATTTTCCAGATGTCAAATAGCGAATCACTAAGAGTCGGTTCTAAGAAATATCCCTCATATCGATCTTCATCTTGGAAGAACACAAGCTTATTTTTAATATAATTCTCAACTACATAGTATTCTTCACCGGTAAGGTAGTCATATTTCTTCCAACCAAATGCCCCACCCTTAATTATATGTTTTTCTACGAATTGTCTGCTGTTAGGCTCGAAAATTAGATTTTTATCATTATCGAAACCAATACCAATGATATTATCATTTGAATCTGTAACAAATATAGTACTGTACCGTCCATCATTGTTCTCATCGTAGTAATAATATGAACCTTCAATTTTTTGAGGCCCGAATCGAGTATTGATATCATAATATACCCCTTCGTTTGGTTTAACCTCGATAACGCTAACCGAGAACTCATGTTCACTACCTTGTGAACCTAATCCTGTAATTGCATTATACATACCTGAAGCTGTTAACGACTTATTGACTGCTAATATGTTTTCTGTATCGAATTCATCATTTTCATATATAGATACTTGATCAAAGATAGCCGAAACTGGATCAGTATCATGTGAAAGCGAAAGAAGCTCCTCAAGTGCGGGTGAATCAATTGTTATGTCATTATCGGGATCTTCGTCATTTTGATCATTAGTAATTGAATAGAGGTTATTTTCTAAATTATACGCCTCGGATAACTCGTTTGGGAATATATCTTCATAAAGACGTATAGAAACGGCTTCTTCTCCTTCAAAATCCTTAAACATAAATGATACAGATTGATCTGTATATATTGTAGTCGAGTTTCGCAACTCAGTGAGATAACCGTCATGCCTCTTGCCACCAGGGTTATGACATGTAGGTTTGAAATGTAAGTGAGTCGTTTCATTAGTTACGGTTATAACTTCGGTAATTGAAAAGCTTGTTCTAAAGAAAATCTCCTTATCGGGGATCCCATCAGCATCAAGATCCTTTTGAATTAATTTACCCGCTGAACTTATTGTATTAGTAACTGTAGTGTATGTAGTAAGATAGCGTCGGGCAAAAATATAGTATTTGCGCCATATATCCTTCCAGTTTATTTGATAACCTTCACTTACGCTGTAATCTACGCTTTGGTCTTTATAGACTTGTACTGAACTAGCCTCTTGAACAAGTGTATGGAAAGAAATCTCTCCTGCTGGATTTAAAGCCCCATATTTAAATGAATCAAACACTCCATCATTTGAGACATCATCTTTTTGGATAACAAGTTCATGATTGGCATCTAAATCAAAATCGTATAGCTCTAAAACAGAAGAAGGATCATTAACTTCTGTAAATGAATCAAAGTTATCAATTTCTTCTAGCATACTGAATGAATAATCGAATGAAACGAATTTGTCATTTCTAACATATTCAAAATATTCAAACATTGAATCTTCAGAACCAACCGCATAATCTTCAAGGAGGAGGAAATAATCAATATCGGTATACTCAAAATCAATATATATCGAGTCATTTTTAGTCCATGATGGTGCTTCTGGATGGTTATCAATAGCATTTTGAAGGAGTCTAAATTGTGTATAATCTGAATAGGCACCCTCAGTAAAGTTCAGATATACGATAATTTTCTCAAAATTATCTAAATTAAAGCCACTAGGGGCGGAAATTTCAATCGATTTTTTATCAAGTTGAATATTTGATATACTTGGATCAAAATTTTTCACAGTTTCGTTGAAAAAGTATCCCGTGATCTTGTAAATATCCAGGTCTTGGGCGTTGCTATAGTCTTGCGACAACTCAAAAATATCGGTTTTGCGACTTGAATCATATGGGTATATGGGCTCAACTGCAATATGTCGTGCTTCAAATTCGTCTAAAGTTTGGTTATATACAACCGATTCATATTCTTCTGGCGTTTCATCACACCATTCGAATGTGATATCTAAGGTGCTGATATTTACATTTGCTTGCTCGATGGTCTGCCATTCGTTCCAAGCGTTTTTATCAGCCCAAGTTAAATAGAGATACCTAAGTTTGTCAATATGCGGATTATAATAGTCATAGAGTTCAGAAAGATCTTCATATTGATTGATATATGCATAATAATATTCTTGGCAGTATTGAAGATTCCAAGTTATATTATAAACCCCAGAAGATATCTCTTCTCCGATTAGATGCTCGCCAAAATAGTACCAATTATCTAAATTATCAAATACCTCAAAATAATAGGTCTCGTCTACAGATTCAATCCCTTGATAAATTGGTAAGAATTCACTGGTATTAAGGATTACTGAATTACTATAAATATCCGAATAATTTCCAAAATAGAAAGTTTCCATGTGGTTATTTGGATAGATTTCAAAAATATCAGAATCATAGATGTTAGCATTCTCGTCAAATTCAAAAATAAAAAATGAATCTACAACGATCTCATATCTCGGGTCGTTCGATGTAATCATGATGTCGGTGACATAGCAATTCTCAATATTTTTTTCGTCTAATTTCTTGAACTCAGGCTTAATATCTGCAAAACTAATATTAAATACTTGTTGTTTATAGGTATTTTCTAATTCAGATTCAAATGGCGTTATATCTAACGATGTCTCCCAAGCTACTAACTTCTCTCTATTTTCAAAAACATCATCAATTGAATAATTATTTCCATCAACATTTACACCCAGTAATGAAATTTCTGCAATAGGAATATCATATCTATTTGTTTCATAATTTTCAAAGTATGGTTTCCTTTGAAGCACCATATCCTCAACAGTGATACCAATCGAAGCCTCCAAAAACGCCTTATATTTTAAAAATAGAATATCTCCATCTCTCATTTTTATAGTGTTTCCATTTGTATCCAGAAACACCTCAGGAATTGTAATAGTATTGAATTCTAAACTAAATTTTTCTGTAGATCCATCATATTCATGTTCTTCTGTTTCAACATTAACTTCAGTAGCTTCATACATGTTTTCCATTAAATCATTGAATACATAAACACTCTGATTTTCTGAAATAATTTTACTATCCAATTCCACCTCAAGAAATCCATCCTTAACATCATTTGAATTCCACTCTACTAACTGTATAGTTGGATAACCATCTTGATAATAAAATCCTTGAAATTCAGAGGGAGTGCGAAATACAGGTCTAAATACAATTTGAGCACCGTTTTGAATGGTAAACTTATTGAAATCAGTGGATTCTGGTAATCTTATATAGACTGCACCAGATTCCGTATCAATCATATCTATGGTAACATTTACACTTCCTATCAGCTGTTTTCCGTTATTTTCATAGTAAAATGATACTTCTAGATAATCAAGTACTTCGGGATTCAAAAATCCAAGTTTCATGATAAGAGTATCAAAATATTTCCACCCATTAATAGGATCATTGAGATCTTCAGTTAAATAATAAGTAAGATAATTTGTTTCGTTTAATATCGCATAAATTTCTTTTACCTTGCCTTTATTAGTCGTCTCATAGGGATCGACCTCAAAAATGAAATATGGTGATTCATAATTAGGGATAAGGTTATTTTGTGGATCTTGAAAAACTGTCCAATTAGTAAGAACAATATTATCATTAACAAGATCTACAATAAGGTTATGGAATAACTGATATTTATTATGTAGCTCAGGAAAAATCGAGATGTTGATTGTGTCTTCCTCTGTAAGGGCAAACTTGGATTTAATCATTTTTATTATAATAGAATTAAAAGTGCAATGTAAACAATCATCTGGAATTAGTATTTTCTCATTATCCTCATTGTAGAAGTAAGCAATGATTACAGGTGTATTGTCATAATCTACAATTGGATTGTTATAACCAAAATCATAAGCTACCATATCATTTTGGATATCCTTTGAGGTTAAATTAATAGAGAATGTAAGAATATCTTTTTCCTGCAACCTATAATTGAGCGCTAATTGATATTGATAATTAGCAGATAAATTATAGTAAAGAGGTGCAATTATAGATCCTCCACTAAAGGGATAAAAGCTATTATAAAATTTCATTTCCCATGGTTGAATTTCGATAAGCAAATGCTTGGTATCCAGTAATTTTTTGGTTCTGAACTCGTACTCAATAGTGAAAGTCTCTCCAATTTCCAAGAAAATTTTGATCTTATCTGTGAAAGTTATATTATTGCCTTCAATTGAATGTATATTCTCAATATCACTGATGACTGATCCCTGGGAGTTCCTAATAATAAACGTATAATCATTTCCGTATAAAATCTCGTCATATGCAGTAAAATAGCTCAAGCTTTCTTTCTGATAATAATAGGTGACTACAACTTCAGTATTACTGAGAATTCCAATATATTCATAATAATCACGGAG
This sequence comes from Promethearchaeota archaeon, assembly GCA_030603385.1. GTDB lineage: Archaea > Asgardarchaeota > Lokiarchaeia > Sigyniarchaeales > SOKP01 > Loki-b32. Next base: position 30,854 of record JAUVXW010000007.1, on the reverse strand, counting down.
GAGTGAGAATGTATAAATTGGCTTATTAGGATAGCTAGTATCATGTTGCCAACTACAGAAGAAATTCCTATCGATATATCGTTCACCCGCCTCAGTCTGTACCGTAATTCCAAATGGTTTAATTCTCCACCATTCTTTATTATTAATTATATCACTAAATTCTCCACCATGAGTTAGGTCTAAGGAAACTTCAAAATGGCGATCTGTAAAACCCGTAAACTCAAAAGAAGTAAAGTTATATTCATTTGGATAGAATTGAAAATCTTCCGTTGTTGACCAATACATCCATGATTCATCATCTATATCATTATGTGTTCCTTTTCCAGCATAGAGGTTAATTTCTCCTTCAATATATTTAGGTATTTCAAGATCATATGCATTTAAGTGGAAACCTAATGAATTTACTAATCTATTATCATGAGACTTTAAAGATTGGAAGTAAAACTCGTTGTTATCAACATGTTCAAAAGCTAGCTTTTTCTGATCATTTTGATATAATTTAACTAACTCCCCATATTCATCAAAACCTTCAATGGTAATAGTTAGCCATGCGTCCTCGGGAACATTATATGCTTCATCCAGCCTGCTGGTGAAAATTTGCGCATAATGAGCGGTATTTATTGTTTGGGCTACATCTAGTTCACTTCTCTTATTAAGCATTGGCTTGTCTACTGTCTGTATGATCCTATCATCTACAGTAAGCTCAAACTTTTCAAACAAGATATATTGCAGGAATTTTTTATTGTCTCCATAACTTAAGAAATCAATTTCAATATCATACGTTGTATAACCTTTAACACAAAATATGGGTTGTAAATCGATCTCAAAATCAAATTTATTATTATCTGTGCTTGGATCGATTGAAACATAGTCGAAGTATGATTCACCATCCTCGGTTGTGAAGGTAAATGTAGCTAAAACGGATTTTAGATCGTGAATATCTCCTAAGAGAATGCAATCATCTAAATAAAAGTTTCCCCTTAAAACTGAGTCATATAATAAACCTAAATTAGTAAAGGAAATAGAAGTCTTATTATTTTTTGAAATAGGAATTAAAAGTTTTGAATCTCCAGATTCAAGCGGATTTTGTGGATCATCTGGTATTGTAAGCAAATTAACAGTATTAACAATATCATCTGAAAATACTAATATATTGTGAGTACTATGAAACTTAGATAATTTCCTAACAGCATTTCCTAGGGTCATCCCAAACTGTTGATAACCTCGATCTAATTGATAAGTTGCAATCCCATATTCAATAGCTACATCCTCATTTCTCATAGAATCAAAATCGATTAGAATTCTGTCATCTAAGATATCAATAGAATAAGGATTTGAGCTATTGATATTTATTATCTTAAAATCGTCTGATGTAATACCTGTAAATGATTTAGAAAGATAAGTGGATCCTGAAGAGTCTAATCTGTAGGTCTCATTGAACGTGGAATAAAACTTTCCTAAATAATTCTCCTTTTCTAATTTTATAGTATTATTCTCGGTACCTAAAATAAGGGAGCTATGTGTAAAGCCACTGGATTCTGAGAAAGTAAATTCTAGTACTTTATTTGCATCAACTTTAATAGCATACGATATTACCAGATCTGAATGATTATCTAGTAAAGTGGAAGATTCTATATCAATTTCATAGCCATTTGGTTCAAAATCATAATCAATATTTTCCTCTAAAATTATTTCTCTATAATTTTGAATAGCCTTTACTTCTACAATAGAAATACTTTCTTCCACATAACCTATCAAATTCAAAAGTATATCCTCAGCATCAATACCATAAATATCTTTGGTATCAACATATTCGAAATATCTCTCAACACCATATTGCGAGAAATCACCAATCCACACCTTATGTATATCAGAATCACTGTAAGAGCGTAATACTTCAGCATCTCTCCGAATAGTTGAAGTTGCTAACGTTAAATTCAATATATTTAATTGTTGTTTTCTATTTTCTGCTGACATTCCTGTTTGGTTGTATGTACAATCTGCAGTAATGTTTAAAATAATTTCCTTTCCAATAAGCATATCTCCGTCAAATCCTAAAGGATACTCGAAGTAGTACAGTCCGTCATAGACAAGGGAACTAAGATAGATATCCTCATCTCCTAATTCAATCCATTCCACTTCATCCCAATCAGTTGTAGAATCAATATCTCTAAGTTTGGCATATAACTGGAATTTCACATAATCCTCAAGTCCTTCTTCACTATGGTTTGCTGCAAGATATCCTGTAAGTCTTGGATAAATATCTTCATAAAAACAATAATCAGAACCGAAAGAAGCGCCACCCCAACCGCTGTCATACCAATTAAGCAAATCTAAAGTCATTGTAGGTTCTCCCATTTTAAGCCAATTTTCTGGTCTCACTTCGAGAGTTATGAAGCGATACATTGATTTTGTATAAGTTCTCGGAATTGCATAAATATTAACTTTATATACACCTGGACTTAACTGTTGCATGTAATAGTCGCTAATATTAAGTTTTGCTTTACCGGCCTCATCCACATACTCGAAAAATTCAACATTACCTTCTGCAAATGGGCTATTTCCAGAAAAATCCGTGATTGTTGCAACAATAGGCATTCCTTCAATTAAATACGAATTATTATCATATTCTGGAATTAATTTATCGGTCTCAAAATTTTTTCCTAATTTATTAATAGTCATTATTTCAGTATCTGGTATGACATTGGCTTCAGCAACTTCTATATTAAAGGAAAATATATCATCCAACTCAGAACCTAACTGATAGATTAGTAAATTAGGAACTCCGAGCATAATATCTTCGGGATATAATGAAATTAGGCCTTCAGCATAACTTCCAGAATAGAACATAGTTTGAGATATATCATAATCATGTAATTCAGAAGTTCTGCTCATATCGAACACATTATTACCTTTTGAACAAACAAGACTTGAAGAATTCTCAAATGCCATATGGTTAATATCGACAACAGGAGCATGAAAAACACGAATATACAGTCTATAATCATCTAAAGAGTCAAAAGTAACCGATCCACTATTGAAAAGTGAATTGTCGAAAATTTTATGATGATCCCTAATATAGTCATCATCAAACGTGAAGTTAAATGTAACTAAACCATTAGAATCACTAATTCTATAATCCCATGCGTAACTTGAATATTCACTTATTGTATCTGTTTCTGAATCAATAAATTCCCATGTTTCCGGTCTCGTAAACATTCTTGATATGGGATATTCATAATCCAGAATACCGGGACCATAACACATTTTCTCACCCTCATCTTTAAGCCATACAGTACCTAAAGCTTCAGAATCAATATATTGACCGTAATCATCTTCCCAGTCAACTAGCTTATAGTTAAGCCCCGCTTTTGGTTTCCAGCCAATTTCACACCATATTAATTGGTTGGCAAGAAAATCGCCTTTCCCATCAGTTAGCTGGAACGTAAACTCATAATTATCTGTAATAGTTCTATGAAATTCGAGATAAGTATACTCCTCTCCTTCATGCAAGGATTCATAAGGGTTAGTGGTCGTTGTATATTTCCTCTCTGGAATAATTGCCCATCTATCAAAAGATTTTGAAAATTCTGTAGGTATATAATTGATCTTACTTGTCTTTCCTTCAACAAAAAGAGTAAAAAGCTCATTTACAGAATGGGATGTGTTATACACACAATTAAAGTTATAATTGACTTCAGAATTTTGATTGCAATAACTAGTTAAATTCAATGGTAAATAGGTAAGTCTCATAATAGTTTCTTCGTTTAATGGGATCTGAAGACCTCCGTTCCCTATGTAAAATCTATGATCGAAATCTCCTGTTGATGTAAGTGGAATTTTAGCAATTGGTTTCCAAAACCCGTCATAATCAAGAAATTCTAGAATTAAATTCTTAACTAGATTTATCTCTTCTGTAAGATATCCATAATAAACAATAAACCATCCATTATTTAAGTTGAATTTCGGAGTAACCGATGTGTAAAAGGTGTAAAAGATTAATTGATTTTTATTTTCTCCTACAATATCATAATCTACTCCAACCTCCATAGGAATAGAAAAGAAATGATTGTTTACCCATGTTTTTATATAAGAATCCGCTAATAAATCATCAATCGCATAATGTTTAAGTTTTATTAAGGGAATGAAAGTATATTCCACTAATAAATCTACTGAGTTAACACCTAAATACTTAACCTCAAGGGAATCGATTCCGTTAACCTTAATAAGTTCATACTCATAATTAGAATCATCTACCACAATAAAAGTAGTCCCTACCCTCTGCCATACATTTACGAGAGTTATAATACCTGATCCGATTGATGATCCAAGAATTCTTATTATTTGGTTTGGATCTACTCCAGTAAATAAAGAGCTATTTTCTTTAGTCTGCTTGATATTAAGCACTTCGGTAAATATTTCTGAATTCACCCATTTGAAGGTATCATAATCATACTTCCAGAAATCAACAGGAGTTAGTACATCATCAGAATCTTCAAAGGTGACAGGTATAATTTTTTTACCTTGCATTACTTTATAAGATAACAATAAATCTGTATCAAATGGGAGGATATTGGGTGTCTTTTCGTTCCATTTCACTTTTAATACAAATTTATTAGGATATTGAGGGTGGTAATAATCAAAATATTCAATCCATGCATTTTCTATAATATCTGATTGAACCACAACGATCCCATTAACAACCTCAAAAAGTATTTCTATTGAGTTAAAACTCGCTCTATCAATAAATTCTACCTTGAAATTATTGACATCTATAAAGTGTGACTCCCCTATTAATCCATGAAGATCAATATCATAAATTTGAACCTTTTGATCTCCGAGAGGATCAGTAGCCTTAAATGGAATAATTTCTCTCTCGCGATAATAGGTGGAATTATCAAGAATATATCCCTTTAATTGTAATTCTTCTTCATAGTGTAGGGTAAATTTGGTTTTTAAATCAAAAACATAATCATCATTAATTATTATTTCTCTATTATTCCATAAACAAATTTTTGAAATGGTTTGAGGGATTAAGTCAATATTCAGCGTTTCAGTAGAGTTAATAGAGTTTTCAATATCAGTAGGGATAAACATAAGTTTTAAACGATAATTTTCGAGTCCATCTTGCATTACATCTTCTGCAATTGTAAACCGAGAGTGATATTTCTTAATAGATAGATCCCATTCCATTAGGGAAAGCCCAATTATCGTATTAGAAAGAATATCAACTAATCCCATTAATGGTGTTGTCATCTCATATATAGGGAATAACTCAGAATCATTATTAATTTGAAAGTATACATCTAAAATGTCTGCAAATTTGATAAGATTAAGTTGATCATATAATAACTTGGTTTTATCATTAAGAATCTCTAACCCTGTTATATGGGCGTCGAATTTATTAACTGTAATTGGATATTCATCAATAGAATATTTAAAATTTAAATCGTTAATTTGGAGTGTTAAATTGGATCCGTCTGTAAGTATATCATAAAACGATATTTCAGAGATTCCAAACACTTGATATGGATAATTTAGATTAATGTAACCATATTCTTGGTTAAAAGATACCGGGTCTCCGGGCCAGATATGAGCATCAAATACTCCAAAGGTTATAGTGTGAATATGAGAGATATTAAACTGAGCTTGAAGGTCTGGAGAATTTAATCTAGAAAAGTCAATGTAAATCGGTATTTGAAGCATTTCGCCTAGACCGGGTATCACTTTCTTGTATTTTGTTGCATTTTGAAAGTAAATATCAAAATCAAGAGAATCCATGAGATAATTGAATGTATTGTCTTCAAAATCTCGGAATTCAATCTGAAGAGTATCGATTGTACAATGTGTAGAATATAGCGAAGGCACTAAAATAGTGAAAAACATGCCATTTTTTCGATTGTCTTTAATAATATTGCTATAATTAGAGCCAAAATAGGTAAAAATAATCTGATTTCCTCTTAAATTCATTGACTCAAAATCTATTTCAGTGTCCCATGAGATAGATCCATTTTTACTAACAGTGTAATCTTCTTGAGCAAATGTGTGTTTGATGTCATAAGCTTTTGTGACATTATTCCAAACATAACAATAAACTTCATTTGGTCTTATAAAGTCAATAAGCTTATATGTTTCAAGATTAGAAATATTTAATAATACCGTTCTTTCTTTTTGTAAGAAATAAGATAAAGTAAGTGGATCTTTCTGAGAGGCATGCTTTACAAATGCATAGCAATCATCGTTATTTACCTCCCAGTTTAGATTGTTATCTAAATAGTAATTTGAGATTATTTCCTGGTCAAATATATTCTCAGAATGGATAACTAAATCTAAAATATTCTCAAATTCTATATAATAAGTTTGTGTTGATTCATTCCAAACTGGATTTTTCAAATAATAATTACCAGATTTGGCGAATAAAGATGCATTTATTACATTATTCTGGTTAGCATCAATTAATGTAAAATTTAGGAAATCGTTACTGTTTTGAAATAATTCATTAACATCAATAAGAATATCATTAAACTCAATATATAATTCGTTTGATACAAACAATTTACATTTATCGCCCAAATAAGATGAATTTATACCCACATTACCAGCAGCATCGACTGTTTTAAACTCAACAACATAATAGTATTCATCGGGGTTTTCATAATTTTTTATTGGAATATGCAAATCATTTAAGTTTCCAATGGTTCGATCTAATGGAATGAACCCAGTTTTACACACTAAATTATTAGAAATCTCAAAGACTTTTACTTGGAAATAATTTCTTAAAATCTCTGAATAGTAATAATGAGAATGATTCAAAATATTTTCTAAATTATCATAAATATCAACTATATATCTTGTCCAAGGTGTAGCACAGTTTTTCGAGGAATAATTGGTTGCTCCATCTCCTATCTTAACTTTAACTTCAGGAGGTTCAAAATCAAGGAGGCAGGTGTATCGTAAAGTATCATTAATTTTTGAGGACGAGTCAAACACATTAATTATGATTTCTATTTCATCACCAGTGGTATAGTAAGGCTCTAAAAGAGTTCGGATATTGGTCCAATTATATACAAATTTATTTTTAGTTCCATTAACTCTCGAAAATTCCCCAATTTTCTGCACAGGTGATGATAGATATAAAGATGCCTTGTCTACTCTTCCGTTTGTAGTTAAATTAAGGACTTTCTCATTGCCTAATATGAGTTTTTTAAACGGTAACCCCATATCAGTAAAAAGATAAGTACTGGACTCATTACAAGTAAACCTCAAATCAAAGATGAATTCAGCAAATGTTATTTGAGGATCGGTGTTATCGAATTCATTATTATAGTTTGAATCAAAAACGTAGCTAAAAGAGTATTTTAGGTATATTCTTTCATTATTTTCTTTTTTCTCGAGAAATCCCCCTGAAAAACCAATATCAACGATCCCGTCACTCGTGATATCTCCAGTAAATAAGACACTGTTCTCTCCAATATCATTAGGGGAAATTAACTCTTTTTTTACTGAAGCAACTTGAGCCTGGATACTAAACTTAATTAATTTAATATACGCATTAACGTTAAAGATTGAGTTGCACTGATAACTTTGAAATTGTTTGAGTTGCCATTTGTAATCTAATAAGAAATCAATATAATACTTTCCATTTCTGTATTTAATGTATTCATAGAGAGAATCTTTAGCAATTTTCTTCAAGTTGATAATCGAATTTGGGTTGCCGATAAGCCTTCTATTATTATTTTCATCAAAGATAAATAATTTAATGGTTTCAGTATAAAACGCATATTGATTGAAATAATCCTTAGCCTGATTAGAGAGTGAAATCCCATAATTAAAATTAAGAGAAATGAATAAATCTTCAATATAGTTTTGCATAGGATAATCCCCAACAGTTAAAAGATCGGTTATATCAGCAGAAAAAAATAGCTTGGGATTCAATTCATTGGTGTTTGATTCGGGCATATAATAAATTTGAAGTTTAACATCCTCCATACGGAATTTTACTTCAACAAAGCAAGCTTTATCAGTAAAAATTTTGTCTATAACAAGGCGATATCTTAGCTGATACGTACTTTTATTATCTTTAAGACAATCAAATTGAGTTAAATCTGTCGAATGCTTGTCAATTAAATATAAAAAGGTATAAAGATTCTCATCCCCAAGATCATATATAACAGAATCAACAATAATCCATTTTTCCAATTCTGGGTTAAAAAACTGAATTTGAATTACACTTGGACCTTTAAATATTTCATATTGTTGAAGTGGATAAATTCCATTATTATTTCCTATTATGAATGCTGAGGTTGCGATCTGAGGAATTTCTGAATAATTAATTTGAAAAGATATAGCTTCAATACTACTCAAATCAGGAATAGGAAAATTTTGAATAAATGCGGAACTTGCCACTAATTCCTCTAACTCACTATAATTTCCATCTTCCATGTGTATTTTTAGGGAAGCATCTTTGACTTCAAAGGCAAAATCCCCCTCCAACCACTTACCCTGGTGAGATCCTCTAAATTCAGAAGTAATTTTTAAAATTAAAGTATTATTTTGTTGAAAGGAACCGAATAATCTTGATGTATCTAAACTAAGGTTCATTAGATCTATACCAGATAATGTAAAGGAATGATATCGAAAATCTGATGAATTAAAAAGCAAATTATTCAATACATTATACCTACCTATGTAGGACATATTTTCAGGATTTGAGTCCCAATATTCATCAACAGTTTTATAAAAATCAATATAAACAGAATAATAACTATCAGAAAAAATATTATTAATACTTTCATCACTGATAAATCCGGATTCGAAAGCACAATTTAATCGTAAATCTTGAAATTCTAAATTATCAATGCTGCTGAAATCAAAAGGAAATCTTAGATGATCAGTGTGTAAAAGACTTATCTTTTCTTTATAAAGCGAGCTTCGATAATTTCCAATATCTTGTACGACACCACGGATTCTTATGAACTCGCTTAAATTGATATGAGAAGCAAATGTAATATGGTCTATTGAGTCATCTTGGTTTAGGTGTATATAGTATGGTTCTTCTTGGGTATAAGAGAAAAGACCATTTTCATAATTTTTAGTAAACCATTGAATTGAACCGTCATTCCTTACTCCTATAATTTTCTCAATAAGAGTAATATTCTCAAATAGACTTTTATTCGGTTCAAATTTATTACCACCAAGTGATAAGAAATCGCTCCAGAGTTCCATAGTAAAGTTGAAATAATCAAAATTTAGTAAAACTTCATTAGATAATTGAAGACGCCCTAAAGTTCTATTGAAATCCCATTGATTAGAATCTAAAGGCACAATTATTAACGGTTTTTGTTTGATTCCATACACAGTACATATCCCGGCGATATCATCAAAGGAATTGCCTCCTAAAAGTGTTTTAAGGTCTATATAAGAATTGGAAGGTTTATCAAACGGCTTTCCATTATGAAAATTATTTGAATAGAAAATATTCTTTTTATAAATCTCAGTTTTCCGGAATCGTCTAATACTTGAATTTTTTAATATTATTTTTGAAGAAATTTCTTTTCGATTAAATGGGTGTGTTGAATTCTCAAATTCGATGTTCCAGCCGCCATCTTTATAAACTCCTGGAATGATATACGCTTCACACATAAGAGTAATAGAAACAGAATTTCCTGAAGATTGAAGTAATTGATCTAAGTTGGGATAAGCTTCACGAGTGAATCTAAAGGAGAATTCACAATTATGACTATTTCCATTAAAAATTTGAAAATACCTATTTGGTTCATGATATAACTGAATTCTATCGTATGTATTGTTAGTAATGTAATCATTTTTCCAATTCCACAGAATTTTACCTCCTGAAGTTATATTTTCAACATAAGAAATCCATTCTTTGGTACTATAATCATAAATTTTTAAATTTGGTCTCCATGCGAAACTACTAAAACCTAATAGTGAAAGATTAAACTCAACATCAAAAACTAACTCTGAAAGGTCATTGAAATCTTGAGAACTAAATTCATTAAATGTAAGATTAAACGGAAGTGGCACTACTAATTCTTGTTGATGCCACCAACTTGATCCGTAAGGATATGGGGTTGGATCATCTGGATCTGGATTTGATAAACCATTTCCTTCTTTTGGCTTTAATTTGGGAACTATTTTGAAATCATTGATTTTATTAAACGCTCTGATTGTCTCTGAATCATCTGCAAAATCAGGATAGTTAATATTTGCTTTAATATTAAAACTTAAAGCGTTTTGCCCAAAGGAATTTTTATAAATAATATTTTCAAGGTTGTTCTCCGGGTTATAATTAATGTTGCCTGAGTTATTTAACAATGCCTTGATATAAGAGCCAGCGGATTTGAAATTCACATTATTGCTAATTAATTGCTTATTAGAATATTTATCAAGTATATAAAATTCAGTAACCGCGTTATTTGGAATATTAAATTCCTGATTATATAGAAGATCTCTAAACGTATTTGGTTTGGGGGTGGTATAAACCTTATATTGCATCATGTAAATGTCTACATTACCATAGCAGTTTTCTATTTTAATTGTGGTGGTACTTAATTCTAAGTCGTCGGTGTATGTAAATCCATAATTGAACGCTTCGGCCTGAAAATTGCTAGAACTATAGACCTGTAAATCACTTAAAATGTAATCATAAAGGTAATCAATTTGTAAAATCTGATTGCCTATATAGGGATTATCAAGAGGTGCATCAATATAAAGACCATTGGATAATCTAACTATTAATTTAGCATCAGTTCCATAATCATATTTAAAATAGAAATGTGGTTCAACTTTTAATATATAAATATTATCTGGCATTGATGGAGCAAAGTTTGGAAAATTCAAATCCAAATCAGTGGGAAATGGCATAATACCACTTATTGGAAAAGTATTACTTGGCTCGGTATAGAAAGTCCCACTATATTCATCATCATTGTAAATGTTACTTATAAATAAAGGAAAATCTGTGTCATACTGTTGCTGCGAGACCTCATCAATGTTAGTGTGATAATCTAAATCAGACCAAAGGCGTAAATCCTCAAATACGGCTTTAATATTGGATAACCCATTGTTAAAAGAGTAGATAATTTCTCGTTGTAATGAAATATCTGAATACGTAAGGTCCTTATATGTCTCTCCTTTACCTCCAACAACTAATTCTTCGCTATCATTATAATCAGTAGACCATCCATTATAGTTAGCGTCAATCTTTTCAAAAACTTGATTTTTAATTTCAATGAGATTAATTTCATCATTATCACCAACAGAAATTGTTGGATAGAAATCACCTGAAGGTTCAAATTCGTTTGGATTAAACCATCCCTCTAATTCACCTGTTCCATCTGTTCCATTTTCGCCGTTAATAAACAAGTTCCATGAATTAAAAGCATCGTAGGTAATTTCAATTGTGTTTATTCCGTTTTGTAGGCTAAGCTTATCAGGTAAATTAGGATCAAGTGTATCGTATCTATATGAAGCACTTCCAACTGAAAAAGTGACTATATTTCCTGTGTCTTGTAGTCTAAAAACAGCTCGATATTTTATATCACTATTAGAGTCTATGTAGGTCTTAGTGGGGCAATTAGTATCGTCTAATGATATAGAGCCAGAATTTAAAATTAGACCCCCATCTGTGTCTTGTGAAGTATAACCATCTCCTGAGAAATCCCAATTTTGATTGTTTAGATTGTCTTTATCTGAAAATACGGTGCAATTAAAATGTCGAACAATTAACTCATTCCGTAAAATCTTTGAAAGATCACCAGTATATCCTGCCATTGAAAACCTTAATTTTAATTTCCCGTCATTAACAAAATTGGTCGTATCACTTGTATCAAGTCTTAAGTAATTGTAATCATAAATATGCTCTTCTTCATAGGTAGATTCAGGTTCATAATAAAGAGCATCATCATGATAATAATAATAAAATCTAAATTGATTATTTGCACCTCTAGAGAACACACCTTTAGTTATTTTGTGTATATTATATTTATTAGGAAACAAAAAGTTGGCTCTCTCTGGAATGTTATCTACTTTGTAATATCCTTGCTCTATATAAGCAGGATCAGAATAAATAGACTTACCAAAATTGTATGTTTTAAACTTTCTATAGATATCATCATCAAAATTAGGTAGACCGTCATTATCAATGACATATAAATTAGATGCCTCAAAAATATTTTCAAAAATATCATCCTTAGTATGGAAGGTACCGATCTCAATGTTTTCATTATCTATGAGTGAGACTTTCATGTTTTTGACATAGTCGACATAACCACCTGGATCATAATTCCCAGTTGGTACAATAATTTGAGCAAATGCAGTTGAGACTAAGATACACTTAATGCTTTTATAATCTTCATTATCATCTAATTGGAACATGACGTCGATATAAAGACCCAAATCAGCATTATTTGATTCGTATACTTGAAGGTAATTACCTTTATTTTTGAGTATTTGAATTCGTTGATTATTAGTAGTAACATCTTGGTCTTGATCATCTTTCACGGTTGGAGTCCCTCCACCAGAGACGCTAACTGCTACATTAATAATCTCAGGCTGATATGCAACAGTATTGGCTACTGTACTAGGAAGAATATCATCAGCGATATTACCCATATCTCCTAGAAGTTCAGTATAATCACCCATATCAGTTCTAAAATCTATACTAGAGGATAAGTCTAAATCTTCAACCCAAACCGAGTCAATATAGGAGTTGCTATATGGATATTGGTAATTATTCGGATCTTTAAAATCTTGTCCTGTCTCAAATTGGCTTAATTCCGTACTCGTCGATACCATATCAGATGTGGTAGTGATTGTTCCATAATTTATACGTTTATTGTTGTACTCAGTTAAAGTTGATAATTGAGACACAGAAGTAATTCCACTACCTTCAAGTGAGCCATAACGAATTATAAATGGTAAGCCACTTGTTACTGGTATGGTTTGATAATTCCAATCTTCATAGTTAGTGCCATAATTGAGAGTCCAAGAGTTATCATATATGTTCTTTAATTGAAATCTCAAGTCTTCTGCCTTCATTTCTGAAGTTGATGCTATTATATCAGTAGAATGACTATGTTCCTCTTTCTTTATCCTTGATGAGATATAACCAGAAGCCTCTTTTAGTGTGGCTTCATAGTAATACCGAATTTCGTAGTACAAATCAGAATTAAGTAATGTATTGAGTGTCCAATTTCCTCTTTCAGGATAACACATTAAAGACCGTCTATCATTACTTATTGAATATCCATTTTCATCTAATCGCTCAATTCTGTTGAATATATAAATCTCATCATAATAACATTTCTCAACTTTATAGACATTAATAATTGATGTGATTGGATAATTGGTTAAAGGTAATTGGATATAATCTTCGTTTTCCTCCTTATAAGCTAGCAAATCACTTATTCTAACAGTATCAACAGAATAGTATATAGGTATAATATCTTCCTCAAAAATCTCAGTTGTAATTATAGTCCTAAAAACACCATGATTCGAGGCTATATACAATGATTCGAGATGTTCTTCTTTGGAAGTAACTATTGCACGAATGCGAAAATCAAGAGAATCATTAAAAAAAATGTCAGAATTAGGATTAAATATTAAAGCTGGTCGTTTCCAAGATTTTTCTACTTCATCAAAAAGATAGTACAAGATTATATCATCTTCATTGTATTGATCTTTCGAAATACCTAGAACTAGCATTTCACCCACCTGTGCCTTAAAATATGAAATCTCAGCGACAATTCCCTCAATAGAATCTTCAAAAATCTCTGTACTGTTTATAAGAAGTTTAGGATCAAGAGTAAAGATTGAAGATTGAACTTTTGCTTGTCTTTGAGGTGATATAGCCCCAATAAATAGTCGATCTTTAATTAATGAAAGTTTAGTGATCAGGTAATTTGCCGGGATTTGGGTGATAGATTCTTGAACAAAGTTTAAATAAAAGTCAAATGAAAGCTTTAAGATGAAATTTACGTCATTTGATGTGTTACTTATGCATAAATATAAGACAGGGGTTGTTCCATCTGTAAAATCAAATAAATAATCCCGTATAACAGGTTTAGCTAACGCTTGAGAGTATGAAATATCTTTTTGGATATTTATTGTCTGATTAAAATCAAATATCTTAGTTTCTGAATTATAAATGTAAAAATGAATCCTATTATCTTCTTGCGTTTTACTTGAGAAAACTAAATCAGTTCTTTCGTCTCCATTCAAATCTAGCGCAGAAACTGTATTATCATTGAGTGAAACACCCAATCCTATTGTTTTGTTTATAATCCACTTGTCTTTAAAATGGTTAAAGTGATAAATATATATTTTCCCCGTTTCATCAATTAAAAAAGGTGACAAGGTATTAGAACTATCAAATTTCCCATAATCTCCATAAAAGTAAGCCGGTGGTCTTTCGTAATATGTCAAATTTACCGGCAAATATCCTCGCTGAGACGGTAAAAGCGATCTGTAACTCTCATCAATTTCATGCCAATCTACTGTAAATGATCCATCCGAACTTACTGTTGACCCTAAGGGAATCCAAATTTGCTCATTATAGTTAAAATAACTAATCTCAACGGTAATATTGCTCTTTCTTCCATTATCAACCCAATTATTCAAAAATCCAAAGAATTGGTGAGGATCTTGTGTGTAATTCCTTTCTTGATTATAATAAATAGTATCTCCAAAAGCTAGTGACTGTGAGAGAGAATAATTAAGCTCTTTGTAGACATAAATAGAAGTATATATAATTTTATTATTATCTGCTTGATCTGTTATAATAGCTTTAATCCAGTTGAATCCCTCATTAAAGTACTTAGAGTCTAATTCTAATGAAAAATAACGAATCGGTTCAGAGGAATAATCTAAATTCATTGACCCAATCTTAGAGTTGGTTTGATTGTATAACTCAATTTGTCTAATTTTATTTAATGGGGAGGGAAATTGTGAGCTAATATAATATTCACTATCACCAACATTGATTATTTCATATCCAAGAGTAAAATAAAGTGTTCTATGCTCTGGGTTTGAAGTTCCAAACATAATATTTCTGAAATTTCCTGTCTCCCCCAACATATGATAATTTACTTTTGTTTCACCCTCGGAATTCGTTAAAATTTTTCCAAATATCCCTGTTGCTTTTACATTATCATATCTTGCATTATAAATTGGTGTGGTTTTTTTACTTCCATTATCATAACTAATTGAGAAGTAGAATTCAAACATGTCTTTGGTATATTGATCTACTTGTTTATAATGGACATACTCAGAAGACTCATCATTTTCAAATCCATAAAGGCACTCAAACCATTCTGGAACTGAAGATAAATAATTAACCACATTAAACTCTTCTAATACCCATTTTTCCCCTTCAAAAGAAAATGAACTATTCCAACCTAAATCACATTTTACACCTTTTAAGATTAAATTAGTAGAACTATTAAGATACCTAGCATATTCTCGATCTATTGTCAATTCTTGGGCTATTGGATCGAAATAGAACGGAATTGAAATTTCCTGACTTGTATAAATTCTTTCAATATCTATTATGTTTAAATCCTTAAATGGAATTGTATAATTATCTAAGTGGATAACATTCTCATAATTAAATGTACCATTAAGATCATAACCATCGAAAAAAGAATAAGAAAGTTTGTCCGATGTTAAATAAGGTGAATTTGAGTTAGGATAGCTTGAAGTCCCTTTTATGATTAAATTAAACCATTGTTTATTTTGATCTATATATGTATAGAATGCGGGATCCCCCAAAATTTTGATGGCATGAATTTTAACAGAACTTACATTATCATTATTTTTCAAATCTAAGGTTAAATTTGTATGATCATTGAAGAACACAATCTCTTCAAAATTATGGTCGTTAATGGACATATTTTCTATAAAGGACGGGATATCCTGGAAATAAATTGGTGCTCCTGACGAATAGTCGTTATTATGATTATTTATCGGTTCGGAATATGATTCCTCTTCGAAATAGGTTTCTTCTTGTATAAACTCTAGTTTAACAGTATCTAAGAAAACACCCTGTTCATAGGTGATTGTAGAATTAAATTTATCTGAAAACTCAGAAACAAGTTTCAAATAGATATAATCAGTTGATGTAATAATATCGTGTAAATATACATGGAGTTTCATTGGTTTTATAGTAAAATAATATTTCTCACCATTGTTATTGGTAATAGAAGCAAAATCATTGACATCTAAATCTCTGACCATTAAATATGGATTTCCATAATTGGTTGCAATCTTTTCCTCATATTGATTAAAGATTTCTAAGTTCAGATTCATTTTATTGGAGTTAAAACTATGAAATATCGATTCAAGTTGTATATCCTCTTGACACTTTAAAAATGGATAGAAATCGATAATTGCTCGAAGAGTATAATTGTTAGTATTATTTGAATATAAATTTGGTGAAATAATTCCAGTTCTTGCTTTAATATTGTTTTCATCAACAGTGAACTTCCCAAAAGAATCATAAACTCCAAGGGTACCAAAATAATTATCGCTTAATGAGGAAAAAGAAATAAGATCATTGCGTCCTTCAATTTCAATTCCAAAATCCGATAATAGGTTGAGATTTGCCTCACTTGTTAGTTTTTCGAAGAATATAAATGGATCTTTATCTCTTTCAAGTAAATATGTCTGATTAAAAAAACCAGAAAAATTCATCCAACGGTAACATAATTGAAATCTATTGAACCAAACATTAATATTATTTAATGATTCATCTTGGATCTTGTTAAAAATGTTGATTTTAAATTTAAATACTAAATATATCTTGTGATATCCCTCTTCATATAGGTTTTTAAACAGAATAAATAAATCCTCTTGCTCCTTAGCAGAGAGCTGAAGGTACTGATCAATATTTGGCACTTCTATTTCATTTGTTAAAGTGTCAAAATTATAAAACAATTCACCAAAATCTTTGTCCCAAGTCTCTCTTAAATTCAACTCCTTAAGAATATAATCATTAGCAAAATCATCATATATTATTTCACTTGAAATTACTAAATCTGGATCAGAGAAAGATTCAGTCATTACTAACATCTCGGTCTCTAAAGCTCCAGAAAGTGACGTTGATTTTTTCGCTATATTTTTATTTATAAAACTGAATAAGTTTAATTTTGCATCAAGATCTAGGTAACAATTCGATAAATTTTCATATTTCAAAAACTCCAAATTATCGAGATTGATTTGATTAGTGATTAGAAATTCACTTTCCGAGAATTCAGTTTTTTCTTTTAGTTTAGTAAGAATTCCAAAAGAATTTGGAGAGGAGCCGTTTGGAATAGCTTCTAGAGAGAAATTATTGCCAATAATAGCATTAAATTGTTCTTCTGATACTGTATTATTTAAATCCCAATAAAATGATTCAGTAGTTTCAGTAATCGGAGATGTGAATTCATTAAATCCATTATGAAACGTAAAATCCCTAAAATATACTGGAGGATGATAAACCTCTAACCTGGCATAATCAAACCTAATTGATATTTCATTTATATGATGGGATCTGGCAGTAAAATTGGCGAGAATCTTAATCTTAAATTGCTGACCCCCCTCTTGAAAATAGTTGGTTAAATTAGTCTCAATTGTTTTCCAGTTGCCACCTTTTTCATTATAAAATCCCTTGTAATCAAATTGTTGGTGCACTATTACCCCATCTCTCCACAATTGAGATTGAAGATCAACCCAAATCTCATCATTTAAACTTTCATAGTTATATAGCTGATATCTGTATGAAAGATAAGCTAACTCCGCTTTTGTGCCTAAATATGTTATTATAGGGCTCTCAATATATGTATCGGTTGATTTTTTAGTATTAAGGTAAATGAAATCTGAAGTTCCCGTATAATAACAATAATTTGGGGATTTAACCCACTGTAATTCTTTTATACTAAAGTCATGGAAATATAATAAATGAGTTCTCGTTTTAAACTGATTTACCTCTTCCAATTTGAATTGAGTTCCATTGTAAAGAAAATCTCCATTAGTGGGATAATCAGATGAATGGACAAATTTATCCTCCGAGAGCTCAGCACTTTCCAAATGAGTTGTCGTTTTATAATACAAGCTCTGAGAACCATCAAATACTAGCTTTCCTCTTGTTAATTCTCCAAAATATCTACTGTTTGCCTTATAATAGATGAATCCATCGTCTCCTACTTGATAGTCTGACGTTTTTTTTAAAATTATATTCCCATCTTTATAATCTGTTGTATATAATGAGACAATTCCATTAGGGATGGGATTTCCCAAGGAGTCTTCTATTCTTGTCTCAAAAATTGTTGTCCAACCAGGTAAGTCTAAATTCTCAATTGTATAAATGCTTCCCTTTCGAGTGGATTTTCCAGGATCGGCTGAATATTTTTCAATAAAGAACACATATTCCTTCTGAATGTTAATTTCATATGAATGAACTGATGAGTGTTCTCCAACTGTAAATCCTTTTTGAACAATATAAAATATATCTAGTTGATACTTTCCCGGCAAAACAGGTGTTTGAGTACTTGACAAATCTAATTTAAAATAAAGGTCTCGCTCAGAGAAAGGTCCCTTAAATTGTTTTGAACTAAATGAATGTGTTTTTTCCAATACTTTTGCTTCTGAGTTGAGTTCTCCAGATATCGATACATTTCTGGGAATTAGATCTGCATGAAATGTTATTATCTTGTTTGTGGAACAAGAAGTTTTAAATTTTATTGAGATCAAGGAATTGAATGTAATATCTGTTAATTCATTAAGATTTTCTGTATAATCTAAATTAATTAGATCAATTACGTTATTTTCTCTTCTTTGGTGCTGTGGATATATTCCAAAGGAAGGGGATGGACATACTTCTTGCTTTAACCCGAGAGATTCCCAACTTATTAACATTGGAAAGAGAATTAAAGAAAAAATTATTATGATTGCAAGAAATCGTACATTTTTCTTTCTATAATTTGTTAGATCTGGCATGTATACTTTTAAAACAATAAGAAAAATGAAGAAGGAGATGAGAAAGGCTTCTATATTATTAAAAACATAAATAGACAATAGTGAAAAAATCGAAGAGATTAGATAAGAAGTTAAGCAAATGAGTGCTTTTTTGGAATCTAGATTAAGAAAATCGGTTCTTTTAATTACATATTCGTGTAATGCTGCATAATAATCTTTTTTTATTCCCGAGTCAGAAAATCTAGGTAAGTTTAAATAAAAAAAGAAAAGATATCCTCCAGTAATTATTATTTTACTTTGTATATCGTTTCCAGACAATATAAAACCAATTAAGAAAAGAAAGAAACTTGCAAAACAGGTTATTCCTTTCGCTTTATTTGAATAATTTAATTGTATTTTAGGCAGTCTAATCTTTTTCTGACAATGGTGCTCTATCAGCTCATCTATATTTGAAGATTTTTCAACTAGTTCCATACTTTGCACCTCTTTTAATGTGAAAGAAACATAATGTTGAATCTTTATATAACCCATAATGAAGATATATAAAGAGAAAAAAAAATATGCAAAATCTTACAAAAACTGAAGAAACCCAAAACGAAATTGTAATAGAAATCCAATTTAAAGGAAAAATTCTGTAACACCTAAAACTTTTGACTATACATTATTTTAAGAAGTAACAAAAACGTGGTATTTAAATAATTCCTCCAACCTTTCTCAAAAATGAGAAAACTTTCTTTGAATTAGAAAAAATCAGAAAATTAAATCATAATTAAATTGCAATATTCATATATTTTTTAGGCAATTAATCCCCATTTTTAGAACGTTTTTCAAAAAGGAATGAATAAATATTAGAAATTTGATTTATTGAAAATTTCGATTATATTTATCGAAAAAAGCGATAATTAAATATTAGAAAAATAATAATAACCTTAGAGAATGAACCTCTTTTATTCCTCAAAGAATAAAATATTAGCCAGGATTCATTCTCCTTTTTTTTATTAACGTGAAAATATGCATAAAGATCATATTTTATAAAGCAAAAATTCTATTTTTTAAGTAAAGAAAATACGGTAAAATCTTTACTTTTGTTAATCAAAAAACAAGTGCCTTTATAAATAAAAATAATCATCCGATCCATAAGTAGAGATTTTCCTATAAAATCTTTAATTTTATAAAAATTAAATAAAAGTGTAAAAATGAAAAATATGATGGATCATGAAATTTATAAATATTTTAAAAATCTGAACTTAGGTTATTTCGAAAGTGATAACTCTTTCTATATAAATTTAGAAGATATTAAGGTTCCAATTCCTAAGAGAATATTAGAGGATTTTATTAGAAATTGCAATGAATGTATTCAAGACGCTAGAAATATAGTAGAAAAAGCAAAATTGATAACAAAATGAAATATTCAAAAGAATGGCTTTCAGAGAAAGAAATCGAAATATTATGGCAAACGCCTGGAATCTCCTCTAGGAACCTTTTATTAATGAGAGTATGTTATTATGGTGCTTTACGTGTTTCAGAAGCTTTGAATAGCAAATATGAAGATTATAGAAATGAAGATGATTATACTTATTTATTACTGAGAGATCAAAAAACAGACAAGAGGAATTGGGAAACTCAACCAGTACCCCCACATATTTATGGAGAAATTGAACGTTTTTGTAATGATAAAAAGATTAAAACTCAGGATTTTGTATTTCAATCCAATCGATCTTCTCAACTTAGTTATCCTATGGCCTATAAAATTGTGAAAAAATGTGTAGAACTAACAGAAATTAAAAAACCTATAACTACCCATAGTTTCCGGAGATCACGAGCAACACATTTATTAAACAATGGAATGGCATTGGAAAATGTATCTGGAATTCTAAGACATAAAGATCTTGAAACTACGATGAAATATCTTAAAATTAGTAAGAAGGCCCTATTTGATAGAATGAAAAAAATAGATAAAAAAATATTATTTAAAAAAATAAAAGGAAGTGAGGTGATAAAGTATGATTAGTCAAGAAGAAAAAGATAAAATAGCTCAAGAAATAATAGAAAAAGAAAAACAGAAAAGAAAAGATAAAAGAGCAAATAAACTATATGCAATATCTTTACCTCTAGTGGTAATAGTAATTATTGTAGGATATATTATCGCAGTTTTTATTATAGAGACATTTAATCTTTCCGTTAGGTGATTAAATTGAATATAAAGAAATTAGAAATTGAAATTGCTTATGAAGCATTCAAACGAGTAAAAGATATACCTGAAGGAAGAGATAGGATTGCGGGAATTGCTGGGACTGCTGTTGATTTAATAATTGATATGAAAGAAAAAACCAAATTGAAGATTAACCAAAATAAGATATTTAGAGAAATTAGTCGTTTACAAAAAGAATACGATGATAAAATTTTTACACGAAAAAGGTATCTTCCTCTCAAACATATTGGAGAATGTCGAACAGAAATAAGAAGAAGTCTTGTTCAATGGAGAATGGGCTTATGGAGAGACAACACACGAGAATATATCTCAAGTTGGGTTTTAGGTTTGAATTCTTTAGTTTGGACTCTCGCCATAGCTTCTCTTAATAGAGAAAATCGGAAAAAATTATGCCTCGAAAGTAAAACATATGTCAACCCTTATCCTGATGATATAATTGAAACATTAGACAAAACCTATGATATTATGCATTCAAATGAGAAAGAACTTGAAACATATAATAAATTATTAAGCATGATAAGTGGAATATATGATGCAATTGAGATATTAATAGGGAAAAAACCTGAAGTAAAAGTTATAAAAGAAGTAAGAGAAGTAATTTTAACTGTAAGAGAAAAACCAAAACCACAGCCAAAATCAACAAAATTCATCTGTTTCAATTGTGATAAAGAGTATGATAAACCTATTGCAATATGTGAAAATTGTGGATTTGAATTTAGAAAAAATAAAAGGAAGTGAGTGAATTGGAAGTTTGGAGAAAATTAATCTTTCCTGAAGATGGTAATTTAGATAATGATTATTATCCTAACCCTTAAAAAGTTGATTAAAATATAGCTTTTTTCACTTGTTTTTGGGCATTTTTACCAATACATTTAAATAGTTGATTAGAATTTATTTTAATTAATGATGTCTTTAGAAATGGATTCTGAAAAGAAATTTGCTAAAGAATTTTTAGTAGCAAAAGAAAAACTTGATAAAATTGGTTTTGATGTAATTGGTACTAAAGACATTAAGGGCCTTATTTATTTTGTTGTGAAAGAAAAAAATCTTAGTTAGTTTGACTAAGATCTAATTGCAACTTAAAATCTATTTTTTCTTTTGTGAGAAGATCTTCATAATTTTGTAATTTTTATTTATTTTATCTTCCTGTAAATCTATTATATTTTAATCCTACTCTTTTCTCCAATTTTTATAGTCTCTTTTTGCCCAAATATTTATAATTCCTTTTTTCAAAAGATTTTTCTCACTATCAGATATCGGCATTTTATCTATGTAAGCCCCTGTTTCTCTAAAAAATCTATTAAATACTTTTTCTGTTCTTTTCCCAGCTATCTCACCGATGTTTATTCCACATTTCTCGCAAATTACTTTCCAAAATGGTTGAGTAAGTTCGTTAGAATGACCACAGTCGCATATAATATGTTCTATATCTCCTTTTAATACTTCATAATAATCAGCCCATAATTTAGCTTCTAATAGTTTATATTCTATGTCAAATCTCTGAAATGCATTACTTATTATCTTTTTCTCTCTAACTTCTTCTGGTTTCATTTTCATCTCTTTTTATTTTAATTTTTTTTAAATTTTTATTCTAACTTAGTTTTTATTACATTTTTTAATATTGCTCCAAGAATTCTAATAATTCCTTTTTTCCCATTTTTTTAATTTTTTCTCTATTGATTTCATAATTTTTTATTGAAATACGGCCTAACTTATCTTTTATTTTTCTTCTTCCTTCTTTTACTTCCTTATCATAATACCATTCCATTTCATAAAAATAATAGTAATTCCCTCTCTTTCTATATTGAATTTTTGGAGCATTAAGTTTTTTGTCTAAGTTTTGGATTCTTTTTAGAATTTCACAGTTTTGACAGCCTTCAAGTATGTCGAGATTAGCTATTTGGGAGATCTCCTCTTTAACAGATCTCCAAAATTTTTCCCCATTCATTATAAACATTTTAATTCTCCTTTTTATTTATCAATATTTCATTAATTGATTTTTTTAAATTCTCCTGATTTTCAGGTATGATCAGAAAACGCCTTCCTTCATGTGTAAACTCTTGAATCTTGTCTAATGTGTCCACATTTTCCTTTATCAAAGGAATAATTTTTTGATATATTGGACTATCAACATCCATTCTAATTAAAAATCGAATATATTGAGATAAAGACCATTCATATGAACTAGCGCAATCTTTTGCTCTACTTTTTAAGTATTCACTTATCCGGATCTTTAAAATCTTTTCTTTAACCATTTTTATCTACCTTTTTACATTATTTTTGATTTTCTATAATAATAATATCTTGATCCTGTTTTTTCTGAAGCGATATCCATCAATTCATTACATCTTTTATAGGTTTCAGTATCAACTACTTTTAATTGCTCATAATATTTTTTTCCGGCAAAAGGACATAGATAACAACCATATCTATTATATCCCCTTACTGAATCGGAATAAGGATTGATTTTTGCCTCTTCCATTATTTCAGTGTTATATTCTTCTGATTCGTGGAAAATTGGCATTTCTCTATAAATTTTATATCTTTTTTGGGATTTTGCATCTTCAATTAATTCAGGATTTATTTCTGATCTTTCTTTAGAATGAAATTTTTGAATTCCAATATATTCAATTACTCCTGAAGGAATAAAAGTTTTGTAAAATAATCTTATTGGTTCAATTTTGAACATCCTAGTACACCATCTTCTAAATCTTGTTGGACATCCATTTTCCCTACATAAATCTTCTATATTTTCGATTCGAGTAAGGATTACTAATGGATAATTAAACTTTTGAGTATAAGAAATAACAAAATCTTTAGAAGTTTCTTTTGCTAATAAAGGATGACAATATAGACATAAGTCTGCTTTATCTTTCATTTTTAAGAATAACGCTACTGAATGATTAGCAGGATGAATACAGATTACTTTTTTAACATTTTTTAAGTAATCAATATCGCAATTGTATAATTCTACTAATATTTTTCTTTTACTTCTTGGAGTTTCGATTGTTATTTTTTGATAGGCCTTTTTGGATTCAATCCAATAATCCAGTGTTTCTTTACATTCACACATTTTTAATCCTCTAATATTTTTTTAATTTCAATACATTGATTTTTTGAATAAACTTCTCCTTTTTTAGGCATAATTTCTTTTATGAAAGTACTATCTTCAAAATAATCTTTAAAAATACATTCTTTACATTTATTACAAGCATTTCTTCGAGCTTGTTCTAAAATTAATTGTTCTCTTTGATGTGATTCTTTCATTAAATCCTTTAAGTCTTGTTCAAACATTATCTTTCCAATTTTACTTTTCATTTTTTTAATCACACCTCTCCCAGTGATTTGTTTCTGCTATTCTGCTTACTAAACCACTTATAGAGTATTCAAAAGAGCAATTCTCATTAGAGCAGATAATTCCTGTTAAGGATTCTCTTAGTATCATTCCACATTTAGGACATTTATATTCTGAATCCCATTCTTTTCTAATAAACTCTATTTGGTCTTCATACAGTTTTTTATAACTTACCATTTTTTTAATCACTAAGATCAAGATGTGTTTGTTCTTTATAAATGTTTGCTAATAAGCAAACAAAATTAAGATTATTCCAAAAATAATTTCCACTAAATTATTAAATAATAATTTATAATTTCTCCAAATTTCAAGAAAATATTTTGAGAAAGCATCCTAACTTCAAGATTTCGCATTGATATATTGTAAACATGGATCAAATTAATTGATTAATAATAATTATTTATATATTTTCATTGATTTATATTCCATAATTGGTTTACATTAATTAACCTGGTTGAAAAAATTGAGTAAAAGAATCCTGGAAGTTGTTAACAACATTGTTGACAAAGATGATTCAGAATATTATTTTATCAATAAAAGAAAAAGACATTTTTGGCATAGTAGATCCACTACAATTTCTTGTAGAGTTAGGAATAAAAATGATTTTAATATAGCTCCTGATATGGCCTTAAACATAAGAGCATTTTTACTTAATGAAGAAAAATATTTTGAAAAAGTTATTGCTGCTGTTATGAGATATTTGAATGAAGAGGATAAAAAACAATTTAGAAGTTATATTGCTTCCCGAAACCCTAACATTTCAAAAAAAGAACTAGATAAAAATATTGGGTTACTTGTTAGGGATTTAACTGAAAATGAAGTTAGAGAAGCCTTATATTTACATGAAGTTATATCCTGTAGATTACTTGGATATGAAAAAGAATTATTTTATCTTAAATGCTATACTTTTGGAATTCTCCCGGTATTCCTGTTAAGAGTTCTTTATCATACAAAATATTCTCATTTAAAGTTAAAAAGATTAATGGAATATGATGATTCGCTCTATAAAGGAATTGAATTTGGAGAATATCTCAATAAAATCCATTTTTTATAATGATGCATTTTTACATCATTAAAATTCCAGGAAGAATTTAATAAAAAAATAATAATTAGTATTTTATTTTAAGAGTATTAAGTATAGCTTTTATAGGCTTATGTATTAATGTATTACTATTCCATCTCTTTTCTAACACATCATTTAATTGATATTTTATGAAGAATCCATCGTCTCCAAGAATTGCAACCTCAGTATCTCCATCATTCTTGCGGATAATAATCTCTTGAGTTCCATATTTAAATCTAAGATCTTTAAAAGGTTTGTTAGGACGCCCGATAAAAGAACTATTATATAAGCAGAGATCCCTTCTTATCAATCGTGTTATTAGTTCATTAATAGTTTTTACACGCATCTCACCCTTATACTTTTCTAATAATTCTCGTTCATCAAGAGTGAATGATGCAAGATTCATTGTTATATTCTGTTTCTTTTTTATATTCATAAACTCTGCAATTAATACCTTATAATCATCTCTATCAGGCTTAGACACAATATAATCAATTATCCTATCAATTTTTCCATTATAACTCTTCTTATTCTTAAATAGAAGAATAGCAATCTTACCTATACTATTCTCTGAGAATTTATGCAATCCTAAAGCTAATGATTCAGCAATTTCGAGTGTTAGACTTCTTTTTTCAAACATATCACGACCTTCTATATCATAAATAAATCGCCAATTGTCTACATCACGTTCATGAGGCTTGGCTACCAATGATAATAGAGAAAAGTGTTTATTAATTTTCACAGCTCTTTTGATAGTGGATATTGACTTACTAAGCTTTTGAGCAACAACATTAATATCATTAAATTCTCTATAATGTATCATAATATTACGAATATTCGCTAAATTGCTTAGAGGTGTTTGAAGATAACTACTATCGAGATATTCTAACATTTTACGCCTATTATCGAATATCTTGCATGGAAATACAGTATATCCAATTTCGATACCTGCTTGTTCCCTCTGCCAACCCCCACCAACACCGAATTTATATTCACCATATTTAAATACGACAATAGCTACTTGGTATCCTCCCCTCTTTCTGATATCGCTAGTCAACCTCGGGTCAGGTTTCTCATCACGAGGATTAAAGCTTTCATCAAGAAATAGGCAATTTCTATGGATTAATGCATCATAAGAATCTGGAAGTAACTTAGGTATTACATCTTCTATATTATTCTCCTTGTTTTCTCCATTTCTTATAACTTGAAACTCATTGTTTCCAATCATTTTTCTTAGCTTGATCTCTTAACCATTTTAAATAGATGTAAGATATTATCTCATTACTTTTCTTTCTAAGTTCACTACAAGCTCTTTCGTGCCATTTAGTGTAATCTGGTGGTACTCTAATAATATATCTCTGTACCCCTTCTTCAAATGTGTACTCCTTTTCCTTTGTTTTTAGTTCTTTCATAACAACTTCAAAAGATTTCCCTGCCTTAAGCTGATCTCTTATGTCTTTTAGTATATAATTCTGGGTCGCATGAAATTCCTTTTCGTCAATTTTACTTTTTTTTATCATTTCAAAAATTTTTTGAGAAAAAATTGAATCAATTTTTTCTTCTCCAAAAAACCTTTTTTGAATTTCTCTAATAATTAAAAGCCCGTCTTTATCCATCATAAAATCATGCTTTAATCCATATGATTTAAGAATTTTTATATCTTCAGGAGTTCTTTCAGTTAACTTTTTGAGTAGTCCTTTTATACTATCAGGGAGACTTCCTATCCTTAATATCCTATGTACAGAATCAGTTTTTTTAGCATATATCTTATCTGCAATATTTTGTACAACAGAAGTTCTAATTTTTCGTCTATCTCCTTTATAATTATCACCTTCGATATTATCTATTCCCTTATCTTTCATAAACTCTTGGGTTCTTTTTTCTAATAACATATTAAACCATAGATTTACCGCACGTTGTTCTTGAAATGGGGTTAATGCCTTTCGACCAATATTCTCACTCAAAGAGTACATAACAGCATCAATATCGCTAAGATCTCTTATAATACACGGAACTTCAGTATGTCCAGCGGCAATCATGGAATGAAACCTTCGAGAACCAGCCACACAAGCATATGGTTTATCATGATTACCACCATATTTAACACTGTCAGTAGGTCTAACCATAATATCATATATCAAACCAATTTCTTCAACAGAACTCATCAACTGAAGGTCAAGTTCATCATTCTCCCATTCACCATGTCTTGATTGGGTAGTATCGAATATGATATCATTAACAGAAATCATCTTCTTTTCTTGATAATGAGATGGATATACAATACCCGCTTTTTCATCTATACTAACATCTTCATCTGATTCCATTTCAAACTTACCCATTATTCATCCTCCTCAGTTGCCCATGCTTTCATAATCTCCTTCAACTCAACACCAGTAGCACTAAACTTACCTTTATCCCCTTGTATCGAATATGTAAGCTCTGCAATCGAGATTTCTGCGTCAGGATTTTCCTTTATCAATGACTTCAATTCTTTCATTGCGACATCTTTATCATCATAGAAATATAATGTAAGCTCGTCATCGTCTAATGGAATGAGCCAACACTTTTCCTTAAATTTAATTCCTTCCAATTTATCCACCATTTTTATCACCCCCATTTATATCCGTCAAGTGATAATTTATCTTCGTCAGCAAGAACTAACTTCTTTTGTATAGCAAAAGCTCTAGGTGTAATATAATGTGTATGAATAAATAACCATAAGTTATAATCCGTTTTAGGAAATAAATCATCCTTTCCTCCCCAATACATAATGGCATTCTTACGGTCTTCCTTTTCAGAAAATCTCTTAGATGTTTCAATTACCATTTGACAATTAAGCGTATGTCTCTTAAAACCGTGTGTAAATAAATAAGATAATGCATGATCTCTATGCTTATCATATATATCCTGTTTTAATTGCTCATTCTCAGCTTTTAATGTATTAAACCGTAAATCAAGCTTAGGGTTTTCTATATCGGCTATCTCTATAAACTTTGGGTCAGTAATCTCCACTTCCATTAATGAGATTGGTAAATCAGGAGGGTGTGATTCTCGTGTTTTTTTATCTATAAACTCAGGAAGAGTATCATCCATAAGCTCTATAATTTTAGCTAGACATGTGACATCAAAAGGGTTCATATCATCTAAATCCTCATCCTTCTCAAGTTTATAATTAACCATAAAATCCTTTACCTGTCCATCACCAACCTTGACACCGTAATCTTCACTCAATACATCAGTCTCCTTAGGAGCGGTTCCGCTTTTGGCTATAAGTTTTATAATCTTAACATTATTTAATTCGACATATGCAGATGCCACAACACGAAGACTTGTAGTTCCAATTGCGGAAATATAGGTCTCTTTTTTAACAGGTCTAACCCATGCTTTAGGTAAATCATCCGACATCGATATTATCACCACTTTCATCTTTATTAATTAGAGTTAAAATGAAATCTCGCCAAGATAATTTACCCTTAAGCTTCTTCAGCTCCTTGAAATCATCTTCTTCGAAATATATTGTTATTACTTTCATTTTTTTAAATTCAACTCCTTATGTTTATTTTTTAAAATTTAATTTTTATATAAAGTAAGTACTTTATTTATTATGATATTATATTATATAGTACTTTATAAAGTTTATTTATAAAAAAGAAATTCAGAATTATAAATTAAGATTTGGGATTATTTTTTCTTTTTGTCATATAATGACAAAACCTTAAAAATAAAAACTATTTTGTATTTATTATGAAGAAAAAAATTAAAGATTGGAGAGTAATCTCCACAAGCTTAGATATCTCACCACGAAATTTAGAACGATTAGAGATCATAAAAAGATTAGCAGAAGAAAACCCAGAGATTAAAGAGAAACATGAAAAAGTATTGAAAAATAAATTACCATATACTACTCTCGAATTATTTGAAGAAATTAATGAGAAACCATACAAATCAATCGAAAAAATTAGACCTCTTTCTTTTCAAAATTTAATCCGGTTTGCTATTTCTCTAAAACATTCTCTTTTTGAAAGAGTAGGAAGTGAAGCTATACAGCATTTTAGAGGTTTATTATTAGGGTTAACAATAAAAGAGATAGAAGATATATATTTGAATTTTGGTATTTCAGAAAGGACAGCATACGATTATTTAACTACATTACAATTATTATTGGAATATACTGATTTATAGAAAGGGAAAACCCAAATTTGGCTTTTCAGATAGGGGCCAAACTTACCCCAACCTGGTACAAAAAAACTCATTAGCAGGAATTCCCACCATCTCACTTTTTCTAAAAAAACTTTTAATTTAAAGGATTTAATTAAATCCAAAATTTGGAATAATTTCAAAATTATTTTTTTCATTTTAGTTTCACGAGATTTTATTAAAAAAATCCGAAATCGTTTCGGAAATTATTTCTGAGATCTCCTTCCTAATGACCGCCCACTCATAAAGGACAAAGAAGCAAAAGGTTTCGCAAAAGTTAGTGGGTAGTTTCTAAGATACAGAATAAACCTTAAAACCATAACTATTTTTTGCTATTTAGCACTATTTATCACTATTTATTAATAAATCACTAATTCTTCCCAAGTACTTGTTTTTAAGGTTTTTAACTTTTGATTCAAAAGATTTATGCCTATCAATAAATTTAATGGGAATGCTAGAAATCTCTTAATATCTTAACTCTATTTCAAAGTTGGCTTCGCAATTTCAAATTTGAAACTTGAATTTGAAATTCAAATTATTTCTAAAAAAAGGCGCCTCCGTTTCGCAAAATTTTAAATTAAAATTAATTGCAAATTTACTTTCAAAATTATATTAGTATCAATAGAAATTTCAATTATAACATCTAAAGATGACTTAATTGAAATTTTAATAAATTGAATTATACAACTTGTATAAATCATTATACAGCTTGTATAAATCACTAATTCTTAGAAAAACAAATTTATTTCATCTTCAAAGAATTAAATAATTCAAATTTGAAGAATTAATTGAATCAATTTATTCAAAATTATTTTGAATTAATTTTCTTTTTTTAATTTAGCAGCAATAAAATTTCAGGAAGAATTTAAAAAGACTCCCACAATCTGTTACTTATAGATAATTCCCAAAAATGCCACTTTTGAGAAAGTGAGGTTAAAATTATGATAAATAAAATTGTGAAAATAATTGAGAAGGAAGATGAGAGATCAACAGATCTGACAAAGATTTCTCTTTGGCATATGGATTTAGAAGACTTTTTTCGATTTATTTTG
>JAUVXW010000043.1 GCA_030603385.1 Promethearchaeota archaeon | reverse complement strand
TTTTTTCCAAAAAGGATAATATCTATAAAAATGAAGTGCTCGTGGAATTCCGACTTTTATTCTCTTTGGAGTTGAGCGTAACTCTGGTTCCATATTATTAGTTCCTCAAGAATTTCACGCATCGGGGGAATCATATAAAAGTAAATCTTTGATTTGAGCCATCATACTGTCTGTTAATCGTCTAAGCTCATCATAATCAGGCACTTGTTTGTCCCAGTATTGTTGATGTTCCATAAATGGTTCACCTGCTTTTATAATCTGACCTTTATAGAAACTTAACATTTTAGCTCTCTTAGGATAAGTCTTCTCGGTTCCTGTGATTCCAATGGGGATGATGGGTACTTTTGTCTCGATTGCTAATCTCATCGGACCAGTATGACCTTCTAATAATTGACCATTCCCTGTATTAGTAGTACCCTCTGGATAAGTAATAACTACTTCACCTTGCTCAAGAAGCCCTTTGGCGTAATTAAATGAATCCACATCATGCATCCCTCGCTTTAATGGAAATGCATGATGATTTCTAACCCAGGCATTTACAAGGGGAGCCTTAAAAAGTGATTCCTTTGCCATTTGGTACGCAACACGTCTTGGTGGGTGATGGATAATACTTGCTGCCAGTATAAGTACATCCCATTCAGAATTATGACTTGGACATATAAGCGCAGCACCTTCCGCAGGGATATATTTCTCAAAATCGATTACCTTATACGGCATCATGAGGTCAGACCACCCACAAACTAAATCTCCTGAGAAACAATGTACCGGTCTTTGAAATTGCTCCCGAACTCCAAATTCCTCTAAACTCCTTAAAAGAGCGTACCAAGAGTCATCAATGAGTTTGATTACTCCTTTTGCTTGGGCTTTCAAGTAACTCATGATATTAAACTTAGGTGCTTTCTCAACTTCTTCTGGTGAACCAATTGAAAGTTCTTCATCCGCTTCTTTACCGTAAATACCTTCCCGTAATTCCCATATTGTATTTCTCAATTCATCTGTTAATCTTCGAATTTCTTCATAAGAAATTGTATTGAAATTATAATCATGATAGTAGATTGGATTACCAACACGTACTTTAACTTGGGTAGGTTTCATTACTAAATTGCCTTTGGGTAAAGCTGACCTTGAGTTAATAACACTCATAGGGACGATCGGAACTTGCATTTCAACTGCCAGTCTTACCGCTCCAGTTTTAAATTCACCTAATTCCCCATCTTTAGACCGTGTGCCTTCCGGGAATATGCCTACCCACTCCCCTCCCAAAATTATTTCCTTTGCTTTTTCCCAACCTCGTTCCGGTGTATCACGGTCAACCTTAAAAGCTCCAAGATTATTAAAGAGAGTTTTAACGATGGGAGTTTTAAAGTTGTCAAGTTTACTCATATAGCGAATACGCCTATGACATGCTGCCCCATAGAAGAAAGGGTCAAGATGGGACTCGTGATTGCCGACTAAGATGCCCGGACCCCACTCTGGGAACATGCTTCCTTTAGGATATTCTGCTTTGAAGTTCCAGAGCGTTCTCGCAAAAAATTTAATATAAATATACGCCCCCCACCATTGCACACGTCCTTCTATTTGCTTCAAATCTAATCGTTTGATGATATATCGATATAAATCATTCAGAGGATCTATAGGGTTAAATTTCATAATTTTATAGGTCCAGTCTTGATGACGTTTCTCGTATTTAAGTTCCTCTTGCATCCTCTCTTCGGTTGACTTCCCACGTTCCATTTCTTCAGCAATTTCATACCCTTTTTTTTCTACTTTTTCAAGTTCCATAATACTCAACTTCTCTTATTAAAAAAAGCTCTAAATTTTAATAAACTCAATTTTTAAGCTAATTATTTAGTCAAATAATTATTTATTCTAATAAAAAGATAACGGTTAGAATAATACCCGTAAAAATATGAAAATTACGTAATTATGTTTATTTTCAGAAAATGTAATAGAAATAAGATATTCTAATAAAGGATATCTTACTCAAGATTAAGAAGTAGAATGACAATTTTGATTATATTTTTCAAATATTTTTCTACTCATTTTAAAAAGTAGTTAAGAAAATCCATAATATTCATTAATTTGTTGGTTTTTAAATTTAAAACGAATCGTACGGCTTCTACTTTGGCTAATAAAGTGTTATCCGATTCTTTTGATAGTTCATGGATGAATGTAATTGATTTGTTTCCAATATCTTTTATTCTTGTTTTCACAATTACATAATCTCCAAATATAGCAGACCCTTCATAAGTTATATCAACATGTTTTACTCCACATGCTAAGCCTTCATGAATCATTTCCTCAATATTCCGCTTATTTTTAATTGAGTTCATGAAGCTCACAAATCCGTCATCGAAATATATCATATAATTCTTAAAATGAACCACGCCCATCGTGTCAGTATCATTAAACCTAACTTTAACTCTTGTAGTATCTGTAGCACTCAACAATTTTTGCCTTAAGGAATCTTTTCTTTCCATCATATGAATTAAATCTTTAAAATAATATAAAGAAAAAAAAAAAGAATAAAATTTAGATTTTATCTATTTCTTGCGTACTTTCCTAATTACTAGACCAGAGACAATTATCATCATCAATGATAGGAAGAATATGTTATAACCCGGTATTTCTTCAACCGTATCAGGAATATCTTCTATAGAAAAATAAGCCATTGCAGATATTACCCCTCTATCCCATGCTGGCATCTCAATTGTTATCGTATTTAATACAAAATTATAAGTGACAGAGTCAATGTAAAATTCTGGAGGTGGAGAATCCCATTCATGGGTCCCACTCATATTATAAGCATAGAAGAAGAATATCATTTCAGTAAGATCTATAGATGTGGGGAGAGTTATTGTCATAGTAATATTACCGCTAATTAAATAATGATTGACGAATAGTTGATCAAAGTAAGCCATAGCAGTGCCATTTGGCAACGACACGTTCACAGGATTCATTGTGAAATAATTATAGATTAATGCCGCTTCTGGCACTCCTATACTTACATCAACATCCATACTAACAGTTATTCCTGAATCAAAATCAGTGCTTAATGTAAAGGAATTTGATCCCGGAGTGAGTGCTTCATAGAATTTGGGGTAAATTGACATGTAATTCCAATCTGATCCTGGAGTTGGTTGTTTCATCCAGCCAGACATCATTGTTACTCTTCCAGAAGTCTCGTCGAAATAAAAATTTAGCTCTCTATCTAATGTAGAATTTCTAAGTAGTACATGGCCAGGACTATATGTAATAACATCGAAAACACTGCTATAAAAATCAAAGAGACCAGAAAGTTCAGAGCTCGTTGTTCCTTCTGGCATTAATACAGGAGGACCGAATTCAAATTGTAGAGGTGATATTGGCCAATAAATATTTGCTATAGCAAATGGTCGTCCATCATCAAGATCCCAAGAATTTGTATTAGAATCCCACTCAAATATGTTAGCATAGAGGTAAGAAAAGAATTGATACTCTGGTTGACCAGAAGGTAAGGCTATTCCCATTGGAACAAACATTTCACTCATATTTGCATATACACTACCAATTCCAAGTATAGTTGCTTTTTCATCCCATAAATCTTCTTCATTATTTTTATAATAAAGAATATCACCAACATTTACAGACCAATCCACTAAAGTTTGAGACCTTACTTCAAAGTACATAACTTCTTCTTCAGAATTTATATTTAGAAATGATTTTGTAATACCAGTTGTTTTATTCATTTGGATTTCTACATAATCTATGCTTGTGGAATTGCTCAATTCAAACTCAAGCAATCCATTTTCCATAATGTTTATCGTATCATAGCGCATTCCCTCCCAGATGCGAAGTGTATCAAGGTTCCACATAAATTCATAGTCTTCCAGTGGAACATTTATAGGCCAGAGGAGAGGCATTATTGGATCTCCTCCTACTTCATCATAATATTGGGGATAAAAATTATTAGATGCACTTATCATGGTATTCTCTATGAAATTATAATCTGTTCCATTCCACATGAACATATCAGCAAAAACAGCTTGATATACCATATAGATATTATCTTCATCACTAAAGCTATTTTTCGATTTATTAAACAATACCTCATCAAAATGCGTAATATTTAGTATTATTTCATCAGCATCATCCACATCACTAGAACCCATATACATCGTAAAAGGGATTTCATCTCCAACATTAACACCCCATTCGACTTCATCAGTAATATCATAATTATTAACTTGTCTTATCGTAGCATTTATATAAATTGGACCGTCTCCCATATATGCCTCTAAATAAACCTCTCCATATTCCAAGGTTCCATTATCATAGTAATAGCCATCTGAAAAAAATCCATCGGTAGAATTCCAGAAATGTATCCTATTTAAACCAACATCAAAAGCATAATTATCAAAAGCATTAAATGCCATATTTCCCATAGGATAATAAAAGGTTTCGTTTATAATCGGGGCTAATATATCAACTTCTACTCCACTTGATCCATTAATGGGTAAGATAAAGGGTATTCCATTATTACCTGCCCTAATTCGATGTGTGATAGGATCAGTGCTATCATATCCGAAAAGAGCAATTTCTGATGAGTATCCGTCATAATAGGCTTCTAATTCTCCCTCTGTGACATTATAATAACACTGTGTCGCATTAACTTGAGAAAACTCATGTGTTCCTAACCAGTCGATAATAACATCTTCAATAGTTGTAATATTATAGATCCAAATGTCTTTCCACATTGAATATACTTCACCATTGGTAGAATTCGTTAGTATAAATTCACCTTCGAAATATATCTGATCTCCTACATCGACATCCCAATGCCAACCATTATTAGGATCTGGTTCGGGAATAGGTGGTCCAGCTTGGACATTTAAGCTAAAGGAACAAAGTATGATTACCATAGGAAAAAGAATAAGTGAAATTAAGACAAGTGGTCTATTTCTTTTTGAAATTTTCATAATTAATCATTTAGATTTTTTTAATATATATTTTATATTCTTATTTTTAAATAAAATGAATTAAACATACCATAGTAGAATTGGTTTTTATATTTAAGTACACAAAAATGTGAAAAAACAATGATTTATTTTC
Organism: Promethearchaeota archaeon; assembly: GCA_030603385.1. Taxonomy (GTDB): domain Archaea; phylum Asgardarchaeota; class Lokiarchaeia; order Sigyniarchaeales; family SOKP01; genus Loki-b32. Next base: position 29,282 of record JAUVXW010000043.1, on the reverse strand, counting down.
TTAGGTGCTAGTTTCATTCAGAAAAAGACTTAATTTTTTAATATTTTTAATAAATCATCAAAGGAATCTATTAATAGATCTGGTCTATATTCTGATAAAATCTCTTTTTTACTTACTCCACTTGCAACGCCTATAGTCCAAAACCCTGCTTCGCTACCAGCAGTTATATCTGATGGCATATCACCTATCATTAGAAATTCATTTCTTTTACGATTATTATATGTCTCTAAAGGTGGTTGAAGTGCCATTGGATCTGGTTTTTGTACAGGAATTTTATCACTACCATAAACTCCTTTAAAACAATCGTCAATACTTTCTTTTTCTAAATGCTCCTTAATTGTTTCTGTTTTATTATGGGAAACAATAAAAAGATCGTGAGATTTAGCAAGTTTTTTTATCAATGGTTTCACTCCAGACAGTAAAGGAGCATCTTTTGAATATTCGAGATATTTCGAAAAAATCTCCATAGCTATTCTTAATTGTTTAAAATAACTTAATTTTTGTAAGCTAGTTATATGTTTGAAAATCTCATAGGATTCAAGTAATACTTTTGGTAAGGGGTATCCTTGAATTGTCTCTAGCAAAGCCCCGATTTCTTGAATTGTTGTTTCCATATCGATATTAATATTTTTTTTAACAAGAATTTCTTCAATTGATTTTTCAAGTATTTCTCGTATGTCAAGTAAAGTCCCATCAAAATCAAAGATTATAGCTTTCAAAGAACCAGATCGGAGCCTTTCTATTAATTGTTGTTCTCTACTCATCGTAGTTAAATTAGTTTTAAAATGAATGGTAGTAAAAAAAAGGATAAAAGCCTTAAAAACTATTGTAGAATAAGTTTAAGCCGGTAGTTGTTTTAGAGCACCAAATCCTTGAACAATACTACATATTAAAAGGGTGTAAATCATAAACTTTTGCCCTACCACATAAATATATAGACCAACAGTGGTTTGACTATTGGGAGAAAACGATAGGATTAAAAAATATGTACCTAAAATTATTGCCGTAATTGTAAAAACAGTAGCATACAAATTATCATAATTGTTATCTTTAAATATTACAATAGCATATAGGATAATACTCAATAAAATAGAGCCAAATCCAAGAAAAACAAATATATCATGTAGTAAATTAGTGATATCTGAAGGTGTAAATGCAATACCGATGTAGAATATTCCAGTAAGAATTCCTAAAATAGATCCAGTAAAATAGAATTTTTTTAATCCTTTAGAACTCCTAAAGAAGCGGGGGAATATAATATAAAATGGAATTTGAAAGGCACCCCATATACTTAGAGTAACTGTAAAGAGGATAAATGAGAATGTATTAGAAATTCCCGAATGAGCGACAGTTCGTCCTAAATCACTAAAATAATTATAGCAAAATACATAACGAGAAGTGGAAGGATCAATATAAGTCCCTCCTTTATAAAAAAACATAGCAATTGAAGTTAAAATAATAAATTGAATACAACCTATTATGTTTAAAGCGCAGGACCACTTCTCCAGATTAGTTTTTGAGATCATTTGTGGTATCCTTTTAACTTCGTTAATAGCTCTTTTATCAGATGATAAACCTAAAAATGAATGTTATCTATTAAAGTTAAATTATTTGATTATAAACCTTACAAACATACTTATTTGTCCTTCTCGTAGAAGAGTAGAATGAATAAGTTAAAAACTCAAAATATATTCTATTATCTAATTAAGATGGATGAACTTTTTATTTACAACTTTTTAATGTTGTGTTTAGGATTATCTTCGGTTTTTGTTTTCATAGCGCTATTTTTTATTCCTGCTGGTTATGGTCAACATGTAAATAAGAAATGGGGTCCTACTATTAACAACAAATTGGGATGGTTTTTAATGGAAATACCAACAGTTATTATCTATATTATATACTATCTTATAGGAGATCGCAAAACAGATTTAATCCCGCTAATTTTCATGGGTATGTGGATGGTGCATTATTGCCAACGAACATTTATATTCCCTTTTTTAATACGTGGTAAACAGCCTATGCCTATAACAATTATTTTCATGGGGATTACATTTAATGGTATTAACACCTATTTGCAAGCAAGATGGATTTATACTTTTTCTACTCCTTATACTACAAATTGGATTTTAACTCCTATGTTTATTATCGGTGTTATTATCTTCATATGTGGATTTATAATCAATATGCATTCAGACTATATTATCCGTAAATTAAGGAAACCAGGAGAAACAGAATATAAAATCCCTTATGGAGGAATGTTTAGATACGTGAGTTGTCCTAGTTATTTAGGAGAGATTACGGAATGGACAGAATGGGCAATTATGACATGGTCTTTCCCGGGACTCGTATTTGCTGTGTGGACATTTGCGAACCTTGCACCTAGGGCGCGATCTAATCATTTATGGTATGTAAATACTTTTACTGATTATCCTAAAAAACGGAAGGCTCTTATTCCTTTTATACTTTGATTAGCATAATCAAAATTCTAATATAAATTGGAATGAGATTTAATATAGATCCTATTTCTTGAGTCAATTAACTTTAAACTACCCCATGAATCGAAAAGGGTCTCAGTTTTACCCAATACTAGAATACCATTTTCAACCAACCGATTCTCAATAATTTTCAGAAATTTAGCGCGGTTCTCGCGATTAAAATAGATTAAAAGGTATCTGCAAAAAATAATATCATATTTATATGGCCTATTATGACCCGTTGTTACATCTTCTTCTACAAATTCAACTTTATTTTTAATTGTTCCACTTATTGAACTATTATATCCAAAATGAGTCTTTTGTTTAGTAAAATACTTGTTTTCATAATAATCTGAAATTTCTTTCATAGAATCATGGGTATATATACCAATTTTTGCTTTTTCTATGGCTTCATGTGCTATATCAGATGCCACAATTCTGTACTTTGGGAAACGTGGAACTTGAGTTTTAAGATTATCCATAATCATGGCAATTGAATATGGTTCTTCACCTGTTGCACACGGACATGACCATACGTTTATCGAATTTTTCTCACTTGGAACAAGTTTTATTTTTTTGTAAAATGCTAACTGATTAAGAAAGATAAAGATATCAACATAAGATTTCTCTGGTTTATATGTTAATTTCCTATTTTTTACTATATTTTTAGCAGCATTAGCTTTTGTGCGAAAATTAGCCCGTTTCGAAGGAGCAGGTTTAATATCACTATTCACATCTTTTTTAGAAACGTTTAAACCATGCAGTAGAATATCTTGGAAGGTTTCAAAAACATCATAATCCCTAAAGAAGAAAGTATAATTTATTGTGAAACCATCCACAAATTTCTTTACCTCTTCTTTCTGTGAGGAAATTTGTTTTAAATAATCTTCAGGATCATCACAATTTACTCGAATCATCCTTGATTTTATACGTTTTTCAATAAAAGGCTTATTATAATATTCAAAGTTTAGACCTGTTTTGACTCTCAATAATTTAATTAATCTACGGTAAGAGACATTATCGATGTGAATGCTTTCGATGAGTTTCACCTTTATAATTAAGGTTGTGGTTATGTTTTAAATTTATAATGAGAAGTATAATTCTTTCTAAATTCACATTTCCATTATAAAACTTTCATAATTTATATCTTATTAATTGTAAAAGTTTACATCAAGCATCTCGAACTTTTCACAATAGTACAAGAAATAAATTTGTTAAACAAAAACAGAATGAGTACTATTCTCTCACAATTACTCTTTCTTTTCTAATCTTTCTAATGCATTTCGAATCTTTTTCAATTCTTCTAAACTTAACTTGTCTTCGTGTATATTCTTATTCTTTTCTAAACTCTCATTTTTTAATTGAGCTTCTAATAATTTTATTTTATCCCTTATTGCAGCGCGAATAAACTCAGATTGCGTTTGACGAGAAATTTGAGCATATCTTTTAATATCTCCTAATTCAGCGATGCTTACCAAAAATTTTACCTGTTGATTCTTCTTTAAAACTTTTTCTACTTCTATTAACTCTTCGATACGTTTGAGTCTTTCAGTTTCTCTCGCTTCTATTTCTTCCTCATTAGGTTTTTCTAGAAGGCTACCATTTTTAAGTGATGGTATAGCATTTTTAAGCTCGCTCATTATACTAGATCGAAAAGAGGTAGCTTCAGCTGAAGCTTTATATGTAATTAGTTCTTTAGAATCGTCCCACCGTAGCGTTTCGAGTGATTTAAGTTTAATTACTGACTTCGGGAGTTCCTTTATTTTGTTTCCCCACAGAAAGAGAGATTTTAAGGATGTTAAATTTTTGAATGACTCAGGAAGAGTTGTGAGATCATTACGACCTAAATAAAGTACTTTAAGAGAAGGTAAATTTCCAATCGACTCAGGGATAGATGTTAGATTGTTCTCCATTAAATAAAGTATTTTGAGAGATTTTAAATGCCCTATTGTTTCTGGAATTGAATCTAATCTATTAAATCCTGACCATAGTTGTTCTAATGAGGAAAGATTACCTATTGATTCTGGGAGCGTCGTTAGCTTAGTTCTATTCAAATATAGTTCCTTAAGGGATGATAAATTTCCGATTGACTCGGGGATACTCATTAATGGATTATCTTCTAAAAGAAGTATTCTAAGAAATTTTAAATTTCCTATTGATTCTGGAATTGTCTCTAATCTATTTGATCTAAAATTAAGATATTTAAGCGATGTGAGATTTCCAATCGACTCAGGGATAGTTATTAGATTATTATAAGGTAAATAAAGTAAACTAAGTGAAGTGAGGTTTCCAATCGACTCTGGTAGTGTCTTTAATTTTTTTACGCCTAGTCTTCGTAATACTTTACCATCCAACTTTAGAACTGTTATATGATCGCCATCTATTTTAACCCCAAAGGTCGAATCCCCTATGTCTTCTACTCGAGGAATAGGCTTCCTTATAAATTCTTCTAATTCTCTTAATATTTCGGCTTCTTCTGGTTTTAAATCGCTTTTTTCATTCATGTTTCTTCCTCCCTAATCATAATTTTAAATTCTCTTTTCATATTTAACACTAATTTAATATTTTCAATTCTTCAATTAAAAATTCTATTAAATCTAGATCCCTCAATTGCTTCTAACAACAAATTTTTTAGTCTTTCCTTAGATCTTTTAATAAAAAAGCCTATGATTTCATCAATTTCTTCTTGTTCTGGCTTTTTTAATAACATCTGAGTCATTTTTTTCAGCTTTAAATTTTTCTATGTACCGATTAAGTACATAATCAATATATGAATTATTATATTTAAATATATGTACCGAATATGTACATAAGATGAAATTAGCGAAAAAACCATCAATACAACTTTTTAAAATTCATCTCGAAGATTATGTCAAATTTTAAAAGTGAGGATTAGATTAATGTATGCTCAGTTCTACTAATTATCTCATCCTGTAAATCAGATCCTAAGTTGTTAAAATAATCACTATAACCTGCTACTCGTACGATAAGGTTTCTATATTCTTCTGGATTTTTTTGAGCAGCTTTTAAAGTATCTGCTGAAACTACATTGAATTGCATATGGTGTCCATCCATCTTAAAATAAGCTCTTATTAAATGGGCCAACTTAGTAATTCCAGATTCATTTGCGAATAATTGAGGCGTGAATTTTTGATTTAGTAAAGTTCCTCCAGTTCGCAGGTGATCTATTTTACTGGCAGATTTAATTACTGAAGTGGGCCCTTTGATATCCATTCCCTGAACAGGTGAAATTCCCTCTGATAATGGTATGAATGCTTTACGTCCATCTGGCATAGCCCCGGTAACTTTTCCAAAATATACGTGAACAGTTGTAGGAAGTAAGTTGATACGATGCACCCCACCTCTAGTATTTGGACGGTTATCTATAGCATTAAAAACGATTTCAAAAATTCTCTGAGTTATGGAATCCGCGTAATCATCATCATTTCCATATTTAGGTGTTTTATTAATAAATTTCTGTCGTATGATTTCATGTTCTTGAAAATTATTTTCTAAAATTTCCAATAATTCCTTCATTGATACAATATTCTTATCAAATACATTATACTTTAGAGATGCTAAGCAATCAGTAATACTTCCCATTCCTACAATTTGTATATAGGATGTATTATATTTTGCACCTCCATCATTGTAATCTTTCCCTTTCTGAATACAATTTTCGATTAGAATTGATAAAAAGGGGGCTGGATTTTGAGCCCAAATACGCTCAATTATTTGATTTCCTTTAATTTTAATATCTACAAAATGTTTAATCTGTTCTTCATATGCTTCAATCAATTCATCAAAAGATCCAAAGTTAGTAGGATCTCCTGTTTTTAAACCGATAGTTTTTCTGGTTAATGGATCAAAACCATTATGAAGTGTGATTTCAAGAATCTTTACTAAATTAAAATATCCAGTAAGAATGTAAGCTTCTTTTCCAAAAGCACCTGATTCAACACAACCACTTGCCCCACTATTATAAGCATCAATTTTAGATTTATTTTGACGAATCAATTCTTGAACGATTGCATCAGTATTGAAAACCGAGGGTTGACCAAAACCAGTCTTAATGATATTAATCGCGCGTTTTAAGAATTCATCAGGCGTTTTTCTACTGATCTGCACATTGCTACTGGGTTGTAATATTCGCATTTCTTCAATTACGTCCAAGAGCATATACGAGAGTTCATTCACACCATCAGATCCATCTTCTTTTAAACCACCAAGATTGATATTGCAAAAATCAGTATAAGTGTTACTTTCTTCAGCTGTAACACCCACTTTTGGAGGCGCAGGTTGATTATTAAATTTTACCCAAAAAGCTTGTAGGAGCTCTATTGCTTTTTCTTTAGATAATATGCCTTTAGTTAAATCATTTTTATAAAAAGGAAAAAGATGCTGATCAAGACGACCTGGATTGAAGGCATCCCAAGTATTAAATTCAGTGATAACACCTAAATGAATGAACCAATAATGTTGTAGTGCTTCCCAAAAAGTTTTAGGCGCCTTTGCGGGAATATTAGAACATATTACTGCTATTTTTTTAAGTTCTTCTTTTCTTACTGGATCGGATTCAATTCCAGCTAATCGAAGAACCTCTTGGGAATGTCGCTTAGCGAATGATAGTATCGCGTCTGCTGCTATATCCATTGCCTTAAGCTGCTCTCTTTTGTTGAATGCTTTAGGATCATTATAAAAATCTAAACTTTCAATACTTTCTTTTATTTCATGTTTAAAATCTAAAAATCCTTTTCTCCAGATATTTTTACCTCCAGCCGTATGCCCTGGGGCTCTCTGTTCCATAAATTCAGTAAAAATACCCGCTTCATAAGAATCCAGCCAATTTTGATTCATTTGAGAAAAGACTTTATCTCGAATTGACCTACCTTTCCAATATGGAATAAGTGTTTCCTTAGTTTTTTTTCTTGTCTCCTCTGATACTTTAAATGATATTTTATCTCGAGTGTCTAAAATTTCTAAATCTTGTAGGCTGTGACAGCATACTTCAGGGTAAGTTGGAGTTGCTTTTGGTTCTGGACCACGTTCTCCAACAATTAACTCACCTTCATTTATACAGATTTTTTTATTTTCTAGGATATATTTGAATGCTTTTGCTCTAGCAACTGGAGCGAAAAATTTATGTGCAGCACCAGTTTTATAGAATTCCGTTATTAATAATGCTCGTTCCAAAGAAAGATAAGGGATTGCCTCACGACTTTGAGTCCGTAGTTTTTTTATTCGTTCATTCATTCTTTTTACCAAAGATAGATATAATCAAACCCATTTTTCCTTATTTCTATAACTAAGTTAGAAATAATATGTTTTTCAATAAAATTGTTTTCATAAAGTAATATAAGTAGAATTATTATTTAGAGTCCTGGACTTTTGAAGCTGTATAAGTAGGATACCAGTCTAAACTTTGATGTTCAAAATACTGCTTGTACAATTGAGCGTATTTTCCACCTTTAGCAAGTAAAGACTTATGATCACCTTCTTCAATGATTTGTCCGTGATCCATTACTAATATTCGATCAGCATTAACAACAGTTGATAACCTATGTGCGATTATAATAGAAGTTCGATTGGATAGTAGAACATCTAGAGCCTCTTGAATTACCGCTTCTGTATATGCATCTACGCTCGAAGTTGCCTCATCAAGAATTAGAATTTTTGGATCAGTTAAGAGTGCTCGAGCAAAGCTAATTAGTTGTCTTTGACCTGCTGAAACGCCTTTTCCTCTCTCCCCTACTTGCGTGTGAAATCCTTCTGGTAGATATTCGATCAGTTCTTCTGCATGGACAGCTCTAATAGCTTTCCATAAATCCTCTTCTGAAGCATCCTGTCTACCATATCGGATGTTTTCTTCTATTGTACCTGAAAATAGAAAAACATCCTGCGGAACCATACCAAGGTTCTTTCTATATGATTCTAATGTCATATCCCTAATATCAATTCCATCAATCTTAATTGATCCACCTTGAAATTCATAATATCTTGCGAGAAGTGAAACTATTGAAGTTTTTCCAGAACCAGTATGCCCAATTATTGCGAGTTTTTCGCCCTTTTCTATTTTCAGATTTAATCCTTCAAAAACCCTTTCACCTCTTCTATAACTGAAATCTACATCCTCAAAATGAATCTCTCCTTCTAATTCATTGACATCAAAAGCATTTGGGTTTTGATTAACATATGGTTCTGCATCAAGAATATCAAGAATTCGCTCATAAGCAGCCATACCAGTACTGAATTGAGGAAAAAAAGTAGCAAGTATCATAATAGGACGGTAAAATCTTGGAAGATAGAGATAAAAGATAAAGACTCTTCCAGGACTCATTATCCCCCTGAAGACAAAATGACCACCTACATACATTATAATTATAAATGTAACCGTTGAAACAAAACCAAGGAGTCTTCTCCACAGATGCGTAACTGCTGTTAATCTAAACCCATTTTTAAAATATTTCTTGTTTGTTTCATTGAATTGTTCAGAAACTATAGACTCTTGACCGTAGCTTTTACAGACATGTATTCCTTCAATTAATTCAACCATTGCAATGTTAACATTCTCTAAAGACCTCCTATAAGCTCTACTTACTACTCTTGCTAGCTTTCTAAGTGAAAACATGATCAATAAAATTATGGGAACAGATACCAAGGCAATAAGAGCAAGAGATAGGTTTAACCAGATAAGAATTCCAAGGGTCAATCCGCTTAGAAAAATATTGCCTACAGTTTCTACAATTAAAAAAGTAATATTTCCGAAATCAGAAACATCATTTGTAACTCTAGTATTTAATCCACCGGTTTGATGTTTATCGAAGAAACTCATATCTTGTTCTTGTAACTTATCAAAAATATCCATTCGGAGCCTTTCCGAAAAAAAAGGACCAAAATTAGCAATTTCCCTATATTGCATGAAAAACATAAGCCATATAATTCCATATAGTATTATAAAAAGTATTGTAGCACCGATAATTAATATAAGATTAGGATTAGTCTTATTGAGTTCATCGACAGCATATCCAATTAATAGTGGATTAAGGATATCAGCAACCGCCGAAACTAGGATGAAAAGTGCTATGCGGATAACACTCCTTTTAAATGGAATAATCCTCTTTATGTATTTCCTAAATAATTCACGATCAGAATAATTTCGTTTATGTTCTTCTGCCATCAATCCGGCATAGAGTCCCATTTTATTTTATCCTTACTTTTCTTCAATTTTTAATTTTGGTTGAGTTAATTTTTTCCCAAAGATCCGTCGATAATCCTCTGAACTCTGTAATAAATCTTTATGATTGCCCTCTGCTACGATTTTTCCATGCTTGAGCACGATTATCTTATCTGAAGTTCGTATCGTATGTAATCTGTGAGTAATAATTATTGTAGTTCTCTCTTTTAAGATATTTTCAATAGCACGTCCAATCTTCTCTTCTGTTTCACTATCAATAGCAGAAACAGAATCATCAAGAATGAGAATAGCAGGGTCTGTTAAAAAAGCTCGAGCAATGGCAACTCGTTGTCGTTCTCCTCCAGAGAGCCTTGTTCCTCTTTCTCCAACAATGGTCCCATAACCTTTAGGAAACTCCCTTACAAACTCATCAACTTGTGCTAATTTTGCCGCATCTAATATTTCTTCTTCTAATGCTTCCGGTTTGCCAAACTTGATGTTATCTTTTATTGATCTCGGATAAAGATATATTTCTTGCTCAATATAACCAATATGTTTTCTTAATATTTCAAGAGGATAGTTCCTAATATCTACTCCATCCATTAAAATTGACCCTTCTTGTGGTTCATAAAGAGATAAGATTAACTTTGCAAGAGTTGATTTTCCACTTCCTGTTGGACCAACGAGAGCAACTCTTTGAAAGGGTTCAATGGTAAAATTCAAGTTTCTAAGAGTAGGACGATGATTTTTTCCCTCATTTTGATGAGTAAAGGTAACATTTTTGAATTCAATTTTTCCTTTAAATTCTTGTGGCCATTCGATAATTTTATCAAAAGTGATCTCCTCTTTTCCTTTAGAGAGTGAATTATATAAACGCGAACAAGCAGCAAATCCACTCATCATATCCCTGGTGGACCAATGGATCGTTCTAGTAGGTTCGATGAGTGCTATTAAGAGTATGTTTATGGCAACTAAATCTCCAATTGAAAGGGTATTCTGATAAACAAATATACAGCTAATAAGAAATGTAGCCCCAATCACAATATGGAGTACAAGTAGGGGATAATATTTTGATTGAACTCTGTATGTCCCTATCCAATTATTTTTAAAAGCAAGAACCCCACTGCTAAATTTATTTCGTTCTAGCTCTTCAGCAGTAAAACTCCTGACGACGCTGGCACCACTGATTGAATCTTGAATTACCACAGCTAAATTTGAATACATTCTCATTTGATTAGCCATGTAAGGAGAAAGATTTTTTCGATAACCTAAAACAAAATAGATATAGGAAATAATAAAGGGAATACAGAACAAAGCTAAGCGATAATCTAGGAATTCAATCAATAGATAAAATGTTATGAATATTTGCATAAAAGGATAAATAAAAAAACTTCCATGGGCGACCATTGTGTTAATTACTCGTACGTCATTTGTAGCTAATGCTAGTAAATCACCTGTTCGAACATTATCATGAAAACTTAACGGTTTTGATTGAATTGTATCAAAGAATTCTTGCCTCATATTTAGTTCAATTTTTAAACCAAGAAAGTGCCCTACCATCATCACACCATAGTCTAGAGAGAAATTTACTAGAGATACCGTAAGTCCTATAATGAGCATTATCAATAAATTAGATAAATCACGAGTTATAAGGACATTATCAATAATAGCTCCAATTATTAAAGGAATTAAGGTTAGGGTAAAACTCACAACAAAAATTCCAATAAGCACTAGCAGCACTAAGTACTTTTGTTGGTATAGGTGTTTAAAAAGCCACTTCCTATACTCTTTATTCTTTTCCTTATCTCTACTCATGATTTCTTTCTACGGTTTCATGTTTTTCATGAATTAAAATCTTTTATATATAAAGCACTAATTTAATGTTATAATAATTCAAAGTTTTTCTACATTTTCAAAACTAAGGGTGTTCTATTTATTACTTTAAATGATGAAATAGAGATAATCTTAAAAGAGCGTGGTGCTCTTAGAGTAGGATTTGCGACCCTTGAGACTATGGCAGGAGGTCCCCCAGGTGCAGATATTACTTATTTATTGCCAGAAGCACAGTCTGCGATTGGTTTTGCGATACCTTTAAATAAAGATTTAATTCGTCCATTTCTAGCAAAAGAACTACCAAATGGACGCGCCGATCACGAGGATGATAATATCAATAAGAATATAAGAGCTTGGGAAATAGCTAAAGATGTGCGAGATTTTTTAAGACAAAAGGGATATAAAGCAATGAGCGTAATTCCAAATAATAAATATAGAGAAGATGTTCCTGGGTGGCAAGCATCATTGCCCCCTGAATTATCATTAAGATATCTTGCAGCCCGTTCGGGTGTTGGATCTTTTGGATGGAATGGTAGTATTGGAATAAAAGGTATTGGAACACCGATTATTCTAGGAGGTATAGTTACATCTGCTAAGTTAGAGCCAACCGATCCACTTCCTCCAGAAGAATCTTTTTGTGATGAGTGTAAACTCTGTACAAGAGTATGTGATTTTCAAATGTTCTCTGATAAAGAAGAAACACTAGTAACCCTCGGAGGATATACTTTCTCGTATTCAAAAAGGATAAATAAATTAAGATGCGTGCTTGTATGTGGAGGATGCGCGGGATTACATAAGTCAGGACAATTTTCAACGTGGTCTCCTGGTCGATATGATTATCCTGAAGATAATTATGAAGTTAACCGTCTTATGTCTCTTGCTATGACTCATCAGAAAAAAAGACCAGAAATTCAGGATTATTCGAAAGGATACAATCCTTCTTCTTTTGGGGGGATGGGAAAGGTACAACTAACATGTGGTAACTGCAATATATTATGTTGGGGAGATAAAGTCGAGACTGTGAAAAATTATAAGATCTTAAAAAATTCTGGATGTGTTATTCAAAAAGAAAATGGTGAAATTTTGGTTTTTCCTCCCGAAAAAGCAAAAGAAGAATTTGAAAAAATGGATCCTAAACATCAACGACTATACTACAAAGATTACAGGAAAAAAATAAGAAGAAAAGCGGAAATATCGCAAACGATGCCCTAAAAAAAATATTGATCACTAAGAGCGAGAGGATGAATGTATTATTCATAATGACAGATCAGCATAGATCCTAAAAGATTAGCTTTATCATAAATGTATTTTTTAAAAGTTTTTATTTATTGACACCAAATTAAGATTAATTACTTAAATTAGTTACAAAACTCCTCTATAGGTGGAAATTATGGTCAGTAATAAGTTTGTATTAGTATCTGGATATTTAATGTTTATCTCTGGAATTCTTCATTTAATAGCTACTGTTTTAGCCAGAGGGCTATTAGAAATCGCCGCTACAGTACTAGTATTTGGAATTTTCTTCCTCTTATTAGGTATTATTACAATTATGAGAATAAAAAATAAACAACTTGATGAAACACGAAAGATCGTCATCTGGAATACCACCATTACTTTACTAAATTCTATAACAATCCTAACACATATAATAACAAGAACTCCAGGAGATCGAAGTATAGTATATCTCTTTTTGATACTAATCGTTATCATTAATTTAGTCTGTTTTCCTACTTTTTTTATAAAAAAAACCGAGTTGGATCGAATGGACGCAGTCGATAAACTTAGCTTTTTCTCTATTGCAGTAATAAAAGGATTAGGTCTTGGATTGCTTTTCAATGTATTAGCATGGGTTGGATTAATAAATGATGTAAATCCTCTCATGATAATATATATCCTCGTTTTTGGTTCTTTAAACACTGTTTATGGAGAATTATTATACAGAAGAAAAGAGGATAAGAAAATTCAGAATGGGGCATTAATCGTTTTGATTTTAGGATTAATCTCTGAAGCGATTTTATGCATTTTCTTTGTGAATGCTAAGTCTATAGTTGATATATTTCTCTATATTGTACTCATTCCTATCCGATTTTATTATATAAAAAATAAGTTTTAACTGGAGCAATTACTTAGAAAATAAAAAGAAAATCGAAAGATCATGCTAGATAAAGAGTGGTTTATTAATAAGATAAATTCCTTTTTAAGAGAAGACGAAAGTAATAAAATACCGATCTATTCTTGCGGACTTTGTCAGGTAAACGTGTCTTGTTCAGATGGTATACCATTAAAAAAATGATGGGTTATGAAAGTTGAGCGAAAAAATGAATGTAATATTCATAATAACTGACCAACAACGTGCGGATCATTTAAGTTGTATGGGAAATTCAATTTTAAAAACACCACATATCGATAGCATCGCGAACGATGGTGTTAGATTTACTAATTATTTTTGCTCAACACCTATTTGTATGCCGAATCGAGCTAGTTTTTTCACTGGGTTATATCCAAGTGTTCATGGAACACGTTCAAATGGAATCAATCTAAATCCCGAACTTCCACTACTCTCAGGAACACTACGGGACTATGGGTATCATACTTGTAACGTTGGAAAATTACACTTTAACTTCTATGCAAATTCAAATGACAGAAAAATATCCTCATATGAGGAGATTCTTAAGGGAATGAGCGGAAAGTTGCCATCATCGTCTCTTCCAATCCCATATTATGGATTTGATGATGTTTTTATGACGAATGGTCATGGTGATGTAATAACAGGCAACTATCTTGAGTGGTTAGAAGAAAAGCAGTTTGATAATATCGATTTGCATAAAAAAAACATTAGTAATATATTCAAATTATATTATGAGACCATAATTCCTGAAGACTTATATCCTACAACATACATAATGGAAAAATCAATAGAATACCTTGAACAATTCTCTGAAGGAAAATACGAGCAAGAAAACTTTTTCCTACATTGTTCTTTCCCTGATCCACATCACCCTGTGTGTCCTCCAGGAAAATATAGAGATTTATATAAATCAGAAGATATAGAGCTCCCCTCAAACTTTAATGATGGTGAAAAACTACTAAATCACCCCTTTATTGGCAATCAATTGAGAGACAAACGTTTTATTCATCTTCTCCCTCAAAAAATCGATGAAGAAACCTTTAAAAAATTTGCTGCTCTCACGTATGGGTCCATAGCGATGATTGATGATAGTGTGGGAAGTATTCTTAAAACTCTAGAAAAAACAGGCTTATCAGAAAATACAATGGTAATTTTTACGAGTGATCATGGAGATTATTGCGGAGATCATGGGTTGGTATTAAAAGGTCCAGCACACTTTCGTAGTGTTATAAATATGCCACTGATATGGAAAATTCCTAAATTTACTAAGTCTACTGTTACAGATTCTTTAGTGGGTACGGTTGATTTACCAAAAACAATTTTAAACTTATTGGGTGTTAATAAGAAGTCATATCCAGAAGGAATGCAAGGATACGATATAACCCCGATATTGAAAGAGCCAACTAATAAGGTAAGACAACAAGTTTTAATTGAGCATGATGAAGAAATTGCTCAAGATAAAATATTCAGACTTCGAACTCTAATAACTGAACAATATCGCTTAACAATCTATGACGGATATGATGAAATTGGAGATATTTTTGATTATAAAAATGATTCCAATGAGGTTGATAATTTATGGAACAGTGATAAAGAGTTAAGAGATCAACTAATAGAGAGGCTTTTAAGAGAAATTATAAGCCTACGACCTCGCATACCTAAAAGAAGTGCTTATAATTAAACAATATAAAATAGATTTATCTATTTGAAAAATTATAAATTAAATCAAATAAAAGATGAATATAATGAGAATAATTGATAGAATTTTTCGATGTTTCATTTTTGGACATTCGAGGAGGGAAAAATGCCTGCAGTAACATCATTTGATGGTCCGGTTGCAGTGACCGGTGCCTCGGGTTATGTCGGATCTCATATAGTAGTTGCATTGGTAAAACATGGATTTACTGTTCACGCATGTGTAACTGATCTGAATAATCCTGATAAAACTAATCATCTATTAGATCTCAACAAAAGCGATTATTCGGGTCATTTAGAGCTATTTTCAGCCAATTTGCTCGAAGCTGGTAGTTATGACACACCATTTAAAGGATGTAGCGCCGTACTCCATGCTGCTACACCTATGGGTTATGGTGGTGCTGATAGTCCCAGAGAGGTTTATGACGGTGCGATAAATGGCACTAAAAGTGTCCTTAAGTCTGCTAAGAAAGTAGGTACGGTAAAAAGATTCATATATACAAGTTCTTTTTCTGCAATTCATCATCCGATGAAATCTGGTTATGTTTTTTCTGAAAAAGATTGGGCTTCTGATAACCGTGAGAACGATCCTAACTGGAGTGTAGATCGAATAGATCAAGATAGAAATATAGCATATGCAATGGCTAAAGTAGAATGTGAACATATTGCGTATGATTTTGCTG
Organism: Promethearchaeota archaeon; assembly: GCA_030603385.1. Taxonomy (GTDB): domain Archaea; phylum Asgardarchaeota; class Lokiarchaeia; order Sigyniarchaeales; family SOKP01; genus Loki-b32. The sequence continues at coordinate 13,295 of JAUVXW010000043.1, read as the reverse complement.
AGAAATCTGGTCAATTTGACGCTATTTCAGCCTGCCCACTTATGGTGTTAGGACCCCTCCTTTCTCGAGTGCATGAGAGAGTAAGGTCATGGCAATGGTGGATTGGGGGCATGCTAGCTGGTAAGACTTGTGAAGGGCAATGGTACGCATTATGGAATATTGTTGATGTTCGTGACGTTGGTGAAGCTCAGGCATTGATGGTTGAAAGTGATGTTTGCAAGAACGGATGGCGTTATCAATTGAGTGCAACAGATGAATCAGGTGAAATTGATGTTCTTCAACTTCAAGCACATTTGCAGAAGTTATTTCCTGAGATCGATGTAGGTGGCCCACCAGAAGAGATCCATAAAACCATCGAGAAATATGGGGCAGTCTATCAAGCACCCTTAGGTCGTAGTGATCGGGCACGAAAAGAACTCGGTCTCAAGACTCATGCTATTGAGGACACATTATATGAAACAGGAAAAACAATGATTGATTTAGGACTCGTAGAACCGGCTCTAAAATAGGTAAGCCTTAAAGTTTTTTTATTTTTCATCTCTATTTTCTTTGTATACTTTCTGCATTAATTCAATAGGAGTTTTATAGAGATGGAAACGCTCTATACGATGAAGTTTCATTGCTTCGGTTAGACAGGTTACAGCACATACTCCGTTTGTCAAGAAATTGTGGACGATCTTCCTGAGAAACTTTAAAATTTTCTAAAAGAATCAAAAAAAATAAATCCTTTTTCACATTATGCCCTTGGGAGTTATAATGCTAAGGAACTATATAGAGCAGAATCTATTTTTAAACGATCTGGAAGAAGATATCAAAAAAAGAAGAGGTGAATCTAATATAAGAAGAACTGAAAAAAATATTGAGTCGAAAAAAAATATGAAGCTTAAAATAGATTTATCTATTTGTAAATTTATAATTTAAATCAAATTAAAGATGAATATAATGAGAAAAAAAAATAGATTTTTTCGCTGTTTCATTCTTGGATATTCGAGGAGGGGAAAATGCCTGCAGTAACATCGTCGGATGGTCCGGTTGCAGTGACTGGTGCCTCGGGTTATGTCGGTTCCCATGTGGTGGTAGCGTTGATGAAGCGCGGATACACAGTACATGCATGTGTGACCGATCTAAACAACCCAGACAAGACTAAACATTTACTGGCACTCAACGGGGACGACTACTCCGGTCATTTGGAGCTTTTTTTCGCCAATCTGCTTAAGGAGGGTAGCTATGACATACCATTATCGGATTGTAGTGCTGTGTTCCATGCCGGTACACCCATGGGTTATGGTGGTGCCAATAATCCCAGACAGATATACGATGGTGCCTTGAATGGCACCAATAACGTCCTTAATTCAGTTAAAAAAGTTGGTACGGTAAAACGCTTCATTTATACGAGCTCCTTTTCTGCTATCCATCACCCAATGAAGTCTGGTTATATCTTTACCGAGAAAGATTGGGCTACAGACAATCGTGAGAGCGATCCAAACTGGTCTTCAAGTAGAATCGACCAGGATGGTGAGATGGCTTATTCAATGGCCAAGGTCGAGTGTGAACACATAGCATACCACTTTGCCGAGAAGGATGGGCGTTTTGACGCCATTTCTGTATGTCCGCTTACAGTGTTAGGACCACTTCTTTCCCGGGTTCACGAACGCGTAAACTCTTGGCAATGGTGGCTTGGTCGTATGCTAGTTGGGAAGACCTGCGAACGGCAATGGAATGCATTATGGAACATCGTTGATGTTCGCGACGTCGGCGAATCACAGGCGCTAATGATTGAAAGTGACATCTGTAAAAACGGGGTACGCTATCAACTGAGTGCCGCAAACGAATCCGGTGAAATTGACGTGTTACAACTACAAGCGCACTTGCAGGAGTTATTTCCACAGATCAATGTGGGCGGTCCACCGGAGGAAATCAACCAGATCATCAAGAAGTATGGCGCAGTTTACCAAGCACCGATCGCCCGTTGTGATCGGGCACGCGAGGAACTCGGTCTCAAGACTCATGCCATCAAAGATACGTTGTACGAGACCGGGCAAACCATGATTGATCTCGGTCTGGTAAAGCCAGCTTTGAAATAGCTTTGAAAATCAAAAAACCTAAAAAATATAATAGTAAGCAAAAAAAATAACCTTATTTTTTATTTTTCAGTTCTATTTTCTTGATATATTTTCTGCATTAACTCTATAGGATTTTTAAATAGATGCGAACGCTCAATACGGTGAAGTTTTATAGCATTCGTTGGGCATGTCACCGCACAAACACCACACCCATAACATTTTTTAGCATTTACATAAGATTTAGCATTATCTATTGTGATTGCCTGAAACGGACATCTTTCCCCGCATAATCCACATCCTTTACATAGATCTTGATTTACTTTTGAAATATAATTTGATTTAGCAGTACAATTTTCATTTTTATCCTCAAAACGAGTCATACCTCTCAACATGGCACAACAACAATCGCAACAACAGCAAATTACTTGGTGCATCGTACTTTCTATGTTTTCAGTCGTAAACACCAATCCTAATTGAGCTAATTTATCTATTATTTCATGTGCTTCCTCACGAGATAATTCTCTTCCCTCTCCTCTTCTTAAAAAATATTTTCCAAATAGACCAACTTGAAAACAGGATTCATGTATTGGATACTTATCTTTACATTCCCGTATTTCTAATGTTTCTGTCCGATTTCGACAAGGGCAATCTGTTATTACAATCGGACCCATACAGTTTTCAATGATTCCATGTATTTCTTCGACATTTGAGATAAGAGATTGGTGATCAATTGATAAATTAACGGGAACTACGCGCGTAAGCGAAGTCCCTTTATCAGAAGACTCATATCTTTTATAAAACTTTTCTTCGATAAAAAATTGCTGATATAACTCGGCACCTTTCTTACCAAGCCTTTCAAATGTTTTTGAATATTTGAATCCCATGTTTAATAGATGGGGCATAGCTATAAAGTAAGAAAACCCTCCTATATCTTGAATTACTCCATCCATCGCCATCTTCTCTAAAATTTTCTTAGTGTCTTCCCGTTCCTTACCCATTTTTTTTGAAATGTTTCCAACCGATTGAGGTCTTACTGTTAAGTATTGTGCAATTTCCGCTTCTTCAGGAGTGAATAATAATATAATGAATTCTCTGAATGCCTCCGATATTTTACCATTATTTATTGGTATATCACTAGGATATTCACGCATGTTTTGTAATATTTTTTCATATGGGTCTCCGACTTCTTCTGTTGTCATATATTATCCTAAGTTATTTACAATTAATAGCTTTTTTGAACTCCAAATAGAATAAGCTCATAATTTATCCAGACAGAAATTGCTAAAAATTATTAAATCTTGTAAAACTAGTTTCAAACACTACTTATTATGAAAAACTCATTTTTGGTGGATACTTATTGAAATCGCAAAATGATTTAGGTGTACCAATTCCTGCAAATAAACCGCTGGTAGTTAGGACTATTAAGAAGGTTACTAAAGAACAACGTGAATACGCACTCAAAAAGACCGAATATAACATGTTTTCATTTCCAGCAGATTTATTATTTGTAGATTTCTTATCGGATTCTGGATCAGGTACTATGACTGATTTACAATGGGCTGCCCTTTTTCATGGGGACGAATCTTATGCTCGTAATAAGGGATACTATGTTCTTTTGGATGCGATTAGAGATACCTTTGAACGAAGTGATAATCCAAAACGGGCTATTAATCTGATACTTTCTGGAGAAACTAATGTGAAAAGATTAATGGATGAGCTTTATCTTACTTCATTTGAAGGAGGATTCGTTAACGGAGGAGTTCATCAACTTACACGGCCAAACGCATTCATAGTTCCTCAGGGCAGATGTGCTGAACACTTACTTTTTTCTACTATTGCTCCTATTCTGAGAGAAAAAGATTCCAATAGAGAATATTATATCCCAAATAATGGGCATTTCGATACAACAGAAGCAAATATCATGGCTAATGGCATTACTCCCGTTAATCTCTTTTCTGCTAACTTATTAGATGAGTTTCCTTATGATCAGATGGATAATAATAATCCTTTCAAGGGTAACATGGATATTGAAGGACTAGAAAGGTTAATTCAAGAAAAAGGAGTAGATTCTGTTCCATTAATCTATATAACAATTACCAATAATACCGCTGCAGGACAACCTGTTGCGATGAAAAATATAAGAGAGGTTCACAAAATAGCAGTGAAATATGATATTCCTCTTTTTTTTGACGCCTGTAGATTTGCTGAGAATGCTAATTTTATTAAAGAATTTGAAAAAGGATATCAAGATCGTTCTATCCCAAGTATCGTCCAAGAAATGTTTTCATATATAGAGGGCTTCACAATAAGTTTCAAAAAAGATGGACTAGCGAACATTGGTGGTGGATTCTTTTTTAGAGATAAAGGAACTTTCCATAAAAAGTTTTCAATCAAAGAAGACATCGGTATTAAATTGAAAGAAAAACAAATTTTAACTTTTGGGAATGATAGCTACGGAGCAATGTCAGGTAGAGATATTATGGCCCTTGCTACGGGGTTATATGAGGTTGTGCAAGAACCCTATTTGAATGAACGAAAATTTCAAGTGAGGAACTTTGCTCGAAAACTTGCTCAAAATAATGTTCCAGTTATACTCCCTGCTGGAGGACATGCAGTTTATCTTAATATGGATAAATTTTTTGAAGACTCAGATACAAAACCAGATGATTTTAGGGGTGTAGGTTTTACTATCGAATTAATCAGACACTACGGTATTAGAGCAGCTGAATTGGGACCTTTTGCTTTTGAATGGGATAAGAAATCACCTGACCAAAGAAAAGAAGTCTTAAATTTGGTTCGATTTGCTGTACCGAGAAATGTCTATGGTCCCTCCCATATTGATTATGCCGTTGCTGCGATAATTGAGTTATATAATAATAGGGAAAAAATTCCAAAAGTCAAAATTTCTCGCGGAGCAGAACTACGATTAAGGCATTTCCAAACAGGACTACAACCTGTCTATAAATAATAAAATAAGGGTAAAAAATTTTTTCAAAAATCTTTAAATATCTAACATCCTTAATCTCTGGGAAATATTTTTTCTTCTGAGAATTTTCATAAAATTATCTTTTCTCTGCTGAAGACGACTTAAAAAAGAATCCAATTTATCAAAGTTATTGAAAAAGTAATCCTTCCCTTCCACCATCATCTTTACTCCTTTCTTATCGTTTAAAATGATAGCATAAATTCCCCCTACCTCGGAATCATGTTTAATAAAAACCTTTTCTGCTGCTGGATACTTTTCATTTCCTTTTTTTGCCCAGAAGTTATTTTTTAATAAATACGATCTATACATTGACATTTTTTCACACACAACCTCTTTTTATTGTTAATTTGATGAGTCATCGAGATATGTTTATTAATTTACCATCGATATATCATCGATATATAGCTCCATGTAATATAAAATAAAGTCTAATTATAACATCGTGTAATATGCATAGAACACAATATCACACAGATATTATGAAACTTTTTTTCTACACTACACAAGAAACTAAGATTTCAAAATCATTTATAAATCATAAAGTAAAAAACCCAGAACCATTTACTAAAAATTTTTTACTTGGGGTTAGACTATAAAAATTTCAATTGGAAATTTACTCTTATCACAGAGATATCCAGGTATCATGAGATTTTTTAATTTATTGACAATCAACTAAATCATATTAGTTAAATTAAAACATTAAAATAATTAATAAAATTAACAAAAATGTAGGAAAATTTAAAATTTTCAACATTAAAACAACTGATTTCGATGCCTCATCTTGGAAGAAGTGCTCAATTCATGCAATTTATAGATTTTCTCTTATGTGTGTATTATTATAACGAAAAATCTCTGAAATGATTCGTATTAAAAATAAATATTAACTAGTTAATAATTGGGGAATTAGTTTATCTAATATTTAAGGGTTAAGGTGGTTTAAACTAAAATTGATTACAGAAACTGAGTTTTTTCATGATATCTTTGAAGAATTTGTTTATTTAGAAGAAAATCTCCATGATAATGAAATATGGAAGTCAAATTCAATTATCAAATTAATAAAAGCATCTGATGAGATTGAAAGCAAACAAATTATAGCAGAAGGATTAAAAATGATACTCAGTTTATGTAATTTTAGAAAATGTGGGCATTTAATAGATTACTATGAATCAGAAAGCCACTCTATTAATGATTTAACAAAATCAGATAGATTTTTAATGGAATCAATATTAAAAGCAGAATTTACTTGAATTGTTTTTCAAATTGCCAAATAGGATCTTGAATTGTATGAAGATTCTTTACAACTTTCCCAGAAGTCTTTGTTTCCATTTCTGAAGCATCAAACATAGCTTTTCCTACAGCTAATGCCCTGTGTTTTGTTTCTTCTTCTATTTTTACAATATCATCTTTCTTGATGGATGGATCAATCTTCGTGATTCCGGGTCTCATTACATCAGCACCGTTAGTGACATAACGTACAGCTCCAAAATCTACTACAATTGTTTTTAAATCTACTCTATTGTTTAAAAGAAGGGTTAGTACTGGGATATATCCATACTTAGACTTCCAAAGTTTTAGTTCATTGTTAACGGCAAATAAAATATCTCCAGATTCGGTTTGTATAAGTTCTACATTGGTTTTTTTAGGGAAAACTTGGTCAATAAATTCTTGGTTGTATTGTGTTAAGATCTCATCTTTAAGAACGTTTAACTCGGATTTTCGAATAAAGTGCCTTTGTTTTATTTTCATTCTTCAAATTACAATTAGACTTTTCTTAAATAAAAATCTTTTAATTAATTTTCATTAGGTTATAAGAAACACTTAACAAAATAATAAGCTAAATTTAATGAGAAAAGATTATACTTCTGCTGTTGTGATAATACCTCCAGAAGAAAAATGGGAATCAATACAAGAGATTCGCAAAATATATGACCGAAATATTCATAGATGGATGCCTCATATAACTTTACTCTACCCATTTATGCCTAAAACTGAATATGTAGCTCTTGAAAAAGCATTTTCTGAAAAATGTAGAGATCTTAAACCATTCGAATTATCTCTATCAAATTTTAAATACTTTAGCCATGGGCATCAAAAATATACTCTGTGGCTTGATCCTGAACCTGTTGATTTAATAGTTAATTTACAAGCAGAAATTCTGAAAATTGTACCTGATTGTGATGATGTAAATAAATATAAAAATAGATTTAGACCCCATCTAAGCGTTGGTCAAATCAAAGGGAAGAATAAATTGCTAAAGATGATTACAGATTTTCAGAAAACTTGGAAAGAAATCAAATTTATACTCGACAAAATTTACTTTATCTCTCGTGAAAATATTAAAACTTCGAAATTTGAAATCTCTAAACAAATTCAATTTAAAAAGGAATAATTAACATTTTTATATCCGAATTTCATTAATTAATTAATTAAAAATCGAAAATAATCAATTGGAAAATTTAACATTATGAACGATAAGAATAAATCTGACGAGGATTTAGTGTATCATGAACGTTCTGAGATGATTTATAAAATAATTGTAATCGGGGATCCTGCTGTTGGCAAAACTAGCCTTCTAACTAATTTTTGCGGTGATAAATTTCAGTATGAATACGTTCCAACCGTCGGGGTTAATATTACCAAAGAAAAAGTCACTGTAAAGAACGACATGGGAAAGGATACAAATGTAAGCTTGATGATTTGGGATGTAGCAGGTCAGCCACAATTTTACATGCTCCATCGTCCATACTTTAATGGTGCAGATGGAATGATGTTAGTTTACGATGTTACTCGATCAAGTTCCTTCTCAAATGTAAATAATTGGTATTCTACAGCCGTGAAATATGCGCTTTCAGGAATTCCCCGGATTTTAATAGGCAATAAAATAGATTTGAAAGATGAGAAAAAGATTATATTACCTATGGCAGAACACCTATCCCAGAAACTGAATGCCCCCTTTTTCGAAACATCTGCATTAACAGGAGAGAATGTTTCTGAAATTTTCCACAAAATCGGTGAGCTTACGCTTCTTTCAAAATTACAGGAATAGTAATTTTTTTTTAAACCTAATTTCATTGTATTTGGGATAAGTAAATTAGGAAAAGCTTTTTTTTGAATGCTAACCATTAAATTTTGATGAAATTAAAAAAATATATCTTGGGGAATATCTTATTTTTCTTTCTGGTTTTTTCCGGTTGTATAATTCCCGTTTTTGCGGGATTTAAGCTCGGTGATACTTCAGTCCCTGTAGATGAAGGGGATTTCATAGAATATGACTTTGATGATAATGTAGTTCCTGAACCATTGAAAATTAAAGTGGAGGTTGTAAGTATATTTCAGTATTACGAAATAATCAATGCTTTGGTCGTCAACATAAACGTCAGTAAGCTCAAGTCCAATACTAAAACATATGAAGTGTTAATTGTTGATTCCATAAAATATCAAAATCAGACATGCTTGGTTTATAATAAAACCCATCAATTATTTAGATACGATCAATACATGAACAATCTTTTAATGCAAGGCTACGGAGGGTATTATATTATTCCGGATGACCATGTAGATGTAAATATTGTGAAAGGATTCATTGAAGGTTATACAGCTTGGTCTGCAAATGTTATTGGCAACACGATAACTATTGATATTGCTAATAATCAAACCATTCTCACTTATAACGAACAAGGGATCTTGATAAAACAAGAGGTTATAAGTAATAATGAGATAATATCAACTTTAACGTTAATAAAACAACCAAATAACGTAGTGTTAATTGTCTCGATAACTGTTATAATAGCAGTCGCTGCAGGGGTAATTCTAATTGGAATTATTATCTATAAGTATAAATTTAAAACCTAATTTTATCCCTTTACGGTTAATTTATTTATCCAAAATGTAATTTTTTCTTTTAGATCTTCTTTTATTTCTTCGGGAAGAGACTCTAAACCATTTAGTTTATTATTAAACTGCCCTATTTCATAAAGAATCCTATGACCTCCAGTAAAAACAAATATTTCTTCTTTTATGTTCTCTAAATTAGTTATTACTGGTTGGGGATCATCATTTTCATCCAAATACTTCACTAAGCTGTTAAATTCATCTATTATTGACTGTTTTCTGTCTGTTGCAGATATATCACGTTCAACCGCTTCAGCCTCCACATCTTTTGATTGAAATGAAATATCAGATCTTTGAATTAATGTTCTAATTAGCTCAAGTTCAGCTTCCAGAATTTTTTGATTTTCAATAACATTGGTTAGTTGAGGTAATAATGCTTTTACATCGATTGTTGCTTTACTTAATTGATCAACTTTATCAGTTAGTGTATTTATCTTTAAATTAGTTTGTCCCATTTTTGTGATGATATCGAGCCCAAATTTCTCGAGGATTGATGCGAATTTTTCAATTTTTTCATCCTTATTTTCTGAAGGGTTCATCAAATTTCCTCTCTAAATTTATATTATAGAAAGTTATCTATAGATTAAAAATGAGAACTATTACAAAATTTATTTTTTATTGAAATTTATTATTTAATTAATAATTATAATGATAATGCTTTTATAAAAAACTTCTCAAGTGGAAAAGTTGATTCAGTACATAAATATTCTTACTAAGGACGGTAAGTCATTATTATTCAGGAATTACGGAACTTCAGAAGTAGATAGAGATTTATTAGCAGGATTCTTAAGCGCTTTTTCAGGTTTTATGAAAGAAATTAGCCAAAGTGATATCAAAAGCACACAAACAGAGGATTTCAAATATTTTTACACTATTATAGACACAATTATTATTGTAGTTTGTACAGATCTCGAAGACGATGATGCTATAGTTAATTCAAAAATTTTGAGTGTAAGAGCAAGGTTCATAGATAAATATGGTAAAATGCTTGAGAGTGGGAGTTGGGCAGGAAATCGAACAATTTTTTACGAATTTGAAAAGGAATTAGATAATCTTATTTTAGGAGCAATTAAGATTTCTATTCTTGGTTTAGGGGGCGTAGGGAAAACTACATTAACAAAATTAATATGTGGACAAGATGTAGACCTTGAATATGTGCCTACAATTACAGCAGACATAGCATCTTATGACGGAGATGAATTCGAAAGATCTATTACTCTGTGGGACTTCGCTGGGCAAAAACAATTTCACTCTTTATGGAAGAGTTTAGCTGCAGGTACGGACATGGTTATACTTGTTACTGATTCCACTTATGAGAATATAAATCCAACAAAAGACATTATTCATGATCTACTTGATAAGCATTATCCAGATAAACTGGTAATAGGTATTGCTAATAAACAAGACTTACCAAATAGGCTTACCCCAGAGTTTTGTGAAAAGATTCTATCTAGTGAAAAACGAACTATTAAGACTCATGGAATGATTGCTATTGAACCCATGTATCGTGAAAAAATATTAGCAATATTAAAAGAAGCTATAAAAGAAATTTCACAAATTAGTGATTAATTTTGTTTTATTATTCTATTTTGAAATAATAATAATTTTAAGATTTTCAATCCTATTCACAATCATCATAGTAAATATTGGTGACTTAACTGATTGAACTAAATATAGAAGATATTAAATTAGAGAATTCAGAAAAAGGAATTAAAACTCTCAAATTACCTGAGCTGACAGAAAGAGAAAAAAATATCATTGACCCTATTGTAGCACCCACATCAGGATTAAGAATTCAAATATGTGATATAATTGAAGAAAATAAAAAATATTATCTACCAAATAGTAAGCTCTTTCTTTTCTTAAGAGTATTTAAAGCAATTAGTCAGCATTACATAGAATTAAGAGGTAATCAAAATTTAAAGGTATTGATCGTATCTGACAATCGTCCAAGTAAAAGTTTATTATTGCAATATTGTTCCGAAATCTTTGCTTATGATGGATTTCAGATATATCATCAGCAAGATTCTCCAAATGAATCCAAAGTATCTTCTCCATATGGTGCTGCATCTGTAGCTTTATATGAGGATATTAATCTAATAATTGTCCTTACAGCAAGTCATAACGAATTATCTTGGAATGGGATTAAATTCTATATTGAATATCCTATGCCTATGTCTGGCAGAATATTTAAAGATATATCTAGAAGAGCGTTAAATTACAAAGAAATTTATCTGAAAACAGATTATAACGCTATCCAGATTGATACAATTAAAAAGAATAATGATTATGTGAAAAAATTATTATCTGGAGTATTAGAAATTACAAGCATTAAGGGTAAAAATATAGTTATTTGGCCTTATTTAGGCAAAGCTCGAGGTATTGTTGATTTATTTAAAGATTATGGGGCAAATGTTATACTTATCGAGGAAGAAATTAATCCTCCTAATCCTATAAAAATAATTTATGAAAAAAAACTAAAGGATGCGATGGAACAAAATGATTCTAAAATTGCTCTATTACTTGACGCTGACAGAGATAGAATTGCATTGTATGTGAAGCAAAATGGAGAATATTTTACTTATATCCCAAATGAAATATATTCAGCAATGCACAATATCCTAGCTAAAGAATTTGGTAAAAAAATTATAAATATTAGAACGATTCCAAGTGATTTACGCGGAGATCATACTAGTTTTTTAAATATTTTAACAGGTGTGGGTTACAAACATTTGGGTGTAATTATGTATTTTCTGTTCGGAGTAGAAGTTGAACAATCAAAAGTAGATACAGCAATTCTTTATTTGGAAGATCAAAATAAAAAATTAATCAAAATAAATAATCCCGTTCCTCTGAAGCAACAAATTTTAGAGTTAATGGAATTAGAAAACATAGATACTGAATCTTATTTAAATGTGTATTGGGAGGAGTCCGGGGGGCATACTTTGAACATTTTGAATGTTTCCAAAAATCCAGAAACAGGAGAAGCTGAGTTCTCTACAGATTTACCAATAATTGCGGATAAATATCCCGTTCCCGCATTGGTCTTAATTACAGAACTTATCTGTCGTGGATTTGTCATTTCAGAATCAATTGATTGGTCGATTAAGGGGATAAACCGAACCATTCCTGCGATTGATGAGGAAAAAGTCAAAATTATGAAGAATTTTAATGCATTTGATGGAAAGACTATTGTAATCGGAGAGAAAGATTACCAGATTCATGCTTTATCTGATAACAACAATAATATCGATATATACCAGTTAAAAAGTAAAGACTCTACTCTCTATTTTAGACCTAGCGGTACTGGTCCAAATGTTAGATTTTATATTTTTGGTAAAAGAGAAACTCATTTAGAAGAAATACATAAAGTAATGGAATATATTAAAAATAATTTCAAATAGATTCTATTGGTACTATAGAGAATTAATTCAATATAAAACTAAAAAACAAGGTCAAAGAGAAAGCAAAGAATTATATATCTAATTCTGATATATCGAAAACTTTAATATTAATAAATAATAAGTATAGAATTATATTTTAAAAAATATTTAAATAGAACATATTTGATAACATTTTTATAAAAAAAAGAGATGAGGATTAATTCCTCATAATCTTAAATAAAACTTTAAAAAAAAACAAAAAAGAGTAAATAAGAACATGGGTGCAATACTAAAAATCGCATTACGCAATATGAAAAGACGTAAAGTCCGCTATATTCTGACAACAATTACCCTTGTCATCAGCGTTGCTTTGTTTGGGGGAGTAATGATTGTTTCTGACTCATTCCAAGTAATGATGCTAGAAACTATTGATAAACAGATGGGAACAGCTGACATTCTCATTAGATCTGCCAATAGTACTGATGGTTGGTTTGATCCTAATGAAATTAATAATGAAATCGAAGATATAAAACACGTTGAATCAGTAGCTTATAGAATTTCTGGTTTTAATGTTCATGTTAGCGCAACTGATAGTGGAAACCAAGTAGATAATAGTACTAGAACTGGGATAAATGGCATTGATCATCTAGATCCAGATGAACGAAAATTAGGTGCGGATCCTTATATAATAGATTCAGTTAGTGATGGAGATTCGATTGAAGAACTTCTTAAATATGTTGACCCTATCAACAATGACAACGTATTAGTTATTTCAGAATCATTAAAAATCCAATTAGGGAAAGATTTTGAAGCAGGTGATAGTGTTTGGATTTTTCCTGTCAATGGATCATTTCTTGGACATAATCCGTTAAATACAGGAACATGGCTTGAATATACTGTTGTTGCAATTATACGGGATATTGGTGAAGCTCGTGATTTCGATCCAGAAAACCCATCAGATTCCTCAATGTT
>JAUVXW010000019.1 GCA_030603385.1 Promethearchaeota archaeon | reverse complement strand
AATCAGTACGAGAGGAACATTTTGCCGGCGCCTCTAGTGTACCGGTTATCTGACAAGGTATTGCCGGGCAGCCACGCGCTAACGGATAAGTGCTGAAAGCATCTAAGCACGAAGCCGGACCCGAAAATAGTCAGCCAATCTTATTTCATTAGAGTTAGGCTTTATATTGGGTATTTATACTGGCTTTGTTGAGAAGACGGACCTGTGAAAGTTGGGTATCAACGATGCGCAGAGCGGGGGGTGAAGCGAGTGGTAAAACATCCGTGGAAGCTTCCGTAGAATGCGTAAGTCATAGTGTAAATGTGCTGATGTGAGGTACTGACGAGAGTGGGGCGCGGTGACGCGAACCATGGGAATGAGACGAGTGCACCCGTAAAAGACGGGGTTGGTGAGGTAGGGGTGTACGTAGGGAGCTTTCGGGCGACCTATTTAGCCCGCTACTCTCAATAGCACGAGTGTGTGGTAGTCGAAAGGGGATTACAGGGTTCAGGCTTAGAGCTTGAGGGTTATAAATGTAATCAGGGCTGGTAAGGAATGAGGTTGAAATGAGTAGGAAGGAGTATGTTCATGAGCAGAGATTTTTTCTTTTTTTAACTATTTTCAACATTTTTAAGTCTTTTACTTAGAAATAAATACCCAATTTTTCATTATAATCAAAGAATGTACTTTTAAAAAGACAGAAGGATGAATGAAGTAAAGAACTCAGGTCTGGGAAGTGAGAAGAGTGCTTTTTCCTGATTATAATTTTTGGCTTTCAATTTTGGCTAGTAAAGATGTAGGAAAAAAAACATTAAGAAACTATTTTGAAAGTAAATTTCAAAATTGCACAGGTATAATGTTAGGAGTTGATCTCTTAGGAAAAACAATAGAAATTGACGGAAAAGTGATAAGCCTCTCAACTTGGCTATTTTTTTATGAAGAAACAGATATAAGGAACAAAGAGATATTCCTAATTAATTGGGCTAGTAAGAACCACGGTGTAATACTACTATACGATATTACAGATATAAGAACCTTAAACAAGTTATCTGAGTGGTGCCATAGGATTAAAAATTATAAAGAAGATATGCCAATATTGTTAGTAGGGAATAAATTAGATTTAAAGGAGCATCGAAACGTCTCTAAGGAGCAGTTAGAGAGATTTAAAGAAAGTCATGGTATACATGCATCAATGGAAATCTCTCTTAAAACAGGAGAAAATGTGGAAAAAATGTTTATAAAATTACCAAAGATGATTTTAAATAAAAAACCAGAAAAAAGAAAAAAACAAAAATAAATCGATTGAGAAGGAGTATGTTCTTGAGCTAAGATTTTATTTTTAATTTTTTTAATCTATTTTGTAAATAATTTTGTGAAATGATTTAATTATGCATATTTTTTTCTATATAGATAATGCGCTCACTATTTTTATTTAAGATTTTATTTATTGGGGATAAAGAGGTTGGCAGAAGTAGTTTTCTTAAAGATTCTTTACGGACAGATTATTTCAACGGAGAAAGGAAAAATACAATAGGAGTAGAGATTTATCGCAAGGAGTTAACTATTGAAGGGAGAGTGGTTGATCTGATGATACATGATGTTTCTAATAAAGAAATATGGAGACCTCTTTTACGATCATATATATCAGGGTCAAATGCAGCTATCCTTATGTTCGATCTTACAAATTTAAAATCCTTTAATTACTTATTTCATTTTCCTAAAATGATTAGAGAGGTAGCAGGAGAAATCCCGATTCTATTACTTGGAAACAAAATTGATTTAGAAGAGGAACGTGCAGTATCTAGAGAAGAAGGAACTGCTTTCACGAGAGATAATAATTTATTAGGATATATTGAGATTTCTGCGAAAACTGGACAAGATTGTGAAGGCATATTCAAATTAATAGCAGAGAATATAATGACGCAATTACAATTGCACTAATGATGTGAAGCATAATGATAACAAATTTTGAGATGAGACGAGATGGAGTATGTTCTTGAGCTAAGATTTTATTTTTATTTAAATTATATCTAACCCTATTTATTTTCCTTATTTTGAATTTCTGCTTTCTTTTTATATCTCTATTTCAACTAAATAATAAAAAATAAGAATTTGTATTGAATTTGGCAAAAATTTATTGCATCCTTTTTGGATTAATAGTGAACGTCTTACTTCCAAGTATAAGTGCTACGATCCCTAGTTATATTGGAGTAAGAGAAGAAGATGAGTATATCTGGGAAATTGATTTTGATGAGGAAGTATATAATAGAACCATTGATGATGGATATGAGGGTGATAATTATTTCGCATTTTTTGATTCAATTAGAGGACTTAAATACCGAATTGAGAGAATAAATCCAGAAATTTGGGAAGATAGTATCCATATTATACCAGTTGAGATCAGTGTTTACATTACAAATTTTGATGTATCAGAAATGGAATGGATTTTATTAGGAGCATATAACCATCAATTTGTGGATCCAAATGATAAACAATCTATAGCAATTTGGGTTACTTTAATTGTATCTCGGTTTATGAATTGGTCTTTAGTAGCTCAATCATATAAATTTGATTTGAGTAATGATCCTTATGTAAGTGCATATTTAGTTGATGGATGGACTCATGGACTTATGACAATGATTTATTTTGAAAATGTTTCTGTTCCCATAAGATTATCATATGAATATAATACGGAAGGAATTTTGATTCAATCGGTAGCTTATTATGGCTATGATATTATTTCAACAGTATCATTAGTTAATCAATATCATGAACAGATAAATGGGCCCTTTATTTCAGGATATTTATTAATAGTTGTAAACCTTGTTATATTTTTCTCAGTTGGAGGCTTAATAATTAAAATAAAAAAAAATCATTGAATCTTTTCTATAGTTATTAGGTTCGACACCTAATTTAGAATCAATTAAGATACAATCTAATTTTATTCATTTTATATAGAAAAGAATTGACAAATAGTAAGAAGGAGTATGTTCTTGAGCAAAGTTTTTCAAATTTTTTCTATTTTTTTTTTTTTAAATTTAACTGTAATTTTCGAATTTTCATCAGAAACTTAAGTTGAATAAGAATTTTGATAGAAATATTTAAATGTATTATTGATAATACAACTCCTTGAAATAGAACATATATTGTTTTAAGATGTTAAAAAAACATTATTATTTGGTAATTGGATGTATCTTTCTATTCTGTGTTGGGTCTTCATTAGGTTTTTGGGTTATAACAAAGTCAAATGAATCTGATGATGATATTGTTTCTGGCACCGGCAAAATAGTATTTCTCTCTTTTGAGGGAGGTTTTTTCGGTATAATAGCTGATGATGGAGGTCATTATGATCCAATAAATTTGCCTGATAAATTTAAAATTGACGGCTTATTAATTGAATTTATAGCAAAAATATTGCATGGCGTGATGAGTTTCCATATGTGGGGCGAGATTGTAGAGCTTCTTTATATCAAATACCTTTTTTAAATGAATAATATTCTTTTAATGAGAAAGGCTAGTATTGTTATATTAATCAATCAGATTACATAATTAAAATTACTGGTGAGATATGATATGGCCAATCCCTACTGGGGAAACAAAGATTGATTAAAGATTATAAAAACATAAAAGAAATAGATGTAATCAATAAATATTTACAACCCTTAGAAATTACTGAAAGAAGTATTATTATAATCGACTTTTTAGGGGAAAAATAAAGGTTAAATTGGAATTCTGAGACAAATTGCGAGCAAGAATTCTACTTTTACTTTTTTGTTTTAAAATTAGATGGTCAAATACGAGGGTATTTTTTTAACCATTGATCCTTTATAAAAATTTTAAAAGAAAGCTTAAATAGAGAAAAAACATAATTAAGCATTGCAAAAAAATCTAAAGATAACGAAACAAGATTTAATAAAATAAATAACATAAACAAAAACAGGAGGAATAAAATAATGAGAGATTTAACTGTTATTTTGAAAAATCAACCGGGCATTCTAGCTGATATGGGGGAGGTTCTAGGTAAAAATGGCATTAATATGGAAGGGTTATGTGGATTTCCTCTGAAAGACGAAGGAATCATCCATATTTTGGTTGAAGATGAAACTACAACCAAATGGGTACTCGAAAATGAGGGTTTTGAAGTACGTGCTATACGTGAAGTACTCGTTATGGATATCGGTAATATTGCGGGAAAACCCGGCACAGGGGGGAAGATGGCTCGAAAAATAGGTAAAGCAGGTGTTAATATTGACCTAATTTATATGGCTGAGAATAATAGAATTGTTCTTGGAGTTGATAACTTGGAAAAGGCTCGCGCGGCTTTAGGGATAGAATGAGAAAGAAAGGAGTATGTTCATGAGTAAGGATTTTATTATTTCTATATTTTTTTTATAACTTTAAAAATAACAGTTGAAGGTACCATTTTTATTACTTCTAGTGGATATATTGTATTGATATTCTCTGATTCTTCTAATGGTTCAGGTTCATTTTTACTAAAATGAAACTCGCATCAATTAAATCTTAGATCTCTATTTGTCCCTTTATAATTTCTCGATATTTAGAAATACCAAATGGAACGTATTTTTTTATCGATGAATTCCAGAAGTAGAGCGGATCTTTTATTTCATTGATATTATATCCTTCTTTACGAAGGCTTGATTTGCTTCTCTGTTAAACTGATTCCATGTCCATGATCTATCCTCGAAAAATAAAGCAGGTTTATTTGGAGATTTCTCAGCATGACGTTCAACATATGTACCTAAACTTTGATTTGGATTTTCGAATACTTTTTCTGCCAATGTAATATATCGATCATAAGCAGCTCGTTCTTTAGGGGTAAAATTAGATTCCAGTTGTCTTCACCGATGTTTTCTTAATTTGTAATAAAGTAGCTATAATTTTCGAATTATTTATAGCTGAATCTACGGAAATTTATAACTTTTTGCATCAATAAGATTTAAATTTTCAATTATTATTTTCTTCTTTATGCCTGTATATATACTTGCAACGAAACTCCAAAATCCTGATTTAGTGGAGAAAAGGAAAGATCAAGGTGAAAAATGGTTAAAATTAGTCAGAGAAAAGATCCCAGATATTAAGTGGATCGCACATTATGCGATTCTAGGTCCCTATGATTTTCTTGATATTTTTGAAGTAAAAAATGAACAAGACGCAGCAAAAGTATCCTTGCTTTCTCGCTCTGCAGGGGCTACTTTTGCAGAAAGTTGGACGGCCATTCCATATGCAGAATTTCTTGAATTAGTTGAGGATTTGAGGTAAGGATATTCTCAATAGGAGTAATTGGTTTTATTGAAAATGAATAACAAGGTTCAATTTAAGTGTTTTTAGATTTGTAAAGTAAGTTTAGAGTTAAGCTTTTAAGGTTGATTTCATGCAATAGAACTTTGATTAATAAACTTTTGATAGTCATGAAGTTTTCTTAATACGATTGCTGCAGTTTCAAGATTCCCACCAAACACCATAACTTGATTCTCATCATATTTATCATAGATGGGGTTACCAAGGCTTGGGGCTAATGAAATGTATATTATCTTTTTATTCGGATGGCTTCGAGCTAAATTTATTTCATGATCGACTATTTGATTTAGCCTATCAGCTCTCCTCGACATCATCATTTCTTTCATTTTTTTTCCAGCTTCATTTTCTGGCTTCAGCATTTTTATTCTTTCGAGAAATGTGGCAGATGTCATAGTAAAAATAACATCAAAACAATTGGAATTCAACATCAGCTCCATTACATTTTGATAAGCATTAGGATTATTTGTAGCAACCATGTCAACAGGATTATTATGGCTCCAATAGAAAGGGAGGTGTTTTGAAATATCCTCTATAAGTTTAGGACCATTTGGTTCCTTGTTTAAATCAACTACATTGATTCCGTGCTTTTCGCATAGATCAGTAAGATGTACAACAAAACCACCTCCACCACTGATTATTCCAGCTCGTAAAGGATCAGTGTTAGGAAGAGGAAGGAGGAATTGCGCACCTTTAATTAGGTATATAAAGTCCATTATCTGTTCGGCGTATATTACACCTGTTTGCTTAAAAACAGATTTATATATATCTAATGAACCCGCAATTGAGCCAGTATGGCTATTAGCGGCTCTTGCACCAGTTTTAGTGATCCCAGCTTTAAGAAAAAGAACAGGTTTTTTTTTAGTAATTTCGGTGCATATTTCCTTAAATCGTTTACCCGCACGTAAACCTTCAGCAAATAATGCAATTGTTTTTGTTTCATCATCTTGAGCATAATATTGTAGATAATCTTCAAGAGTTAAAGAGGCTTCATTTCCACTTGATACGAAATATCTGATTCTTTGTAATGCATTACATAGAATTGTGCCCATTGTCCCAGATTGAGAAACTATAGAAACATTGCCTGGTTTTGGAAGCATAAATCCAAAGCCTAAATGTAGCGGAGAAGTTTTATCTTCCGATGAATAAAAACCCATAGAATTTGGACCAACAAAAATTAATCCACCTTTATCAGCAATTTTAACCAATTCTTTGTTTTCTTGTTGTCTCTCTTCAGTTTTAACTTCTCCAAATCCTGCTGTGATTATAGCTGCTGTCTTAACGTCATTTTCTATTGCTAATTTTACTGAATCTATTACTGCATTTGGTGGAACAACAATTCCAACTAAATCAATTTGTTCTGGACACTTATCGAGAGAAGAATAAACCTCATTCCCTAATATTTTCTTGTTTTGATATCTTGGACTGGGATTGATGGGATAAATCTTTTTTTTAAACCCACAGCTTAAAATACTCATTCCTACGAATGAACCAATTTTTCCCATTTTACCCGTTGCTCCCATAAGCGCAACATTTTTCGGATTAAACATGATTTTCATTAACTCTAGCTTTTCTTCAGCATCCATCTAAAAATTCTCCGTTTATATAATGTTTTTTGAAAGTTATTTTGTAAAAAGATGGATTATTAAAGAACTAAATGATTAATAACAATCTTATTTATCTTTTTTAGACTTATTTGGGGATCAATTTAGATAATTTCAAAGTATTCCATTTAATTTCTATGAAAATTTTAGTTCTTGTAATAGATAGAATTTTGTTTGATAAATAATTAAAATTTTAAATAATTTTAAATAATAAGTAGATGATGACCATTTTTAAGTGTATTACCTCTTAATATTGATTTTTAAAAGAGTAATATCATAAAATGGAGAATTTCTATATTATATAATAAATGAGGTATACAAAATGAGAACAAAAGAAGAATATATGAAAGCATTAAGCAAAATGAAGAAGAATATTTACTTTAATGGAGAAAGGATTGATCGATTAGATGAGCGACAGATAGCTTGTATCAACACTATTGGGACAACATATGATGTAGTTGATGATCCAGAATATAAGGATTTAATCTTTGCAAAATCTCACCTTACTGGCGAAATAATTAATCGTTTTACGCACATACATCAAAATACTGAAGATCTCCACAGGAAGCAAGATATGACTCGAAAAATCTGTCAAAAAGTTGGCGGATGCATTCAACGTTGTATGGGCTGTGATGGAGCTAATGCAGTATATAATGTTAGTTATGAAGCAGATAAATCCAATAAAGGAGAAACCAATTATCATGAGAACTTTAAAAAATGGATGGAACGCTTTCAAAAGGAAGATTTAATTGCTGCTTGCGCTCAAACGGACGTTAAAGGTAATCGAATAAAAAGACCTGCAGATCAGGAAGATCCAGACATGTATGTTCGAGTTGTAGAAAAAAGAAAAGACGGAATTATCGTTCGTGGATGCAAAGTTCACATTTCAGAAGCTTCTGTATCAGATGAGATTATAGTTGTTCCAACCAGAGCATTGAGACCAGAAGATAAGGATTATGCTGTTGCATTTGCATTGCCTGCTGATTATGAAGGTGTTAAACAAGTCGTTACCATTCACAACTTACGCGAAAGAGAACACTTCAAACGTGGATTCATGCCAGGGGCAACAGATTCATACATCATTTTTGATGACGTATTTGTTCCATGGGAAAGGGTTTTTCTATGCGGCGAATATCAACATGCTGGTACTCTTGCATTGTTATTCGCTCTATTTCATCGTCATAGCTATTCAGGATGTAAACCCGCAATAGGAGATTTAGTTGTAGGAACTGCCGCTTTAGCAGCAGAATATAATAATATCCATAGAGCATCACATGTAAGGAGTAAGCTAGCTGAATTAATTATGGTTACAGAACTAGGTTATGCTGCAGGATATACTGCTTCCGATTTAGGTAAACCAGAAGTATATATGCCTGGTGTAGGATTTATTCCTTATGGACCTGGAAGCTATATTCCAAATTCAATTTATTGTAATGTTGGAAGATGTTTATCAGGAGAAAATGTTTTTCGTGAAGCTGAGATTATAGTTGATCTTTCAGGAGGTATTCCTGCAACTTTCCCTCATGAAAGAGATTTTGTGAATCCAGAATTAAAAGAACAACTTTACAAATATATTACCCGAAATCCTAAGATTTCACCTGAAAATGCTGCACAATTCTGGCGGTATGTCGGTGATATATACTGTTCTGCAACCGCAGGGGTTCATCTCTTTGGAAGTTATCATGGTGGGGGTTCACCTGTGATGGAAAGTATTGCAATAACAACTCAGTATGATATTGAATCTAGAAAAGAGATTGTAAAAAGAATTGCAGGGATTAATGATGAATTAAATAAAGCTTAAAGTATTTTTTTTCAATTTTAATCTTTTTTTTTAACATATAAGTTAGAAAAAGTCACCAATAAGTTTTAAATATCCTTCACGTTTTAAAAATTCTTTTACCTGAAACGTACTTGTAGAATATGCCTTCAATATTTCTTGTTGTAAAATAATTTGAAATTTGGTATCTCCAACCTCCCTTAGTTTTTTCAATAAGGGGAACGCAATTTTGTGGTCTATGATTTGAGTATTATAATCATTTTCAGACCAGATGATTAGATTTGATAGAAGTCTTCGGAAAATTGTTTCTGTTAAATTTTTTTTCTGATTATATTCATATCTATCTGTAGGATCTTTTTTTTCTTGAATTATCGTCTTTAATGAAGGAAACAAAGCGCTAGGTATTGTTACTAAAGGTTCATTCCTTATACAAATTACTACTTTAGTCCCTTTTTCAGAATACACATAAGATTCATATTCTTTAATCTTATGATCAAAAGGTAAGTGAATTATTTTTATAGAAATATAATCATTGATTTCATGTTATTTTATAATGATATGATTATCCTGTTTAACATGTTCCTTCATTAACTTTACGACTCTACAAATTCATTCTTAAAAATTCCTATCTATAGTCTTGAGGTACATATTTGCTTACAGAAAGAAAAGGTAAAAAAATTATAAATTTTAGTAAAAGGTAAAGAATATAAATTGAACATAGTAAATGAATTGAATATGAATTTCAATAAAAGTTATTTTCAGCGCAAAATTCATTTAAAATTATCATTATAATTTTTTAATAAGAACATAGATAATTTAGGTGATCTATATTTCTGAAATGCGAGGAAAATTTTATGAGGAATTTCATGAGGGAGAACTATATATTACATCAAGGAGAACCTTAAGGGAAGCAGACTTACTTGACTTTTGTAATTTATGTTGGTTTAATTTATCCATGTTTTTCGATGAGATATATGCTACAAAAGAAATGCCCTATAAGTCTCACGTTTTTCCTGGACCGTTTATCATTCCTTTAGCAATCGGTCTTTTTTTGAAACTTGGTATATATGAGAGAACTGTTATTGCATTACTAGGGATAAAGAATTTAGAATTTAAAGATTCTCTAAGAGTGGGTGATACAATGGAAGTAGAAGTTAATATTCTCAATAAGAAAGAATCAAAAACATATTCTGACAGAGGTATATTATACTCTTTATTTACAGTCAATAAGGTTAATATAGATTTAACAAAAAAATTTATCATGTCTTTTGAAATGACTCATATGTTAAAAAAGAAGAATTTCAAACTGTAGAAAACCTTAATAAAATAAAAGTATATTCTATTTTAATGAAATATAAACTCACAGTATCATATTTATCATTTATTTATGTCACGGTTTTATATATTACTGTTTCATCAATATGTCATGTCAATTCTAGAGAGTCTTGTTATGTAATAAGCTTTATATTGATGATTTTAATGTTTAGTTTATTGTTAATTTCTATAGTTCTTCTTATTGACTAAACTAAATCGATACCACAGTCAGGGCAAATTAAGGTTTTCTCTTCAACTTTTTTTCCGCAATATGGGCAATATTTTATCCTTTCTACTGTCTCAAAGTTGGACTTTAAAATAGCTTCTGATTTTTGCTGTTTTCCAACAGTTTGAAGAAGTGAAAATAAATGAGAGAATAATCCATCAAACCAAGATTGTTTGAGTTTTTCTACTCTGAATATATTTCGTGCAAGTGGAATAGCTTCAATCCTTATAAGTGTTTTTTTTCCCTCTAACTCATAAAAATTTATCCGAATTCTTTTTTTCCAATTTGGATCATGACCGGTATTTGTCATCATGGTCCCTTGTTTAGCTTCGATATATTTGGAAGGTGTTGACTCTTTAATCTTTGCTTTATGTTGACCTAATAACCATTGCATTGTTAAATCAAATGCTTGTTTAACATTTATTTGAAAACTGTCTTCATACATTACATTAATTTTCATTTATCGCTTCAATCTAACTTATGATGTGTAACAAAGAAATAAAATTTCGTATTTAATAATTTTTCATAAAAGGGAATTATCCTTTTCTCGAGAATATAGGAATAGAGTTTTATCCAAAAATCTTAAATAATTTTTGAGTCTTTAGAATTCAACCTAAATATTTTTTAAAAGATTTTGAGGTCATAAACATGATTGTTGCATCACCATATAATGGAACAACCCCAAGTATTCATCCCACTGCATTTATAGCTAAAGACGCGGTTATTATTGGGGATGTAGAGATTGGTGCTTATGTAAATATATGGTTTGGTGCGAAATTAAGAGGGGATTGGGGTAAAATTGTAGTGGGAGAAAACACAAGTATTCAAGAGAACTGTGTAATCCATTCAACAATTAAAGGGTTATGTAAAATAGGTAAAAATGTAACTCTTGGACATTTATCAATGGTACACGGCCCCTCTACTATTGGCAACTCAACATTGATTGGAATTGGAGCAATAGTTCTTCAAGATTCAAAAGTTGGAACAGGAGTAGTTATAGCAGGCGGATCTGTTATTATAGGAAAAGCCGAAGATAACTGTCTTTATGCTGGTGTACCTGCTATCAAAAAGAAAGAATATCCACGTAGAAGAATGGGAGAATGGGGCTCTAATCTTTATGTAGATAATGGTCAGAAATTTAAAGAAGCGGGATTAGGGCAAGAAATTCCTCAGGAATATATGATGAAAAAATAGGGAAAAAATGAACATAAATAGATTGCTTGCGTAGAACGAGATTCATTTTACAAATTTTTCATTTTCGATAGTCAACGATAGGAAGTTTTTTTATTTCGTATGGAAGATAAGCGTCATCAGGTATTGGATTAATATAAAGATCTCGGAATTCTTTATTTTGCATCCTACAGAAAGGACTTCGGTGATTATATGCAGGATGTTTCACCATCCGCATCCATATCTTTTTTAAAGATTCCTTTCTGATGTTTCCAAAAGAAATAGGTGTAAAATCACAAGGAGCGATATCTCCATAAGCAGAAGCGTAGCATTGAATATTTGCAGCTAAACATCCTATCCCAGAAAGGTATGCTTCCACAGAATTCTGCCAGGCTTGAGATGAAATTGGCGGAACAATTTTATTTTTAAATACTTCAGCAGAATAATTATGAAGTTTTTCTCGCAATTCAAATGTCAACATTTCGCTTGTATCTTTCAACATATTTCCTGTAGGCACGCAATCAAAGAGGATTATATTGTGGAGACCAAGTTCAATAGCTAATTCATGTAGCCTTTTATATATTCCTTTTTCTGTTCCAGAGCGGGTTGCATAAGAGGAAAAACCCGCAAAAATCCCTCTTGATTTCACCTTCTTAAGTCCCTCAATAGCAGTCTCAAATAATCCTGGCATCCCTCTTAGTTTGTTATGTTTTTCAGGATCAGGGGAATCAATACTTAAAAATAATGAATAAAGACCTGCATCAGCTAATTTATCCACATTTTCATCTGTAAGAAATTGACCATTTGTAAACATTACAGGCATTGCTTTTTTTTTATCTACATGAGAGATAAGCTCAAAAACATCTTCGCGCAGTAAGGGTTCTCCTCCTGTGAAGGCAATGATAGTTACGCCTAATTTCTGTGCGTCGTCAATTAGTTTTTTAGCCTCTTCTGTGGATAATTCTCTCCTATCTTTATTAAAATGCCTGCCGGCACTGCAATGAACACATTTACATTGACATTTATATGTAATCGCAAAAGTCATCGCAACAGGAAAGGGATAAGGCATTAATTGGGATTTTACTAATCCTTTTAAAGCGCGGAGCATAGGACGGCTTCCAACTGGGGGAGCAAATGTATTTGCAACCATTTTTCCTTCCCATTTTCCAATTGTGTCATAATTTTTATAGAATTTAGCTTGTAAGAGTATCATAAAAACTAGACGATATATCCGTAATCTATCAAGGAGAGGGTTGAGAAGACCAGTTCCTGCAACTTGACCATTTTTAAGCTTCTTATAACTAATGAGTTTTTGACCAAATAATTTCAAAAAAATATGTTCTTTTTCCATAGAAAAATCTCACTTTTAGAAGCTTTTTACTATTCCAGTTAATTTGGAACCTTAATAAATCTTTCTAATGATAATTTTTTGCTACTTAAATATTAATACTCCTAAATCTAATATATCAGTAATCTAGATGTTGTTCAAAATTTAGATGATATACTTTGCAGAGGTCCTAAAAAAATAGTTCTTATCTAACGGGTAATATTGACAATTTTGTTTAATCATTACGATAGCTCTATGCGAGCAGATTTCAACACATTTTCCACATCCATCGCATCTATTAGCATTAATTTTTGCCAATGATGATATAAATCCAATTAGAGAATATGGGATTGCACATTTAGGGCAAATTTCAACACAAGCACCACAACCAATACAATTCTTAATATTTAACTTTGCTATAATTGACGGATTTGTCATAAATGCTAATCGTAATGTTTTGAGAATTCAAGTATAGTAAATTGATTTTATTAATGGAATATTTTGGATAAAAAATAAGTTTATTGTTAATATCTTAATTAATAGAATCAATACGCTTTGTCTCAGGAATCTCTAATATAAAGTCTGCTCCAAAAGCTAAAGCCGGTGTTAACACACCTGTAGGTTCAATATCGAATAATTTTTCTACAGATCGCACTCCTGAAACAGCAGTGAAACGATAAGACTCCATTGTTTCAAGCCAAGCATGCGCTTCCATACCTTCATTGTTATATACTGAAGCTGATATATAGCATCGATAGGTTTTTCGTTTAAATTCATCAGGTCCATGAATATTTTCTTCAATCCATCTTTCAACCTTTTTCTTAGATTCTTTATTTTCAAACATTTGTTTAGGCGAAACTCCAACAGAACCAAGTAAATTGGGGAATTTCTTCGGTAAAGGAAAGTAAGTAGTTATATTCGGTATACCCGTTGTTCGGTAAGCAGTAGATAAATCACCCCATGTAACTGGTCTTACTGTCCGTTCTTTATCAGAAAACTGTATCTTTCGGATTTCTTCCTTCTCAAGAGGTATAAGGATTCCATTTCTTCTGACTAATTGTCCAATATTATAATGTTCTAACATCGTTTTAAGAGTGCCAGGACTTGGATTACTCATAGCTGTTATCCCAAGATCCAAAGATGTTGGCCTTATAATCTTTTCACTGACATATTTAGCTAAGCAATCAGTAGGAACAACGTCAAATCCAACTCCTGATATAATTGCAATTCCTTTGTCTTTTGCTTGAGTATCATATCTAAAATTCTGTTCAAAAACAGGGATTTCACCGGTAATATCAACATAATTTGTACTGGATTTTAAGCATGCTTTCACCATAGGAGCACTTGTAAATTTATAAGGCCCTGCTGAATGAAAAACTAAATCAAATTCTTCAAGAGTATTTACTAAAGCATTTTCATTTTTTAAATCTAGTACAATATAATCTAAGTTTAATTTTTCTGCGAATGGAATGAGTTTCTCGGCAGAACGTCCAGCTAATACGGGTGAATGACCACGGTTTTTTGCTTCTTGTGCGATCAAACTTCCTGTATACCCATAAGCCCCATATAACATCCATGATTTCATTTTTCTTCAAATCCGCAAATGCTTATTTTTATTAATTTCTTTAGTTTTTGATTAAATTTGATAATTAATCTTTAAAGGTTATTCTTAATTATTAAAAACCGTTAATTTATAAGCTTGAAATTAAAATTCATGATCGCATTTTTTAGACTTTTCATTTGTAAGTAACTGCACCATAAGCAAATCTCTCCTCTAAAGAATAAGAAGAATTATAATAACCAGAATCCAAAAATTTGTTTAGTTTATTGAAGCAAGGATAATTTTCATACAAAAAGGTAATGAACTGTTCGAAATAATAATAAAATTTACCATAAGGGATTTTGTAGTTATTAAATTCTTTATAGTTTAAATGTAGTAAAACTAATTTTGCAAATTGCTCTTCGTATTTTTGAGGAAAGTGTTTAAATATTTCAATCAGAAGGATTTTATTAAACTTTAAATCTATAAACAAAATTAAATCTATTAATTCTTTTATTGTTCTATAATTAGTCAAGCTAGAAATCACTAATTTTTTTAATTGATTTAGAATATTTTCAATTAGAATAGCACTCGATTGCTCAAATAAACATTCCAATTCTCCTTTATTTAAAAAATCTAAGTAATTGTTATAAACAAAAAATTGAACAGTACCTAAATGTCCATTCTCAAACCTCTTTGCGATTTCTTCTTTAAATACTTTTTTTGCACAAAGATCTCCTGCCTCTGTGAGTTTTTTAAGCAATGGAAAAGCTAAATTACTATGGATTAGGCAGGAGTTATAATTATTTTCATACCATACTTGTAAATTAGAACAATGTCCCCAAAATTGAACTTCTGGGGAGATCTTAATCGCCTTTGGGCTTGAAAATTCAAAAGATCTATTTAGTTTTACAACAGCCTCGTCAATCGAATTTATATCTTTTAAATTATCCATTTCCTCTATAGATATGTTTAATAGAAGATATTTACACTGGATAAACAACTCATTATTTACATAAATATTTGTTTTGTTATTTTCTAGTCTAAGCTCAAGGTGATCATTTATTGAAAATTTAAGCATCAAGAATTTGTGGTTTAATTAAGTTTTATTTCTTTGCATTTAAGAAAGCAGGTAATAAATATTAAATTCCAAAAGAAAGAGATAAATAATATGGAAGAATTAAAAAAAGTTCTTTATAATAGAATTCCTTACTACTCAACATTAGGTCTTAAACTGCTAGAGATTGGCAATGGAAGAGCTAATTTTGAAATTATTGTTAGAAAAGATTTAACTCAGAATGGTATGGTTCATGGAGGTGTTATAGCATCTCTAATTGATTCTTCATGTGCATGTGCTGCATTTTCATTAATATATCCTAATGGTTATGTTACAACCATAGATTTGCAAGTTGAGTTTCTTAAACCTGTTTCTAAAGGACGGCTTTTAGCAAAAGCAAAATGCATAAAGAGTGGAAAAAATATTTATTTCTGTAAAGCAAAAGTCTGGAATGGAGAAAATGAACTAATTAGCACAGGTGGTTCACAACTTCTCCGGATCTCATAAATTTAATTTGTTCTCCCTATAATAATCTCTTTAGAAATATACTATATATTTATTTTACGTTTATGTATAAAAGTATTTATTCAACTAACAAACTTTTTTTATGTTCTACTATTACGGAAAACAAATTTTATTGTACTTTTTTAAATTTGAAATAAAATAGTATATATTAAAATGAAAAAAACGATTAAACTCATTGTTTCTGGAGATGGAGGAGTAGGAAAAACCTCATTTCTTAACCGCTTAATACATGATAATTTTGATATGAATAGCGAATTAACTAAGGGAGTGGATTTCTTTTCAAAAGATGTCCATATTAATGGATATGAGTATAACTTTGTAATGTGGGATTTTGCAGGTCAAAATCAATTTAAGAAGTTATTATCTGATTTTGTAAATGGTTCTCTTGCTGCTTTCGTATTATTTGATCTATCGCGATTTAATACACTCGAAGGCGTTGAGGAATGGATTCATAAATTAAATCATTATGGAAATATACCTGCTTATATTATAGGTACAAAAAGTGATATAATTGATACTAGCGAAGCACATATTTTTGACGATTATATTTCAGAGATTATAAGGAATAATAAGAACGTAATAGGATATTTAAAAATATCATCAAAAACAGGATTTAATGTAAAACAGGCTTTTTATAGTCTAATTGAAAAATTATCAAATTAAAAGAAAAATTGCTAATTAGACTTTAACTATCCATCCAAATTCATCTTCAATTTCTAAACGTTGAATTCCCGTTAGTATTTCATATAATTTTGTTGTAATTTCACCAGGTGCTTTATTATTGAAAATCTTTTCTTTACCCTCTAAAGAAACTGAAGCTATAGGTGTTATAACCGCAGCAGTTCCTGAACAGAAAGCTTCAGTACAACTCTCATCGAATAATTCTTTATAAGAAATATCTCTTTCTTCGACTTCTATTCCTAGTTTTTTTAATGCCAATTCTAAAATAGATTCTCTTGTGATTCCCTCAAGAATTGTTCCTGTTTTTCTAGGAGTGGCTAATTTACCATTTATTAATCCAAAAAAATTAGCAGCTCCAACCTCCTCTATAAACTCTAAATTGACTGCGTCTAAGTATAAAATTTGAGCAAAACCTCTAGACTTTGCTTCTTTTGCTGGTAACATTGTTCCAGCATAATTACAGATTGTTTTTGTCGAGCCAGTTCCTCCAGGTGCGGCTCTTGTATACTTTTTCGAAATCTCTAAATCAATACCGTTAAAACCTTCGGGGAAATAAGGTCCAACAGGAGCTGTAAAAATGATTAACTTGAATTCTTTTGCCGAAGCTACACCCAACATTGGTCCATTCCCAAACAACATAGGTCGGATGTATAAAGCTCCTCCACTATCGTAAGGAGGGATGTAATCTTCATTTGCCTTTACCACATTTTTGATTGCTTCTATAAATTTATCAATATCATACTTCGGCATTAGCATTCTTTTAGCACTTTGATTAAATCTTTTTCCATTTTCATTTGGCTTAAATAAGGTAATCTCTCCTGACTTTGCTCTTAAAGCTTTCATTCCTTCAAAAATTCCTTGTCCATAATTTAACACACATGCCGCAGGAGAAATTTCAATATTACCAAAGGGTACTAGCTTACCTTCATCCCATTTACCGTCTTTAAAATCAGAAACGAACATAGTCTTAGTTTCAACAAAATTAAATCCTAATGAGTAAAAATCAATATCTTTAGGGTTTACCATAATTTTCAACTTCCAATTAAAACTTGTAAAAAGTATATGAATCGTTTATAAAAAATCTTTTTAACAAAAAAATGAAGAAGCTATAAATTAAATTATTTAATATTTTGATACAATTATTAAATTTAGAATTATTTTATCTCTATTTGCCAAAAAAATAATACCTCGATAACTCATTTAATTATTAGTATAATAACGGAATCTCCTTTTATAGATATAAATAAAATTATAAATTTGTATTTATAGTTATAATATATATAAGCTTGAACATTTTTGAAAATTTTAAAAATATATTAAAGTGAACAGTAAACAGAGGACATGTGATGGCTGAAGAATATGACTATCTTTTTAAATCGATTGTTGTAGGAGATGGAGGCGTCGGAAAGACTGCTTTAACTCTCAGATTCTCTAAGGGCTTCTTTACAGAGGATTATAAGATGACAATCGGTGTGGATTTTCACGTAAAAACAATTAATATTGATTCTAATGAAGGACTAATTCGATCAAAACTGCAAATATGGGATACAGGCGGACAAGAACGTTTTAGCTCAATTAGACCAATGTATTACAGAGGATCATTAGGAGCCTTATTGATTTTTGATTTAACAAATTCTGCTAGTTTTGAACATCTGCCTGGATGGATTGAAGAGGTTAGAGCAAATGTAAAGACCGAGATTCCTTTACTATTAGTTGGAAATAAAAGCGATTTAGTAGATCAAAGGGCTGTATCTTTAGATGAAATCAACACATTCACACGTGATTTTAATTTATATTACATGGAGACTTCTGCAAAGACAGGAGACGGTGTCGGCGATTGTTTCTATATTCTCGCTTGCCTAATGATAGGATCAGGAGTTCCAGATCAGCTTATATCCAATAATGTGGTATTTAACCCCGGACTTATACCAATTACAGGTTCTGAAGCCTATACACCCACCTCAGCTCAAGTGCAGCCTGATTTTGACTATTCTGCTCCACCAGTTCCAGAACCTATGACGACGGTGAAACAAGAACCAGTATCATCATTTGAACCAGAACCAGAATTTGAATATGAAGCTCCCCCAGTTCCAGAACCCGCTCTTATAAAATCTCCCGCCCCAAGTCACTCTTTCGAGCCAGAATCTGAGCCAGAAATCCCGATTCCTGAATCAAAGGTTGGAACCCAAAACATGGGATCAACAGATTTTGAATTTAAAACACCGGAAGAAATAATAGCAGAAGAAAAGTCAGAAGAAGTTACCAGTTCTATTCCTTTTCAAGGATCCTCAATATCTACTAGTGAGGAAACTTACAAGCCAAAAGCCGTTCCTTTTGCTTCAAATGTTCCCACCCCAGCACCAGCACCAGAAGGATTTCAATCTGTTAAAGAAATTCCAACGGCAGAAAGCTCTAATCTACCACCCACTCCTTTTCTTAGGTCACAAGGAGAACCTCAACCAAAATCTGATTCTTTAATGGATTACATGCCTGAACCGATTTATTCAAAGAAAGATATGAAAAAACTTGAAAAACAGAAAAAGAAGGAAGAGAAGGAAAAGAAAATTCAAGAAGAAAAAGAAAAACAGCAACAATTACTAGAAGCAATGAAAAAAACTAAAAAGGAAAAGAAAGAAAAACCTAAAAAAGAAAAGAAAGCGAAAGTAGAATCTACGGCTGCAGTTCCAATTCCACCTATAACTCCCGTAAGCAAACCAACTAGTACGCCTTCTCTTTTTCAAGCCTTAACACAGAAAGATGATGAAACAACAAATGCTCATTCATCTCACTTTGTTCCATTTAGCGAAAAAAAAGAATCACAAATTCAAGAAAACAGTAAACTGAGGATAATTCCAAACGCTGCTGATATAGGAAGTAAACCTAGTGGTTTCACGCCAATTCAGTCAACACCAACACCTCAAAGCAATGGTTCCAAATCAGGTAGTAAAGAGCTAATAATCTGTAAAAATTGTGGTGCAATATTATCTTCTGATTATGCTTTTTGTAACAAGTGTGGTTCACACTTATAATTATTTTTAATATGTATTTTTTATATGAACAAAATTTAAGTATTTTAATTAAATTCAATGTTTAATGCATTCTTTATTGCCTAAATTAATTGTTAGGATTAGTTATAGATCTTTTCCACAAATTGGGCAAGTACTCCACATTTTCTTTATTTTAGAATTACAATAAGTACAAACTTTTAATTCAGGATCAATTTTTGTTTGAGGTTTGCCAAAAATCGTTAAATCATTTGAAGATTGTTCTTGAGAACTAGCATCTGTATTGGACTTAATTGGTTCTTGAGGGATCCTTGTGGATTGTTCAATCAGATTTCTGGTTACATAAGTTTCTGATTTTTGAGATTCCCTGGAATCTTTAGAGTATTGTTTAGGTTTGATTGGAGATTCTTTAATTTGTTCTTTAAACGCTTTTTTTTCCCTTTCGGTAGGTTTTTCTTCAGGTTCTCCAATAGATACACCCACTTTATAATAAAAATATTTATTATCATTATTTTCAATAATTCTTTCTCCATTCTCTAAATAAACTTCAATGTAATAAGTAATAATTGAACCCGAAGGGATTTCATCAATTTCAGCAATATAGTAATCCATCTTTGTGTCCATTGGCATTTGATACCACGACTTCCCTTGATCTGCACTAAAAATTAAATTCACATATAGTATTGCTCTGTTAAAATCTTCTTCAGTTATCTTTACTACAATCTTGATTGTTTTCTTTTGATCTGCTACGGTAGTTGAAAATGCCTTTGCTTCCATTTCATCCCAAGCTGCTCCACATTTTGGGCAATTAGTAAACCAATTTGGATACTCAAAATCACATTTAGAACAATTTTTAGTAAAATATCGAGTTGTCTTTATCCCTAATGCCTTTTTTTCTTTCCCCATATCACTAAATCAAACTTTATGAAATTAAACTCCCAAATAAATTTTTACTAAATATTAAATAGTAAAAAGTACTAAATATATTTTTTTGTTGGTAATATGGTTTAGAGTAGTAGATTCAGTATCAAACTGATTTGGATTTGATAAAATAAGAAGAATTAATTAAAGAGGTAGATGATACAATTTTAGAACTATATCTTTTACATTTAAAATTTCATAAATTGAGATGGAAATAAGTATAAAATTACATAAAATAGAATATAAAATTATAGGAAAGAATTTTTGTATTAGCTTAACTTATTAAAATTTTAAAATTTTTACAATATTTTCTAAATCTTTAACAAAATTTTTTAAATGGACTTTTTGAACATGCGGCATTACTACCACTCTTATTAAATTGAGTTTCTCGAATTTCCCTGTCATCCAATTCCTTTTACGCAATTCTTCATCAATTTTACATATTGTATCTCCATTCTCGGTCGTAATACCTACGATATTCATGACAGGTTTAGTCGCTATTTTGATTCCTTTAATCCCCCCAATTCTTTTCACCAAATAATTGGTATTGTCCATACATTTTTCAACAATTTTATTAAATCCGTTTATTCCCAAAGACTTTAGAATTGCCCAAAATGCAATAATTGTTCCACCTGGTCTTGTCCCAACAATATGAAGATGTTTAAAATTTCCACCAGCTAAATAAGGAATTTCAAATCCGATTTTTTGTAAGATTGATTTATCTCTTAAAAAAATTCCGCCAGTAGGAATTACTCCCATTCCCATCTTATGAGGATCTGCTGTAATTGAATCAACAGATTTGACCGAAAAATCCCAGGGAGAGCTATGGAGATTTAAATTTTCTAAGAAAGGTAACACAAATCCTCCAAATGCTGCATCTATATGGAAGGAGATATCTTTCCCATCGGTTTTTTTACCAATTTCTTCAATGGGGTCAACTAGACCTAAAGATGTAGTTCCAGCAATTCCTACTACCCCGCATGTATTTTGATTCATTAAAGACTCAAAATGATTCATATCTAATGTAAAATCTTCATTCAAATGTGCTTTCCGAAGCTTTATATCGAGTAAATCAGCTGCTTTATCAAATGAAATGTGTGCAGATTGAGATAACACAACTTCAGGATTTTTTATATCAGGTCTCAACTTCTTAGCGATCCTCAATGCAATTAGATTTGCTTCTGAACCACCTGTAGTAAAAGTACCCATTATATGTTTTCCTCCAAAAAGCTCACCTATCTCTGAAACTAATTCTTGCTCTAAAGCTGTTGTCCCTAAAAATAATCCAGGATCACCTAAATTTTTAGATATATATTTCATGCAAATTTCAATACCTAAATCAAGTGGTTCTGTGCACATAGATCCTAAAATTGATCCTGAATCATACAACTTATCTAATTTTAATTTTTCTTCTAGTATACGAAGTATTTCCTGCTTTTCCAATCCATTTTTCAACATGAGTTTTAACGATTAATTAGTAACCCATTACTAATGACTTATAAAATAGAAAAATTTAATCAATTAAAATTTTGCATTAAAAATAAATTCAAATGGTATTCCATTAAACAATAGGATGTTATTCTAAATCTAAAAACCGCTTTGAATCTCTCTTAGAGTATTTATCAATTATATTATTAAATTCTTTTCCCAAATCAACTTTATAATGATTAGCGATGCATATTATAGAAAATAGAAGATCAGCTAATTCCTCTCCTAAATTTGAATTCAATATACTAGATTTTTTAGGTTTATATCCTTCAAGAGAGTTAACCTCTCTAGCCACTTCTCCTAACTCTTCCATAATCGCACAAATCATTGATAAAGGAGACCAGTATCCACCATGTTCACAAATCCAATGATCAACTAAATTTTGAATTTCTATTAATGAATTCTCTTTTACCATATATAGAATATTATACGGGATTATATAAAAAATAGAAAATTAATGAAAAATATATTCTCGTTTACGAGCTTGCCATTCGGCTTTTTTACCAGGATTATATCTATTTACTTCACTATAATATCCTGTGACTCGGGAATAAACTTTTACATCTTCAGAATGACACATTGGACAGCTAAATTGAGACCCTCTAATCATCTTTCTACATAATGGGCAATAAATGAAATCAATAGTATATGCAAAATATGCAGTATTCGTATTAAGGCAGATATTCTTAGTAAGTTCCCATAAAGCATAAATATCTGGCTTTTGTTCGCCAAGCCAAATGTGAGTGATAACACCTCCATTTACTATCGGGTGAAATTCACCTTGTTTTTTAATCCTTTCTGATAAAGAAATACCTGCATCGTATCTAAAATGATCTGAATTTGTATAATAGGCAGTATTACCATGTGATTGAGGGATAGCTTTCTTTGGAAAATGTTTTAAATCTAATTTTGCTAAGCGATTAGCTGTTGATTCTGCAGGTTGTTCCCAAAGAGAATAATATTTATTATCTCTTTCTGTCATACTATTACATTTAGCAACCATATAACTTAATATTTTTTTTCCTAATTCATAAGCAGTATCATGTTCATGTAATTCATATCCAGTTAGGCTTTTCACAGCTTCATTTAATCCAGTAAACCCTATTGAAAGATTCTGATCGTTAATATTAAAAATAGGCTTGCCATTAATTTTCCCACTGCATAAAGGTAAATGACCCGTTTTTAACCGTTTTTCCATTAAATTCCATTTTTTTCTAAGAATTCTAGCTGAAAGTTCCATTTTCATATCTAATAATGTAAAATAATCATCTGTATTATTGGAAAGATAAGCATACCGAGGTAAATTTAAACTGACGCTTTGTAATGAACCAATTGTAACATAATTTTCCCACACATTAGCATTTTTTCTTTTTTCGGGATCAAGGATGCATTGCTCTATTATTTGATTTCCACTTAAAAACTTTCTACAACATTGACTATGAATTTCATCAGGCATCCAATCTGGGCACATATTTAGAAAATATGGAGTTCCCATTGTTGCGACTTCTTCCATTAGTTTTAAATAAGATGGTTCAAATTCACTTAACCATTCTTTTTTAACTTTAATCTCATGTTTCGGAAAAGCAAAGAGTTTTCCATTATGGTCACCTTGAATATATACGTCAGTTAAAGCATCAAAGAGTTTAAGACACTCATCTTTATAATCACCATAAGTT
Source organism: Promethearchaeota archaeon (assembly GCA_030603385.1). Taxonomy (GTDB): domain Archaea; phylum Asgardarchaeota; class Lokiarchaeia; order Sigyniarchaeales; family SOKP01; genus Loki-b32. Next base: position 48,146 of record JAUVXW010000019.1, on the reverse strand, counting down.
CCTCCTATTTTTCCATGAGGCCCAACTGCAGGTATATTTAATAAACCATCTGGTACTGTTGGAGTACAGGAGATTGAAGTAAATGGAACTTGTCCTCCTCTTGCAGCAAAAATTTGATTAGTTTCAAAAATTAAACACTGCATCGATTGTTCTATTTCTCTATCAGAGATACCACGTGCATAAGGAGCTAAAAAGGTGGTTATATAATCATATCCCTGACCACCGCTAAATTCACCTTGAATAATCCCTAACCATTTTGCTAAATGTGTAACGGCCACTCGCAAACTACCTGCTGGGCCAGACTTACTACAATGGACCCAACTCTCTACAGGTGGTAACCCATTTTCAAGAATCATCCTGGGATCCCATTCTTGGCAGAATGGTCGCAAATCGAAATACCGAAGCATATGAACATGAAGATCACCAAATAGATGAGCACGTGCTTCTTCTGAGTCTAAAATTCTTAATAATGCATATTCATCAGAGATCCTATTTGCAGCCCAATGATGAATGCTTTCAGGGTTCATATCTTGATTTGCATTTTCATCAACTCCATATTCTAAAATAGCTTCATAATCCATCAATGGCATTCCAATTCTAGTGTATATTTTACGTTCTTCTTCAAAATGTTGTTCTGATAAAATTGAGCAAACTATTTCTCTAATATGCGGACCTGATAGAAATTTAATCCCTGAAGAAATTATTCTTCTGACAACAAGTTCAGTAATCCTATCAGCAGATCTTTGATCTAAACCAGTTTCTCTGATAAGACTGTGTTCAATTTTAACTGGATCGAAAGGTACAACATCACCTTCAGTTCTAAAAACTTGAGGTATTAATTTTGTTAAATAATTCCGCTTTATTTTTTCACCATCTTTTTCTTTTATAGTTTTAGGATCTGATAACAATACCAATGTTTAACATCTCTTTTTTCAATTTCAAATTATCTTTAACAATAAAGAACTATAATCTATGATTCTTAAAAGTATAAAATTTTGTCGGTGGCGTGATCTGAATTAAGAGAATTATTAATTCTTTATTATCGTTAATATTTTACCTCTTTTGATATAAAAATTTATTTGTTTCTCCAATTTAAAGTTATTTTATTAACGCTTTATTTGTAATTTCCTTTATTGGTTGTTTAAGTCAGAAACAAATACATAATTATTTGGAGTCTAATTGATTTGTAATTTATTATTTTTGTATTTGCCAATAACCCAAAGTTTTGTCGATGAGATTACAGTTTTTATTAAATTTGAAATAAAATAATTCCATAAAAATTAATTATATGTATATTTAAACAAAAAAATTTATCAAATTGGTTGAATAAGGGGAAGGTATAATGATGAAAAATATTAAGAGTAAGGATAATGCCAAGCAAATAAAGGTTTTTGAAGGAGTTTATCGAAAAACGTTATTATATAACAGGAATCTTATGTTATGTCATTTTACACTTGAAAAGAATGCAGAGATCCCTTTGCATTCTCACAAAGAACACCAAATTGGATATGTAATAGATGGAAAATTAAAATTCCTCACAGAGAACGGTGAATTTATAGTTAAGAAGGGTGCTAGCTATATTTTTGACTCAAATGAAAAACATGGTGCCATAATTTTAGAAGATTCTGAAGTGATTGATGTTTTCCATCCTGCCAGGGAAGATTATAAATGATTTATTAATTTTTTTATATAAAATTCAGACAAGAAACAGGGAGAAAATAAGGAAATATTCACCATTGATAAGCGGCAACAGCAAATATCGCAAACATACACAAAAGAAATTCTCCTATTAACCAATCAAGAAAAAATTCTCTCTTTTTTGTTCGGTCATTTTTTATTTTTGAAGCTACCCCAAAACTAACCGCTGAGTTCGTTCCAGTAAATATAATTAAGCTAAAAGTCATAGCATTTATATTTAAATCTATTATTTCTAAAATTGTATCGAGAACGACCCAACCTCCCATAAAACCTCCAAGGGCAAATAAAAACATCCAACCAGAAAATTGAATAATTTTCTCAAATTTAATATCTAATTCTGAAAGAGTTTTTTGGCGCTCAATTTGTTTCTTCCTAACTTTTGACATTCCTTATCAAATAACCTTCTTTTTGAATATTAAAAATTTTATAATTCTTAATTTTTATGATTTCTAAATTAAAAAAAATAATTCGATTAAGGTCTATTTTTTAAGAATAAAATTGCTTTAGCAATATCTCCATCGCATTCTTTTAATACCGTTTCCGCCTCTTTTTTATCGACGTTCGCTTGATTTGCAACTAACATGATATCGTTTTCTGTTATAGTGGGTTTAAATTCTGTCTCTTCTATTGATTCATCATCTTCAATTTTTGTATCTGCAACAATAGTAAGATCATCCGAAGAAAGCTCTTCTGCTTGTCCTATTATCTGATAAATCTCTTGACCTGCTTGTTTCATTAGAACAACTTCAGGTTGTTCTAATACTAAGGTTTTTTCTGATCCTTCGATTATAACTCTTGTTGCTTCAATTTGTTCCATTTCGATGCCTTGTTGTTGCATTCTTCTTCGCATCTGTCTTGATCCAACTTGGCCCCCTTCTCTCTTTGGTGCTGCTTGTGGGCGTTTAGGTTTATTTTTAATTTTATCTTGCATTTCTTTTGGCAATTTTACCAAGATCTTCACTTTTAAAAGTAATTTCTATATAATTATATAATAATCTGCAATTTAAATTTTTGATTTATAAACTCCTTTTCGAACATTTACAGCAACTCCACTTGAAAAAGACTTAATATATGAGATAGGTAATTTTAATCTACCAATAGCTAATAATTCGTCATTTTGATTAACTACAATTACTTCATCTAAGGGTCTTAAATTTTCATCAATATCAACCACATGCTTACAGAAAACATTCCTCCCCTTCTTTATGAACTCAGAAATCTCGTTTAAAACAATAACTCTTAACTTTGGAGTTGAAATATTGTTGATTATCATACTGGCTGAGTGTAAACTTAATGTAAAGAAACCGTTATTAGGTCGTAATGTAAGTATTAAATTGTTTTTATGAAAAATATATCGTATTTTATTAGTAGCACGAGATCTTTCAATAAGAATATTCTCTAATTCATTAAATAGAATGTTAGTTATATCTTTGCCAAATTGATAATCTGAAATTGCTTTGACTTGTCTTAATCCTAATAAAAGTTTATTTTCCATTTGTAATAAATAATAAAATAGGTTATATTAAAATAAGCAATCAAAACATAAATAAATTCTAATCTATACTCATTATGAGTATAGCCTAGATTCTATACATTTATCTCTTACTTTATTCATGACCTTATCAACAGCATCAATAAAATCTTTACCAACGATTTTCTCAGCTTCCTTTCTAATAGCAAACATACCTGCTTCTGTAGCAATAGCCTTTATATCCGCACCAGTTGCTCCTTCTGTTAAATTTACTAATCTATTGAGATCTAATTTTTCTTCTATATTCAATTTCCTAGTATGAATCTTAAAAATAGCTTTCCTTGCTTCATCATCTGGAATAGGAAAATCTATCATTCGATCAAATCTTCCAGGTCTCAATAGAGCGGGATCTAAAATATCAATTCGATTTGTAGCACCAATAATTTTCACATCTCCTCGCTCTTCAAAGCCATCTAATTCACTCAATAATTGCATTAAAGTTCTCTGAACCTCTCTATCTCCAGATGTGGCTATTTTTAATCTCTGAGAACCGATTGCGTCTAGTTCATCTATAAATAATATTGTGGGGGCTTTTTGTTTTGCTAAATTAAAAATTTCTCTAACTAAGCGAGCACCTTCACCAATGAATTTTTGAACTAATTCAGATCCAATAATTCTGATAAATGTGGCTTCTGTTTCATGAGCAACTGCTTTTGCTAATAATGTTTTTCCCGTACCTGGAGCCCCATATAATAATACACCTTTAGGTGGTTCAATCCCTATTCTTTCAAATAGTTCTGGCTTCTTCAATGGTAGTTCGACAGTTTCTCTAACTTCCCGTAGTTGATCTTCCAGACCTCCAACATCGGCATAGGAAATATCTGGAATTGAATCAATAACTTCCATACCTTTAACAAATGGATCAAGTTTTGTAGGTAAAACTTCCATAATAGCGAATGTTCTCTGATTTAAAGCAACTCTCATCCCTGGTGCTAATTTTTCATTTTTTACTTTTCTACTGGCATTGACAACGAAACTTGGTCCTGTTGAACTTTTTACAATTGCTCTTCCTTTATCATCTAAAAAATCTATAATAGTCGCAGAAACCAAAGGTGGTTCTCTTAGTCTATCAATTTCATTTCTTAAACTATGTAGTTCTTGTTCTAACCTTAATCGCTCTGCGTCTAATAGTTGCTTTTCTGTCTCTAAATTTCTTAACCTTTTCTCTAGATGTCTAGTATAAGTTATCAAATACTCGCCATCTTTAGTTTCTTCTCTTTTTCTCTTATCCTTGGTCGTAGTCAAAAAGATTATACTCCTTCTTTTCTCAATTTTCTATTAATCTTAAGAACGTGCTTTGATTTAATAATAAACTTTTCTTCATTTAAATTTAAGGTTATTTCTTTACTATTGCTTTAAAATCTCATTTTTTAAAAAATTTTTAGATTATAAAATATAATGGAATAATAACCATAAATTATAAGAGTTCTCAAATCCCTTCTATATATGAAAGAGGATTCTATCAATTAGTAAAACTTGAGATGAGTTTATGCCAAAAACTAGATACAGTGAGGTAGATAAGGAATGCCCAATATGCGGAGGTATAATATGGGGAAAGGGACAGAAAGTTTTATTAGAGGGTGCTAAAATCACAGTATGTGATAATTGTGCTCAACATGGCACAAAAATCTATAAACCATCTAACAATGTTCAAATAAAGAAAACCGCTCAAAAGAAACCTCAAACTAATCTAAAAAAGCAAGCATTTAAACCTAAAAGAATTGAAGAATTAGAAATCGTTCTGGATTATGCTAAAAGGATTCGAAATGTTAGAGGTAATCTTAGACTCAATCAAGATCAATTTGCTCAGAAATTAAATGAAAAACCATCATTACTCCGGAGAATTGAAGCAGGAAAAGTGGAGCCAACCATCAAACTAGCAAAAAAAATCCAACAGGTATATAAAATCAAACTATTAAAGAAAGTTGATGAGACGGAGTTTAATGTTCAAGAAACTAAATTTATGAAAAAATCAACTGGTAGTTCTTTAGGAGATATTGCATTCATTAAAAGAAAAAGTAAAGATTCAAATTCCTAATCTAATTTACTCTATTGAAAGACAGATCGAGAATCATAAGATGATTCCCTAACAAGAGCTTTTTAATAAACTAATTGTGCTTATAAAAATGTTTTCTAATTCACTTTTTTAACTTTTATTACCGAAGAATTATATGCACCCGAAAGACCCGATTCTTCAGGAATATCAGGAGTAAAAAGATTAACATTTGTACTTTCATTATAAGGTGATGATACTCCAGAATAGATTAGCGCAATACCAGATTTTAGAGATGGGAGTTCGGCTAGTATATATTTAGCATAACCGTATTCATTAGAAACTATCACCTCTTCATCTATATCTACATCTAAAGTCTTTATATCTTCTGGGTTTAAAAATATTCTACCAAAATCTTCATAATACTTAGAATTCAACTGACCTAATTGAGAATGCAAGAAATAAGAATGAGATGGTGAAATTAGTATAAATTCATTTTTTTTGCGGTTAAGTTTCTGATTTAATTCCTTCTCACCAAATCTAAGATTTATATGTTGAACTTGGATTTTATGATTTAGCGTAGGAAATTTAAGATTTTTAAATGGAATCTGAGTTTGATCGAATAATAAATGATATCCTTTTGAAATAAGATCTTTGTAAATTTTTTGTGGCAGCATGTTTAAACATTTATTAAATATATCTTCCTCAGATTCTTTAATAATTGCTGATTTTTTATAACCTACTTTCCAAGCTAATTGCTGAAAAAACTCATAATTTGACATACAATCCGAATATGGACACGGACCCCCTAAATTTATAGATATGCTAGGAAAATAATACGGGGTAATTATATCAGATGATTCCAAATCAAACTTTGCTGGTATTACGATATCTGCATAATTCGTGGTTTCGTTCAAAAATAAATCTAAAACAACCACAAATAAATCTTTCTTTAAAAGTGCTTCTCTCAATAAATTTTGATTAGGTAAAGAGCTCACCGGATTAAAATTATATACAAATAATAGCTTAAAATCTCCGGTAGATAAAGCTTTACCAAGATTAATTAAAGGAATTTCCTTTAAATTGGAACTAATTGTAGAAGAGGTAATATAATTCAAAATTGGTAGTGTTATAGGCTTTATAAAATCACTTTGAGAATATAATAAGCCTGTTCCTTGTTTACCGATATTTCCAAGTAAGATTTGGAGTAAAGCAATGGATTGAACAATTCTTCCTCCGTAAAAATCTTTCTGAACTCCATAACCAATCATAAATAATGTATGGTGTTTATGCTCAACTAACAAATCAACAAATTCCTGAAATCTTTCAAAATTGATACCTATTTGGGACAATAACTTATTTTCATCAAAATCCCCGATATCTGAAAAAATTGATGAATATGAATCAATATTTTCTTTTAAAAATTCAATATCACATGCATTTTGGTTATCAAGTGCTTTAACTAACATTGTAACCATTAAATGTTCAGTACCAGGATTTATTTGTAGAAAACAATTAGATTTTTTAGCGACTCGAGTATTTCGAGAATCAATTACAATTAACTTGGTTTTATTTTTAATTGCTTGCTTAACCAAAAAATAAGCATGAATATTACTTTCTGAAAGATTACTCCCCCAAATCACAATTAAAGAGGTCGCTGGATTAATTATTTGAAGAGGATTGGATATTGAATAAGTTCCAAATATTTTTTTTAAACTTTCACACCCACCTTCATTACATAGGCCCGCACTGGTAACTGTACCTCCAATCTTAGTAAAAAACCTAAGAGGAGAATGCATAGATATCAATCCAGAATTTCCAGCATAAAACGCCCCAATTATAGATTTTTCCTGCCTTTTTTCTTTAATTTCTATTACTTTTTGGGCTATAATTTCTATTGCTTGTTGAGAAGAAATAATTTTGAAATTATTTTCAGGTTTTAGACTAATCCTAGCTAATGGTTTTTTTAAACGATTTGGGTGATATAATAATTCTTGCCGATTATTATATTTAGAACAGAAAAAACCTTTAGTAAAAGGATGATTTTTTAAAGGCCTTGCATAAAGTAATTTATGTTCTATAGCATTATCATTCCAAATCCCATTAAATACACAAGAACCATAACAGTCTTTTGTACATGTTCCAAATCTAACTACTTCATCCATAAATAGTTACAAATTTATAATTAATTTAAGGTTATTGACAACGGAACTTAGTTTTAAATTTAGCTAATAGTTATTTCAATCAATTGATATCTTTAAGTTCTGGTTTAAGACAATCTTGTTTTTTAAAAATTCAATGATTTTCTGGTTATCTTGGGCTTCTAAAGGACTTCCACAATCAGGACATTTAAAGTTAAGTTCAAAAGCTTCATCAAAATTATATTTAATATTGATATTTTGACAGGTTTTACAAAAGAAAAAATAATTCTTTTCCTCAAAGTCTAATCGCTCTCTTAATTTATTATCTACTAATTTTTTCTTCTCAATAAGAATCTCCTCTAACAGATCAAATTCGTGCCACCAATAGTATATAAACCATCCCGTAGATTTATCTCGAATACGCCTGAATTTCGCAAGTTTTTCTGAATATAATTTATAAAGTGTTTTACGCACTGAATTCAACTTTAAAACTTCGGTATCATCGGGTTCAAAGTCAATTTCCGTACCTTCAATTTGTTGTTTTATATTTACTGTAATATCCTCATCTGTTATATCTTTAGATTCAGAATTTAAAAGCTCCATTCCAACATAAATACCTATCTCTCCAGCAATAATATATAGAAAAGATTTCAAAAAAGGGTTTAATTCTTTAATACAGATCTACCTTGTTTACTAAGTTGATAATTATTTATTTTTCATAAAAATTAAATTTTTTTAAAAAATTAAAATTAATTAAAAGACTTATAAATCTAGAATTAAGCAACAAAATTATATTGCTTTTCTATAATTTCTTTATCAACATCTATGGATCGAAACAATTTACCCTTCCTTATTGCTAATATTCTCTTTAATCCCCAATTATCGACATCTTCAGGTAGGATAATATCTGTTATCCTATAGTTATTTGTTATAATGATGTTTTTCCATTTTTCAGGAAGTTCTGATTTAAAATCAGGTAATACTAAATCTAATACAGTTCTCAAGTTATGTTCAGTATTATTCATAACACCTGAACAAAACTGTATCCTCTTATTTACAACATCTTCCTCTGCTTTCTTTTTAGAAGGTTGCGGGATCCTTTTTTTAGTTGTTACCCTGCACGTAGGGTTAATATTGAAAGAAATCAAGTAATAACTAGTTTTTCTAAAAGCTTCAATACTTTCTAAAAGGGTTTCTTTATTAGTTGTGCTCAAAATATTAGCTTTATAATTCTTGGTTTGACCTGTTGATTTTTTCAAAATCCAATCAAACCCTAAGTTTTTAATTAAATCACTTATATCATTACCAGATATTAATATACCATTTATCTCAACTTCCTCTTTAGAAAGAGTATTAACTACTACCTCGAGAATTAAATCTTCATATTCATGAGCACCTTTAAGCGTTATACGAGTATTAGATTTTGATATCTTTAATGCTGGACCGAGAAATTCTCCTTTTGAATATCTATAGAAATGACGATGAACATCAATATGTTGTTTTGCAGGGTCTTCTAAATTAGGAGATTCTATTATTTTTTTTAAAAAATGCATCTTTATCTTAGAAAAATCTTTCTTGAATATTAATATAAGTTTTGTTTATTAAATATCAAAAAATCATTAATTTAAATTTTATTTATATCAATAAAATTAAAAAAAAATAAATCATAACTTAAAACTACCAGTTATAAAAAATAGGTTTTATACGAATGGCTGATGTTCCTTCATTAACTTTATGGGTCTTAGCGTGGCTTTTTCTTTTCATAGGATTAGTTGCTCTGACAGTTTTGGTAGTCTATACAAGATATGGTAGAGAAAAATCAGTTCAATTATCAGTAGTAAGTATAATTATAGCATCGATATTTCTAGGTTTTGCTATTCACTTCTTTTTGTTAAGCTGGGGAATATGAGATGAATCTAAATCCTCTAATAAGAAACACGAATTTTTATCATTTATAATTTGAGAACTTAATCTTTAAAAAGAAGAAATGTAATATCTTTATTATTAAATCTAAAAAAAAATATTATTCTTAGGGTATTAAAATGTTATTTCAAGATGATGTGGAACCTATTTTTTTTATAATATGGTTAATACTTGCGACGATAATTGTAGCTTTAATAATATATATAGTTGTTCTTCTTTTAGAGTCTAAAACTAAGGCTTCAGATAAGACATTCTTGATAATTATATTAGCTTTTATAATAGTATTGCTTTTACCAATAGTTTTAAATGCAATAAACGAGGTACTAAGTGCTATTGGGGATGCTTTAGCTGATATTAGGAACGCACTTGATGATGGGGGGCTAAATTTCTTAACCAATTTAACACCTATTATTGGATTTCTTATTCTGTTAGTACTTGTAAAGTTCTTAATCGATATACCGTGGGATAATGCAGTGTGGGTTTCATTATTGACGCTTTTCATATTATACGTTCTATACTGTTTAATTCCTGAATTGTACACATTCTTAGGAACTGGATTTTAAATAGCACAAAAATCTAAAAAATCAAATTACTATTTTTTTCCTTTATTTCTTTAAAAATTGATAAAAAATAATAAGATAAAAAATAATAGAATTTAATCCAAAAACATGTGGAATCTATATTTTTTCTTTGAGCTTGAGTCTTGGAGCAAGTCCTAAACTCATCATCTCTTGTAATAACAACTTGAAAGCATATGAACAAACAACTTTTGATATAATTGTGCTTTCTCCACACACTGGACAGTATCGCTTGTCTCGATTTCGATCATACACAGCTAGGAGTCCACATTTTTCACAAACTAATATAACTGTTCTATCTGACTCATCTAGCAACCTTTCCTTCAATAATAACGCGGAACCATGACCTACAAGACAATCCCGTTCCATTTCGCCGAAACGTAACCCTCCTTCTCTTGCTCTACCTTCTGTTGGCTGTCTTGTTAATATTTGAACAGGACCACGTGCTCTGGCATGAAGTTTATCAGCAACTAAGTGATATAACTTTTGAAAATAGATTGGTGCACAATAAATACCAGCTTCATATTTTTCTCCTGTCATTCCGTTGTACATAACTTCTCTACCATTAAATTCAAAACCAGAATCCACTAATAATTCTTGAAGTTTAGTAATGTCCGTCCATTCAAAGGCAGTAGCATCACCTAATTTTCCATTGACACACGCAATTTTACCGCTTATTCCCTCAAATAATTGCCCTAAAGTCATCCGTGAAGGCATAGCATGCGGATTAACAATAATATCAGGAATTACGCCCGATGAAGTGAATGGCATATCAGATTGCTCAACTACTAATCCAAGGACTCCTTTTTGCCCATGGCGTGAAGAAAATTTATCTCCTAATTCAGGAATCCTTAAGTCTCTTACTTTTATTTTTACCAGTTTGTTTCCATCCACAGTTTCTGAAATAATTACTGTATCAACTATTCCTTGTTCATTATGCCTCATATTTTTCGAAGTTTCACGTCGATTAGGTTGCATTAATTCAAATTCTTCATAGGATTTTATAAATCTCGGTGGAGAAGTTCTGCCAATAAGAACATCTCCTCCATTAACTTGGGTTTCTGGTTCTATTATGCCATCCTCTTCTGATAAAAGTCGATAAGATTCAGCAGATTTAAATCCTCTAACACCTCTTTCTGGAATTTCGAACTTATCAACTTCTCCTCCTGGATATTTTCTTTCTTCAGCGTTATATGTCCTAAAGAAATGACTTCGAGCAAGGCCTCTCTCAATTGATGCTTTATTAATTATTATAGCATCTTCAATATTGAAACCTTCAAAACTCATCATACCAATAATAAAATTTTGCCCAGCAGGTCGTTTATTAATTCCGATAATCTCCATTGGACTTGTTTTTACTAAAGGTTGTTGAGGATAATGCAATGTATGCCCTCTTGTGTCAAGTCTAAGATGCATATTTGCAGCAAATAAACCTAATGCCTGTTTTACCATTCCTGCTTCGTATGTGTTTCTTGGTGATTGATTATGCTCTGGAAATGGAATAATTGAAGCACAAATTCCGAGAATTGCAGCAGGAGAAATTTCTAAATGAGTATGTTCACTAGTCAGATCCTCTTCAAACATAGCTATATAAGCATTTTCTTCTTCTTCAGCATCTAAATACTCAATTACACCTTTTTGAACTAAATCTGACCAAATATATTTATTTTGTCTTATCTTCTCAATATCTTCCTTAATAATCAATGGTTTTTTATTTTTTAATACGAAAAGTGGTCTTGTTGCTCTCCCAGCATCACAATTAATTTGAATCTCTCTAGAGTCATGGTAATATCCTATGTTTACATGTTGACCTATTTCTACTTTCCTTCTTTTTTCTCTAAGTTGTCTAATAAAAGGGTTATATTGTTGATGAATACCAACCAGTTTTCCATTAAGAAAGACTTTTACCTTATCTCCTTTTACATTTTTCACTTCATTTATAGGAATGACTCCTAAATCGAACAAAATATTTTCAATTATTCTCTCATCAGTTCCTACAGAAATTATGGAGGCTAATCCAAGATTTTTAACCAAACCACAATTTGGCCCTTCAGGGGTTTCTGCAGGACAAATTTTTCCCCACTGAGTCGGATGCAAATCTCTAGCCTCAAAATGAGGTTGACTTCTACTTAAAGGAGATATAACTCTTCTTAAATGACTCAATGTACCAACATGATTAGCCCTATTTAATAATTGACTCACACCTGCCTTACCTCCAACCCAATTTCCCGTGGCTAAGGCATGTCTAATTCTTTCTGTTATTACATCTGCTCTGACTGCTGTTTTTATATTTGGTGCTCTTCCTCGAACAGCAGTTCTTTCCAGTTGATACTTAATATCCTTTACAAGATTTAAAAAAGCGACTCTAAATAGGCCAGTAAATAATTCTCCAGCTAATTTTAACCTTTTATTTGCATAATGGTCTTTATCATCTGGTTCTCTTAATCCTAGTGCAAGTTCCATTACTTTTTGTGCCATTTGGCCTAAATAATATGCTTTTTTGATTCTGTCATCTTCAGCATTTCCAATGTGAGGTAATAAATATCTATCTAGAACTTGAAGAGCTCTTCTAATACGATAGTCTTTGGTCTGCCCAATTGCTACCCTTTTTCCAATATAATCAAGAGCATTTTGTTGAGATTTCTCTGGATCCTTTAATACTTGGATCTCAGAAGCTACGTCTATTACAGGGATCAATTCTTTTTGAATTTCGTCATTTTCTGATATGGCTTCGAAAATCTCTCTATCTGAATGCAAACCCAAAGCTCTCATAAGAATTGCTAGAGGAATCTTACCAGGTACCGAGGGGAATGAAACTCTTAAATTACCATCTTTTTTCCTTTCAATTGTAACAGGTGCGCGGAATCCGCTTCTCGTCGAAAAAACCTTTGCTTGATGGGTGGCACTGGAGCTTCTACTTGCTTCCTCTGCTAATATTCTATTAGGGGCTAAATCCTCTTGGGTCACGAGAACTCGCTCTGTTCCATTAATTATGAAATAACCTCCTGGGTCAAGCGGATCTTCACCCCTATTGATTAACTCTTGTTCAGACAAGCTCTCTAATGGACATCGACAACTCTTTAACATTATTGGGATTTTACCGATATATATATCAAGAGTTTCTTCGGCTTCTTCTCTCTGTGTACGTTCATCTATAGTGATCGGGGTCATCTCTAATGTAATATCTGCAGCATAACTAAGCTCCCTTATTCTTGCTTCAATGGGGGTTATTTCCATAGTTGCCCCATCGGCTTCCCTTACTTTAGGCGATCCAATTATAATTTTTCCAAATTTGATTTTAAAGCCGGGGATATCAGGTATAACTTCACCTGACTCGTCTACAATAGATTGCATTTCATCTTCAATGAACCCGTTGTATGAATCTAAATGCTGGCGAACCAAACCTTTCTCATCAAATAGGCTTTTTAAAACAACCCATTTATCTTCATTTGATAATTTTTCAGTACTCAAAATCTATCATACCATACAAATTATTAATTTAAATAAAAAAATCATATTATCCTTTTTCCTTCTTTACATAGCGAAAGTAATCTATGTTCTTTACTGTTGTTTGTGAGTCTCGGACTATTCTTATAATATCTCCCTCTTTTGCTCCGATAGCTATCGCAACTGGATCTTTCTCAAATATCTGAGGTAAATCGGTTACTTCTATTTTATATTTCTCAAAAAGTTCTTGAGATTCTTCTTTAGTTAAAAGAAGATGTTGAGGAACAAACTTATGTAATAAGACGTCTATTTTTTTTTTCTTAGTCAAGGAAAAATCCTCTTATATGACAATTTATAATTAAAGAAATAATACATTTCTAAAAAATTTTACCAATTTTCTTCATTTTTCAATATATTATGAAGGGTGAATTTATTTTAATTCAGTTGAAAAAATCTAAAAACCCAATAACCACTTCTTTTACAAATTATCTCAATATTATTATTTGGAAAATTTTTGTTAACAAAATTAAGAATGTAAGGTGCTCCCATTTTCTTTTTGATTACAAATTGAAAATAACCTTTTGATTTCAAATAACTCGGAATAACTTCAATCAGCTTCAAAAAATCTTTTCTACCTTGTCGCATAGGAGGATTCATGTAAATTGCATCAAATTTTAAATTCTTATTTTTGATAGGTTCAAAATAATTTCCAGATAATGTTAGAACACTTTTTTTATCTCTATTTAGATTTATTTTTATGTTTTCCTTAGCACACCATATAGCACGTTTGTTAATATCTATTAAATACACATTACTATCTGGTGATTCATAACCTAAAACAATACCAATAGGTCCATACCCACACCCTAAATCAAGTAGAACGCTAGGATCCTTAGGAATAACCATATGCTCAATAAATACTTTTGTACCTAAGTCTATTTTACGGAAAGAAAATACCCCTGTAATAGTTTTAAAAATATAAAGATGCCTTCTCAGGCTTTCAGAAATTGTATAAATCTTTACTTCCACATTGGGAAATTCACTATAATAATGTTGATTATTATTTTCCATAGTAAAAAACAATCTGAAACTAATTTCTCTATTTTTTTTCATTCCATCGAGGGTATAATCCCCTCTCCATAAAAACTTTATTTGCTTTTACTAATATACCCGATTTAGCTTTGTACATTTGCATAGCATTTTTTAATGAAGTACCAAATCCGATTAACTCTTTTTTCAAGGTCATTATGGCAACTAACAAGTTAGGTTTTATTCTAGCATCAATATGACAAATACCCGCTGAAGCTAAATCTGCACCATGGCATATAGCATCAACAGCTGTATCTCGAATATAGATTTTTGGTAAATGAGAAACCATTTTTTCCATTGGAAATATTATCTTTTTTAAATAATGATCGTCGTTCTCCAATTGATAAATTGTATAGGCATCCTTTAAATTTTGGAGAGTAATTAAATTATCATTTTCTGTAAAATTTCCAACTCTAGTTCTTCTCAGTTCTAGCATATGGGCACCAGAACAAAGAGCTTCTCCAATATCAAAACAAAATTTTCGTATATAAGTTCCTGCTTCACAACCTATTCTAAATAAAACATGATTATTCTTCACTTCAATAACTTGACTATAATATATTTCTCTAACTCTAAGTTTTCTAGCTACTGATGATTTTAGTGGAGGTCTTTGATAAATCTTTCTAGTGAATAATTTGAATATTTTTTCGATTCTCATCAATTTTTCAGGAGAATGGAGATAAAGAACACCTATATATTCCTTACCCGCATTCAATAACGATGATAAAGCTCGTGTAGCTCTTCCAAGAGCACAAGGTAATATCCCAGTAACTTTAGGATCTAAAGTTCCTCCATGACCTGCATTTGAGATTCCTAATACTTTGCGAACCCACGATACCACTTCATGACTAGTTGGACCACTTGGTTTATCTAAATTTATTACTCCATACTGTAAAAGCTTTGTTATACTTCTACTTTCTGGCTCACATCCATAATTTGGATTGGTAGTATCTTGTGATTTGAGTAATAATTGCTCAGGTTCATCAGAAGGTAATTTGAAATCTGAAAATGTCATACTAGAAAATCGTGAGGAGACTATTTATGTAGTTATAAAATTAGAAATTTCATAAATATTTCTTAAAAAATGTTTTACTTATATATAAATTTGAATTCTCTATAGTTTGTGAGAAATTACGGGCTATAGGGGAATTGAACCCCCGACCTTCCTTTTTATGAGAGGATCCCCCATAAATTTCAGGTTAAAAGCCTGTTGCGCTACCTGCCTGCGCCAATAGCCCATCTTAATATAAATAGGTACAGATAGTATATGCAATAAATCAATTATAATATAAAAATTTTATTTTATAGAGTGTCTCTTCTTTCAATTATGAGTAATTTATAAAAATCCATTCATATTTTAAGCTGATTTATTGAAATGCTCAAATCCATAGCTTTTTAATTCACTTCTTTTATTATCTTTTAAGACATATATATATTCACCAGATATTACATTGCCAACTTTAAAAAGTTTTCCACCTCTTGTTTGTATTTCTTTTTTAGCCTTGGAGAAATTTCTCTCAGTTATCGTAAATAAATGAATGAATTCTTCACCCCCATTAAATATAAGATTTTCCAATGGAAGATTAAATTCTTGAGAATAGGCTATAGCTTCTGGGTCAATTAAATTATCATTAAAAGCAATTTCAAATCCTAAATTTGGATTTGAGATCATTAAATCTAGTAAAGACTTTGATAATCCATCTGATGAATCTATGCTTGAAGTTGCTAATTTTCTCTCAGACATTATTAACGCCTCCAATCCAGAGATATTAGGCTCCAATACACTCATAATAGATCTTTTATAATTTGAAAAACTTTTGAGGTTTCCGTCTCTATTCAAGAGGATGTCAAATCCCACTCCAGTTAATCCAAATTTATTATTAGCTACTAAAATATCATCAATATTTATTCCTTTTCGAAAAATTACATCTGAAGGATTTTTGAAACCAAATACAGTAGGATTTATTATCAATTCTTTTGTTTCATTAATATCTCCTCCAATATATCCAAGATCAAATTTCAAAGAACAATCTATTATTCCATTTATAATATCAATGAATTCTGCTTTTTTAAGTTCCTTTGGCAAACCTAAGGATATAATTATTCCCCTTGGTTTGACACCCTTAACTAATAAATCACTAATATTCATTATAACTGATTTCTTCCCAATTTGATAAAAATTCATTAGGGGTGGAACATCAGTGGTGGAAACTAGCATATCTGAATTCAAAACCAATATATCATCCAAATTTCCGCTTTTAGGGCTGAAAAAAAAAGAATCATCACTTAATAAAACTTTTCCAGTTTTCTTTAATATCAAATCTTCAATAAGTTTTATTAATTTATTTTCTCCAAGATTTCCTATCTGAAGATTATTATTCATTAGATAAAATTTAAAATTTTTTAACTACTATAATTTTTGAATAAATTCGAATTTTTAATATATTTTTGCCTCTGTAGCTTAGTGGTATAGCATCAGATTCGTATTCAAATGTAGAAGAAATATCTGAAGGTCGGGGGTTCAATTCCCCCCAGAGGCTCTAATTACACTTCCTCAGTAAAAACATATTGTTTTATTATTTGTAAGGCAAGCATTTTAAATGCATCATTAATGTTTTCCCCTGTTTTTGCTGATGTTTCAATATAAGAAAGATTTAGTCTTTTTGCCAGCTCCTCTCCAGTTTCAGTTGAAATAAACCTATCTTCTGTCAAATCTATTTTATTTCCTACTAAGATTAAGGATATTGTCGGTGAAACATTTTTTATTTCATTAAACCAATTTTCTATACTTTCAAAAGTATCTTTACGAGTCACATCATAAACCAAAATACCAGCTTCAGCACTCGATAAATATGATTGTCTTACACGCTTAAATTGAGCTTGTCCTGCCAAATCCCAAAGGACAAAACGGACTTTTGATTCTAAACCTTCAAAATCGCATTCTTTTTTCATTATTGAGGTTCCTATTGTGGATTTATAATCAGCTTGAAATGAGTTTTCTACAAAACGATGAACCATACTAGTTTTACCTACTCCTCCTTCACCCCCTAAAATTAGTTTATATGCGTACTCTCCTGATTTTACTTTAATCTTTTGAAGTTTATCTATTTTTCTTTCAATATTTTGAACATTTTGATCTAAAATCAGTTTAGGAATTACAGGACTTACTGTTCTTCCATCAAAAATTCGGGCGATCTTCTCTGCAGCTAAATAAGCATATGGAAAAATTGGATCGACCATAGCAATCGAATCTAAAACAGTAACCAAAATTGCTTCAGGTCCTGCTTCGCAAAAAATAATCCGATGTTCTTCTGTATCAAACGTACCTGTTCCGAAGGCACCTGAACTGAATTCTTCAGTGATTCTAGTTAGAACAGGCTCTACTAATGCAGTAACACCCCCAATTACATCTTCTTCTACTTCTGTTTCTGAATCTCCTTTTAGAGCGGCCATTACTAATCCTTCTCTATTTACAATAATAGTAGCAATCAAATGTTTTCCAATGTCCTGTTTATACCACTTTAGCAATGCTTCTAGTTTATCTCGATCAACCGACATGAATTTAATAACCTCGGTAATTTGTTTTTTAATATTTAATATAATAAGTTTATCTTAAAAATTTATAGAAAACGATAATCCTTCACTTTTTTAGAATTAAGAGATTTAGTTAAAAAAAATAAGTAGAATGCCAATCTAAATTAGAACTAAGCATTTAAAGTAATTAACAATAATAAAGGAAAAAGATTTTAAAAACTGTATACATTATCTAAATTCAATATTACCTATACTTTTTGTTCTTTGTATTTAGAAAAAAACGTATAAAAAAACAATTTAAAGCAGGAGTTGCCAAGCCTGGTCTAAGCTTAGTCCATTAAATTGAACAAGCGGTTAACGGCGCTAGACTGAGGTTCTAGTGACATAGGTCTTCGTGGGTTCGAATGTTGATGAAAGATCATATCGATCTCTATCGAAAATCCCACCTCCTGCAATTTCAAGATTCAATAATTCTATTCTATTGGAGATCTCTCCAATCTAGAAATATCAATATGGATATGTTAGGAACTTAGATTGGATTGATCGCTAAAGATGGGTTTGTAATCAGGAGAAAATTAAATAAAATCTAAATAGGGATTAAGGAATTTGTTACCATGCTTTGAGAAGTATCGATTTGGGGGTATATTAAACTAGAAGAAGTCAGCTAGCTTATGTTGCTTAATCTTAGGATTGTTAGTTAAACTCTCTACATATTCTTCAATTAATTCCATTCTTTGAACAGTATACTCATCTAAATTATAATTCTTACAAAGCTTTAAAGCTCTAGGGATATACTTTTCAATTCCTCCACGATTTACAGTTAATATTATTTTATTTCCACATTTAGGACATTTTCCTGCACTTGAGAGAGGTGGCCTTCGATATTTAGAATTGCATTTAACACATCTAAATACCTGTACACTAAACTTTCTTAGATTTCCTAAAATGTCTGGATTAAAGTGAGTTGCCAAAATTTTCTCTGCAACTTTTCTTACATCAACAGCCCTAATGATTTTCCCCAGATGTAATTGGGCATCTATTTTTTCATCCATAGATTCATATAATTTATACGCTGTAGTTTTAGGGCCTTCATTAATATTTTCTGTTGGAATATTATACCCAAGATTTTCATACTGTTCTGGTGTTCCTAAACGATCCTTGACTAAATCCATAATTTCCTCAATTTCAGATGGCATTGAATAAATTTCACTAGCTTCATAAAATTCTAAAGGGTATCTAAACATTACATCTACATTATGAGCTTCAGATTCTACTTCATTTGGATCTAATATCGATGAAATTACTAAGGTTGCATCCATTCTACCTCCAATTTTATTTGGTAAATAATGTCTTGAAAAATTTAAAAGAGGATCTAATAACAACATAATTCCATCTTCATCTCCATCACAATTTCTTCTTTTAGCAGAATGCCAAAAATGATGAGCATAAATAGATCTTGCAGGACTAAATCCAATAATCCGCCCGGTTATCCCCGCACTAGTATGAGGTGCTAAACCAACAACCAAATGTCCAATCAAGTCTTCTCTTTTAGTAATATTATAAAAACGATTCATTTTATAAAAGTAATCTAATTCATCGTCTAAGAAATTTGCAACTTTGATAAAGTAGTTAGCACAATCATCTGATAGAATTATATCTTGAACCCTTAGTTCCACAATTTGTTTGACTTCAGTTAAAATATTTCCTTTATAATCATGAGTATACCCTAACTCCTTAAGTTGTTTAATTGATATTCCAATTTCTTCTGGTTTAAAATGTGATAAAGGTATGTCTGTAGCATCATATCTTATTTCAGCAGTCTTATATACTAAAACATTGTTTTTAGCTCTCAAAATTCCTTTTTCTAAAGGTTCAGGAACTTTAAACTGATTAGTTAATCCATAAATACCCTTTAATTTTTTTGGAAGAGGAACTTGTAAAGACCTTAAAATTGAATTAATATGGTTCTTAAGGTTAAAAAATGCTTCTTTAGATGCCTTTAATCTTCCATTACATTGAGGACATCTCTCTTCATTTTTTGGTTCAATACGTGGATATAATTTTTTACATTTTTCACAAATTGATCCTAATTCGGTGTGTGTAGAACATTTGGGACAAATATTGAATATACTAATTGTACCACACTTAGGACATTTTTTTCTGCACACATCTATCTTTACTTTTTGAAGTTCAAGTGCCTTTGCTACTGATCTCGAGCTTCCAACTTTATCACTTAAAGGAAATAAAGTATGAATTCCTTTCATACTTTTTCTCTCAGATTTTTCTGGTCTTCCCATTCGAGATCCCATGAAATAAGGTGCTTTATTTTTAATTTTTATTGAAGAAATTTTATTAAAATATGAAAAAACACTTTCATCCTTTTCAAATTTTATTTGCTTTTTATCCCTAAGTTTAAATATTTCTGAATGGATGAAATTCATCCTCTTGCTAAAAATAATTTTGTTTTCTTTGACACTGTGAATAATAAAGGCTTTTTCTAGTATTTTTTTAATATTCTCATTATTGTTTAAAACGATTTTTTTTTCTAAATCTGAAAATCCTGTGATGAAGGCATTTCTTAACGTATAGAGTTCTTCGATTGAAATATTCCCCCAAAAATCGGTGAAAGAAGGATGTAAGGGGATTTTATACTCCTGAGATATTTTTATTGCTTCTTCTGCTGTAGGTTTAAGATTAAAAGGATTTTCTATTAATTCTAATAGTCTAGGATTAATACCTTTTTGATTTTTAATGGCTTTTTTCAAGTCTAATGTCCACCATTCTTCAACATAACCAGAAGGGATTAATTTATGATTATTCTCAGCAAATTCTCCAAACCCAAAAAGAATATCTCCTAAAAATAATATTGATTCAATATCTGGAAATACTTGTTTAGCCATTTTATACGAAGAAACTCTAATAACATTTCCGTCTTTTAATTTTACAATAGGACCTTCAATAGCACTTACAGGACAAATGCTTGTACTCTTACCAGGTCTTTCAATTCTAAGCTGTGTGCCAATAGCCACAAAATCATCTAAAATTCCCATAGTCGCAGGGTGCATTCCTCCTGCTGCCAATCCAGTATTCCGAGATCGACCATATCTTATTCTATGACCTCCAATTTCGGAGGGATAGCTAAACACAGGTCTACCAGCAATAATATCCGCAACATATTTAGAATTTGGGGCTATAAATTCCACCTCTTCCTTTTTGTTTTTCACATTTTCTATTTGGCTCTTTTCAGATTCTTCTTTTTGGGTAATTTTTTTCAAATCATCTAACCAATCCCATCCTTCTAAATTCATAGCTTTTGCAATTTTCAACAGTTTTGGGGCTTTTAATAAGATTCCATCATTTAAAACAAGGCACGCCCCACCCCTTATGTTATTTGTCTCAATTCTCGGTAAATCTCTAAAAGCAGAAACTTCTTCAACCTCAGTTGAATCACCATTAATTTCAATGGGTAAATTTTTAACAGCATATCGTATCTCACGATTGGAAGAAGGATATTGCAAATGAACATTTCTATTATAAAGTTTTACCTCTTCTACATATCTTCCGATTTCTGCCTCAGTTGCTTCATACTTTGGAATATTCGATTTCTTTCTAACATAATCAGCAATTAATACACATAGAGCGGCAGTTGTCCCCCCTGCAGCTCTTATTGGACCCGCAAAGAATAAAGATAAGTACTTCTTACCGAATTGATCTTTCCGTATTAAGATCTTGGAAATTCCTTCAAGTGGGGCACTTACCACCCCCATCGTTTTTATTGCCAATCCTGCTCTTATAGCTCTTTCTACTCGTTCTTCTAGGGATTCAATATTTCCAACTTTTTTATCTAATATATCAGTAACTACTTTAAAAACAATTTCATCATCATTTAATCCAATTTTCTTCAAATTTCTTATTGCTTC
The DNA here is from genome assembly GCA_030603385.1 of Promethearchaeota archaeon. GTDB lineage: Archaea > Asgardarchaeota > Lokiarchaeia > Sigyniarchaeales > SOKP01 > Loki-b32. The sequence goes on along the minus strand of JAUVXW010000019.1, from coordinate 26,292 downwards.
AGCAATACCTTCTGGTCCAACTAATTTTTCAACTCTCCCAGCTAAATCTTTCGCTTGAGGAGATTCTACGTATTTTTCTGGATCAAATCCTTTACTACGTGCTTTTTCAGCTATTGAATAGCAGTGATCTACTTGGTTTTGGATTGAAACAAAGTAATTCTCAATCTCCTTATTCATTTCTACCATATTGTACCCTTTCTAAAAAATTTTTTCAAGTGTAAAGATAATATTATCGATATTATTATAGTTATTTCCTACCATAAATTAAATTCATTTATTAATCAGCTATTTCATTTATAAATGTGAAGAGAATGTTAATTTATGACACCCCATTGAAATAAAAAGAAATCATGTTTTTCCTTTAATAAAAAAGGATTTAATTTTGTCAAACAATAATTAATGCAATTCAATCTTGGAATGGAAAACATTGATAGCAGAAAATACTGAAGTAAAAAAAATTATTGTAAAAAAGCTAGTGAATTCGGGTATAAATATCACTCCTCCTCTTTTGGACTTTATCTTAACCCTAGATAATCCTCTTAATAAAATTAATCTGATAATTAAAGATTCGAGTTTTATAGCTAGTTTCAAGAGTCATTTGACTGAAAACATTTTAAATAAAATATCCAATGAAGAAATAAAGAAAATAGTGAAAAGGAAACTCGTTAAGAAAGAAATAAATTCTAGTAAAGAGGAGTTAAAGATAATAGACAATTATGAGGAAATTCAAACACCTTTACCAAAAGTCGTTTCGCAAAAAACCATTAGATCAAATTCCGTTAAAGAGACTGCTATTGTTAGTGAAAGAATGAATGATTATAAAATTAAACCACAATCTTCTCCAACACTGGAATATAGCAATAACTCTGTGAATTTGGAAGTTAATAGAACAACAAAAATAAAATTAATAGAAGGCACTAAATCTACAATTGCATTTAATCCTATGGCAAAGGAATACAATTCTCAATTTGAAATTTTAAAGGACCCTACTGGAAAATTGTACACCAATGGAGATTATAAGGATTTTTATAATTTAACATTTGATAAATTTAACAAACTTCGAAATCTAATGAGAAAAAGAACAGAAGTCCACAATGCTGACAATATCAATAATATATTAAGATTATCCAATAAGGTAGAAGTATCTATTATTGGTCTTGTAAACGATATTAGAATAACTAAAAATGGATTTTACTTACTAACATTAGAAGATCTTACTGGCTTAATAAAAGTAATTATTAGAAAAGACACAGAAAATCCCGATAACGTAAAAATCGCTGAAAGAACTCTTAACGATCAAATGGTTTATATAGAGGGTACTTATAATCCAGGTGATAAAGGTAAACCAGGCATAATTTATGGGAATTATATAACTAAAATTGATATTCCAAGAGATTGTGAGCCAAATAAATCTACTGATCCATTATCTATTGTTTTAATTTCCGATACCCATATTGGTAGTAAAGAATTTGATGAAAAGTTATGGAAGAGATTTATAGATTTTTTAAATGGAAAAATAGGAAATAAAGCTCAAAGAGAAAGAGCTGGGAGAATTAAATATATCATAATCAATGGAGATTTAGTTGATGGAATAGGAGTTTATCCAACACAGAAAAGCGACCTTCTAATATCTAATATTTATAAACAATTTAATAAGGCAGTAGAATTACTCTCGGGAATTCCGGAATATATTAAAATTTTTTATAGTTCAGGAAATCACGAACCTGTAAGAAATGCTATTCCTAGACCTGCTGTACCCAAAAAATATTCAGAAGAACTTATAAACTTAGGGGTAACTTGTATTGGAAACCCATCTCTTGTTAAAACTCATAATGTAAATACTTTAGTTTTCCACGGGGATAGTATTCTCGACGTAAATATGTTAATCCCTGGAATGGAAAATAGTAAATCCGTTGAAACAATGAAAGAGCTTTTAAAATGTAGGCATTTAGCTCCTGTTTATGGGAAGAAAACCCAAATAGCACCCACTAATAAGGATTGGCTTGTAATTGATAAAATTCCAGATATTTTTCACACAGGACATATTCATATTAATGATATGGGTACTTACAATAATATTATTTTGGTTAATTCGGGATGTTTTCAAAGCCAAACAGATTTTATGAATTCTCTAGGAATCCACCCTACACCAGGGATTATATCAATAATAGATTTAGATTCTTTGAAAGGAACACAATTAGACTTAAAAATCAGGCTTTAATAATTCAATTTAATAAAAGATAAAAAATTATAATAATCTATGAATTTAGCAATTCCTCGTGAAGATAATACAGAATTGTTATTATATCTTTGGAAAATAATTGATTTACCCTATATTACACTGAATAACCTTTTATATAAAATTTCATATGAATTATTTTTAGTTCCTCCAAATAAAGCAAGTATATTTGTTAAAAACTGCCTTAAGAGCAATCTATTAACCAAAGATGATAATGGAATGCTTAATTTATCTACTTCTCTAAATGAGAAATTAAAAACCTGGCAAAAAAAAAGAAAAAATGAGATTTTAAAAAAAATAAATACAGCTAAAAAGACCACCCAAATGACAAGCATAATTGAAAAAGATAAAACAACAAGTTTTAGTATTTTATTAAAATCTTTTGTAGAGAAGGGCACAATAAATAGAGCAGCAAATATACCGAGTACTGATTTTGATATAAAAGAAATAGATACCACGAAAGGTGTTATGAAATCGACAGTTTCAGGTTCTAAGGAAGAACCCTATTATATTGAAATTGATATAAATAAAAAATTATTAAAACACAATTGCCATGATTTTGAAACAAGAAGGAGTAAAAACAAACAATTTTGCAAGCATTTAGCTAGATTCTTTCTGCTTTTAAAAGAGGAAAAGGAGGACTCTGCTGAGTTTTTCCTTAAAGATTTAGCAGAGAACATTGATAAATGGGAATTTAGAGTTTAAATTAATTTCTTAAAGATATTATTTTTCAATTTAACTTTATCTGTTTGTAATAATATCGGTTTATGATTTAAAATCCCTTGAATTTTATCGATTTCATAAAGAACTTTTTCAATAATATCTATTCCAACATCAAATTTAATTATTTTAGTTCTACCATAATGTCCCATAGATTTAACCTCAGCAGAAATTATGCCAGATAGAGCCAATTCATTTATATAATCACTAATCCTCCGTTTAGTTAATTGACGGACTCCAGGAATCAATCCTCTTATTTCAGAATGTACATCATATATATCTCCAGAAATTATAATATGATCAGGACTAAATTTTGAGATCAAATATATTGAAGTTAAAACTAATTGAGCTTGGAGTGGCATGCCTTTTATGTATTCCATAATATAATCTTTTTCTATATCTTCTTGAGCTTTCTCAACATATTTTGACGTTACGATTTTGCTTTGAGCTCTTTCAGCTAATTCTCCAGCCTTTCTTAGTAGTTGTAATGCTTTTCTCGCATCTCCATGTTCCTTTGCAGCTAGTGCCGCACATAAAGGAATTACATCTTCCTTTAAAACATAGTCATGAAAAGCAATTTTTGCTCTCTCATTTAAAATATCTCTAAGCTCACTTGCATCGTAAGAAGGAAAAACTATATGTTCTTCTCCTAAACTTGACAAAATTCTGGGGTCTAAACTATTTCTAAACTTTAATTTATTAGAGATACCTATTAAGCTAGACTTGCAATGATCCAAATTCTCATTCAATCTAGTTAAATCATATAATATTTCGTTTCCACCTTTTTTATCCACTAAAATATCTATCTCATCCAACACCAAAAAGCATATTGACCCCCCTACTCTGGAGTCGAGTAAACCTAGCAATTTCTTAAAAATTATATCCTTTGGAAGTCCTGTTGGTGGAATTTTCTCATCTCGTGAGATTGTGTTATATATATGAGCTAAAATACGATATGGTGTGGAAACAACATTACAGTTAATATAAATCCACCAAGGTTTAATTTCTGAGTTTTGTTGTGCTAACTTTTGGCTCACATATCTTATAGTAGCAGTTTTACCTGTTCCAGTTTGACCATAACATAAGAAACTTGGAGGTGCATCCCCTAGTAAAGCACATGCAGTTTTTTCAGCAATATCTTTTATTTGAACATCTCTATGAGGTAATATCTCAGGGATATAGGATGGTTCTAATGCATTACGATTATTGAAAATTTTTGGTCCTTTAAGATAATTTTTGTAAAATTTGTCAATATTAAATTGATAATTATTTTCATGATTGTTCAACAATTATGGCACCAAGAGATTCATTTTAATAAGAGAATTTTTTTCCACTCGAAATACTGTATTATGTAATATTTCTATTGCATTTATAAAGTTAATTATTAATCTTTAATTTAATAGAAAAATGTTAAAGCTTTAATATCTGATTTTGAATAATCTTTTCAATAAATTATATAATTATTGTCGGTATTTTAAAAGAATATTATTTATGAAGCAATATTTATTAAGATCTAGTTAATAAAAATAGGTTTAATAAGAATTTAATTTAATCAAGAATTTGTAAAATTATTCAATTTTTTAATAAATTTTTAGTAAATAGGGTAATAGAACAATTTGACAGCAACCGAAACTTTAGAAGAAAGAGAAAATAGGAATAAAAGGATCGCATTTATACTAGCCCTGTTTTTCGCCTGCTTACTCTTAGTAAATTTCTTAGTTATGTCAGTATTTTTTACATGGGCAGATTGGGTTAGTTTATTAATCTTTTCGCTATTATTGATTGTTCCCGCTTATCTTTCAAACGCATCAATGGTTTTCACAGGTGGAGGTCGCCCAATTGATGGGGGTAAACTTTTTCGAGATGGAAGAAGGATATTGGGTGACCATAAAACCGTAAATGGGTTAAAAGGACCTTTATATGTTGGTATTCCTATTTCAATTATGTTATTTCTACTTTTTATAATTCTTTGGCAACCAATAAAAGATATAGTAATTCAAGGTTTAAATGAAGGGCAATATATGCTCTACAATGATTTTGAAGTATTTAAATATTATTTTATTGGTGGTCAATTTCCAATGAATTTTTTAGTATTATTAATAAGAATTATACTTGCCTCTTATGGTGCGGTAATAGGTGATTTAGCAGGCTCTTTTTTAAAAAGACGATTCGATATTAAGAGCGGAGCACCATTTTGGATTGTAGATCAATTAGATTTCGCCTTAATAGCGATTTTATTTGTAGCAATCCCTAGTTTTATTTCTCCAACAATATTTTTATTCCCTGATATTTATATTTTCATTTTTCTAATAATTATAACACCGGCTGTAAGTATTATTGCTAATACTGTTGCCTATTTAGTGGGGTTAAAGTCTGTCCCTTACTGAAAATTTTAATCTAAAGCTTTACATTTAATTTCTAGTGGTGTTATTTTGTTTTCAAGAATTATATATCTTTGGCATAATTCATTTAAACATTTAATATACTCTCCTCGTCGCCCAATTGCGATACCCCGATCTTTATAACTCAAAAAATATAATGAAATTTCTCTTTCTCCTGATGTATTATTTTCTATCTTGATATCATGAATGTATAAATCTGGAAAAAAACTAAATAACAAATTAATAAATACATTCTCAGCTCTTATAATCAAAACCTTTTTGGGCGTAATCTCTCTTCTAATAGAGCCTAGATAAATTTTAGAAGTAAAATATTTATCTTTTCTTACAAAGAAAAAAATAAATTTGTTTATTACTACAATAAATTCTGGAGTTATTCCATTAGTTTTATTATAAAAATACGTATTTAATTTAAGCTCAAAATTACTATATTTTCTTACAAATGATAACATTTGGTAGAAATATAAATCATCGATTATAGTATAAAAACCCATGTAAAAATTTCTCAAGGGAAAAATAAAAAGTACTAAGAAATTCACTTAATTAGTCAAAAAATTTAATAATTATCAAGTTTATAAGATTCATTTTATTTTATTAAAGAGAGATGAAAGGAGCCGGTTTTGAATTTAGGGATCATACTGCTGATGTAAGCGTCAAAAGTTGGGGTAGAAACTTAGAAGAAGCTTTTTCTCAAACGGCATTAAGTTTAATGGCTACAATTACTCCTAATTTGAAAAAAATTTCAACAAATGTCGAAAAAGAGATTGAGATAGAATCAGAAGATAAATATGCATTATGTTTTGACTTCTTATCAGAGTTCCTTTATATATTTGACGTAGAAGAATTAGTCTTTAGTTATATCTCGGTAAAATCTATTGAAAAAATTGAAGATAAATATAAATTAAATGCTGTAGTAAGGGGGGAAAAATTCGATAAAGACAAACATGAAATTGGTACAGAAGTAAAGGCAATTACTTATTCATTTATGAATATTGAAGAAAAAAAAAATAAAGTTGTAATTGATATAGTGTTTGATATATAATCAATTATAAGTTTTTACCCTTTTACAACCCCTACTGGAACAAGCCTTACAATTTTTTCGACAATTCCTAGATCATGACTTACTTGAACTACTTGATCAATATCTTTGTAAGCTCCAGGACTTTCTTCAGCTAAAACCTTCATAGAAGCACTTTTTACTAAAATACCTTTCTTTCTTAGATCTTCTTTTACTTTAGTACCCCAATATCTTTTTATAGCCTTCGATCTAGACATTAAACGACCAGAACCATGAGCAGTAGATCCAAAAGATAATTCCATAGCTTTTGGTTTACCCACACATAAATATGAAGCAGATCCCATAGTTCCAGGAATAAAGGCTGGTTGACCAATATCTTTATAATCTTGAGGTAACGCAGGGTGGTTTGGTGGAAATGCTCTTGTTGCACCTTTACGATGGACATTCAGTTTCATTTTTTTACCATTTATTTTGTGTTCTTCTATTTTTAGAATATTATGACAAACTCCATAAATCATATGCATATCTAATGCATCAACATCTTTATTAAATGCATTTTGAAAGGATTCTCTTAACCAATAAGTTATCAACTGACGATTAGTGAAACCAAAATTGGCAGCACATGCCATCTGCTGTAAATAATTTTGTGCTTCAGGTGTATCTGCTGGCACACAGGCAAGTTCTCTATCTGGTACTCTAATTTTATATTTTTTCATTGCTTGTTCGATATTTCGTAAACTATCTGTACAAACTTGATGACCTAATGCTCTACTTCCTGTATGAACCATTACAGTTATTTGATTTTTTTCAGTTATTCCTAATTTTTCTGCAATTGTCTTATTATAAATCTGATCTACTTTTTGGATTTCAAGAAAATGATTTCCACTTCCTAAAGAGCCAAGTTGTTTAATCGCTCTTTGCTTTGCTTTCTGAGATACTAAATCTGCATTACCATTCTTTAAACATCCGTTTTCTTCTAAATGTTTTATGTCTTCTTCAATTGCATACCCCTTTTCTAAAGCCCAGTTCACTCCGTTATTCAAAACGTTATCTAAGTCAGAATAATTTATAGTTAATTTACCTTTTGAACCTAAACCAGAAGGGATCTTATTAAAAATATTGGTTAATAAATTTGGAAGCACCTTTTTAATGTCGTTGAGAAATAAATTTGTTCTTAATAAACGTACACCGCAATTAATATCATAACCAACACCTCCAGGAGAAATCATTCCCGTCTCGGCATCAGTTCCAGCAACTCCACCTATACAAAATCCATATCCTTGATGGGCATCAGATAACACAATAGCATGTTTCTGTATTCCTGGCAAACAAGCTACATTAGCTATTTGATCTAATGTGCGATCCTGTTTTATCTTTTCTAATATATAGTTGTTTGCATAAATTCTAACAGGAACTCTCATCTGGAACTTCTCTATATTCCCTTGAATCCTTGCCATCAAAGTCTTAGGAGGGATCTCGTAAATATTCTCCCCAACTTTATTTACATTCATCTTAAAATTATTAATCAATCAATTTTCAAAAATATTTTCATTTAACATTATAACTTTATAAAATTTGATATTGAATTTAATTACAATTAATCTACTTTAGACATAAAAAATGAAGTATTAAAATTAAAAATAGAATATAATTCCTTAAAAGATGTTAATTCGTTATTTAATTTCTACAAATGAGAGAAGTTCTAACTTGTCTAAATTATTCATTATCTTCTGAATTTCTGTCTCCGGACGACCCGATACCTCCCCGATGTCAGCAATCGTGTGGAATCCATCTGCTAAATGGGCGATATCAAACTCTTCTTCATCTAAAACCCCCTGTGCGATTATCTGTTTCGGTAAACGCTTAGCCGTCCACTCTGGCTTCACGTCCTTCACCTCACGCAAATCCTCCTCCGATAATATTAACCCCTTCTTGGCAATTTGCTTCCGAGACTTCAGAAAATCCTTCTTGAATATTTTCAATATTGGTATCTTAAGCTGGATTTCGGCAACTTTACCAGTCTTCAGTATCTCATCTATTACGCCCTCAAAATCCCGAAAAATTCGCACATCACCAGACCATCCTTCAAGCTGGTCTCCAAATTTAGCTACAAATCTGTCTATTATATCAGTTAAAGCCTTATGTGTAATTTTTGCATCATCATTCTTGTCAGCTGCCGCTGTACATAACACTCCCTCTTTAAAAACAAGCAGAAGATAGAATACTTGCATATCTATTACTTTTAATTCTCCTGATCCTTTGGAGAATTCAACCGAAAAATCTTTAAGTGCGGTAAGAAAACCACTCACTAAATCTTGATTAAATTCTATTCTTCCATACTTCCTATGAATTAAACAGATTCCTGTGTATTGATGAATCAAGTAAAAATTATGTAACAATTATAAAACCTCGACAATATTTTACAACTTTATTCTTAATGTATACTTAATAAGATTATGATAATTTAAATCTCTTCATGAATAACAAAAAAATCAATTTTATTTAATGATATCATAAAGAGATTGAATTTTAAAAGAGTTTATAATTTCCTGTTTTGAATGATCTTTATCTGCTTCAAGACCACTTACAATTTCAATATCAATATCCCAAGTTTCATTAGGTTCTATAGAAAAGAAGTTATCAGAAGCTATAAAATCAACTAAATCTGAATCAATGTTGACATATAAAGCAATACTCTTAGCTTTCAATTTCAATTTAAATTGAATTTTATTATTCTTTTCTCCTTCTATATCTTCAATAAAACTTGATATTTTGGGATCTCTTAGATTAAAGAATTTTGGTGCATCAAATAAACGAAATCCTCGACATATTATTTCTTTTTTGCCATTGTTAGAATATAATTTATAGAAGATGATATTATTTTTCATTTTAAATTCTTCTTTGTTAATATTGCTAACATTTGCTAACCCTAGTTTTAAAGAGCTACAAGGAGAGACTTTAGAATTATAAATTCCTTTCATGAGTGTATTCCCCTCTGAATTTAGAATTTTCCAGTCTAACTCAATTTCACAAGATTTTCTTAAATCATTTGTTACCCAAAATTCAACTTGTTGAGAATTCTCTTTTATACTAGCGAAAATTGGCTGATAAAATCTCTTTGCATAATAGTGAAGAGCTTTCCATCGCCCATAATAATCTAATGAAGACCAACTCGCAACAGGCCAGCAATCGTTCAACTGCCAATAAAGAGATCCCATGCAATGGTTATCATTGCGATTTCGTCTCCAATGTTCTACTCCATATTCAATGGCTTCAGCTTGAGTGATTTGTGATAAGATTAATTGCGATTCGAACACTTTTGGAACCGAAAACCTTTTTTTCATGTAGTCCATTATTAATTTGTTGCCAGCTCGGTTTTTTTGATGGTTTTCCATAATTTCGCTATAAATATCAAACTGATCTGGAGGACAAAAAGATTTAATCGTTTTTAATGATGGAAAAGACTCAAACCCAAATTCAGACATGAATCTTGAGTTAAAATTTCTAAATTCTTGAAAAGGAGCTCCACCGTGCCAAACTGTCCAAAAATGCGAATCCCCTTCATCAGGTGAATTTGATATTAAAGCTCCCTTCTTTTTTCCGATCCCATTAGAGGGAGAACTTGGCCAATATGGATGTTTCCCATCATATTTTCTAATTAGTTCTGGTAAGATGTTTTCAAACATATTTCGATATCCTTTTAAAAACGAAGAAACTTCTTTAGGATTTAGCCATACTTTTGCATTATTTTCATCAATTAATCCTAAACTTCTTAGTACTCTATTCCATAATACTTCAATTTCATTATTACCGCACCATAGTGCTAAACTTGCATGATTTCGTATCCTTTTGATATTTTGTACTGCTTCAAGTATAATACTTTTAACGAATTCTTCATTCTCTAACTTATAGAGTGCGCAAGCGAACGGAAAATCTTGCCAAACTAATATTCCCAATTCATCACAGAGTTGATAAAATAGGTCATCTTCGTACATTCCTCCGCCCCACACTCTGATCATGTTCATATTTGCTTCTTTTGCATAATTTAAGTTCATTTGATATAATCCATTTTTCTTTCCTCTCGGGATGAAACTATCAATAGGTATCCAATTTGCACCCTTTGCAAATATTGGTACACCATTAAGCAAAAAGAAGAAACTCTCACCCCATCTATCATTGTTTCTTATCAATCTAATATCTCTAATTCCTACTTTCTGGGTGCATTTTTCAATATTTTCCTGATTAATTATGGAAACTTCTAAATCATAAAGTCTAGGCGTTCCAAGGTCATGAGTCCACCATAGACGAGGATGGTCAATTAATAAACTAAGTTTCTGTGTTTTTGAATGAAGGGGAACATTTTTTGAAATAACTTTACTCCCAGAATCTATAAGTACAACATCTATTTGAATACCCGATTTCTCTAAATCTTTGAGTTCTGTAACAATGTCAAGATGAATATCCATTTGAACAGAATCAACAATTATTTCAGAAATTTGATCTGGATTTTTAATAGACAAGGGATCTAAATTATAGTTGAATTTTTGTTCAATATAAACGGAGTCCAATTTGATTTTATCATACCCTATCAATTCGACTTCCTTCCAAATTCCTATATCTGGAATCTGTGGACCCCAATCCCATCCAAAACTATATTGAGCTTTCCTTAAGTAGGGTACTCCAGGTAGTGCGGCATAACCAGTATTTAACCCCAGATTATTTTTTTTTATGTTCTCTAAAGCTTCTACCGTAGGACTCTTAAATCTTACCTTTAACTTGTTCCCAGTACTATTTAATTTAGATTTTACTTCAAAATCATATCTAACAAACATGTTGTTTACGGAACCTATTAATTCACCATTTAAGTTCACCTCTGCTATTGTATCTAATCCATTGAACCGTAATATAATGTGCTTATGTTCTAAAAATTCTGGATCCAAGTTGAATTCTTTTTCATAAAACCAATTAGATTCATAAACCCATTCCATCTCATGCTCATTTTCACCATAAAAAGGATCCTCGATAATATTATTTTTAAGTAGAGCTTCAAAAACAGTTCCAGGTACTTGAGCATCTATTTCAATTGATTTTTCAGAATTTTTTAATTCCCAAAATCCATCCAATGAAATTTTTTCGACTTTTTGCAATATCATTACCAACTCCAAAAAGATAAAATGAAATTATAAAAGAATTTTTGAGTTAAAAATGAAATAAATCTTAAATAAATTGATATTAAGTAATGCATTAATCAGAACTATAAATATAATACAGACATAAAATGAACTATTATCTTTTCTTAGTAACTGTTCCAAATATTGATGAGGGGCAAAAAATTGCTAGGAATTTAGTAGAAAGCAAACTTGTAGCTTGTGTAAACATTATTAAAAACATATCTTCAATATATAGATGGAAAGGAGAAATTGAGGAGGATAGTGAACATTTATTATTGATCAAAACTACCGAAGAGAAGAGTGACTTATTAATTCAAAAAATAAATGAAATTCATTCCTACGAGAATCCTGAATGCATTGGTCTAAAGATTGAAAAAGGATCTAAAAAATATTTAAATTGGATTAAAGACGTTGTTGATTGAATAAAAAAATTATTTACTTTAAATCATGGTAAGCAATGCTTTTCAAGTAGATTGGGTTTTTGTTGATACACTAATAATTATTTTATTATTGTTACTTCTATTAGGTGTAAAAATTTTCAAATCAACTCATCGATGGCGCTTAAGCTTTTCTAACGTGGCTTTAGAATATTATTCTTTTCCAAAACCATATGATCTTGGTAAGAGTCATTACATCAAAACAAAACACTGTAGTTTGACGAGAAATTCTTCTTTACATAAACAGTTTGATGAATGTCCGTTAATCTTAATTTTAAGAACAAGTTTTAAAAAACATTTAACGAAAATCATAACAGAGGGTTTAAACAGCTATGGTTTCAATGTTATTAATTTGAAACTTAATATTAAACTTGATTCAAGTTCAAATATGTTAAATAAAACTATTAATGATGAGATAAAATCCCTAATTTCATTATTACTAGATTATTTTAAACATAAAGGGTTTATCGGGAATTCTAAATACATTCTAGTAAATTTATCAAAACCTTTCGTTCCAAACACAGAAATTTTAACAGATCCAGAAAAGATTGGATTCATATTAATTAATCCAAGGATGAATAAGTACAATATTGGAAGATTAAAAGAAACTTTTCATACCTTACCACAATATACTCAATTATTTTATATTTTTAGTAAAAGGAGCTTCTTTATTTTAAAAAATAATGATTTAAAACATTTTACTAAGGAATTTGATGAAAATATCACAAATAAAGCAAAATTAATAACACTAAAGAAATCCACTAAAAGTTTTAAATATTATGAGACGATTCTCTTAGGCATTATTATTGATATACTAGAAAATAAATTAATGAAATCTAAAAATTACACTTAATTCATGAAGGATAAAAATATTTTAAGAGATCACCATAATATTATAACCTACTCGGAAGATAAATGGGCTTTATTAAAAAGTAAAAGAGTAAATGCTATAAAATTATTAGAATTGTTTGTTAATGAAGGTTTTAAGCCCATTGTACATGGAAGTATTGCCCGTGGTGATGTTCATGAGTCTAGCGACATCGATATCGTATTTATTCAAAAAGTTCCTTCCTTCCAGATTGAATATGTTTTAAATAAAAACGGTTATGAAAATTATTTTAGAGAAATTATTATGGCAACACCACTAGATTCAATCAAATTGTATATTCATTTAAGTGAATTGGAGAGCATCACCGTCCCCCTTTCTAAATTTGATAAAAGGATTTTTGAATTCTATAATTTTGGAGGAAAATTAACCTTAAATAAATTAAAATCAGAGAATAGAGTAGCTGGGATAGATAAAAGACTTGTATTAATTAAACCTAACGTACACGGCCATGAGGAAATTTCAGTTATTGGGAACGAAGCTCTTGCTGCCAAAGAAGTAGGAGTAAGTATTGATACTGTGAATGAACGCAAAAGAGTATTATTAAGACGAGAGAAACATGGGAGAACTGGAGTATTTTTAAAAAGAAATCTCGAATTTAATGAATCTACCGAGGAAGTGTTAAAAAACCTTGCTAAAAGAAAGGCGATAGTGAGAAAAAAACTACTTAAATCATGAGAAAAGCTAAAGTTATCAAATCGAAAGAAAATAATTTATATATAAAGGGAAGAGGACTTCCTAAAGGATGTAAACTTTGTCTAAAAGGACAAAAAACAGTATTATTTTTAAATGGAATATGTCAAAAACCCGATCATTGCTCTTGGTATTGCCCGATTTCAACAGAAAGAAGAGATAAAAATTTAACTTTCGCAAATGAGATCGAAATTACTTCAAAAGAGGGTTTGTTAGAAGAAGTAAATAAGATCGATGCCAAAGGAATGAGTATTACTGGCGGTGAACCACTTTCTGAATTGAATTTAGAGAAAACTCTTGATTATATTAAATATATAAAAATTCAAAAGGGCTATAAATTCCATGTTCATCTATACACGAATGGCATTAACTTCAATAATTCAATTGCCAGTAAACTCGCTCTAGCAGGATTGGATGAGATTAGATTCCATCCTCCCAAAGAAAACTGGTCAAACATTGAACTTGCTTTGAATAAAGGATTGGTTGTTGGTGCAGAAGTTCCCGTCATACCAAATAAAGAAAAGTTAAAAGAGCTTCACAAATTTATCATTTATCTCAATAGTATAGGGGTAGACTTTATAAATCTAAATGAATTTGAATATTGTTTTCCTAATAGTGAATCATTAAAAAACCGAGGATATCAATTGAAAAAAGGTTCCATTGCATCTGTAGTCAATAGTTATGAAGTTGCAATTGATCTAATGAAAGATTTGAGTAATAAAGTTTCCATCAAAATGCATTTTTGTCTTATACATTCAAAGGATTATTATCAGTTAAAAAATAGGTACTTACGAAGGGCTAAAAATATAAAATTACCATTTGAGGTAATTACTGAAGAAGGGCTTTTAATGTTCGCCCAAATCGAGGGAAATAAGGATGATCTAGAAAAATTTAGCAATATCTTATTAACAGAAATGAAAATAAATAAAAATCTTATATTATTTAATGGGAATGACATAAAATTACCTTTATATCTCTCAATAGATAACCAAATTATATCCTTATTTGAAAGATTTCAACTTAAAGGATATATTGTGGAAATGATACCCTTTAGACAGCAAAAATATCAACAAATAACAGAAAAGACCCCAATAAAATTATTTAAAGAAGAATTTGGCTTAAATGAAAGTTAAAAATGTTAATTCAAGAGATTTAGAACAAATTATGATCCTTGAAAAAGAGGTATTCAGGGAAAATGCATTTTCTAAACATTTAATGGGGGAATTAATACACCGCAATACTTTATTTTTAAAATTAGCTAATGGTAAAAATAAAAATGAACTTATTGGTTTTATAATACTCATAAAAGATAGAAAAGACAGAATTAATATTATTAATTTTCTCATAAACCCAAGATTTCAAAACAAAGGGTATGGTGCTCTTCTCTTAAAAAATACAATACAGAGGATAACACAATTAAAAGAGATCAAGAAAGTGGTATTAAACGTTCAAGTAAGTAATTCACAAGCAATTAAATTATACGAGAAATTTAATTTTAGAAAAAATCCAAAAAAAATTGAGAATTATTATCAATCTGGAGAAAGTGCCTATTTAATGGAATTATTTATAGACTCTCTATAAACTAAAACTTATAAATAAATTCTATTATAATATGTGTAAATATCAATATTAATTATTTCATATCAATTTTAAATAAAAGGGGTTGATAAAAAGTGGCACCCATTGGTAAAGAACTTCAAGAAGAAATTGAGAAAGGTGTTTCGCTCGAAAAAGTTGATGAAGAAGAACTCGAAAAACGGGAAGAAGAAAAGAAGAAACGCATGGAAGAACTTGAAAAAGTAAAAGCAGCTTTAGGGCAAAAAGATTAGAGTTTATTAGTTTAATTAGGATATTTTTTATCTTTTTTTATTTATTTTATTTATTTTATTTTAATTCAATATTTCTCAATCTCAAATTAAATTAAGCTTATCTTAAACTATTGATTAATTTTAAATAGCAACTATTTGGAGTTAGTTTTAGGATTTGAAAATTCTAGAAATTGATCAGAAACATAGGGAGATTATAGTTAAACCTGAGAATCTTAACGATTTATGGACCCTTTATAATATCATAAGTGAGGGCGATGAGATATCCGCCCGCACACAGAGAAGAGTTGTATTGAAAGAAGGATCTAAAGGCGAGAGAAAAGTAATGAAGTTGAAATTGAAGGTAGAAACAATTGCTTTTCATGAATTTTCAAATCGACTAAGGGTAAAAGGAAAAATTCTTGAGGGCCCTGATGATTTTGTTAGCTACGGGTCTTATCACACATTTAATATAGAAAAATTACAAAAAATTACTATAGTCAAGGAAAAGTGGTCAAATTACGAATTAAAACGATTAAAAGAAAGTTCAAAATTTGAGAATAATTTCATTATATTGCTTGTAGCAATTGAAACAGGTTTAGCAACAATTGCTCTTATAACCAATTTCAGCCATAAAAGGGTTGCTACGATCAAAACTCACATTCCAGGAAAAAGATATCAACAAACATATCGTAATAAGGCATTATTAGAATTTTATGAGGGTATTGGGAAGGTCGTAAAGGAAAATCTAAAAATACATGATGTGAATCTAATAATCATTTGTGGTCCAGGAAATACAAAAAATAATTTTGTTGACCATTTGAGGAAAACCCTTGATCCTAGTTATTCAACTAGAATTGAGATTTGTCATGCAAGCTCTGGAACAGAAAGTGCAATTATTGAAACGTTAAAATCTAAAAAACTAGCGCAATTAAAAAAGGAAGTTAAGATCTTACAGGAAACTGTACTCATTGAAAGCGTTATCGCCCAATTCGCCCTTGACGCTGATCTTATCGTTATAGGAATGGATGAGGTTTCTAGTGCTTCTGAGAGGGGTGCAATTAAACAACTTTTAATTGCAGATGTAATGATTCGAGGAGCCTCGAAAGATCATAAGTTAAAAATTGAAGAGATCATAACTAACGTGGAAAATGCAGGAGGAGCAATAAATATTATGAGTTCTGAAAATGTTGCTGGAGATCAATTGGTAAATTTAGGATCATTAGTTGGAATTTTACGATATAAATTTTAGTAAATTAATATGAAAACTGAATCAATCTATGTTAATAAAAAATCGGGAATTCCCCTATATGGAATAGATTATATGGGAGTAATTGACCGAGGTACAAATGTCATAGAACTTAAACCCTTGACATTATGCAACCTAAAATGTAAATACTGTTTTGTAAGTGCCGGTGATTATAATAATAATTTTATAGTCGATCCTAGTTACTTAATCGAGAAAGTAGATGCAATCATAGAAAATAAAGGAAGGTATAATATTGAAATCCATTTAGCACCATACGGAGAAATTTTACTTTATCCAAAACTTATAGAATTAATTGAAAATCTTTGGAAAATAGAAGGAATTGAAACAATAACTATGCAATCTAACGGAATGCTCCTCAATAAAGGAATAATTAAAGAGCTAGAAGAAGTAGGATTAACACGCATCAATATTAGTTTAAATTCTTTAAATGAAGAAAAAGCAAGCTACTTGTGTGATTCATATTTCAATATAGATGCTCTGTTAAAAAACATAAAAACACTATTAAACTCTAAAATCAATGTATTGATTGCTCCTGTGTGGTTTCCAGGAGAGAATGATGATGATATAGAAGAAATAATTAAATTTATAATCGATTTAAGAGACCAAGGTTATTCTGAAAAGAAAATTCAAATTGGAATCCAAAAATACTTAATTTATAAAACAGGAAGAAAACTAAAAAAAATTAGACCAAAAAGCTGGGATTTCTTCTATAAACAATTATCTAGATTAGAAAAAAGATACAAGATTAAACTAAAACTTGGTCCAAGAGATTTTAATATTCATAAACGGAAAAATATTGCATCCTTAGACGTTAAAAAGAATGAATTTATAAAACTAACTATTATCTCTAAAGGTCGTTGGAAAAATGAATTTATTGGAAAAATTGATGATGATTTTGGAGTAAAAGTACTTGTAAACGAGCCATCAATCAATTCAGAGAATTTTATTGGTAAGAAGATTAACGCTAGAATTATAAAGGCAAACTATAAAAATAACATTTTAACCGCAGTTTTTCCAATATAAACTTAAATATTAAAATAATTATATAAATCAAAATACAGTTTGACCTAGATCCTAAATTTGTATCCATTGGTGAATTTCTAATTCTGACTCCGCTTTGTAAAGTGTTACAGCCAGATATAAGAACTCAACTACTTGGAAGACACTGAATTTTTTATTCATTTTATGTTTTTTCTTTAAATAAAATCAACTGATCCTGATTTATCAATATTAAAATTTTTAAAGAAAATGGTAATAAAAACAATTCCAATTATTAAAAATTTATCTTATCAATACATCAATTAAAATTTAGGATTAATAAATAAATGAGTAATCTTTATGGAAGTTGAGTTTTATTTAGCACAAGTGATCCTTGAACAAGGGCCAATAAACCAAGAGAGAGAAGTTATTTTCGATTATGAAACCAGAGTTAATATAGAGATACCAAAAACGTGGTTACGCAATTATTTTCGGGATTTAACAGTATATGGACTTGAACTAAGCACAGATGGTGAAAAATTAAACTGGAAGTTCTTTTTAAGAGCAGAAAATGAGCAAGAAGCGAATAATAAAGGAAATTCGCTATTATTGTATTTAGAAAAGTTGTTTCCAGGGCTTACGGGTACATTAATAACATTACCTATTTATTCAGGATTTGTATATCAAGAATTCACCCTTTATGAATTGGTAATTCCAAAAATGATCTTAATTAATACGGGGAAATTCGCCTTAATTAAAGAGTTTATTCATAATTTCCGAAAAAATAGAAAAAAAGACCAGATTTCAACGCTTTATATCCTCTGGCAAAAAGATGATGCTCTTGAAAGGGGTCAAAGATATAGAATTCCTATTAATGATTTGTTTAAAGTAAAAATATATTTTGGTTTCTATTTCAAGAGCAATAATAATCTACTTAATAAAGATCTTATCCAAGATCAATTGGAATTCTTAACAATGGATATTTATGACGCAACTAATGAACGTGCTTATTTTAAATTTGCCCCTCGGAACACACAAAGACGGATTTTAAATGGGAATGTGTTTATTAGAAATGAAGATAATAAACTCACAGGAAAGCAATATCACATAATATGGGATTCCATTCCAGAAGAGCTACAATTTTATTACCTAAAACCTAAAATGCTCGATTTTAACTTTCCAAAGTATTCAGGATTGACGAAACCATTAATGTGGGATGATACAAATATTATTTCTTATCCTATTTCAAAAGAAAACGAAAATTTTATCTGTGTTGGAAAAGTTATTGAGCAAGGGGTTGTAAATAATCAATACGCATTTATTGATAAAAATCACTTTTCATTAAGCATGTTCATTGGAGGGGTGAGTGGGGCAGGAAAAACCCGAGAAATCTGTCAGATCCAACATGAATTTTATGAAAAATGCCCTGATATTGGAATTTTGACGGTTTATTTAGGAAATAAACGAAACCAAGATATTTATTATAAATCAGATATCATTCTGAGGTATAAAGAATTTGGTGTACCTTATTTCGTAAAAGGTCCTGATGTTAGGCAATGTATTTTTGATACGGCTACTTATTTGGCTGCAATTGTTGGAATACGCGTAGTGGAAACTAATTTAATTAATGTTATGCAGAATTATGGTGCAGATAAGATACCCAAGCAATTAGGGGAATTATATGGGGGATTATTGGACTGGTTTGAAGAGCATCCTTATCATGATAAATTCCAGAAAGATATTACTCAATTGATAAAAGACCGTGTATATAGGGTTTTAGGTGATATCAATTTACAGAAAACCGTAGAATTAACACATGAGTTACCTTCTTGGTATAATGAATGGAGAAAAGGAAAAAAGATTTTCCTTGATATGTCAATGTGTAGCATTGATGCAAAAAGATTAATTGTGAGCGCCTTACTGCAGATGATAATTGCACTAGCCCCACGCGTAAGCGATACTGATCAACTTAAAAATCTTATTGTGATTGATGAAGCTCATCAAATTATGGAACGAGCAAAAATTTCTCCTCATTATTATGATGTAGAAGCAATCACAAGAGATCAGTTAGAAAAAGTATTTAAAAACCTCTTAAATGAATTTCGAGCACGAGGATTAGCCTTCATCATAGCCGATCAAGAACCTCACAAACTTTTTGATGATGTAGCAACTTCTCCCAGCCTTAAAATTTTATTCCGACTAGATGGCTCCAGTAGTAAACTATTTAATGCACTAACAATGGAAGAGCAAAAAAAACTCACTCGTCAAAAATTCCGTAATGCACTCATACTTAACGGAGCTACAGGAGAAAAATATGCTATTCGAACTTTAAATATATAGAAATTGAAATAAAAGTGAGGAAAACATAATGGATTCAAAATTATCAGAACACGCTAAACCAACTCGGAAACCTGAAAAAGAATCAGACAAGAGCTTATCAAAAGTAGAACCTGAACCAAAACAAGGTTCATTAAATCCCTTATCAAGATCTAAGGATGAACCTTCAAAAACTCTGAAGAATCCAAGAGATTTAGCAATAAGACCTCAAAATGATCCCTCAAAAACACCAAAGGAGTTAAAGAACCTTGCATTGGGACCTCAGAATGATCCCTCAAAAACACTGAAGGAACCAAGGGATTTAGCAATAAAACCTCAAAATAATCCTTTAAAAACACCGAAGGAGTTAAAGAACCTTGCATTGGGACCTCAGAATGATCCCTCAAAAACACTGAAGGAACCAAAGAATCCATCATTAGGGCACAAAAATGATCCCTCAAGTATAGATAATAGCCCTTCTCTGCTACCAAAAAACATAATCCAAGATCCTGCGAAGGGCTTAACTAGGCGAAGATATTCGGAGAAACATGTCAGAGATTGGATCCAGCAATACAAGCAATACAAAAGTCTCGAGAGAGTCCGTAATCATTTACACGAAGAAGGTAAAAAAGTCCCTTCAATTTCGACTATGAAAACCAGAATGAAGCAACTGATGGGGGAAGAAAAATATAAAGAACTCATGAAGAAATATACTTTTAAAGACGTAGAAAAAATTGTTAAAACAAATAGTATAAATAGAACTGGAGTACCTGGAAAAATTTTATCAAAACCCGAAGAATTTAAAACTGTCAAATCGAAATTGTCATACCAATGCGGAAAATGCAACCATTCTTGGAAAACAAGTGTAGATACAATTATAAATAAAAAAAGTTGGTGTCCGAAATGTGCAGTTAAACAACGAGTGGATACTCAGAGAGGTTCTGTTGGAGATCATAAAAAAATTATTACAGAAAAGGGGGGTAGACTAATTAAAGTCATCTATGAGAACCCTAAAGAAAAGCTGTTTAATCAAAGAACAAGATTCGAAATTAGATGTAAAGCCGACCATAAATTTACTACTAGAGCTCAAGACCTAAAACAAGGAAAATGGTGTAGGGAGTGCAGTTATAAAGTTATAGGCGAAAAACTTAGAGGATCATTCAAAGATATTCAAAATCTAATTGAGAAAAGGGGAGGTAAGTGTCTTACTAAACCAGAAGACTACAAAAATCAACATCAAAATTTGAAAATACTATGCAGTGAGAACCATATATTTAAAAGCGCCCCATCAAACTTTATAAGAGGGGATTGGTGTCCTCAATGTTCTCAAGGAAAATTTGAAAGATTATCAAGGAAGTTCTTCGAAGAAATTTTTCAAAAAGAATTCCCAAAGGAACGACCAAATTGGCTAGTAAATTCTCGAGGTAATCAAATGGAATTAGATGGTTATAATAAAGATTTAAAGTTGGCATTTGAAGCTCAAGGTGAACAGCATTATCGCGCTGTACCACATTTTAACCAGACTTTAGACGACTTAGAACAAAGAATTAGAGATGATCTAAGAAAACTAGAACTATGTAAACAAAATGATGTTACATTAATTCAAGTACCTTATTTTATCAGTCCTAATAATATGCAACAATATATAACTAACCAATGTGAACACCTATCAAATCAGAAATTAGCAAATATTCCAGAAATAGACTATAATAAATTTTATAATACTAAAGATGATCAGAAAAAGATGGATAATTATTTATAACTTGAATCGCCATTAATATTTTATCAGAAGGATTTATATACTATAGAATAAAAAAAAAATTATATTACATAGGAGATTTAGAAATCTATGTGTCCTATAATTACGCATTCAGATGAACTTGAACTCGCCAAGAGTGAGAAGGAGCTGGTTTCGCAATTTAAAAAATTGTCTAGAGCGCAAAGTACTCTGATCAGCTCCCAAAAAAAGTATGCGGAAAACATCTCAAAAGCAAATAACACAAGAGAAATGCTTAATCGGACTTTTAGAGATGTTTTGAAACAAATGCAAACACTCGCTCGAGAACATAGATCTAATATTAAGGATGAAGAAGTGAAGTTATTTCAAGAAATAATAAGAGAAAATGATGAGTACATTAAAGGTAATAATACATATTTGAATGCAATCAAAGATTTAGCAGTCCAAAAAGAATATTTAGTTGCAAAAAAAGATGAATTTGTAGAAGCTTTATCTGATGTCGCAAATAAAAGATCTTTAGTAATAAAAAAAGCTTTAAACGTTGAAAAAGTAAAAAATAAGTTAATTGACGGTGATAAATTAAATGTTCTTGACCAAGAATTGAATGATGTTCAAAGAGATTTCGATAGAGCTCGTGATATTCTACTTAAAAAAATCCATCAATTTAGAGAGGTAAGGGATGAGATTAATGCCTTATGGCTTAAGTTAAAAGACACCGTAGCAGAATTAAGTTAAAAAAATATATTCTTCTTTTTTTATATTATTATCAAATTTTCATTACTTTGCTTAGACTTAAATTTATTAAATAAAAATCTATATAATTAATAGTAAGATCATATTTGAAATTATAAAAATTGTAGAAAAATGTGTGCAGAAGAATTTGCTTCTTTTTTAGATAGTACAAGAAAAGCACCGATGGAAGAAAAATTAAATGCGTTCGGTGAAATTGTTGAAAAGATAATGCAAATTGTGCTAAAAATACCAGATCTAGTAGACCAAAGCCTACAAGGTATCAATTCAAATGTTTCTAATTTGCAAAATCAAATAAATGCTGTGAATAGTGATATTAGTGCGCTCAAATCACGTTCTGGAATAGCTCCAGCAGCCTCTGCACCTGCGGCACCATCTGGTCCGCCTGGTCCTCCACCAAGAAGCGTTCCACCAGCACCTGGAAGTCCACCGGGTTCACCTGGAGGTCTTGCCCCTGCTAGACCCGCAAGTCCTGTATCTCTGAGAGGGGCAATAATGGGAGAGTTAAAAGAACTGTTTTCTAAGCGAAGATCCACATCTGGTTGAATAGGTTCACCACAAACCAAAATCCAAGAATTAAATTATTTATTTAGAAAAGAGATATTATTTAATGAGTTCTATTACAAAGAAAGTCAATTTTTTCTTTTAATTTACAGTCTTTTAGAATCGATTTAGTAATTAATATAACACTTAAATTTTAAAATTACAGAATTCATTAGACATATTCAACACTTGAGCTTGGATGATAATCAACTAGAAATTATACCTGAAACGATTGGCAATTTGAATTTATTACAATTTCTTGACCTTGGGGGGAACAAGATCTCAACTTTTCCAGAACAATTGACCAAACTCACTAATTTAGACAATTTAGGACTTAGGAGTAATTTATTAGAAAGAATTCCTGAGTCTATTTACAGTTTAAGATCTTTAAAACTTATTTCATTGCAGGGCAATCCCTTAGAAAACACTTTGAAGATTAAAGAAATTTTTACTAATTTAGGTGTTAAAATTAGAATTTAAATAAGGTGCTTAAAAAACCCTATTTTTTAAGGTTTCTTGTAGATAATACTTTATATGTAACAATCAAAAATATATTGTTAAAACCTATTTTTAATCATATATTCAATTAAAAGTGAATATTTAGTAAATCAAATAGGATGATTAGTTAGGAATTTTAACATTATATTATATTCATGAGAAAACAAGAATTTATTTTTAAAATTCTAGAAAACCGGGATCATCAAATATATCGTCTATTTTTCTTTCTTTTTTTATTTTTGTATCGCTTTCAGCGAATAATGATTCTTCATCTGTTCTTACTCCTCTCTCTAATTCATCCGTTTCAAGTTTCAAAAGCGCATCTTTTTCAAGGTTTTTATAATACTCACTTCTTATTTTCCAATCATTCACTTCTTCCAGGTTAACATCTTCTTCTTCCAATAATATTGCAGCTTTGGTTTTGCAAAGATCTGATAAAATTGAGTAAGAAAACGCAAGTTCTCCCCATTCATTCTCATCTTTTAATTTATGATTTCGCTTCTCTAACCTTTGGATCTCTTGATCTGCATAAAAAATATCTATAAAATCTCCAAAGGCATCAACTGGTTCTGAAATAGAATTAACTAATACCTGTTTTGTTAGACTGCAATTTCCGCACTTTACGGTTGCAAAAGCACCTTTTTTCTTAATATCAGTAACTTTAACACTCTTTTCACCGCAATCCATGAAAAATCGGGAATCAATTTTATCAATCTGGGCAGGTGAAGATCTTAGGTACTCTTTTAACCCTTTTTGGTGCAGCTTGTTTTCTTTTACGACGTCCCATATTAATAATCTCCTAAAATTGATATTATTTATAAAAATGAATTCAAAATTTCTAATTAATTAAATAGAAACAAGAACTAAAAATTTTTGCTTTTATAATAACTTGTTTTAATGAATTTAGAAAAATTTTTTAGGAATGATTAATTAGTTATATTACTCTTTTTAACTGAAACGTTTTCGCAATTTAAAAAATAATGAGTGGATTTTAGGTATGGAACATAAAAGATTAACGATGGAAGATGATGCAAAATTAATAGATAACATCATGGACGATGTTGATATGAGATATATACTTTTATTCCTTTATGTAATTAGAAATGATTTATTTAAGAATTTAGGTGATAAGAATCTCATAGAATCTTATGAAAGAATTCTAATCATAGATGATATTTATAAAAGTAACATCGTTAATTTTTGGGATGAAGAATTTATTGAAATTTATATTGATTTAGGATTAATTAAAAATATTCGCAGTAATAGAGAGTTTGAACAAAAAGATGATGATTTTATAATAAAATTAGGAGAAGAAACGATAACAATTGAACAAGATACTATTTCTGTTCCAGATGATACATTGTTTTTAATAA
Organism: Promethearchaeota archaeon; assembly: GCA_030603385.1. GTDB lineage: Archaea > Asgardarchaeota > Lokiarchaeia > Sigyniarchaeales > SOKP01 > Loki-b32. The sequence continues at coordinate 1,458 of JAUVXW010000019.1, read as the reverse complement.
TTAACAAGAAATTTAAGTTTTTAACAAGAAGAAATTTTAATTTGGCTCTCACAAGATTAAAGGGCGTAAGATGTGAAAAAAGCAGTGTCATACATTCATTAATTTATGAAATTGGTGAACATGATTATACATTAGCAGATGATTTGTATTATATTTTAGATCAATACGGGAATATCTATCAAGCAATCAAAATAGAAATAACCATAGAAGGTTTTTATCAAAGATTTAAGGAAATTGAGGAAAAAGTTAATGAATTCATAAAAATTTTTGACCCAATTTTAAATACAAAACTTGTTTTAAAAAAAATCAATCAAGCAATGGAGGAAAATAAGGATATTATAAAGTATCTAAAAGAAAAGAACGTTGCGCTGCCTGATAAATTTAATTTTGATAATATAAATAAACAAGATACTTTATTTAAAGAATGGAACTCCAAGTTAGTCTTTTTACTAAAAATTAGATATCAGATGGCTCAAATTGAAAAGAAAATCGTTGATTTAAAAAATTATTATTCGGGTAAGAATAAAAAATTCAAATACCTTGAATTTATTGAACAGGTTACTTATAATGAAGATAACACATTAGACTTTATACAGGAAACATTAGTAAACCTAAGAAAAGAGTTAATGAATATTAATGAAGAAGCTTTAAAGGTAACTAAGAAAGAAATAAAATTATTAAATTTAGATTATGAAAGATTAATAATAACTAGCAGTGAAGATTAATTTTGAAGTGTCCTGCATGTAATGTAGAAATGGAGTCATTAGTTGCTGGTATTTTTCAATGTCCTCAATGTAAAAAAATAGTTAAAGAAAAGGATAAAGAAATTGCACAGGATAAATCTAGAGTAGAAAAAGGTGAATTTCAAGAGGGGGAGTATTTTCATAAAAATGCAAGTTTAAATAAACAATATGAAATTTGTGAGAAAGGAATAACAGTAAACAAAACAGAAAATCGGTTATTTGCTGTATTAATTTGTCATAGCGCTTACTTAACAAATGAGAAATATGTTAGATTATCTTGGTGGAAGAATTATCAGCATGCAGGTATGTTTAAAATCTATGATAAAGATGTTCTTAATAATTTGATTATTACTTTAGAAAAAATTGAGGATTCTTTTGATGAATTTTGGGGTTGGGAAGGAAAATATGAAAAAAAGGAGCCAAAAACAAAACAGGACTTAGAAAAAGAAAAAAAATTAGAAATCATTAAATATAGAATTATTGAAAATAGAACTTGTCCAAAATACGCACAAAAAATGAATAAAATGAAATCTCATTATGAATGCCAACATTGTGGAGAAATTGTTATCTTGGAAGGATATACTCAACCCATTTTCAATGTAGCTTCGACAGATCTCGATCTGCGTTTTCACGGAAATTTTCCTATTAACTTTTATTTACCAACAAATGGGATCACAGTGAAATGGCTGATGGGTGAATGGAAGGCGGCAGTAGT
>JAUVXW010000012.1 GCA_030603385.1 Promethearchaeota archaeon | reverse complement strand
TTCTCCCAAGTCCATCTTGTTTCCAATTGAAACAATGTACCTAAATCCAAGATTTGGGTACTGACGAAAAATTAGTGGTGCTATTCCGCCATTCAAAAAACCACTTTGGGTGATGATCGCAACATTACCTCTTTTATAATTCGTTAGAGTAAATTGTCCAGTGAAGAAACCTCCTTTTTTATCATCATAATCCCCATCGAACCGACTGATTCCCATACAGTTAGGACCAATAATATGTAACTTGGAGAAATTTTCTGTAATAGCTGCAATTTCATACCTTAATTTTAAACCTTCTACCCCAACTTCCTCAAAACCAGCACTATGTATTATTGCCGCTTTTCTTCCTATCTTGACACATTCTTTAAGAATATTAGTTACAATACGATTGTTTACATAAAAAATGGCAAGATCTACCTCTCCTTCAATATCTAAAACAGATTTATTAAATTTGAAACCACATAGTTCATCTTCTTCAGTATAGTTGGGATTAACAGGATAAATCTGACCTTTGTAGCCATTTGAGTGTAGATTATTAACTATACGGTTCCCACCTTTCATAGGAACCTTCGAAGCACCAATTACTGCAACCGATTTTGGATTATAAAATAAATCAACAATTTCAATAACTGAACTATTCATTTTTTCCATCAATTCTTTGACAATATAACAACAAATTATCTCTTCATTTCTTTATAATGTTCAAAATATTAGATTATTTATGATTTTTTCCTTGAAACTTTTTCCTTGAAAAAAGAGCAAATCTAAATTCCTTAGTTTTTTAAAATTGAAAGGATATATGTAATATAGAAAAACTTTTCAAAAAATAAAATCGCCTCTATGAATGAACGAACAGCCAATTGGCTAGGGGAAGCAAATTGGGATATAGAAAATGCTAAAATCTTATTTAAGAATGATAGATTCAATACTGTAGTTTTTCATTGTCAACAAGCAGCAGAAAAAGCAGTGAAAGCCTTGTTATATCATAATAAACTCAATGGATGGGGTCATTCTATCCACTCTCTTTTAGAAAAATATAAAGAAATAAAAAATGTTAATTTTGACGATATCGAAAGGACAGCACTAAGCCTTGATAAGCATTATATTACAACACGATATCCAGACGCACTTCCGAATATTGCTCCGCATAAAGCCTATAATAAACAGGAAGCAGAATTAGCGATTGCTCAAGCAACCAATATTATCAATTTTGTTAATAAAGAAATTAAGGATGATTAAGGAAATGTTAGAGGCTGACTTAAAAGATTATTTAATCAAATTATCTGAATCTGTTAACAAAAAAGTACCATTAGAATGTGTGATTTTATTTGGATCACGAGCAAGAAGTGATTATTTAGAACATAGTGATCTAGATATGATATTTGTTGGAGATTTTAAAGAATCTTTCATCAATAGGTCAACTATTATTTATGAAAATTATAAATTATCTTTAGGATTGGATGCCTTTTGCTATAAGGCTGAAGAATTTAATAAAATGTTTCATGAAGGCATTGTATCCATTTTGGATGCGATTGACCATGGCATCTGTGTTTTTGGGTATGATTTCTATAAAGATTATAAAGAAAAGCTGGAAAAACTTAAAGAAAAAGGACTCAAAAGAGATCCTCCCGTTTGGATACTTCCAGAAAGTATGTTTTTGGATTAATAGATCTTAATAAACTAAAGAGTGAAAAAAGATTCACCTTTTTAAAAACGATAGCAAATAAACGGCTTATTCTAATTGATTGGAAAAACGTTCTTTATAATTTTCTTAGTCTTTTGATCTTTTCTTTGTTAACTTTTTTAATTTCTTTTTTTAAGGATATTATAGTTGTGTTGATTTCTGCTTTTTTTGACTTTAGTTTAGAAATATTCGAATGATCAATTATTTTGGTATCATGCTTAATTGTTCTTTCAATTTGAATCAATTCTTTATGCTTTGTTGCTAATTTAGCCTCTAACTCTTTCAATTTCTTATTATATTCAGATTTTATTTTATTAATCAAGTCAGATTTTGATAAATTAGACATAAGATAAATTAAATTAATTTATTTTTAACATTTTTAATCCCAAGGTAATAATGAAATCTGAAATTTAATATATTATTATTACAAAATATTACAGCTATTAATCTAAAACGATCTACAAATAAATAGAAAAGGTATTTTTTATATATATTTACCTTCTGGAGGCGGTTTATAATATGGCGCTGTATTTCTATAAATTCTTCTCATTATTTCTACAAAAGTCCTAAAATTATTAGTCCTAAATAAATTAATTATTCTAGAATAGAGGGAGTTTGAACTGAAATTATATTAGATTGGATAAAAGAAGATCCTTTATTTGGTTAAAAAAATTTATACTAACCATAAATTATACATTATACATGATAAAAATGGCTGTAAATTATGAATTAATAGCAAAAAAAATGGGTGTTATTTGGTCAGAAGAAATAGAAAAAATTCTTAAGGCACTTTACACACCTGAAGAGTCGAAGATTTTATTGTTATTTAGCGGACCATATATGGATCGTCTAACTGCAGCAAAAATAGCCAAAGAACTTAAACGTCCTATTGAAAAGATTGAGCCTATATTAGAGGAAATGGCCCGTACACAAAGGATCTTCTCAGCAAAAGGAGGAGATGAAACAACCTATTCTTTGTTTCCCCTGCTTCCTGGCTTATTTGAATTGTATTTTGCAAATCATGAGAGAGCTTTAAAGGAAGAAGAAGAAGTTTTAAAAATTTTCACTGAAGAATATGAGAAATATTTTAATAAGGGTTTAGTTTCGATAAATTCTAATTCAGCTTATCCGATGATGAGAGTATTCGTAGATCAAGAAGTTATAGAAGATACAGTTGGTCGGGGAAAGGGTAAACTCGTAGATGTCAACCAAGAAGTTGAGATGGTAAAAAATGATATACTTCCATTTGAGCAAGCTAAGCTTTACATAGAACAAGCGCGACGGATTTCTGTAATGGATTGCGCTTGCAGAATTCATATGAAATTTCATAATGAAGGTGTGCCTGTTAATGAATACCCTATTAATGTGTGCATGAATTTTAATACATGGGCGGATTACGACATTGAACAGGGGTTTGGAAGAGAGTTAACCAAGGAAGAAGCACTCAAAACTTTAACTGCGGCAGCAAAAGCTGGTTTGGTGCATACGACTCAGAATATAACCGAAAAGTCTATGTTTATTTGCAACTGTGATCGTGATTGTTGCGTCATGTTGCGAGGTATTCGACAATTCAATAATCCGAATGCTGTTGCAAGTTCAAATTTTCTTCCAGAATATGAAAGAGACGATTGTGTATTCTGTGAAAAATGCACTGAGCTCTGTCCCATGTATGCGATGGAGCTTATTGATGGGGAAAGTGAAAACAAGCGAATTGAAATTAACATTGACAGATGCATAGGTTGTGGTGTTTGTGCATTTAATTGTCAGAATGAAGCCATAACGATGGTAAAAAAATTTGCTAAAATCCCTGCAGAAAATATGAGGGAAGCAGCAATAAGAAATATCAAGGGAAAGATTAATTAAATATTACTTTTTTCACTTTTTATTAGTTTTTCTCCGTTTTTTTGAGAGAAATTACGATTAACAAGTATTATTCCCAATATTACTAGAAATAAAGCAAAAGGATAGATAAAAACATCAAATTGTTCTTGTAGAAATATCGCAGAGAAAATCACACCAAATAACGGGACTAATGTCTGGAATATCGCTGCTCTACTGGCACCTAATCGTTTGACTCCTTCTAAATAAAATGTATATGCTCCAACTGTAGATAAGAATGCTAAATATGTAATTCCAATCCATATTCGAGGTGGGACGTTTAAGTATTCTAATGGATTAAGATATTCCGGGCTTGTTAGTAATGCAATAGGTGTGGTTGCTAACAATCCAAAAAAAGAAACCCAGGTTATTATCCACAATGAGCTTGGTTGATAAGATTCAGAATATATTTGAGTTCTATTCAAAAAAAAACGTGACGTTACCGTATATACAGCATAAGCAAATGCTGCTACTAATATCAATATATCTCCGAGAATTCGATTCGAAACATCTACATTCGGAGAAAATCCCACAACGATAATAACAGCCATAAATGCTAAAAGAGTTCCAATAATTTTCTTCCAGGTCAAAAATTCTGTTTTTAAGAATATACTGGAAAAAATTACAACCCATACTGCGTTAGTTGCAACCATTATACTGGCATCACTTGCAGACGTGAAAATTTCACCTATAAGATAACCTATTTGATAAATTGTTACAGATAATAACCCCATTAAAGTTAATATTTTCCAGTTTTCCTTTGCGAATTTCCAATTTAAAGTTCCTTCTTTATATTTAAGAATGAGAAAAAAACATAATATCGCCAGAAAATAGCGGATCACTGCTATCATCAGTGGAGGGATGGTTTCGCCACCAACATCTTCAGATACTAACCATCTACCTAATGGCCAAGTCCCTCCCCAAATAACAGCTGTTAAGATTAATAATATGTAGGCAGTGACGTCTTGTTTTTTATTAGTATTGGAGGTAGAATCCATTATCGCTTCACACTTTAAAAATAAATCAAATCAAGTTTTATTATACCACTTACTAATTAAATCGTGTTTTTTAATGTATCTGAGAAGATAAAGAGCTATAACTAAGGTAATTAAGGTTTCAATAATCCATATAAGTCCATACACGGTTAAATTACGTTCTACTAGTGTTTTACCAATAGTTACAGGTCCAAAATCTATAATTGAGTAGAGTAATATATCAGGAGATTGCAGTATTATCGGAAAAAACATCTCGATATTTTCATGCGCAGGGAGATCAAGCAAAAGATGTGTTAATCCTCCGATAAACGCCGAATAAGAGGCTACTATAAAAAACCTTTTATTAAATTTCTTTTTCTTTAAGTTATCCCATCCATCAACGCCAAAATAATTCAGAGGTTTAGAGAAAATTCCATTTTTCTTGGCAATATTAGAGAAAAAAGGACCAATATTCATACAAAATATAACTGTTAAAATAAGTGTTAAAGGTACAGTGAGTAATACTAACCCTAATAGGCTATGAGTAAAATTTCTAAAATTAAATGGTAAAAAGGGGTTAAGAAAAACATTGATATCTGGAATGAATGTACTAATACAAAGAGCTGTTCCATCAAACTTACTTGGATATTTTATCTTTAATATTAATCCGGGTGCTTGGTGAGAAATTACGCCGCTTGGCATGTAACTGAAGTAATCTTTTTAAGGATAATAATTTTGGAATTGGTTTTAACTTTTTGAAATTAAATTTGATAATTAATTAATTTTGTATAGAGTGGGTTAATTTTATAATCAAAAAAATATTCTATTTAAAAAATTGAAAATCAATTTTCGAGAAGCTAAAAGTATTATAACAAAGAGTAAAATTCCATTATCTTATTCTTCATCTTACGTTTAAATATTCTAACTCTTATCCTCAATATTACAAAGTTGAATACAATGTTAAAAATGTAAATACAAATTCACAGAAGTTTAAGCAATTTTTCTATAAATGGAAGCAATCTGAATAAAACAAACAAATTTAAAATTTAATTTGGTTATTTTAAAATTAGGGAGAGTTTGTCTAAATAAAAAGAGTTTGTTAAAAATGGTAAAATTAATAAGAAAATCATATTCAGAAAATTGGAGATGGTACACTACATTTGTAAAAGTATTTGTTGTTGTTTTTATGATTATCTTTCTACTTATAGGTGTAGCTATTATTATTACAAATGTAGTTGAAGATGAGAAGGCTGAGATAATTATATCGTATCTATTTCTTGGTATTTTATATACTATAATTTTATTAGTTGTTACTTGGCTCTTTGTGATTTATATAAAGATAGAGATCGAAAATTGGAAGGGTAGGAAGTCTGATAAAGGCAAGGAAGATTGGTTAGAAAAATCGATTGCCAACTTATCATTAGATGGTTCTATATTTGCCGATGATGAAGAAAGACTAAAAGTATGTGATATGATTGAACATTATTTACAGCGTCTGCCAGAATCACCTTCTACAAAACATTTATGGGATTTTATTGATACCACAAGACATAATATTCGAAAAAAAAGAAAGGAATTAAATAATGAAACAGTAAATGCTTTACATGAATTATTTGATGTAGATGAAGAAAATAACCAATAATTTTTTTTCTCTAATCAATTACACGATTTAAAAATTATCTTCAAAATTGAGTACTAAATGAATGTATTGAAAATTAGAATACATATTAAAATCTCTCTAATTAGATTAATTATTTCCAAAAAATTGGATTTAAAAAAATGAAATTAAGGTTTTATAGAAATCAAAAAATCTCTTATTTAAAGTTAGATTTGATTTTTAAATCATCTAAAATTATTATCAACAAATAAAAAAATAACAATTAATTATAAATAATTAAGATATTAATCGAATTTTATAGTTAAAATCTAAATAATATTTCTTGTTAAAATTTGAATTTTTCTTAGTAACATGAAAGCTCCTGAGAGGTTAGAGACAAGAAGACTTGTTCTTAGACCTTACATTGATAAAGACTTCAAGTCTTTTTTCCTATTAATGAAAGATGAATCATTTTCTAAAAATCGATATTTGACACCAGAACAACTAACACCGAGATGTGAAAAATCTTTATTTTCATCAATTCTAAATTCTTATAATTCTCCCGAGCCCATTTTTGCGTTGGTGATTTGCAATAAAGAAAATGAGGATTTTTTAGGAACCTGTGGACTAAAATCTTTAGAGGATAATGGAACAGTCGAATGCTTTTATGCTTTATTGCCTGAATATAGAAAGAATGGATTTGCGATAGAAGCTATGCTAAAATTATTAGAGTATTCATTTGAAGTAACACAAATACCAAAAATTGTAATATTTATACACCCAAATAACACTCGTGCATGGAAAGTCGCAGAAAGAATAGGAATGAAATATATAGGGCATATCAAACACAATAACATCGTTCCAAAAACAATGTTATTTTCTATTGAAGAAAAAGAGTATAAAGTGCAAAGATTTCATTAGAATATCAATTTTATTTAGGATATCCAATTGGTATAATATAAAGCGGTTCAAGATTTTTAGGGAGATCCAGAACTTTTTTAACTTGTCGATCCTGAAAAGCACCAATTGGTACAGACGATAAGTCTAATGCTACAGCCTCCAAATGTACATTTTGAGCGCAGTGTCCTACTTCAATATACACGTACCTTACACCTCTTTCACCATATTGATTGGTTGTTCTTGAATAGTTAGCACAGATTACTACATTAAGATATGCCTCTTCTATAAATCTTTGATCCCAAGATGCTTGAGCTAATTTATGACTTAAATCGTCTTCTGTAATTAATTCTAAAAGATGATTTTTAAAGTTATAATGAAAGAATCCTTTATCTTTTATCGTAGCATATATTTCTAAAGGATATATAGCTCCCGCAGAAGGTACTGTTCTCTTCTGCCCTTTCTTGCCTTGAGCCGCCCACAAAATTTGTGATATTTTTTCAATCTCAATTTTTTTATCACTATAGCTTCGTACACTTTCACGTTTATGTATACATTCTTCTAGACTCTTACCACCTTCCAATACTGGTTTTGGGAGTTGGAGTTCCATTTTAACACCTCTATTCAAAATTAAATATTTATTTCCTTAATAATAAGAAATTTTATTATATTCAAATTTAATGATTTCTTATGACTTCAAAACCGAATTTAGAAAATCTGTTTCAAGAATGGAATGAGTTAAATACAAACACTCAAAAATCCCTCGGAGAATTTGATTTCACTAACATCAAAGAAATTAGAGCAAAACAAAACATTGCTGAAGATTCTATTTATGAAATTCTAAAAGATAATGCACCAGATGATATTAAAAAAATATTACCTGATGATTGTGGTGAGATGGAAGTTGGATATGAACTTGAAGAAAATCAGTTTTATTTTGTGATGTTTGATCCTGAGGAGGATGAAGACGAGGAAGAACCTAAGCTTATTGCTATCACTATTGACGTCAATAAAAAAGTGAATGTAATTAAGGATTTTAAAATGGAGTAATTGAGTTAAAATCAAAAAATAAAAAAAAATTATTTAGTTTTTCTCTTTTCCAGATAAATTAGTGCTACCGTTCCAATTACAGTGAAAATCAGGAAATAACCCCCAAATGGTATCGCATCTTCACCTCCTCCTTCACCTGATACCATTACTACGATAACTACTCCAAAGAATTCAGTTACATGTTTTGTCAATATACCATCTGAATTATAAGTTATTTTATAAGTTCCTAAACCCAAGATTTCATTTAAATCAATTCTGTTCCACTAACAGTATAATTTGTATAAAATCCTGTGGATACAGCGAATTCACCGAGTATGGTTAAATTTATTGGAGTAGGGATTATAAACCATAAGGGCATGCCCATTAAAGCGCCCGTGTATGAAAGAAAATTCTGAGTTTCGTTAGCTGCGACAAAAAAGTCATCATTAATCATAATAGACCATTTATCTTCAGTTTTATTGTATTCACTCATAGTAACATCTATTAAGTATGAATCTACTGTCATGTAGGTTCCATTATAAATGTCCTCAATAGTTATATTATACTTAAATCCAATAATTTCAGGTGACCCGCCAGTAGCTGTCCATACAAGAGTTTCCCCCTCATCTACACCAAATGTTGTATCCCCTTGTGTAGTGGTACATGTAGCACTAAATATAAAGGGAAATAAGAATAAAGTAGTGCAAAATAAAAATAGAGTTATTTTCATTAACTTTTTCATGTCAATCACTTTCAAATGAAATTTTTTTTGGACTTCAAATAACGGTGTGTTAAGTTATACTGATCCAATTCTTCTATTTAAACTTTTAAATTTTCTATACTTTTTCTTTCTCTTTTTCTTTAAAAAGTAAAGAGATATATATTAAGTTTTAAAATATTCAAATAATGCGAATATAATATTATTGAGAACTTGAGGTAAAATGTATAAGGTTGTTTTATTACGGCATGGGGAAAGTATTTGGAATAAGGAAAACCGTTTCACAGGTTGGACTGATGTAGATCTTTCAGAAAAAGGAGTTGAAGAAGCAAAAGAAGCAGCTAGATTACTAAAAGAAGAAGGTTATACTTTTGATATTGCTTTTACATCCGTTTTAAAAAGGGGAATAAGATCTTTGTGGATTGTTTTGGATGAGATGGATTTAATGTGGCTTCCTATTTATCGTTCATGGAGATTAAATGAAAGGCATTACGGTGCTTTGCAAGGATTTTATAAGGCTAAGATGGCGGCAGAAAATGGGGAAGAACAGGTTCTTATTTGGAGGAGAAGTTATGATGTACCCCCACCAGCTCTTAAAACCAGTGATCCAAGATATCCTGGAAATGATAGGAGGTATAGTGAATTGAAATCAGAAGAAATTCCTTTGACTGAGTGCCTCAAAGACACTGTAGAAAGAGTTTTACCTTATTGGCATGAAACAATCGTCCCTATTATTGAATCAGGAAAAAGAGTTTTGATTTCTGCTCATGGAAATAGCCTAAGAGCTCTTGTCAAATACCTTGACAATGTTCCAGAGGAAGAAATAGTAAAATTAAATATCCCTACGGGAATACCATTAATATATGAGTTAGATGAGAAGATGAAACCGATTAACCACTATTATCTCGGAGACCTTTCAAAAGTTGAAGACGCTATTAAAGCCGTAGCAGATCAAGGAAAAGCACAATAACTTAAATATTAGTAAAAAATCGTGAGAGATAATGGTTCGGAAAAAATTAATTTTTATTCTAATCATACTCTGTTCATTCTCAGTCGTCGGTCAGATATCAATAGTTCCTGTTAGAGGAATGGTTGAAATTATTTCTGTTGAGGATGCTCATGAAATGATAACTAACTCTACTCTTTATCCAGATTTAGTTATTTTAGACGTCAGAACCCAAGGTGAATATGATGCAGAACATATATGTAATGCCACTCTAATACCTCTCGATGAACTCGAATCAAATTTGAATGAGCTCTATCCTTACAATAATACTGAGATAATTGTTTATTGCCAATCTGGTTCTAGAAGTGCAGATGCAAGCCAAATTCTCGATATTAATGGATTTACGAAAGTATATAACATGGATGGTGGTATTTCAGCATGGAAAAGTGCTGGATACGACGTTTGTACAAATGATAACGGACAAGGTATCGATTTTTCACTTACTTCTTTCATTATGGTATTATTCGGAACAATGGGTATCCTATTGATCTACTACAAAAAACATAGATTTTAATAAAAAAAATGAAAAAAAAGTAGTATTTTATTGAAATTATTTCCATTCCAACCCTATAGTTCTATAGGAATCAGAAACTCCCATTAAATTTTCAGTAGCAATATGAAATCCTTCAATTTCAAAAGCAAAGGGCATAAAATATTTGAAAACTCCCTCTCCCGCTTCTTCAAGCTTTCCTCTCTCAGTATAAAGTATATGATATTGCTTCATTCCATCTTTTCCAGCTGGTGTATTGAAAACACGCCATTTTGTTACAAATGGAATCTCTCTAGGTGCTTTAAGATACTTTTTTGCAACATCCATTGATTTATGCATAGGATACCAAGTTGTTACCATCATTATTCCCATATTTTGGATTCACCTTTTTTTTATAATTAGACTATATTAGGCGATTATATCCTTTTTTTCATACAATATAAAATTTTACATTTTTATCAAAAAATTATTAAGGAAATTGTAAAAGTATTAAAGAAAATTTTTTAAGTTTAAGTAAGAGGTTTTATAGTATGGTAAAAAAATTGTTGATTGATAATCCAGCAGTTTCTAATGTTGTTTTTTATCCTCGAAAGATTCTGATTCCTGATGAAAAAGACCCAAACATCAGAGTCTTAAAACTTCAAATAGATAAAAACATTCTCATTGGAGGATTTTTTTATTTAAATAATCCAAATTTTCCTACCATTTTAATGTTCCATGGAAATGGTGAGATTGCGGCAGACTATCAATATTTTTTAAATTTCTTTTTTGAGTGTAATGTTAACTTAGCGGTTGTGGATTTTCGTGGATATGGATTTAGTTCAGGTGAACCATATTATACCAGTTTAATAACGGATGCCCTTCCAATATATAATGAATTTTATAAATGGATGATTAAAAATAGTATTAGCGATTCTTTATTTATTCTGGGACGCTCATTGGGAAGCATATGCACATCTGAAATTGGTTCACACAATCCTGAGAGTTTACGTGGAATTATTTTTGAAAGTGGGTTTGCAAGTATATACGATATGATGTCAAGATTGTTTAGAGTAACAGGTTCTGAAATAACACCAGAATTATTAAGTGAATATTCGAACGATACAAGAATAAGAAAATTCCAAAAACCTGTATTAGTCATTCATGGTACTAATGATTTTATTATTCCTTCCATTCAGGGGCAATTAATATATGAAAGTTTGCCTGAAGGTGTTGAGAAAAAATTAGTGTTAATAGAGGGTGCTGGCCATAATAATATTTTTTCTTTCGAAGATGAATATTTAACACCATTGAAAGAATTCATCAATAAGTTCAAGTAAGTTTCCCTTCATGAATTGCATTTTTATTTAAAATTTTTATAAAAGAAAAGCGAATTCTATAAAAACTCAAAGGATCTAATTTAAACTTACAAATAAATAAAATAATTAGTAATAAAATGTGAGTGAATCAATGGCAAAAGAATTATCGAAAGGTCTTGAAATTGTATTTCTCTTACACTTTGTCTTAGGACTCATCATAGGATTTATCTTTTTATTTTTCCCAGAGTTCTACTGTGATCTATTTGATTTTGAGATTACAGATCACGGAGCATTTAGAATAATAGGGGCAGCATCTCTTGCTTTAGGGGGAAGTTCGCTTCTTGCATATAGAAGCAAAGATTGGGAGAAAGCAAAGCTTTTTGTCCAAATGGAGTTAATATGGTTGATAACTGCAATAATAGCAATGGTATGGTGGTTAGTTGATTCGGGACCGATTGCTGGCTGGTGGATTTTTGGAATGTTTGCCGCATTCTTGATGGCATTTATTTATTTCTATATTCTACAAGAAAAATGAATTTTAATAATAAGTAATAATTTTATTATCTTTTTTTTAATTTTTTTCATTAAAAATCGGACTAGAAAATGTTCTTTTATGCTTTTGAATAAATTGTGATTAAAGGTTAAAAAGCAAATTATATGAGATGCTAATAAATTGACATTGCATAAATTCAATTATTGTCCCTATTGCGGGAAAAAAATTCAAGGATGTAATATATCTCAATTGAATTACTGTTGTTTTTGTGGCATTAAATTGAGAAAAAGTTATAAATCTTCAAAATTGAAAACTCAATGCACAATATGCCATGAATATATTGGTCCAAAGAAAAATAATACGATAAAATGTTCTTACTGCGATAGCCAATATCATCCTGCATGTATTACTTCTTGGTTATTAAAATATAATTCTTGTCCTATGTGTTTAAATGTGTTTCTTATGCCAAAATCAATTTCAACGAGTACAAGAAATATTTAATACTATTAGCAATTCTACAAATAAATAAGAAAGAAGAAAATAGAATATTTAATCATTTATTTCCTTTTATTGACTTTTTTGGAATTGTTTGATTCCGTTAAAAACTCCTGAATAAATATTTCTTTAAAATCTAAATCTTTCTCCTGAAATGGGATTAATTCTTCTCCATTATATATATCTGGAGGGTTGAATTTTTTAAACGCAATGGAGAAAGGGATGATTAATCTTGAAATATCTGGAAACTTTTCAACTACTTCAAATTCTTGTTCAACATCAACCATTTTTTTACCTAATACTTTTAAACTCAATTTGAACCCCTTACTCATTTTTTTTAATTTCAAAATAGTATTATGATAATTTAAGAGAAAACTCCCAACAAATTTAGTGATATCATTATAATCAGTAATATGCAGTGAATAATTTAATCCTACAGCAAATTTTCTTTTATGATATGTTTTAATTTGGAATTGGGCTTTTTTCTTCTACATATTTTACTATTAGAGTAAACATCAACAGGAAATTTCTCATTGTATATATTTAAAATAAGAATTATTAAATTCGAGATATTATGAAAGCATACAGTTGAATTTTTGCAATTAAATAAGTCTGCAACAAGTTTTGATAGCAAAACAAACCTCTTTTTCTGAATTTCACTATCAAAGAAATAATCATCTGTGCCAAATGAGTTTTCTAAAAAATCTTCAACCTGTTTTTCAATAGAATTTGACTTAAAGGTCATCGTAGAATTGCGTTCTTTTACGATTTGTCTAAATCTACATATATAAAGAAACAGCTTTTTTACTAAAATAACTCCAAATGAATATCAATTATTCTTCCTAAAGAATAGCTCATTTATCAAGAAATTCTTCTTTAAAAATCCGTTGATATTCAGGGTGTCTTTCATTGAAAGGAATTTCTTCATCCCCGTTGTAAATATATTGAGGGGCTTCAAATTTGTGTACATCTGAAAAAGACATTACTGCACCTGAGATATCTGGATATAAATTTTCTTCAAATTGATTAATATTTTTTTGATAAATTTTAATAACATCTTCTGTGATCATAATTAAAATCTCTTAAACTTAATGGTTGTGTTATCAAATTATTTGTTATTCTATTAATTGAAATGGCTATATATAATGGTAAACAAAACCAAAAGTTTTTAAATAAAAAACATCGATTTTTACGCATTTTCCAGTGAATTAAATGAGAAAGGAAGATTTGCGTTGATATTCTAATCAAGAAGACATTTATATGAAAAATTGAACCTGAAAAATGTATAAATATTATTCTTACTTACTTTTTTATGATTTAAATTTATAATTTAAAATCAATATTAAAGAAAATGATGAGAAAACACATAGCTCTGTTGTGTTTTGGTTTAATATTCATAGTTTCAAGTAATATTGTCGGGGCATTAATTATTTTTGATATCAATAGTCATCGTAATGTGAGTTCTAACATACTTCCTATTGACCAATCACCATTAGTGGACGAAGAGCATAATAGTGGGGATACAAGTATTGCTACGATTGTTGAACCAACTATTTATGAATTAATAGATATTCTAATTGAAAAGATAGAAGGTTCACCTGACGAATGTTGGCGAAAACCCGCAAGCAATAGAAAAAATACGATGATAAACAAATTAACCACATTAAAAGATATGGTTTCTTTGAATAATTTAGAAGGTGCCTACGATAAACTCCTCCATGATATTAAACCTAAATTAACAGGTCTAAAGACGGATGAAAATGAGGAAGAATGGGGAAACGGAACATTTAAAAATCCATGGGTAATATGTGGTGATTACAATTTAGATTTTCAAATAGATTGTAATGAGATTTTATCTCTACTTAAAAATTTTAATCAGTTGCACTGATTAATCTTTTCTTTTTTTTTACAAACGGTTAAGTAATAAATATAAGGAATTTTAATTAGAAAAAATCATGGAAATAATTATTAGTCTTAGGAAATAATTTTTGTAGAAGCTCGAGCTTTTCATGATTGACTGAAGTAAAGCCAAATTCTAATAGATCTCTTACTGTTCTAAATCCTGCTACCAGTTGTGCAAAATACCCAATATCTATCTCAATATCAGCAGATAATTCTGATGACTCTTTAAATTCTATATTGATTTCTTTTCCTTTTGAGGTTAATGTGAAAAATCCGTTGTTCCAAGGGCAATATGTATCATTGATGTGGAAAATTATGGAAAAGTTATCACAAGGATATTTCAAATTCTCTAAGACATTTTTTACATCTATTATTCTTAAAAGAGAGTTGTCCGTTATATATCTCGATTTTATTCGGGGTGTTTTTAAAAGATCTGTGATATTTTCGTATGCAGAAAAACTCCCAGCTACATATTTTCGTTGATCTCGATGACTCCAAAGAAAATTAAATATTGTCTGTTTAGCAGATTGGTCAAGCCAGAAAGTCTCTAGGATTAATATTGTTTTTTCTGGATGTTTTATCCACTTAGCTTCCCAATTAGGGAAATTGATTATTACATAACCTACAGGCAGATTTCGATTGTAGCAAATGAATTTGTAATTATTTTTATATAAACGTCTCCAATATTGAATCTCAGGTCTTTTCGCAATATAATCAAAATTTAAAATAGCTCGATCATAAACGCTTCTAATATCATCATTTATCCTTTCGACTTCTTTCAAGTGATAATCTGTTTCTCTGTATAGAATATCCGAGATATTAAATTCATAGGTAAATTGTTCATCAACCAGTTTATATCCTAACATCTCATAAAAGGAATGCTTAAATGGATATAGTACGGATAGCGGGATATTATTATCTTGCATATCTTTAAACATTTTTATCATAATTTCCCGAATAATGCCTCGATTGCGATACTCCGGTTTTGAGGCAACCCCCCCTACTCCATACATCTTAAAATCTTGAGAACGCATTCTGATATCAAACGGAATAATCCCTGCTCCGGCTACTAATTGTTCCTCATCAAATGCTCCATAATGCAAATCCATAGGTACCTTGTCTGATGGCCATTTTAACTCCTCATAATTATTCTTTGCTGTTTCAAACGCATATCGCATTAATTTTCTAAATGCTTCACGATCCTTTTCGGTTAATTTTCGAATCTCCAAATATTATCTCCTTATAGTAATACTTTTAAATCTATAATGCTTTGATTCTTAATCCTAAATGGATTAAAAATCTTATTAAAAATCCTCGGGGCTGTACAAATACATCAAGGAGTATCTAAAAAAAAATTAGGCTAGTTTTTGCGTTTTCTTTTTTAAAAAAGAAAGATATATTAAAAAAATAAACTACTTTTTTATCCTTGAATTATTTTTAATTTACCTACAAAATGTGAAAAAATTGATGAATAAAACAAAATCTAATTTCTCATTTACTGAGATAGAAAAGAAAATTGGTTCGAAATCTCTAATCGCTCTTATTACTATCAACATATTGATAAATTTATTTTTTATACAGAGTCTGAGAGGATTTTTTCCAGCTATACGTATAGCATTATTTCATGTTGTATTTGGAGAAGAAGTTCTGGTGAATCTCATTTCCTTGTTAGCTTTAATTTTCTTATTTTTGCCAGGTTTGACTAATACAATCTGTAAGAAGATTGATAAAGGACGTTTAATGATCTCATCTATTTATATCATTGTTATCGTGAGACTTTTATGGGCTTTTCATTTACCATTTAATTTAGAAATAATCTATTCGGGAATAATAATAGCGTGTTATGGTTTTTACATGAGCACATTCCTTACATTATGGATAGAAGAAAGTGATGATATTGGAGTAGATCATAAAACTGTAATTATTATATTTTCCTTTTTTAGCGCCTTCCTTATTGACTATTTAATAAGAACAATTGGTTTTTCTCAAGACATTTCGCTTTTAGCACCAGGTTTAATCGTAGATTGGCGTCTAACGCAGTATATTTGGTTATTTATTCAAATACCCTTAAGCATTTTATGTATATATTTCACAAAAATACATTTCCCGAGATTTTCAATAAGAAATAATATATCTCCTCAAGAAGAGAGTACGGGCAATAATCTTAGTACATTAAATTCTCTAATTTTTGCAGGGATTGGGATGTTTTTATTCCTCCTATTTAATCTTTTTCTCTATCCAAGTGGAATTGGGCAATTTACTAACACTAATTATTTTTTCAATAATATTTTGAACATAGTTTCTGTGATGATTGCAATTTATATACTGGTTTATATCAAAATTGAAATAATTTCAAATAAATTGATTATCGGAATCTTAAATGGCTTTATGATTTTATCGCTGTGTTTATTCTTTACGATTGGGAAAGAGTTAACATATATTGCAAGTATTTTCATTTCAATTTCACTCATAGTCATGTATTTAAACTTCTATTTGTTAATCAACCGGTTATCAAAAATAAGTTTTAAATGGGAGAAAGTAAAAACAGTTTCTAACGGTTTAACGATAGGGTTTGCGTTTATGGTATTGTTTTCCTTTTTACACGCTTTTACAACAGAGTGGGCAGCTATAATTACTGCGATGAAAGGTTTAGGGCCCTTGATAATGATTTTAGGGGGAATTATTTTTTCTATTTCAACTATCTATGCAATTATTATTAAATCAAATGAGGAGGTTTTAGAAAGATGAATAAAAAACGTAGAATAATTTTCATAAGTTTATTTTGTACGCCACTTATTATCTCTTTTGTGATGTTTGGTATCAGTGAGCTTCCTATAGAAAACCCCTCTCCAAAAAATGAATTCAAGTTCATGACCTATAATATTCATTTTGGTGTTGGGATGGATGATTTATTGAACTTAGAGAGATTAGCACAGAATATTCTAAGTGAAGATATCGATCCAGATATAATAGGCCTCCAAGAAGTAGAAAATGGAAGAATGACTTCCCAAGGAGTAGATATGGCATTCTGGTTGGCAAAAAGACTCAATATGCATTATTTTTATTTTCCGGCAATAAATGAACACGCATACGGTTTAGCACTTCTAAGTAAATATCCAATAAAGTCTGCGGAAGGATATCAGATTCCTAGTATTTCTTTAGAAAGGGTCTTAATTCATGGAGTTATTGCAATAAATGAAACTCTCGAGATCGATGTATTTGTTACCCACCTAGGGCTTTTAGATTGGGATGAAGATTTAGCAGCTCAAGTTGATTTTGTCCTTCAAAAAACAAATGAGGTTAATAAAACTTCTAAAAAAATTCTCATGGGAGATTTCAATTTAGAATATAACTCTTCTCAAATCGCACCACTATTTACATACTTTAATGATACATTAAGTGGAGTTCCAAGACCAATGACATTTCCAAGCATAAATCTATTTGATGATTCAACAAGTAGTATTGATTACATATTTGCAGCGGGATATAAAGACATAATTGATGGGCATGTAATCACAGATTTTTTATCAGGTAATAGTCCCTCTGAATTCGGTTCTGATCACTTGCCAGTGGTAGCAACTTTAACCTTTCCCTAAAATTAAATAAAGTATTTTTTTCTTTTTTATTAGCTTTTAGTTCTTATGTGGGAATTAATCATTAAAGAATTTTATATCTAAATTTCTATCTGCGATAATAGGTGTCAGGACCATGATGTTATATTGATAGGTCCACATTCTATCAAATTTAATTATGGTAAAAACAGCTTGTTTTGTACAGGGGTTAAGATTTCAATATAGTAGAGAATTCCTGCTTTAATATCATCCTAAATTCAAGATTCTTTTCTTTGAAGGGAATTTTTTTATTCCCCGGATAAATATCTCTTGGCTTATAAGATTTAAATACTTTAGAAAAAGGGATTATGATTTTTGAATAGTCAATATCATTTTCATTTTCTGAGATACATTCATAAGAAATTTCATGTGAAGTTTCCAGAATCTCTTGAAAAAGTCCCTCTAATTTTCTTATATGCATAATATATCACTTTCCTATTCTTTTACTATTAGTTTTCCTCTAATTCTAAGTTTAACGCCAAGTTTTTCTAATTTATTTTTGTGATCAAATATGATATCTCTTAAGATTTTTTTGCTAATTTTTAGCTGTTCAGCAAACATATCAAATTCAATTTCATTGAATAGCTCTGAATATTCTACTATTTTTTGAATAGTGCTCTGTATCACTTGGTTGTAATCCGTTATTTCGATTTCTCTTGTAATATCATTCAAATCGATATCATAATTGCTGTTCAATGTGTTCGAGTTGCCTTCAATCCAATTATGTATTATATTTCTGACAGTTTCAGACCGAGATTGCTTTCTCTTTTTTGCCATCAGGGTTAAAACTCTTTCATCAAAAGCATCTAGACTAAAAGTAATTCTAGAAAGATCTGATGTTTTTCCCGAATCTGATGGCATTTTTTTAAGTTACCCGACAAAATTTTTATCGCTTAATATTATCATTTTTACACGAATATTTAAATGTTCGTCTTTGATGATCATTTGATGCATCACTGAAGATGCATAGGTTTATAAAGGAAGATGATCATATAATATCTTAATATTATAGGTATGTCATTTCAATATTATACTGTTGTGTGTGTAAAATGTTAGAACTTTATACCCCTGATTATGAAATTATCAATACCAAAGAACGTATTACTATTGATCTATTAAAAGATGGTCAAGATTTTTTAGAGCAATTTGACATTAATACTGATCTTTTATTAGATACTGCTTCATTGGTCTATAAGTATTTAAGAAATAACGGAAAATTCCCTCATAATTTATATAAATTCTTTATAGCGGCATATTATATCATCTCAAGACACCCTTTTACTTTTCCTGCTCACGAGTCGAAGAAAGATTTTTGCGAAAAATTTGGCCTTCCAGTTAGCTCATTGGAATATTGTGTGGAAAAGATAACAGATTCCTTAAATTACATTAAAATTTTGGATGATATGAATTTTCCCTATTTTGTCGATCCGAAAAGAGATATTGGTTTGAACGTTATTAAAAAACTTATCAAATCAAAAGTCGATAAAGCGATGATGAACTTTTTATTATGCCATCAATCAATCAATTCACAAATTCTCTCTGAAGAATTAGTTTATGAAGTAGTGTTTGAGCAAAAAGCGTTCCCTGAAGAATTATTTCGTCAATTATATGAAATTGTTTTCCAGTATGTTGAAAGAGAGTTTTTGGACTACAATGAGTATGTAAAAATGCAAAAAAAATATTTTATATAGATATTATTTTGTATTTGCAAATTGAATATTAATTAAGGAGAATTCCTTCTTAGTATCTTCCCTGGTTTAACTGATGTATGTTGTTTGTTTTTTACGACAATTTCACCATTTATGATAACATAATGTATACCATCGGGAAATTGATGAGGATCAGTATAAGTTGCTCTATCAATAATCGTATCTGGATCAAAAATTACGATATCTGCCCACATCCCTTCTCGAATTAGACCTCTATCTAATAAACCTAATGTTTGAGCAGGAAAGGAAGTCATTTTCCTAATAGCTTGTTCTAACCTTAGTATCTTTTCCTCACGAACATATTTTCCTAGGATTCTTGGGTATGTTCCATAAAATCTAGGATGTGGTTTACCAGATCCCATTGGTACTGACCAACCGTCTGTTCCAATCATAGTAAGGCGACTTTTCATCAAGGTTTTAAGATCATCTTCATGTCCATATTCAGTAATTTGTTCCACATTCGCATGGTTGTCAATCAGAATTTCGCAGAATATATCAAATTCGCTAGAAGATTGTTTCTTCTTGGTAATCTCTGATATTGATAATCCTTCAATATCTCTCCATTTATTTGTTCTTTGAGAAGCTACAAAGATTTTATCCCATGACATTTTAGTTCTATTAAAACGCTCTTCCATGTCTTCTTTTATTTGTTCTCTAGATTTAGAATCTTGCAATCTTTGTATAATTGCCTCATTTCCTCCCTCTTTTGCCCACTCTGGTAAAGAATCTTTCAATGAATTCATGCCTCTCTTGTATGGATATTGATCGGCTCGAATTATTAATCCTCGATCATTTGCTTCTTCCATCAATTGAAGCATTTCTACGCTTTTACCCCAATTTAAAGGTCCTGCAACTTTAATATGTGAAATTTGTCCACTTCGACACCCTGATTTTTCTACAATCTCAATCAGCTCTTTAATAGCCTCTAGCACGTAATCTCCTTCATTTCTCATATGACTAAAATATAATCCCCCATAATTTCCTGCGATTTTAGCACATTCGATAATCTCTTGGGTTTTTGCACTTGTTTGAGGATGATAAATCAATCCTGTGGAAATACCATACGCCCCAGCTTCCATCGCTTCTTCAACATATGATTGCATTTGTTCTAGCTCTTTTTTTGAGGGATTTCGAGTAGCATCTTCCAAAACTGATCGACGAACTGTTCCGAATCCAACTAAAGGCACTACATTTAAAGAACTACCTTGGTTTTCTAATATATCTAAATATTCATTGAATGTGTGCCAAGGTAACTCTCCCTTGATTTCATTGGCTTTTCTGAAATAATTATCTTTTTCTGGATTTAGTGGTGCATATGAACCACCACAGTTACCAACTACAACAGTTGTAATTCCTTGTTGAGCTAGGCATTCTAATTTTTGATCATAGATGAGTGAATTATCAGCATGAGAGTGAATGTCTATAAACCCTGGGCTTACGACAAGACCATCCGCATCAATAACGATGGTATCATCCAATTCAATTCTAAGATTTGGAGATATTTTTGTTATCATTCCCTCTGTAATTCCTATATCAGCTAAAAACCAAGGATTTCCCGTTCCATCAAGTATTTTCCCATTCTTTATTATTATATCCTGAACCATTATTTAACCTCATTGATTTGGTTCTTTTTCCCATTCTTCTTTCAGAATTCCCATCGTAATCGCATCATGATACTTTCCTTTTATATGATAAGCCTAATAATTATTTAAAATTACCCGTTGTATTAATCCTTATAAGTAAAAAATTATCCTAAATGTAATAGAAGAATTAAAATAGTTCATAGTTGGGAAATCGCTCTTTAAGGAGTTGTAAGTTTTCCTTCAAAAGTCTTATTTCTTTTATTGCATCAATCAATGAATTTATAAAGAACACCATGCCCCTTTTGTGGATTGTTATGCTCACTGAAAGTAAATAAGTGCCCGAAATGTGGTGAACCGTAAGCTGTTAAATTTGAATAAGGTTGTATCTTATTCATAGTGCTTAAATTATGTTCGATTTTTTGGATAAGCTACTTCAGATCGTTTGGTAATAAAAGATTGATCAAGATCGTGGGCCATTCGTTTAGCATTATCAAAGGGGATGCCGATTGATAAATAATTTTGAGGAAATTTTTCCTATCCATCTCTTTTTTAAATCTAGTTTTTTTCTTTCTGCAGAGAAAAGTAGGTTCAATATGATAAATAAGTTTAAATATATCTCATCATACTCTTACTACACAATAGTTAAAACAAAAAATCAAGGATTGATTATGCCATCAGAAAGAACTCTAAGTGATTACTTTGATACTACCGGTCGTGAAGATATTTTAACTGGGGGAATCAAAATAATACCCATCCAGACGCCATTCGGTGAATTTAAAGTCTGGACTAAAAGGATTGGAAATAATCCTACAATCAAAGTACTTCTCCTGCATGGAGGTCCTGGTGGAACCCATGAAATATATGAGTGCTTTGATAGCTTTTTTCCAGCAGAGGGAATAGAATACTACTACTACGACCAGTTGGGATCCTATTACAGTGACCAGCCTAAAGAACCCGGCTTATGGGAGACATCCAGATTTGTCGAGGAGGTAGAGCAGGTTAGAAAAGCCCTAAAATTAGAAAAATCAAACTTCTACCTGTGGGGTCATTCTTGGGGTGGTATGCTAGCTGTTGAGTATGCACTAAAATATCAGAATAATCTCAAGGGTCTAGTTATCTCCAATATGATGATGAGCGCCCCTGCTTACGGGAAATATGCTGATGAAGTCCTAGGACCTAAGCTTAAACCTGAAGTATTAGCTGAAATCAAGGAGTTGGAAGCCAAAGGAGATTTTGATAATCCTCGTTACATGGAGTTATTGTTACCTAATTATTACGCTGAACATTTTATTCGTATGCCAGTTGACCAGTGGCCAGAACCTGTTAATCGAGTATTTAAACACCTTAATGAGGATGTCTACGTACCAATGCAGGGTCCCAGTGAATTAGGTATCCGTGGGACATTAAAAAAATGGGATAGAACCTCAGATTTACCAAAAATAAAAGTTCCTACATTGGTAATCGGAGCTACTCACGATACCATGGATCCCGAACACATGAAATGGGTATCTACTCAAGTACAACAGGGACAATTTCTATTATGCCCAAATGGTAGTCATTGTGCCTTTTATGACGATCAGAAGATATATTTTGATGGGTTAATAAAATTTATCAAAGACGTAAATCAAGAAACATTTACTACCAAGTAATCACAGAATTTGATAGAAATTTAACAGTAGGAGACCGAATTCAGTTAAATAGAAGTTAAATTGCATTTTCAATAAATCCATAACGAATATGCAACTGCAAAATTGTTAATAAAATTGTATCTTATTCATAGTTCTGAAATGATATTCGATTTATCGGATAGGCTACTTCGGGTCGTTTGGTAATAAAAGATTGATCAAGGTCGTGAGCCATTCGTTTAGCATATTCAAAGGGGATGCCGATTGATAAAAAATTTTGAGGAAACCAATAATTTCCAGTAGGATCAGAGGGACCAATAACAATACAATTTTTTGAGCCATCTTCACACATACCTGCGGGATATGTTACAAAAGAAGCACATGAAGGACCCCAAGGGATTTGAATATTAACCGCTTTCTCTGGTCGAAAATACGCTAATGAACATAGATTTCTTACTTGCTCAGGAGCTCCGAAACAGATAAAGACTTTAATTTCAAGATCTTGGTCATCTATGTCATCACATTTTTGAATCACAGTATACTTCCCGAGGGGATTAATTTTCCCAATTGAATGTAACTGCTTTTCAGCTAAGTCTGGATTGGCTATCAAAAATTCTGCAGCCCCAGCCCTAAAATCTTCTGAACCTGTTGATAAAAAATATTTTAACATTGGCATAAAACCTTTATAACCAAACCACGCTTGTCCTCCCGGACAACAACCCTCCAAATCATCTTCTCCGATGTATATCGTATTTATATTTTTCTGAGCTGATAGGGTAAAAATAGAGTTCGCAATGCAACGATTAATCTTCTTTATTGGAGTTGCTTTCACAGGTAATGTTTCTGAACCGTAAACGCATAATACACTTGTCTTTAACATTCCAGCTTGAGCTAGCTTGACTCCAATTTCTTTAATTGTTAAATCTACCATAAATATCCCAAGTTTTTTTTAATTTAATATTTCTAATAGTTGAATATTATTTAATATTAATACAAATACTGGAACTTTGTGCTGAAGCAAGAGAAGTATGAAATACATACCAAAACCAAGGCTTAAGCATGATTCATGTAGTGCAAATCTTTTAATTTTTGAAAATATATTTTGAAGTAGTGAATTTAAAATGATAACTATTATTCAAGTAGATCCAGAATCATTAGATGATGTTAAACAAGCTATGGAAAAATTAATTGAGCAACTTGGTTATAAACCATCAAAACCGCGAATTTTTTTGAAACCAAACGTTGTTGATGCTTTACCACCAAGTCATGCTGTAGATGTAGATCCTATAGTATGTGCTGGTTTAATTTTAGCGCTTAAAGACAAGTTTGATATAGAAGAATTTGTTATTGGGGAAAACTCGGGTTATTTTTCTGAAAAACCAGAAAATTTTCAAAGCCTTATTGAAACATCAGGTTATGAGAAAATGGTTGAGAATTTAAAAGAAAAATATAGTGTTCCTTTAAGTCTCGTTAATTTGGAATATGAAGATTTAGATGAGTATAAATGGAAATTCCCGCCATATAAATTAAAACTTCCTTCTCTTTTAAAAACGCACAGTTATATTAATCTACCTAAGATGAAAACTCATGGTACATGTATGGTTACTTTAGGACTTAAAAATCAAAAAGGTCTTCTTCTTTTGAAAAATAAGAAAAAGTTCCATCTTGGATTTAGAGATAAAAACGATGTATACCATAGTAATCTACATGAGTGCATTTTTGAATTGGGGAACTTAGTACAACCTGAGCTTACTATTTGTGATGCCACTCTTGCTTTAGAGGGAAACGGACCTACCACAAATCCTGGTTTAACTTGGGTGAAAAAATTGAATATTTGTATTGGAGGAACTGATATGGTAGAAGTAGACAATGCTTGTTGTCAAATTATGGGTATTCCCGTGGATCTTGTAGAACACTTGCCAAAAGTTAATGTTTCTCTAGCACCGGGTAGTCTACCTTTAGACTGTGAAGAACCATTTAAAAGACCAGTCAAACGTACTAAACCCTATGGGAATATGTATCATCACTCATCTATGTGGACATGCACAGGATGTCAAATGACTTTAACTCGAATGAATAGAAAAATCGCTTTCAATCCAGAATTAAGAGAGAAATTAAAAGAGAGAAATAAAAAGTACGAAAGAATTGATTTTTTTATAGGAAGAACTGAAGAAAAGGATATTCCTGACGATCATGGTGTTCTTCTATTTTGCGGAAACTGTACAAAAGAAGTATCTCGATTATATCCAGATGCTACACATGTTTCGGGCTGCCCTCCCCATTATCGAGAGCTAACAGAAATCTATATAAATCTATAATGTTTACACATTAAGTTTTTTTCCTAATTCTATTGCCCATGCCTTAACCTTCTCTGGATCTGTATAATCAAAATTGGAATATCTTCCCCCAAATGCTTCAGTTAATACTGGTTTGACATGTGGATTTTTGGTTAATTTTTTGTTGATGTATTTTGTGATCGCCTCTTGATAGGTTTCAAGATCCCCTGCAGTGCCAGATGATAAAAAGATTGCTACCTTTTTATCTTTAAAATCATTTTTAAGAAATTTATTAGCTTTCCCATACCACATTCCCATTCTAATTCCACTACCAATAATTACGTTGTCATATTGAGAAAGATCGGGTTTTGAATTTTTCTTAAGATTAACTAGATTAACTTCTAATCCATAGTGCTCTCTTAGGATATGTGAAATAATTTCAGCATTTTCCCCAGTCACTCCTGATTTGGTTACATAGGCTATAAGAGTTTTATTACCATTCAAATATTTTCACTAATTTTAAAGAATTAAAAAATCTATATTAAAGAATAGGAGTCCAATTTTTTAGAGCTTAATAATCATGATTTTGATTGTTTATTCATTCCTGCCTGAATTGAAGCTTGTAAAGGTTGTAAAACTCTCCTTTCTGTGCAAGAAGTTCGTCAAAGGTTCCTTCTTCAATGATTTTTCCCGCGTCGAGTACGATGATCCTATCAGCAGCTCGGACAGTACTTAATCGGTGAGCGATGATGATGGAAGTTCGATCTTTGAGCATTTTGGATAGTGCACGCTGGATTCGGAGCTCAGCCTGAGGATCAATTGAAGAGGTTGCCTCATCCAGCAATATGATTTTTGGATTTGTAATGAGGGCACGGGCAAAGGAAATTAACTGTCGCTGCCCCAAAGAAAGCCAACCGCCTCTTTCGCCCACCTTCGTGTCAAGTCCGTCAGATAAATCGTAGACGAACTCAGCACTGATTAATTTCAAAACATTTTTAATTTCTTCATCAGAAGCTTCTTTTCCATAACATAAATTGTATCGAACGGATTCTGAGAAAAGGAAGGGTTCTTGTAGAACAACTCCTATTGATTTTCGGAGTGAAGAAAGTGTCACATTTCTGATATCCTGCCCGTCAATTTGGATGGAACCGGTCTGAATATCATATAACCTCGAGATGAGACTTATAATTGTCGTTTTTCCTGAACCGGTTTCTCCAACAATCGCTATACATTCGTTAGGCGGAATAGAGAGGGTGAAATCATCTAACACAATTGTTTCACCTGCATCATAAGAAAATGTAACTTTATTTATGTCTATTTTTCCAGAATGACAAAATAATGGTTTAGCGTCGATAATTTCCGTTATTGATTGGGGAGTATCAAGTAAGATGACAATACGTTCAAATGCCGAAAAAGAAGTCTGGATAAGGGCATATAATCCTGTGATAATCATTAGTGGATCGAGAAATTGATTGAGGTACAGGATAAAAAGAACAAGGCTTCCTACCGTTACAACTCCTTGGGTTTGTAGCGTCATGCTTCCACCAACAAATAATACTAGAACAATTGTCAGCTTAGTATAGGTTTGATAAAATGGATTAAAAATACTACTCCAACGGAAAGCACTTAACCCTTTATGGTAATATTCTTCATTAATTTTATCAAAATCTATACGATTATGCTCAGATCGTGCAAAAGATTGTGAAACTCGTGCTCCAGAAATACTTTCCGCCATTGAGGCGATATATTTTGCATTAAAATTTCTATAATCGTCCCATTTATTTCGAACGAAACGCTGTTGAAAAATGGCCCATATAATTATAACCGGGAAGACCGACAATGTAAGAAGTGTTAATGGGAAAGAAATTGAGAAGCAGACGATAAGTCCTCCTATTACCATAAAAAGAGATGTAAAAGCTATCAAAAACTCTCCAGACAGCAAAGGTTGAATAGAAGCAATATCACTTGTCATTCGAGCTAGTGAATCCCCCGTTGGTGTCTTGTCAAAATAGTCCATACTATTATCTTGTAGTTTCTCGTAAGTATCTCTTCTTAACCTATAAATCGTTTTTTCACCGGCAATCAAGAGAACCCATCTCTGAATATACATCGGGATAAAACGTAGAATTACCACAACAAGATATAAAAACCCAATCACTAAAAACTCTGATCTCCTCTTTTGACCAATATAATTATCGAGAATTATCTTTATCAGGTATGGTCCTAACGCAAAAAATACTGTTTGGATAATCATCATTAATATTGCAATCCACATCAGTTTCTTGTGAATAAAGAGATATTTTAACAAACGTTTTATTAAAAATTTGTCAGAGAAAGTTCTTTTGGGTTTTTCTTCATCAGATCCCATTTCAGGTTTCATCCTCCACTTCTTCAATTATCTCGAGATTTAAAACTCCATCGATTTGGGTTTCAAAAAGGCGTTTATATATACCATTTTTAGAGAGCAGGTCGGTATGCGTTCCTTGCTCTGCAATAATTCCTTTATCCATTATCACAATCCAATCTGTAAATTTTATTGTTGAGAGGCGTTGAGTTATGAAAATTGTTGTTCGGTTCTTCAACAATGCTTCTAGCGCATCTTGGATTTTTCTCTCCGTTTTAATGTCAACTGCTGAGAGTATGTCGTCAAAAACTACTATTAATGGATCAGCGAGAAGTGCACGGGCAATGGAAAGGCGTTGTCTCTGGCCTCCACTTAAAGTTACTCCTCGTTCTCCAATTATAGTATCATATCCATCAGGAAGACTTTCAATGAATTCATGAATTTGAGATATCTTTGCAACTTGAATGATCTCTTCTTTTGTTGCCTGCTGATTCCCAAATGCGATATTTTCTCCAATACTTCTAGAAAAAAGAAATGTTTCTTGATCACAAAAACCAATTCTCCTCCTTATTGATTCCAGCTTCAAGTTCCGAACATCAATCCCATCTATTTTTACAGCCCCTGTCGTAACATCATAGAACCTCGGGATCAAATTGATCAATGAACTCTTCCCAGAACCCGTTCCACCTAAGAGGGCTAGAGTACTTCCCGCGGGAATTGACAATGTAATCCCTTCTAATACTGGTTCTTTCCTATAACCAAAACTCACGCCTTCAAAACTAATTTCACCTTCTCCATCTTCTGGGAGGGTGATTGCTTCTGGATCGTCCATTATCACGGGGATATTTTCAATTACCTCAAAAACTCTCCTTCCTGTTGCTTGAGCTATGCCTAACCAAACTCCAACGCGGGTACCATTATCTATTGGTATAAAAAGGCGTCCAGAGAGCATTATAGCTGCGATAAAGCTTCCAGCTGTCATCTCGTTGTTCATGACTAAGGATCCCCCGAATAATATTACAATTGAAACTACAATCCCTCCAATTAAAAGCATTTGAGGCCAAACCAGTGCATAATACTTATGTGATTTAATCATAAAATCTCGGTATTGCGAATTATCTCTATCTAATCGCATAAGATCTTTCTTTCTCGCGTCAAAAACTCGTGAAACAATCGCTCCGGCGATATTTTCTGCCATAACTTTGTTGAGTATGCCAATTTGTTCTCGAGCTTCAAAATATATTGGCCAGAACTTTTTCTTAAAATGTCTTGTTATAAACCACATCATTGGTAGAGAAATCACACAGATGATTCCGATTAAAAAGTTGATAATAAATAACAACGATATAAGTACTGTAAATTCGACAATCATTAATGTGCCACTGATGGGTATTGCCCAGAAGATTTCTGTTGCTCGCTGTATATCTGAGGTGGACCTAGAAATGAGTTCCCCAGTACTATGATCACCAAAATATTTATGTGATTGTCTTTGAAGTGAGTCAAATACATCCCCCCTAAGTTCTTTATAGATTCCTTGATGTAAGTTCCCCCCAAAAAATATCGCAAGACCTTGGGCCAGGAATGCTGATACCGCCATAAGAGTGAGAATCAATATATATGCCCGAATCGTTATGTTAACTGATTCACCTTTATCCAGGCTATTGTATATTACATCAAATGCTAGACCTGTAATATAAGGCGATATTGCCCGGATAATTGCCCACATAGTTGCACATGCTATTGTTAAAAGTAAGATACGCCTTTTTAATGAGAAATACCCGAACAATTTCCGAATAGTGCTTTTGTCTTCATTATTATTTTTTACTTTTCTCACCCTCTGTAAAGTTCAATTCAAATGAAAGTAAAGTAAAATTTGGAATAATTTACATTTTATAATGGATCTGTTAAGTAATATACTAGAACCACTAAATATTTAAATTTTTACATTCTTCTTAGGAGAGTGCATAGTTCCTTTATCATTGAACCGAAAGATTTAAATACTATGAGTCCCTATAATAATTTAAGGAATAAATCTTATATTTTATAAGTAGCTTTTCTTTTTCTCTGTTTTAGTCAAAATTCAATAAATGAAAAAAATCTATTCTTCATATAGGTCCAAACTTTCTAAAATCTTATTTACTTTTGAAAAAACACCTGTTATTAAGCCTAATTCCTTTCTTGACATAAAAGTACGCTCAAAGATATTTCTAAATGCAAAATATACATGTTCTTTCTTATGGGTTCGTACTTTAAGTTTTTTGATTATATTTTTGACCATACTCAGAAGTATTTGACGATCATCTCTGCTTGCCAATAAAACAGGATTTTTTCCTCTTCCGATGTTTATAGTATTTACCTTTTTAAATAATTCATATAGTATTACGCCACAAGCGTGTGATATATTTAAAGCAGGATAATCTAGACCTGTAGGTATTCTTAGTAAGATATCAGCAAGGCTAATCTCATCATTAGTTAATCCTCGAGATTCTCTTCCAAATAAAATTGCGATGTTTAAGGGTTGAACTGAATTTGGTAGTGAGAAATCCATTGGAAATATTGCTAATCTCTTTATATTATAATTTTTCTCACCCTTCGCTGTAGTAGCAATGACCAAATCAAATTGGGTAAGTAGTTTCTTATATTCTGACAAATGATTGTCTTGATCTTCTACTTCTTTAATATCGGCATTCATTAGAATATTTTTTCCGTGCATGGCAAATCCCTGAGTTTCATAGCTGAATATATTTTCCTTGTTCTCAATTGGATTAAATACTATTAATTTAGAGAAATTAAAATTTCTCATGACACGAGCTATGGATCCTATATTTCCAGCATGCTCAGGGCGCACTAATATTACAGTAAAAGTTAAATTTTTGTATTCTTCGGCTCTTTGAGTTTCATGATATGAATCCAAATCTCTTTTGAGTTTTTTTTTATTCAACTAAGCTTACCTCATTCTATACTATTGAATTTCAACTTTAACAAATTAAGACAAGACTAAAATTTTTACATAATATGATGTCTCAAAATAAAAAGGAAAATAGAAAAAAAGAACTTTTAGGAATTATTATAAAACTTACCTCAGTGGAGAATACGGTAATGTATATAAGGGAACAATTCTTTCTTTCGGGGCATTTTCTCGAAGTTGTCGAACCCATTGTTGATCATTACTAAAAGGACGATAAGCCATAGCTTCAGCACTAAATAACACATCTCCCTTCCATAAATCAATTACTTGATTTGGGCTTCCTGCAATTGGGCGCCAACTAGCGATAATCGGAACAACTTTATATCCTGCAGATACTCCCGCGATAAAATCAGACATTTTACCGGGGTTTACTTCGAGAATCGCCATACTGTAAACTTTGAGTGGTGATTTCTGGCTTTCTTCTATTGCTTCATGCAGTACTTCTGGTGGGACTGCACCTATTGGTTCTAGTAATCGAGTGCGACGTTCTGGAGCAAAAACCTCTAATTGAGCCGTATATTCACCCCATTCTCTATCCTGACTAGCATTAATGCGAAAATTCTTCAAGGCTTCTATATCATCAAACTCAAATATTTGAGTTGTCTGCATAACCCATTCGTAATTCCCATTCCAAGCAGCTACTAAACGTGCTCCAAGACGCTTACAAGCAGGAACTAATAATTCTTGGGCGATTTTAATATACGAGTCACGAATATCTGGGCTAGCCGGAGTAATATTAAGAGTTTGTTCTAAATAAATCATTTTTCAAATCCACCTTAATTTTTTTTATTTTTATACTATATACAAACAATTTATAATTTTATCTGATTCAAAGAAAGATGATTTTTAAAGTTTTTAATGTAATTGAAAGATATAAATATGTTCAGTATCATTACTTTGTTAAATTAAATTGGATTAAATTAAATTGATGCCTGTCTATAGAAATATCGGAGAATTTCTTGAATTTATTAACATCAGTAATGAAGTATCTACTTTATTTGAATGGAAACCAGAGAATTCTTTCAGAAGATTTGATTTGGATCTAAATATAGTTAAGAAAAACCCTGTAAGTGATATTTTTTTCCATAGAGATAAAGGAAATATGAAATTGGCTTATATTCGGAAGGATAGTCTCCTCTATACTGTTGGAGCCAGTATTAAAGTGCAATTTCAACTATTAGAAGCTTTACTAGAACATGTTAGTTTTAAATTTCATGAAATGTATGATGTAGACGTTATTATGTCGTATGGAGACTTCACTCCTGCAATGTTTCACGGATTTAAAGAAGTTATAGAAGACATTATAAAAAATTTTGCAGATTTGGGGTTAGTAAAAAGAATCAAAGTTGAATGTCGAGTATGTAAAACAGTACTTCCTTTATTTGTTAAAAAAAGCATGATTGAAAATGCTGATTCTTATCCAGTACCTATTGTGTATGTTCATGAAGGTCACGCTATATTATGTTTTATAGATCAGAATTTTCATCATCGTGGCGTAGAACTTGTAAATATTACTGGATAAAAGGTTATTAATCTAAACTTATTTGCGTTATAATTCCATTTTTATTTATAGGTTAATAAGATTGGAAATAATTATTAAGCCTTTAAACCTTTAAATTATTATGGCAGATAATCAGAAATCGAATGATGACCCTATTTTTGAGGATATTATCAAAAAAACAAAAACAGGAATAACATTTCCAAAAAACCTAAGAGAGTTATTATTTGAAGAAGACTCAGAAGTATTCTTTAAGCTAAGTGTTCCTAAAGAAAAGAATAAAATAATCTTGGAATTTATAACTGAAGAACTGGCAAAAGAACTTTCTGAAAAAATAAAAGCAAAACAGCCAAAAATCATTAAAGCCACAGGTGATAAAAAATCTATTAAAGCTAAAAAATCTGCTCAACCCAGTCCCGCATGGGGGGAATATTTTGTTTATGATTTTGAGGCAAAGGATAAAATACAACCAATATTAGAATCAGCCTTCTATAAATTCGCTGAAACACCAGTCAATTTAGAGGATGCGATGGGCAGAGTCAAGTATGCATTAGTCTCATTTCTCTCATCCACTAAAACAGAAAATGCCAAGCTGTATTACTCAGTTGAAAAGTTTCTAATTGATATAATAAACAAGTTTGATCAACCGAATTTACTTGATTGGATTTTCGATAAGATTGTACCTAATATTAATAGTAAATTTCTTTATGAACAAGGACTATTAGAGTTAGTTGAGGTTAGTCTTAGATTTAGAAGATGGGAGAAAGCAGAATTATATATCTTTTATGTATTAAAAAATATTGATGCTTATGCAAAATCCGAAATGTATAATGTAATGAATAGTTTTAAGCAACTTGTTAATAAAATAAAACATCACGAGCGAACTGATAAAATAGATATTATACTAAAAGAAAAATTAATGGCGTATGGAAATGAAGTGCTTGAGGATAATGACACTAAAATTCAAATTGTTGAATTCCTCGAGGATCTGAAGTATATAGAACTTGCGTATGATCTTGCTAAGAAAATTCAGGTAAGTTTGCCTCCTGAGAGTGTTAAAGTAGAGGATATAAGAAAAATAGTAAGAAGATTACATTCCGCGCCAATATCTGAAAATAAACCTGAATCAAGTTTAGATTATGATTTAGAGGAAAACGGCAAGGAGGAATAAAATTTAGTTTTAATCTTCGTCTTCTTCGAGTTTTCGTTGAATATTTTTCATTTCTTCTTCTACTCTTTTCATTTCTTCTTCTTTAATCTTTTGTTCTTTCTGTTCAATAATTTTTTGCTTTAGTTCTAACTCCACCTGAGATAACTCCTTTTCCTTTTCAATTAGCTCCTCTTTTAATTTTAGAGCCTTTTCTCTCTCTAAAATTTCTTTTTCCTCTAATTCTTTCTCCTTTTCCTCAATTTCTAATTTTTTCTTTTTGATCTCAAGGTCTTTCTTTTTTAATTCAAGCTCCTTATCAATGATTTCTGATTCTTCTTTTTTCAATTTTTTAGGAAGTTTTACTTTTGGGAGCTTTTCTTTAGTTACAGTTTCCTCACCAAATTCACCTTCCTTTATCAACATCTCTTCTTTTAACTTCAATACTTCCTCTTCAATTTCTTTCTCTTTTTCCTCTAACTCTAATTTTTTTTTCTTTATCTCTATTTCTTTCTTTTTCAGTTCAAACTCTTTATCTAAGATCTTATATGCTTCTTTCTTTAAATCCACAGGTGGTTGCACTTCTAAAGCTCTCTCTTCAGAAGGTGTTTCTAATTTACTCTTTTCATCCTCAACGATTTCCTCTATTTTTTCAACGGTGACTATTGATTTTAAAATAGTATCAATAGAGTTTTTTAATTCTTCATTTTCTGATGATTTCTTAGCATAATCAGTTAAAATTTTTGTCACCATTGTTGGAGATTTTCCACCGATAGTTATTAGAGTTTGTATTGTCTTTTCAACCACAAAATCTTTTTCATCAGCCAATTTTTCAACAATTGTGTTAATTAAAGATTCATCATCAATTTTTGCATCTCCACCTGCCATGTAAATTATTAACTGTAAATCTGCTTCCCTTACATTTGGGTCGTCAGACTTCAATAAGTCTTCACTGTAGGGAAGGAATAAATCACATTCATTTTCACATATCGTTTTTAATAATAACAAAAAGGTATATCTCAAAACAGAATCTTTTTTAGAAAGATTTTCTAATAAAGAGGGAATATCAATAATTAAATTTTCAAGTAAAAACCTTAATACAGTTCTACCCCCATGAAGATGTAAAAGTGCTTCCAAGATATTTTCTAGTCGATCGATATAATTTTCTTCTGTTGAATCGCCAAGATAAAGAGCTATAATGTTTACAGCATCATCAATTCTTCCATCCTTAACAAAATCTTTAATTGATTTGATTTCAGCAATATTTGTTTCCTCTTCACTCATTATAACCACATAATTTTTCTTTTTTTAATCCAAATAAATTATATAATAATCTTGATAAATACGATTTATAAAATTTAATATTAGCCCTAAATCCCTAAATCTAAGAGGTACAGGATTTTCTTCTTCATCGTAATTACTAGTTTCAGTTCTAAGATATAATATTATCTCTAAGTTTTGATTTTTATCCATTTGTAGATGTATTTCATCACAATATTGAGTCAAAGCATTAAGGTCTTCCCAAAATGTATTCCAAAAATATTGATCTGCTTTAGAATCATTTTTTATAGAAGGTTCTGTTGATATTTCATTTAACACATCATAAGGAACCTTAACAGTAATTTCTACATGTTTGGATTGTCTTTGTCTCAATTTTACTTCAGGGAAATTAATCCCAGAATAAAGCTTGCAAATACCTTCTAATAGCTCAAGGTCAGGGATTTTCTCCCGATTTGCATTACATAAGACATATATTTCATTCAGAAATATTACATGGATCCTATCTTCAAATTTAAAAACTAAATAGTTCTCTGTTAAAAGATAATCGAATTTTTC
The DNA here is from genome assembly GCA_030603385.1 of Promethearchaeota archaeon. Taxonomy (GTDB): domain Archaea; phylum Asgardarchaeota; class Lokiarchaeia; order Sigyniarchaeales; family SOKP01; genus Loki-b32. The sequence continues at coordinate 56,959 of JAUVXW010000012.1, read as the reverse complement.
ATTCCTATTGTGTATTCGATCATCAAATATCTTAAACGCTTCATCCCAATTTTTAAAAGACAAAAACTTATTTAATTTACGATAATCTCCATGAAAAAATACATCCAAAAAATCAATTAGATATAGGTAAGCATCATATGGTCTGTAAACGATAGTCTTATTTCTGAAAAACCTTTCAATAACACCCTTATGAACACTATAACAGAACTTAGGCAATTCATCTAACTTAAGATCATTTTTTATTCGTAGTTTAAGTAAAAATCTGCGACTACAAAGTGGTGTCAAGGTACAAAGTATCCTATCTTTTTCGCATTCGTCAAAACAAAGTTTATCTATTCGTTTCCTTAATAAATCTAATAATTCCGATTTAAATTTTGTCTCTGATTCATTGTCTAGAAATTTTAAAATCTTATCAGGAGTTAAAGGCATCTTAGGAATTTCTTAAATTTAGTTTTATCTAACTTATCCTATGATAAAGAAATGATTAAAATCTAATAATTTTTATTGTTTTTCTAAAATATTATAAAAGATGGTAAAACTTACTAGTAACTTAATTATAAAGAATTATTAATTAGTATTTCTTTAGAATTAATGTATCATGCTTCGTCAAGTTCATATCTTTTCTGAAAAAGAACATATTTTTGTTAAGGATTTTGCTATAGCTTTTGGAAGTGAAGAATTAAAAAATATTCTTGAAACCATTAACAAATACATGGAAATGCCTATACCTGGTAAAATTATTAACAGAAAAATCTCAAATTTTCAGATCTTCCACAAAGGTAAAGACGGCTTATACTTCTTATTTGTAACGGACCTTGTTGATTCACTTCAATACATAGAAGTAATAATGGTAAAGGTTATGAATAAATTCCAAGAATTATTTCCAGATCCTATAAAATTCAAAGAATATACTGAGCAGCTAGATGAGTTCTTGAGTTTTCTTAATCAAGTTCAAAGAGATATGCACTCAAAAATATCAATTATCGGTCCAACTAATGCAGGTAAGACCACACTTTATGGTTTGCTGAGAAGTAATAATGAAAAAGTGATAATGGATTTTGCGAAATCATCTACTTTAAGTATTGATGGATTAACTTTTGAAATTTGGGATTTCCAATTACGAGATAATTTTTCATTATTATGGTCTAAATTCGTCAAAGGTTCTGATTTAGTAATTTTCGTATTTAATTTAGCAAATTACCATTTAAAAATAATGAATCATTTCATGAATATTCAGAAAATGGACAGTAATCTTTCTAAACTATTAATTGTCGGAAATAAACGAGATTTAGTGGCTGATGAAGACATTAAACGAATTAAGAATGATTTAAATTTTTCTGATTTTGAGGAAATATCTTTAAATTCTCCAGATGCTAAATCACAATTTCAAGCTCTAATTAAAGAATCTTTAGAATTAAAAAAAGAGCTACCAAAAAATTTTGAAGAATTAGTAAAAGAAGCAGAAAATTTGTTTAATGTCGGAAATATCATCCATGCATTAGCAAAGTATAGAGAACTTGTTAAAATCGCCACAGCCTACCAAAATTTTGAACACGTTAATCTTTTTCAACAAAAAGTGCGTGAACTTAGTGTAAAATTAAAAGAGCAGAAAGAGCTTAGGAAAGAACTCGCGAAAGAAATGGAATTTGAAATCCCTAGAGAATTAAAATTTAAAAAGAAGATTAAAGTTAAACCTCTTCCCACTACTGCACCTACTGTTGAACCAGTTAGTCAAAAAGAAACTAAAGAAGAAATTATTCCCCCCTCTGCAAAATCTGCCAGGAACATGGTTTCTTTTCAAAAATTAGAAACTAAACCATTAGGACTAAAACTTATAAAACCTTCTGAAATACCTTCTAAACCAGTTAAACCTGTGATATTCACTAAAAGTAAAGAAAAAACAAATAAATCTGAATTAAAAATGCCTATGGAATTATTTCCTCCTCATGAAGATTTAGCGAAAGAAATTAAAAAACCAAAGATCTCTGACTTTGCCAAAGAAGTTCAAAAAATAATTTCTGAAAAAGGAAGTTCACTTAGTTTGAAATTGTGTGAACAATTGGTCACTGATTTAGAGCAATCCTTAGGACGACCCTTAACTATAGAGGATGTTAAATTAGCTGCTGGTTTTTTTATAAAACAAGAACAATCTGTCTAAACTAAATAAAATATAGTTCAACAAAAGTTCATATCTTACTTCCTTTAAAAGAATTAAATATTCTCAATATTATTAGAAAAACTTTATTGCAAAAGTACTACTATTTTCTTTAAATATAAAATAAAGGTTTTGAAAATGAATGCTATAAAAGAACTTCGAGAACATTTTGCTGAAATAATGAGATTGCATTATATTCAAGCGCTTTTAAGTTGGGACCAAGAGGTGAATATGATGGAGTATAAGGGGCTTGAAGGAAGGTCTAAACAAGTTTCTTTAATAGAAAAATTAATACATCAGAGAGTTACTTCTGAAAAAGTTGGGAGATTAATAAAGGAAGCCGAAAAACTTGATCTCAACGAAATTGAAAGTGCTATGTTGCGAGAGATTACTCGGGAATATAATCTTGCGATTAAATTACCTGAAAAGTTAGTCACAGAAATTGCGGAAACGAGTATTTTAGCTGCGAAAGAGTGGAGAGAAGCAAGAGCAAAAAGTGATTTTTCAATTTTCCAAAAATTATTAGAAAAAACGGTTGAATTGCAGAAAGAAAAAGCAGAAAAACTTGGAACTCATCCTGATTTATATTCTACGCTGATAGACTTATACGAACCAGGAGCAACCTATGACTGGATTGCTAACATCTTTAATCCAATTAAACCAAAATTAATTGATTTTGTTAAGAAGCTAAATTCTTCTTCAGATAAACCTGATGGTTCTATATTTAAGAAGCATTATGATGAAGATAAACAATTTGAACTAAGTAGTAAAATTATTAAAAAATTAAATTTTGATTTTGGTTATGGGCGTCAAGATAAGGTAACACATCCATTTACAACATCTCTTGCGTCCATGGATGTTAGGATTACTACAAGAACTACGGAACCCTTTCCAGATTGCATTACAAGTACAATCCACGAGTATGGTCATGCAATTTATGAGATGGGAATTAAAAAAGAGCTTCACGATACAATACTATGCACTGGTACTTCAATGGGAATTCATGAATCACAAAGTCGCATGTGGGAGAACATCGTTGGCAGAAGCAAAGAATTTTGGATGTATTGGTATCCAACTTTTCAAGAATACTTTCCGGAAAATTTAAAAGATGTTCCTATGGAAGAATTTCATAGAGCCATTAATATTGTTCAACCATCTTTCATTAGAGTAAATGCGGATGAAGTAACATATGGTTTGCATATTATTTTAAGATTTGAAATCGAAAAAGATCTTATTGAAGGGAAAATTCAAGTAAGTGAGTTACCTGAGATATGGAATTCTAAATTTGAAGAATTGTTAGGAATTGTTCCGCCTAATGATGCACAAGGAGTTTTGCAGGATGTTCATTGGTCAGGTGGAAGCATAGGGTATTTCCCTACTTATTTTCTTGGGAATCTATATGGAACACAGATATATGCAAAAGTTTTAGAGAAGATGCCTAATTTACCTGATGATTACAAAAAAGGTGAATTCTCGAATCTGTTGAATTATTTAAAAGAGGAAATACATCAGTTTGGTAGTATCTACAGAGCTAATGATCTAATAAAAAGGGTTACTGGAGAAGACTTGAATACAGACTACTTTTTAAAATATATTGAGGAAAAATTCAAACTAATTTATAGATTATAATTAATTTCTTTTTTTTCTTTTATACTATTTTTATTGTATATAACATTAATAGGTGTAAGTTAGCATGTTATTACAAGTGAAAAAGTTCTCAGGAAAATTATTGTTACCATTAGCTCGCAAAATAAAAAGAATCCCCGCCAATGTTATTACATCTTTAGGATTACTCTTTGCCATTTTAACTTTTTTCAGTTTTATTTTTAACATTTTGTTTTTTATTATTATCTGCTTATTTATTACAGAATTTTTCGACCAACTAGATGGGGTTGTTGCTCGACTTCAAGGACCAACAAAATTGGGGGCATTTTTAGACTCAACATTAGATAGAATAGGAGACTTTTTTATATTTACTGGTGTTATCCTTGGAGGATACACGAAAATTGAAATTGGCTTATTAGTTTTAATAGGCGCTTTTTTAACGTCATACACTCGAGCTAAGATTGAGGCTTTAGGAATTGATAATCTTTATGGTGTGGGGTTGATAGAGCGAACAGACCGAGTTCCCATTTTGTTTATAGGATCAATCTTACAACTTTGGTTTTCTACATCATTTTGGTGGACAATGGTGGTACTAGCTGTGGGTACTAACTTTACAGTACTTCAAAGAATAATATTTGCGTACCGTAAATTTTCGAATAAAGAAGAAATCCAAAAGAAAGATTAGGAATTAGTCTGATTTTTATGTTCAAATATTTAATTCTATTTTATTAAGATTAGATTGATTTATATTAAATCTCAATTTTATAGTACTGAATATAGAAAAATTTAAATATTGAAATCATTATAAAATTCTATAAATCTTAAAAAGGATTAAAGAAAATGAGTAATCAAATAAAATTTGGTTTAAAGAACGACGCAGAAGCAGTATACGGTTCTTTACATAAAAAACAAGAATTTTATTTAGTTGTTCAAAATTTTCACGGTAAGTATCTTCCCCAAGTAAGAGTAATGCTTAATGGGCCTCCAGAAATTAGAATTTTAATTAGATCTGAGCGTTATGGAGGGATTGGGAATAAGTACAAGAAAAGTAGATTATTTTCAATTATACCTAAAGCGGAAGGTATTTTTACTTTAACAGCTACACTTTCATCAAGAAACAATGTCATTTTAACATTACCAATCGAAGTTAGAGCTGGAAATGTCCAAATTCCATTAAGACCTTCTATACAACAAGCGCAACCTGTTTTTGAAAAACCTTTAACAAAAGTTAATTGTCCGTTTTGTGGAGAGGAAATTGAAAGTGATGCTAAATTCTGTCCTATATGTGGAGCTAAACTCGGAGAAAAACAAAAAGAAGAGAAAAAAACTAAAATATGTTCAAGTTGTGGGCATGAATTACCGTTAGATGCCAAGTTTTGTGCTAAATGTGGTGCAAAAATGGAATAATTCCGATTTAAATAAAATATAGATGAACTATATCATATAGTAGACTCTATTTTTGCTTCTTAAAAACCTTATAAAAACTTCTTTTACCTATTTGAAATTTGGATTTTAATTTTAAGGGCTTTTTAAAAGTATTAAAAGTCTTTCTTTAAGATAGCAGTAATTACTTGGTTAATAATTAATGTTAAAATTATTTGTTAATCTAGTTAGTAATTATAATTAATTAAAATAGATACATTTCTTGTGTTGAAAAATAATGGTAAATTGTTTGATTGTAGGGCATGGCGCCAGGGAACACGTTGTCGGGGAAACTCTTGTTAGAGGAGGAGCAAGCTTATTTTCTTTCATGAGTTTTAAGAATGCGGGATTAGAAGATTTGAGTAAAAATATTGAAATTCACTCCGAAACCGATTTTCAAAAAATACTTGAATTTTGTAAAAAAAATAGTATAGATTTTGCCGTTATTGGACCAGAAGCTCCTTTAGTAGTTGGAATAGTTGACGCTTTAGAAAAAGGTGGGATCCCTTGTGTTGGACCGAAAATAGAAGCGGCTCAATTAGAAGGTTCTAAGGTTTTCATGAGAGAGCTGCTTGAAAAATATAAAATCCAATCAAACATTATGAGCAAAATATTTGATTCTATGGAAGGCGTTGAAAGTTATATAAAGGATATGGGTGAAGATAATATTGTCGTTAAACCAGAAGGGCTTACAGGAGGTAAAGGAGTAAAAGTTTATGGTGATCACCTTTTTTCAAAAAAGGATATCTTAGAGTATTGTAATGAATTGGTAGATAAAAAAAATAGATTTCTCTTAGAGGAAAAATGTGATGGAGAGGAGTTTACACTACAGGCTTTTGTTGATGGGAAAAATGTAATAGGTTCTCCATTAGTTCAAGACCACAAAAGAGCTTATGAAGATGACAAGGGTCCAAATACGGGAGGAATGGGATCATATAGCATGGAAGATCATCTCATGCCCTTTTTCACTCAAAATGATGTTAATGAAGCCCTCGCAGATATGAAAAAAACAGTAGCAGCAGTTAAGGCAGAAACGGGTGTAGAATATAAAGGTTTTTTGTATGGACAATTCATGAAAACTGCATCTGGTATTAAATTAATTGAATATAATTCTCGATTGGGTGATCCCGAGGCAATGAATCTTTTACCTCTTCTTAAAAGTAATTTTGTTGATATCTGTTGGGCTATCATTAATGGTAACTTATCCAAAAGTTATGAATTTGAGAAAAAAGCATCTGTATGTAAATATCTTGCTCCTGAAGGCTATCCAATGAATCCAAAAAGAGACGAACAAATTCTTATTGATAAGAAAAAACTAGATAAGACTGGTGCAAAATATTATTACGCATCAGTTTATAGAGAAGGACAAAATGTCTATACAACAACCTCTAGAGCAATGGGTGTGTTAGGAATCTCTGATACTCTTGAAAAAGCCGAAAAAATTGCGGAAGCCGGAGTAGGATGTATCAAAGGTAAATTATTTCATAGGAAAGATGTAGGAACTCTAAAATTATTGCAAAAACGAATAGATCATATGAATTCTCTTCTTAAAAAATAAGAATAATATTTTTATATTTTATAATCATCAACTTATAATAATTTCAATATTAAGCTTTACTTGAATAATGAATTGGCATGAACAAAATGTTAAATTTAACTCATTAATAAAACAGCTCTTTCACGATGAGGAATGGCAAAAAAGAGCCGATGCAGCAAGAGAACTTGGAATTATGAAAGAAGGTAGGTCTGTAAATTTACTTTGTCGTGCTTTAAGATCAGAAGAAGATCATCTCGTTATTAACAAGATCATAGAAGCTCTAGGAAGGATTGGAGATGGTCGAGCAACTTTAAGGATTATAGAAAAACTTCAAGATGAATTAAATGCCTCCGAGATAGATCGGTATAGGATTATTTATATAATAGAGGCTTTAAAAAAAATTAAAGATAAAAGAGCCTTAGAGTATATTGGAACATTTCTTAGTTCTTCCGATGAAGAAGTCAAGAATCTTGCCCAAGAAACCTTTGACGCAATAGAACCAAACTGGAAAGAAATTATTAAGAGAGAAAGAAAGATCAATCCAAGAAATTTCTAAAGTTAGATTCTAAACTCGAATATTTTCTGATATTTTTTTTAAAAAAATTCTCAACTATAATAAGCTCTTAATAAAAGAGTTATTTGAATTTTCTTTAAACTCAACTTTAATCGACAAAAATTATAATAACTAATTTTCAACACTCTCTTTTTATATATTTATATTAAAGATTTTTAATCCATACCCCTAATTAATAAATAAGCATAATAAATGCAATAAATTCAGAAAGCAATTTTTTAGAGAATTTTCATAACTAAAAGACAAAATGAGTGGGAAACCGATGAGTCAAGATTATCACAAAATATTGTTGTATCTATTAAAAATTAAAAAGATGGAGGTACCATGAGTCCGCGAAAAATCGATAATCGCTGTCATAAAAGAGGTTCAAGACCTCGAAATCAGGGCAATAGCTTTAATAATTTCAACAAATATATCGAAAATTTTAATCCATTTGATCAATTAAAATTTGAATTTCTTAAATCCAAAAAGGAAATCGGTGTAATTAATAAAGAAGAAGAGATTATTCAAATATCAAGATCGGAAGTTGAATTAAGCTGGTATGAGAACTATAAGCGAAATTTTAAAAAAAAATACTTCATTCTATTTGAGAAAGTGGATATAATTCTTGATAATCTAATTAAATCACATAGATTTCCATTATATCTTGATGAAATAAGTCCGAAATTTGCTAAGAAATATTTATCTATATATGAATATCAGAATCCCGAAACCAGAGAGTGGTTTATCAGAGATTATGTAACTAGAGCTCTAGTAGGAGATAGATTTTTTGAAAAAACCTTAGATAAAAAAGCATATGGGGCGATTATTTATAAGTGGCAATTTTTGGATGAATCCAAAGGTAATAAGTATTATTTAGGTGTTACTACAGAAAAAGAAGAAATCCGATTTGCGCAACATATTGCAGACTCAATAATAAGATATTCAGCGAAAAGAACTATGACTAAGAAAGCAGAAGTTATTATTCAAGCTCTAAAAACTCACGGTTTGACAGAAGAGGATTTTAGTTATTATTATTCACAAATTCGTCATAAAAAATTTTATATGATAGGAGGTGCAGTAATGCCATTGGTTAAAGAATGCGAAAATTTATTCGAACGGGAAATTCTTGAAATACATAAATCGATATCAACTGCGATTCATAAAGAAAAACTATACATAGAAGGTCTTATTGATGGAGTAAACTATAAGATTGATGGTCTTAACGAAATTCATGGAGGTGGTGGTGGAATAGGTCTCGATTTACCAATGTATGATGTAAGCATGATGATGACATTTGGATTTGAGTATAAAACAATTAAAGAATATTTATTGAAATTTTATGATATAGGGGTTTCTGTAAGGCAGATTAAAAAAAGAATTTCATCTTACTTCTCCGGAGATTATAATAAAAGTAGTAGATATAACGCGAATAAAGAATTTTTAAAGCCTGTAATTGAAATTTTACTTTATGAACAGTTTCTTGGCAAATTGGATGAAAAAAAGTATCTAAAAATATTAAATTTTTTAAAATCTATATTTGAACAGGAAGATAAGCTAAAGCTAAAAACTTGGTTTTGGTCATTCTATAGGGGAGAATTAAACTTAGACTTTATATATTGGGAAAATTTTATAAAGGATAGTAATATTTGCGCCTTTAACGAATGGTTTATCAAGAAAAAAAGATACTACGGAATTTCAAGATCCACTTGGGTTAATTGGATAATTAATCGCATACCTTTAAAAAAGATTTGTAAAGAAACAAATCTTTCAAGAAAGCAGGTAAAACGAGTTCGTGAGCGTCTACATTCTAGAGAGATTTTGCTCAAATTTCAACAATATATAACAATAAAATATCGACAGGAAGGTAAATTCTTGGAAAAGGATATATGAGGATAAATTAAATTATACAGCTTTTCACAGAACTGATATAAATGGTATTAAATATGGTCCAGATTTCTTTGAGAGGATGTTTCAAATACCATTCCATCGTTTAAAATTTGAAACTTTCTCTGAAATAGACCTGAATAAAATTTCTAAATGGAATAATATTGATTTTTTAAAGTTTGTTATAGCGTGAGAGTTATTTCTACTTTAATAGAAATTTTTTTTAAAATATTTCTGCATCATTCTACTAAAAGGAGATAATTTTACATGTTTATGAGAAAAAAAAATATTTGCTTGTTTGATTTGGAAGGACCAATTAGCATTATTGATTTTGCGGCGGAAATTGGAAAGCTTTTAGGCGATAAATCTAAGTTTAATTTAAAAATGTTTGATATGGGTGCTTTCTTTAGAATGATTTCTAACTACGATGATTATATTATCGATGTTCCAGGAGTAAAGGAAACATTAAACATTCCAGATTATCAACCTGGAGACACCCTGAGAATAATGGCACCTCTCTATACTGCATGTTATACGGACAAAGAATTGATAAAATTAGCAAAAAGTGATCTTGGGTTATTACCCGGATGTCGAGAATTAATGAATATTTTACGTAAAGATTGGGAAATATTCGTTATTTCGACTAGTTATTCTCATTTTGCTCATAATGTAACTGCTTCTTTAGGTATTCCAAAAGACAATGTTTACTGCACAGAACTAAATATTAAAAATTTGAAGAAAGGGCTTAATAACATTGAAGAAGATGTAGAACTACTAATGAATGTAATTTTCCAAAAATATCTAAATAATAATAAAAATCTTAACAGCGTTATTGAAGATTTAAACAATTTCTTCTGGATGGGAAAAGAAACAGACTATATTCGAGTAATGAATCGAGTAAAAGTTAGAGGTGGAAAAAGAAAGGAAAATGCTGTTGAAGATATATCTCGAAGGACAGGAATAGCAATATCAGAAATGATAGTATTGGGAGATTCAATTACAGATATTAATATGCTTCAGAGGGTAAGAGACGAAGGAGGCATTGCAATATCCTTTAATGGAAATAGATTCAGCTTAAAAAGAGCAAATGTTGCAGTAACAACTCCAAATAGTTTAGGAGTGCTGCCTATTTTTAATTTAAAAAACGATATAGATGATTTTTTAAACGATTGGGAATCAAAATTTGAAAATTTTCAAAATAATCCAATGAAAATAACCAATGGTTTAATTTCAAAAGAGACTAAAGAACTCTTTGTTGAATATAATTTTGTACCAGAACTAGCTGATTTAACAAATAAAACAGAATTTCAGTATTCAGAGATAGTTAGAAAACAAGAAGAAATGAGGAAAAAAATTCGAGGAATTGCAGGCGAGTTAGGATAAGAATTTCGTGAAAGTATTTTCTCAAATCCTAATAAAAGAACTTCAATAGGAAAAATTATATTATTAATTCTTCTAATCTTAATTAAAGAAAAGAAATAATTACTCTCTGTAATGAGGTAATCCCCAAAATGGCAAGTACAATTAATCAAATTAATAATATTAATCAAATTATCTCTGAAAACATAGAAGATCCAATATTAATACTTAATGAAAAATTCATGTGTGAGTACGCTAATTTTGAAGATTTCAAGGAGGAAAAACATATATTCGATTTTATTCATCTTGATGATAAAAAACGTGTAAACAAATTTATAAAAAATATCTTTAAACATGGATTTGGAACTGAAGAATCAAGGATAATTGATGGTAAAGGACTTTTTAGATGGTATGAAATAAAAGGAAGACGATTTCTAGATGACACTAACAATAGGATGGTATTTTTAATATGCCGAGATATCTCTAAATTTAAAAAGATTGAAGAAAGTTATAATGAAAGCCAAAAAAGATTTAGTGAGTTAGCAGATTCTTTACCTGAAATCAGATACTGGAAACTCATTCAATCAAAAGAAGGTGTAAGAACCGTTCAAAAAACAAGAGAAATGTTAGATTTGGTACTCGATAACATCCCTCATTTCATTTATTGGAAAGATATAAATTTGGTTTACTTAGGGTGTAACAAAAATTTTGCATTAATGAATGGTTTAGTAGAAGGATCTAATATCATCGGTAGAACAGATAATGATTTAATTTGGCTTAAGAATAATATCGAGACTATTCAAGAGAATGAGCGTAGAGTTATGAAGAATAATATACCAGAATTTAATTCTATAGCATCATTTATTACAAAAGATGGAAATCAAGTCTGGTTTGAAATTAACAGAATTCCTTTGCATGATTTAAAAGGTAAAGTAGTCGGAATTCTCTCTACTTATGAAGATATCACAATTCGAAAAACTGCTGAAGAAAAATTAAAAGAATCTGAAGAAAAATATCGTGGAATCCTTGATACTATTAAAGAAGGCTATTTTGAAGTTGATATTGATGGATATTTTACTTTCTTCAATGATGCTTTATGCGAACTCCATGGCTATACTAATGAGGAAATGTTAGGTGTAAATTACCAAAGCTTCGTTGACGAGACAAATAAACAGAAAATAGTAGAAGTCTACACGGGGGTGTATCAAACTGGAAACCCAAAGTTTGATTTTCAATACCAACTTCGGAATAAAAATGGGGAACTAATTACATGTGAATCTTCAGTATACCTAAGACATGATATAAATGGAAAAATTGTTGGTTTTAGTGGTATAGCACGAGATATAACAGAAAAATTTCAGTTAGAACAAAAATTAAAAAATTCTGAACAAAAGTATCACCACCTATTTGAAAGCTCTCCTTATGCTATTTGGTTAATGGATGAGGATGGAATTATTATTGATTGTAATTCAACAATTAATAGCTTACTTTCAGTCTTAAAAATAGAAGATATAATAGGTAAAAAGTTTACTGAAGTTTTAAAATTCCTAGAAAGGCCCGATGACCTTATATTTTTATTGAAGGAACGGTTTGATAAATTTCTAAAAAGCGATAAATTAGGACAATTAGAATTCCAGATTACTCGACTTGACGGAAGAAAGATTTGGTTGTCAATTCAAAGTTCTCTTGTAAAAATTGAAGATAAAACACTTACACAAGCAATTATTCAAGACATAACAGATTTAAAAGAATCTGAAGAGGAATTGAGAGTATTAAATGAAGAACTTGAACAAGTTATTTTAGAGAGAACCAAAGAACTAAGAGAATCCGAGGAGAAATTTAGAACTATTGCTGAACAAACCTCTTTAGGTATAGCAATTTTACAAGAGGGGTATGTAATCTACACAAATCAAGCTTTATCTGAAATTACTGGTTATTCAATTATGGATATAAGTAAATGGAATAGAAATGACTTCGCAAAAAAGATTCATCCCGACGATTTGCCTTATGTTTTAGAGCAATTAAGGGAAAAAATGGATGGAGAAACAGATCAAATGTCTCATTATACTGTTAGAATAATAAATCCTTCAAAAGAAATTAGATGGATAGAACTACATTCAAAAGCAATAAATTACCAAGGTAAAATTGCTGACTTAATAACATTTATTGATATAACAGAAAAGCGTATTGCAGAGCAAAAATTAATGGAATCTGAGCGGAAATTTCGGCATCTATATGAAAACTCTCCTTATGGTATTGTTCTTTTAAATTCAGAGGGAGCGATAATTGATATAAATTCTACAATCCCAATGTTGTTTGGGTATGATAAAGAAGATCTTATTGGAAACAATTATTCAACTCTAATTGGAATTTACACCCCTGATACTAAAAATGCTTTAAGAGAATTACCTGATTTGTTATCAGAAAGAAGAACTTTAGATTCAAAAGTAATACCTAAATTAACAGAAATCTATAAAAAAGACAACACACGTGCATGGGTTCAATCTGAAATTTCAACTATAGAATTAGACGATGAAATCATTCATCAAGTTATTATCCAAGATATTACTGAAAAAAAAAATGCTGAAGAGAAGTTGAAAGAGTCTGAACGACAGTATCGTACTACAATCGATTCATTAGGTGACCCTCTCCATGTTGTAGATAAAGATTTAAGAATTATTCTAGTAAACAAGGAATTTGAAAAATGGTTGGAAAGATTAAATATTGATAAAGAAATATTTGGAAAAAAGATATTTGAAGCCTTTCCATTCTTACCATCTAAAATCCGTGAAGAATATGAGCAAGTGTTTGATAATGGGATGCCACTCATTACAATGGAAACTACAAAATTGGATGATCAAGATGTAATCACTGAAACTCGAAAAATCCCAATCTTTAGTGAAGGTAAAGTTGAGCAAGTTATTACAATTTTACGAGACATTACTGAAAATACGGAAATGGAAAACCAATTAAAAGAATCAGAAGAAAAATTTCGAACCATGGTTAATAATTTGGATGTAGGATTTTATAAAGGAGAATATAAGGGTAATTTATTAATGCATAATCAAGCATTAAATAGAATTCTCGGATTTAAACCACATGATAGTATTGTCGGAGCAAAGGCATCTAGGTTTTTTGTCAATGAAGAAACTCAAATACAATATTATAAAGAATTAGAAGAAAAAGGATTTATCAGAAATTTCATTGTGCAGGTTAGGATGAAGGATAGTGAAATAATAACTTTAAATGTAAATGCTCACGTAATTTATGATTCTGCTGGGAAACCTGTGGAAGTTGAGGGCACTTTTACAGATATTACTGAGAAATTCAAATTAGAACAAGAATTACTGGAATCAGAAAAGAAATTAAGAGAAAAAAATATTGAATTGATGCAAATGGATCAAATTAAAAATGACTTTATAACCATGGCAACACATGAATTAAAGACACCTTTAATCTCCATTTCAGGTTATACGGATTACATACTTATAAAGCACAGAAGTAGTTTAACACCTGAAATTACAGAAGATTTAGTAACAGTTCAGAGAAATGTCAAAAGATTAGAAGTTTTAATGGATCAACTTTTAGAAGTCATGAAAATTGATGAAGATAAATTACAACTTCAAAAAGAACAAATTAATGTAAGTAATATCATAAATGATTGTCTTGATGAATTAAGTTATCTGATTAATGAGAAAAATCTCGAGATAATATTAAATATCAATCATGAAATAATGTTAAATGTGGATATGACACGCATTTTTACTGTTTTTACTAATTTAATCTCAAATGCTATTAAATTTACACCTGATTATGGTTGGATTGAAATATCAGCTAAAAAAATGAATGAAGGATATCTTTTTGAAGTAAAGGATAATGGAATTGGACTCACTGAAGAAGAATTAGGAAAGTTATTTAAGAAATTTGAAAGAATTATACAACCAATTCCTAATGAGAATATCAATATCAAGGATAGTGGAACAGGACTAGGACTCTACATCACCAAAGGAATAGTTGAATTACATGGTGGTGAAATTAACGCTGATTCAGATGGACCTAATAAAGGATCAACCTTCACATTTACGCTACCGATTTAAAATAAGTGAAACAAGAAGATTTGAAGATCTCTTAATAATTAAAATAATAAATCAGTATTTTTCTTTTAATAACAACCAGTAATTTATTTAACTGTTATAATATATTATTTGATCTTCGAAAATTTACTTATAAAATGTCTTGTAAATAATAAACTAGAATGGCAACCATAATAGTAGCCGAAAAAAATAAAGCTGCAGAAGCTATTGCAAAGGCTCTTGGTTCAGTTAAAACAATTAATAAAACAAAATCATTAAATGTATACACCGTTCCATCGAAAAATCTATACGTAATTCCGTTACGTGGTCATCTCCTCGAACATAAAAATACAGAAGCTTATAAAAGTTGGACTAAAACTAATCCTAGAGAAATTATTACCAATTCTAAAGCAATTAAGAAATTTCCGAAACGTTATGCTGCTCCATATATTAAGGTTTTAAAAGAATATTCAAGGATTTCAAATCACTGTATTATTGGGACTGATGCTGATATTGAGGGATGCAACATCGGACTAATTGATGCGCTTCCCTTTGTAAAGCAAGCAAATCCCCAAATAAAAATCTCACAATTATGGCTTAGTTCATTACAGAAAAATGAAATAATTAATAAATTTAATAATCTTATTAACCCAAAGTATAGTTGGGGTGAGTCAGGTGAGGCAAGAGCCCTTATTGATGCATTTATAGGCTTTTCTGCGACTAGAGAAGTTACTAATACACTTCGACCTATATTAAATAAATTTAGAGTCCAATTTACTTCAATTGGAAGGGTTCAGACCAGCCTCCTTTATCTCATATATTTAAGAGACCAAGATATAACAAGTTTTGTACCGGAACCTTACTTCTTAATAGATGCGGTCTTATTTCATGAAAATGGAACTTTTCAAGCTCATCATGTATTAAACCCCTTTAAAAAAGATCAAGAATTCAAAGCACAACAAATATTTCAAAAAATTGAGGATGAGAAAGTTGCTAAGATAATCGATAAACCTCAAAAATTAAAAAAGAGAGCTCCTCCAACTCCATTAAATACCTCAAAAGCTCTAATCCTTTTAACTAGAAATTTAAAGATTTCAGCAAACGTGGCATTAAATACTATAAATGCCTTATATCTAAATAAATTAATCTCGTATCCAAGAACAGATAGTGATATATATAAACCGGATTTTAACCATATTGAGATTTTAAAACATTTCTCTTCACATTCTCAATTAGGAAAGTATACCCTTAATTTACTAAAAGCTAATAGAATAGTTCCAACAAAAGGAAAGAAAGATGCTGGAGATCATCCCCCTATTACGCCTCTCGAGAGCTTAGAAATAAACGATTCGAGATTTGAAAATAATTTACAAAAGAAAGTTTATAACTTACTTGCACGTCATTATCTCGCGTTATTTGGTGAACAAGCAGTAGAATCACTGCAAGTGTTAAATCTTTTGATTAAGGATGAGCCTTTTAAAGCTCAACGAATATCATTAATTTCTGAAGGATTTTTAGAAATTGCACCTTTTCTTAAACCTAAGTATGAAGAGCAAATCCAAATTTCTAGTGACGAGATTCCAATAAAGGAAATTTTATTGAGTCAAAAAGAAACGAAACCACCACCAAAGTATTCAGACACTTCGTTACTTAAACTAATGGAAAAAAATCATTTGGGTACAAAATCAACACGACCTTTTATTATAAAGATACTTCAAACTCGCAAGTTGATAGAAAGAATTAAGTATCAATATTCAATAACAGATTTAGGTAAATTTATTATTGAAAATTTGATGAAAATATGGTTACCTTTTTTAGAACCAAATTTTACAAAAAGAGTCGAAGAAAAACTTGAAGAAATTAAAGAAAAAAGAAGAAAAATGGAAGATGTTGTAAATGAAGTAAGATTGGAGTTTTTAAAACTATTTGATAAGTTTTTAGCTAATAAAAATGAATTGATCTCTAAAGCTAATAGTTTTAAAATGAGCTATACTATTCCTCTTACTTCGTCTAATTGTCCATTCTGTAATAAAAGCCCCATGAAATTTATTAATCTAAAAAATAAAAGATTTCTAGTTTGCGCAGATGAAAGTTGCAAGAGTTATTTATCATTACCCAAGAATGGAAAAATAGAATTATTAAATTCATCTTGTTCAATTTGCAACTTCAACATTTTTAGGGTATATCTTAGAAATAATGAAAAGTCATATAATTATTACATATGCCCTAAATGCTGGAATGAAGGTTTTAAAGATAAGCAAGGAAAAGGATTTTGTTCTAATTGCGAAGATTTCAAAATTTTTAAAGGGAAATGCATAAAAAAAGAATGAATTTAACTTATTTTCTAATCAAACAAAACTTCATTTATTTCTAAAAGAACCGCTTTGCATCAAATCGATAAGCTGCTCTAGTTAAGCCTACGTAATTATCTGAAATTTTGTAGTAAAGTTTATTATTTACTATCTTCTTTTCCAAATAATTATTTTTAATCATGTGGTTCAACGAGTTTATCATAGTTCCTAAAGTAACCGCACCAATAAATCCATGTTGTTTCTTAGTAATTCTTATTAATTCAAGCTCAGAATGCCAATGACCATCTAATAGAGACATAAGAATTTCATTTTTTATTGGAGTTTTGATATCTTTGATTTTATTAAATAAAATGGAATAACCAGGTTTATAAAAATTGTCGTTTTTAAATTCTTCCATCTTTTAAAGGACCTTTAAAGGAGAATATTTGTATTATGAATAAATATTGAGCAAAATTATATATTTAAATGTAATATCACAGTGTTACAAAAAAAGAGTAGAAACACGTTCTATAACAAATTTGGGGGAATTCCTTCTTTAAAATACTTTTCTCTAGTTACCCAATTTTCTGAGAATTCTGGTATCATAGCTAGAATAGAGCCTCCTACCCAAACAGAAAAAGTTCTCTCTCTTGGGGCAATGATTCTTACAACCTGATTTTTCTTTTTCCTCCTGGCTAATTCGAGTTCCAATTCTTGATACATTCTTGATTTTAAATTTGGAAACATCGAAGAACCTCCCGATAAAAAAATATTGTTCAATAATTCCGGACGTATATCTAAATCACAAGCTTCCACTACATCCATAACTGCCACTGGCAGTGAGTCCTCCTCTAATTCAGAAGACGGATTAAATAATAATTCAGGTACCATAAATCTTTCATTACTCAATGAGATTGTAGAACCATCCGGTAAAGAGTATTCTTTATTATATTGTTCACTTCTTTTTAAGTCTTCTTTATAGTCTAATGAAACAAAACAAGCTTTCTCTTTTAATACCCTAACTAGTTCTCTTCGAATAGATGAATCAACAGACCAACCAATAGATTCTAATATTTGTTCCATATAGTGAGTTAAAACTCTCCCTCCAATATCTAAAATTCTTACTGCATGTTCCAACTTATAACCTTCATAGATTGGAACAATTCTTGTATTACTATCCCCAATTTCGATAATCAATCCTGTTTGGAATCCTCCTGAATATAAGGTTAACATTGAGCCTAAAACAGGATAGAATGCCATACATTGATACTTTTCTAAAAAGAGCTCAAAAATTTTTTCTAAATCTTTGTATGGAAACAATGGATGAACTGAGAATAGTACATTAACAAGAGTAGGATCAACTCTTAAGTTATAAAAGATATAATCTATAATGTTTTCAAAATGCTTCCAATCAATAATAATCCCTTTTTCAATAGGGTGAAAAATCTTATATAAACCGATAGATTGGATTTCATCCCCCACATAAAAATCTTCTTCTCGAGCTTTTGGAGGTGCATAATCGATGCTTACGCTTTGATATTTTGGTTTCCCAACCATCGTTAAAAATACTTGATTAGGTGAATCTTCTCCTGCAAATCCTATTTTGGTAGAAAACTGGCCTATATCCATTACGACAGTAAGATTTCCCATTCTTCCCTTCGAAAATATCTTGTCTACTATTTAATTTCTAATATTATATTATAATCCTAAATATCTTAATTAATATTACACTAACAAAACTTTCTATGATGAATATATCGTTTCTAAGACTCTTTCTGACCTTTAATATAAGACTCTTTTTTATCTTTAAAAAATTTTATAATATCAATACGTTAAGGACATAATATTTCTTGTAAAGGTAAAAATATCAGAAAATCATTTAAGGCTTTATTGTAAAAAAAATTTTAAAAAAGCTCGTAAATTTTCTTTACAAGACGATTTCCCCTACTATCGGAGGTGTATCTATTTTTTCGGGTTTCATTCAATGGTTGAGTCCGCATCTGGTTCATAACGTACGCTATGCTCATCTTATTATCTAAATCCATTATGAGTGAAGACCCTCCCATGCCCCCCCAGTAAGCCGTATTTGGATTCGGAAAAGAATGATAATCAGTTTTCAGCCCCCAACCCAATCCATATCGAATTTTAGCGGCCAATACGAGATCAATGTCAAAAATTTGTTCTTCTATAGATTTTGCAATCGTTTTTGCTGATAAAATTTGAGTTCCATCCAAAATTCCCCCGTTAGCGATAATTGATCCTATCTTTGCTACGGATCTTGCATTGCCAAAGCCTCGAGTTTCAATATCAAACCATATTGAATCATTATCATGTACGTTACTTAAATCCGGATTAGACCAAACTCTAAAAATAACTGAGTTACGATCAATATTTTCCCATACAATCGAACTTATCGAACTACTTGCGGGAATCATATCTGCGAAGTTTGTTCTGAATTTTTCTGGCAACATGATATGATAATCAACATTGAAGGGTTCTGCGATTTCTTCTCCGAAAAATTGACTTATTGGTTTTCCTGATATCCTCCTCACCAATTCTCCAAGTAAATAATACATGGTAGTTGCATGGTAACCTATTTTTGTTCCAGGTTCCCACCACGGTTTTTGTCTTGCTAAAATATTGACTATTTTGTTCCAATCTTTCAAATCCTCAACTGTAATTTTTTCATCAAAACCAGGAAGACCTGCTGAATGACTAAATAGATAACGTACAGGTAATTTTTCCTTACCCGATTGCGCAAATTCGGGCCAGTACTTTGCAACGGGTGCATCCAGATCTAATAATTCTTTATCTACTAGAATAAGAGCACAAATGGCAGTTATAATTTTATTAGTCGAATATACTTTAGTGATTGAATCTTTATTCCATAGTTTAGTTTTTTCTGGGTTTGAATATCCCCCCCAAATATCTACAACGAATTTGTTGTCTAGAAAAACTGCAAAAGATGCACCTATTTCGTTAAATTCCTTAAAATTCTCCTTAAACACGTCTTTTATAGTCTCAAATTTTGGATCAGTATTACCTTTTACTTCTATTTCGTTTGACATATCTTTATTTCTGCTTTAAAAGTATTTAAAATTAATGAATAGTTTTCGATACACAGTTTAATTAAACTTCTTCTTGAAAAATATTCGGTATAGTATCCAAATAAAAGCATGCTGATTGTACCTGCTAGTAATTTACAGATTATCACTATGCCTATTCCAAATTGGGCGATATCTCCAAACGTAGCAATTAAGTTGTCAATATTAGCGGGAATCGTACTTAAGCAAAAATAGATACTAAAATAAAGAGAAAGGATGAGGGTGAAGGTTCTTTTTCTATGAGGATCTTGCATCGCAGGCACTTATACTTCACATTAAAACCGATTTTATGAACTAATAGAAGGAAAATATATAAAGAAAAAATTGAACAACTGATTTATATTAATACATTCTACTAGTGAATCTAATCTTCATCATTCAATTCTTCCAAATCTGCCTTTACAGTATCAAATTTAATCGGCTTTTTTTTCGCAATAGAAATACGGTAATTACTGCTACTCCGATTCCCCCTATGATTGATGTGATTGCTATAATGAGTATTAAGAGTAGAACGTCTGGAGGACTTTTTCCGAGATTTTTATCCAAAGTATCAGGATCTATGGTAATATATGCTTCGAAGTATTCATCTTTATATCCGGTGGCAGAGATTGTCATGTTTAATAAGATTGGATCTTCCCCTGGAGGGATTGTTATAGGTTCTAATGAAATGAAATAATAACCATCTCCTAAATTTCTAACATCATCAGAGACATTATTTCCATCCCACCACATTTTAATATTTGCTGTCCCTAAACCCTTTTCATACTCATCAGACACGAAAAGTGTTATATTAAAATGATCCAATGAATAAAATTGGTAAATAATCTCTACCTGTATGAATTCAGGGATTTGGGTATCAACTGAAAAATTTCTTGGATCTGATTGATAGAGATTTCCAATAGAATCCTTACCGAATACTAGTATTGAATGTGGACCATCTTCGGGAAAAGGAATTGATACATTACCCAGAATTGCTTTACTAGCAAGCCCATCAATAGAATACCCTATCCAATTAAATGGGTAATTCTTATCAAAACTAAGCAATAATCCCTCATTCAAATTATCTCCGATATCATAATTGGGATCCCATGAATATCCAATATCATCCACATATAAACGATAATCGTGTTGGTATTCCCCCGTCCAGACATTCATCCTATTCACTCCCGCGTGTGAGCGGTCATTGTATATGATATATGGCCCGAACTCCTGACCGTTAACATGAATCTTGAATCGCTTCTCATTCAATCCCATGTATTCAGGAGCGGCTCTACATCGGAAATCAACGCGTATGTGATACCACTGATGAGTACTCACATTTAGTAAGTTTACAATTTGTGTATTGTTAAAAATTCGGAGGTAATGACCACCAAACAATACCCTAAATAAATGAGTACCCTCCTTACTTAGATAAACTTCTGAGAACCATCCCACACTGGTAGCCCTCATGTAAAATTCAACTGTACCATGAGATTTCAATGAAAAAGAATTAAAAATGTGGCTTCTTGTTGTATTACTATGATCATAAAGCTCAACAACATTTCTATGATTCCCAACTTCTTCAATAACTTCCACTGAACATCCTGATTCACTAGTATTTAACCATCCTTTCGGAACAGTTCCAATCTCGCTTTTTTCAAATCCATAGGTTGCAGGATAATATCCGCTCATCGGGGCTTTATAAACTTTATTTTCTGGTGTTTGTAACACAATGGAAGGTGTCACATAACGCCATAAATAAATAGAAATATCATCATCCACAATATTTGCGGTTACAATATCATTATACCCATCATTATTCGCATCACCAATAGAAACACTATAAGGATGTTCTCCAACAGGTTTCGTGAATTGTGCATCCCAATCACCCGATATCGGATTCCATAAAATAACTGAAGCAGTATCATCCCATTGATTAGCACTTACAATATCATTATACCCATCATTATTCGCATCACCAATAAAAACACAAACAGGTTGATCCCCAACAGGTCCCTTGAGTTGTTCGTCCCAATCTCCCGATATTGGATTCCATAAAAGAATTGAGACATAATCATACCCAAAACTTGCGGCTGCAATATCATTGTACCCATCATTATTCGCATCACCAATAAAAACACTAGTAGGAGTATCTCCAACAGTTTTCGTGAATTGTGCATCCCAATCTCCTGATATTGGATTCCATAAAAGAATTGAAACATCGTCATCATAAAAATTAGCGGTTACTATATCATTATACCCATCATTATTCGCATCACCTATAAATGAGCTTGAAGGACCATTTCCAACAGATTTTGTAATTTGTGGATCCCAATCACCCGATGCTGGATTCCATAAAAGAATTGAAACAGTGTCATCAAGTTGGCTATTGGTGTTTATAATATCATTATACCCATCATTATTTGCATCTCCTATAAATAGGCCTGAAGGCCAATCTCCGACTGCTTTTGTAATTTGTGGATCCCAATCACCCGAGATTGGATTCCATAATAAAATTGAGACATCATCACTAAACATATTAACGGTTACAATATCATTATACCTATCATTATTCGCATCACCAATAAAAACTTCATCAGGTCCATCACCAACAGGTTTCGTGAATTGTGCATACCAATCGCTCGAGATTGGATTCCATAAAAGAATTGAAACATCATCATCATTCACATTAGAGGTTACAATATCGTTATACCCATCATTATTCGCATCACCAACAAACACACTATGAGGCTCATCTCCAACAGATCTAGTGAGTTCTGGCTCCCAATTATCATTAGCACTTTCTAAATAATCTCTTTCAATTTGATTTTCTTCATTTATAATATTAAGAACTTTCTTATTGCCATTAATATGTATTGAAGCAAATAATATTCCTACTATAATTAAAACTAATTTTGATATTGTGTGTTCTTTCATTCGATTCCACAAAAAAGTCATTGAATTATAATAAAGAATTGGATCTTTTGTATTTAACACTTATGTAATCAGAACATAGATCTATAACTTATGTTATATAAAATAGTTAGTGGCAATCCTGAAATTTAATCCAAATATATTAATATATTTTACTAGCGTATTTAATCTTCATCATTCAATTCTTCCAAGTCTGCCTGTACAGAATCAAAGAATCTTTTAGCTTTTTCTGGAGATTTGTTAGAAAGAATACTGGAGCGATTAGGGTTATTAGAAAGGCAAGTATCTAATGCGAAAGATGATATAGAAGAATCTGACATTGTGGTGATTACGCTTGGAAATGCAGTACAGGTCTTTAATTCTCATAACCAGCTTGATTGCTATTGTTTTGCCGTGAGGGGCGAAGAACACTCTCAAGTTAATATATGTCTCAAAATTAATCAGAAAATTAGAGAAAAATATATTTTAAGAAAAAAAGCTTTTACATGGAGTAGGACGTATTTCTGTTAAACTTATTGCCTTGGATGCGAACCGTGTTGACCAACTCTGCCAGACCGAAGAATTGGTCACTCTCCGCGCATAATTTTCTTTAATCTATTCAACTCGTCCAACATTTCATCTCTTAGTGAGCCTAAACCTCCACCGACTTGTGCTGCAGCCGCGGGTGCTGCTGCTGGAGCTCCTGGGGGTTTGGGTGGTCCCGCACTAGGGGGTCCTCCACTGGGTGGGGCACCAGGCGTTACTGGTCTTTTAGCAAAAGCAGGGGCTTTTGGTGGTGCACCGGGTGGTCCACTAGGTGCTTTTGGGGGTCCACCGCCACTAGGTGGTAATCTTGGTGCTGGTGGTAAATTGGGTCTTTTAGGAGGACTTCCTCCTGCCTTCGGTGGCCCAGTTGGTGGGGCAGTTGGGGGCCCACCTCCACTAGGGGGTGCAGGTGGTGCAGGTACTGCGGACACAGGTGGAGCTGCAGGTGTTGCTGGTGCGGGTGCTCCACCACTTCCACTCAATAAAGTGAATAATGTACTAGCTGCTGCTGTTTTCGCTTCGCCAGTTGAGGTTGTTACTACTTTTTTCGAGGAAGTACTGACTGTTTGGATTACTTCTCCAACAGTAATTTCCTTCAAATCCTTTTGAGCTTTACCCAAAGATTTAATAAAATCATTAATTCCTTTAACTGTTTCATCGAGATCATCAGCTAAAGAAGTTAACCCCTTTTTCATAAAATTTATAACGCGTTCGATTTTTTTATGCTCTTTTGAAACCACGTTCTACTCAATTCCTCTGCTATTATTGAAAATTTGATAAATTTTTTTATTACTAAGTAATAACTTTTATACTTAAGTTATATTAATATGTATTTATATTTTTATTCCATCCGTGAATGAATCTGAAATTCTAAATATTCTATAATTTTAAAAAAACGTTAATTATTAAAAAACCTAATAATATTATATATCATAAAAATTATTAAAAAATTCAATCATCTAAAAATTTCTTCTGAATTGAATTAATATAAAAAAGTTGATTAAAATGCCAAAGAGAGAACTTTTCATAAAAAGGGTCTATGAAATTGTCAATGAACTCAAAATTCCTTTGATTGATGAGAGAGTGTATGATAAGGTCAATTTCAGTACGGGAGCAGCTATCGCTTCAGTAATTTTCAGGTTTGAAGAAGATGAATCAGTAATTCGAGGTTTTCTCGGCCTTGCTGAGTATTTTCACACAGTGGTGATAAAGAGGAAAGATGAGTTCTTTATACCACATGCTTCAATATTGTTCCGTTTGCTTAGTGCCTAAAATTTATTTTTTTTTACTTTTCTTTTAATATCGTATCATCTTAAAATCAAATGGTATTATTATCCTTATCCTGTTTCAGTAATATAGAATTTTGAATTGTTGATTAATTCGAGTACCTCTGATTCAGGCACATCATACCAATTTTTATATGCATCAGCAACAGCAAACCATAACACTTCTCTGATATTTGGACAAAAAATTTCATATACTTCAGTTTTAACATTTTTAACTGTTCTTAATGGTGCCGTTGGAACGGCTATATAGATTTTTTCCGGATTATACTTCTTTATCATGTTAATAGCTGCCAACATTGTAAATCCTGAAGCTAGTCCATCGTCAAGAATAAAAATGCGTTTCTTTTGAATTTGATTAGCATAAAATTTCTCTGAGCCAAGTTCTTTATTATAGAATTTTAATCTCTCCCTGATTTCTGTCTTTGTTAATTCTATTGAATCTCTAACGACTTGTTCTGACAAATTTAAGCGGGATAATAGCTTTTCATTAATTAAAATTGTCCCATCCGTAGTCACAGAACCAAAACCTGCTTCTGTATTATAGGGAATCTTAATTTTTCGAACTATTAATATATCATAATATAAATTATATTTAGAGCAAAAGCCCTCTGTAACTGGCACACCTCCATTTGGAATCGCAAAACAAAAAAAAAAGTTAGGATCTCTTATTATAAGATCATTTAGGGTTTTATCTTCTTTACTAATAAAACTTGCTAATAACTCTCCTGCTTTAAATCTTGATTCATACTTGGATGGGCGCATTATTAATTAAAATGATATTTACATTAATATATAAATTGTCTTCGGAATACACTGATAAATTTATATAATCAAAGTAGTATATATATGTCAATATCTTTCTATATTTTAAAAAAAAAAAGAGATTTTAGGTAAGAAAAAATGAGAAAAACAAGGATAGTATGTATTTCTATTTTTTTTGCTTTGGTTCTAATTCCTTTTGTTAATTTTTCTACTGCGGCTCCTCCAGATTACATTGGTGTTCAAGTAGGAGAAGAATATTCATGGAAAATTCACATAAATATAAATAATCTACAAAATCTCATAGATGATATGAACGAAACTCTTCCTATTGATTTAACACCGTTTGAAACTATGTCTGACACTACAATTAAAGCTAAAATAGAATGGATCAGTGATGAGATCGTTGGTAGTTTATACGATTATACGTTGATCAATATATCAATAACAATGGCTGTACCTGGGTATGGAGATGTTCCAATGACCCTTCCTGGACATTATTTTACTATATTCGTATTAAATAACAATACAGCCAATTACTTCAATGATACAATAAACGCTATAAATCATGAGGTTTTACCCTCATATGTTGAGAGTAGCATTCCTATGTTAATTGTACCTTTAAATTTAAATTGGACTCAAGAGGTTCAAGCTTTAGAAGCCCTGTATTCGTTTTTACCAGGAATGTCAGGTATAACCACTGAAGTATATGGAAATGGTTTTAAAATAACAATGCCCTCACAAACAGTTGAGACTATTACATTACAACAAATGGAAATTTTTGCTACGTGGGACCAAAAAGGTGTTTTTAATACAGCTAAAATTACCTATGGAGGAGGAACCATATTGTCAGTCAATATCGGAGATGAAGGAGAAATCCCTGGATATGAACTTCCAATGATTATAGGTATTACTACTGCTGTATGTATTGGGGTAATACTTTCAATAAGGAAAAAAAATAGGTTTAAAGTATAAATATAATATTTTCTTTTTTTTTTATATAATTTTTAATTTTTAAAACTAAAATGGAGTTTATAGATTCTGTGATTTTTTTATTCTTTTTATTAATATATTTATCAACCGTGAAGTCAAATACTTTCTTTTTTATATTTGGTGCTGCTATTTATTTATTTTTACTTATTCAATTATTTTTTTTTGATCCATTAGAGATTATTTTTTCATTAACTAATTACTTTCTTTTTAATCCATTAGGTTTTGTATTCTTACTTATACCTTTAACAATAAATGTGTTATATCAATGCGTAAAGAAAGTTATTAACTCTAAAAAAAGAATGTATTAATTTTATTCTATTTTGTTTAATCTTTGAATCCCAAGATGTAATATTAAGATGCTAAATATTAGAGAAATACCTAGATTTATTATAAAAATAATGAAAAACCCAACTACAACATCTATTAATGCTGGAAATAATGGGATAAAGATGTAAAGGGAAAGATATAATGATAATATTTGTAAAAGTATCACTGTGTAATTATTAAAAAGCATATTTTTACGTTTTTCTTCAAATAAAGGTCTAATACCCTGAATACCAACTGCATGTGAAAGGACAATACTACTATTAATAAAGAAAGTAGTAAAAAAAAGTAGTACAAACATAATTTCTAATTGAAAGACTACTGTAAAAAAAATTGTCATAAGGATATCAAGGAAGATTATTAGGAAGATTTGGCTGAATAGATATGAAAATATTAGTCCTTTTACTCCTACAAGTGATTTCTGGTAAACTTGTAATAAATCTTTTGAATCTATAAAAACGTGCATCCCTAAGAAAAGCCCAACAATTATTCCACCTGTCCATGATAAGACTAATATCATTAAATTTTTATCTATAGTAATTTGGGTTTCAATAGGAAAGCTTGATAAAAACTCTTCAAGAATAACTGAACCCTCTACTACAGAAAGTGACGTCAACAACCCAAATATTACAATAATACCAGAGATATATAATAATTTTAAGGTATTTTCTTTACTTCTAAAAAACACCTTACTTTGAAATAAAACTAATCCTTTATACTTCCTAGGGGTGATTTTTCTTATAATGTCGTGATATTTTTTTTCTTGAACAAAGAATCTTAAATCAGCTATATCTCTATTCTTTAATTCATAAAAGGAATGTGCTTTTTTATATGAAATATATAAAATTAAGCTTGGTAAAACTATTCCTAAGCCAATATTTACCCAAAGATTTAAGCTATATGATTTTATAAAAATTGGATCTATGAAATACAGAATTATATTTGAATACCAAAATGAAGGATAAAAGAATAGGTATCTTTTGAGCTCTGGATAAGTAATTATCAATTCAAATATATAATGAATGATATAAAAAGATCCAATAATAGTTATAGCCAATATAATCAGTGCTATCTTCCCAAAATTTTGCAATTTCCTGTTATTTAAAAATTTAGATTCAATCCAATTAGCAATTATAGCCCCTATTAAGGAACCGAAAATGGACATCATAAAAAAGCTTAAATAGAAAACTAGATGATGGAAAAGGGTTATTTGAGGATTAACCTGTGCAACTAATGATATACCAAATGGACCGATTCCTAAAAGAAATAGGAAATAAGAAGGAAAACGTCCAAGAAATTCACCAAGGAAAATATCACCTGGTTTGACTGGAGAAGAAAGTAAGATTTCTTTATTTTTTATTTCAGTTTTTCTAAAGAGAATAAAAAGAGGATACATCACATACATTAGAAACAAAGAAGTAAAAATGTATTCAATTAATGGAATAATAAAAGATCCATATTCTTCAATAAAACCTTTTAAAATTTCTGGTAAAATTGCATCAAATAGAGCAGGTCCTAAATATATTCCCCAAAATAGAAAAATTGAAAAAATTATGATAAAAAATAATCTCCGTCTTTTTCTAAATCGACTTGTCTTTAATCGTATTTCATTCTTAGCGATGACCTTCCAAAGACTCAAAAGATTATTACTCTAATAATTATTTTTACATTATCTATCCTAAAATATATTTAAGAATTGGTTTTTTCAAATAAAAAATGTTTCTTTTATATTAAAGATTAGATATTTCTAAATTTCTAATTGAAGATTTTACTAATAATTCTAAAAATATTTAATATTTTATTAAATAACATCTTTGTAAACTTAAAGAATAGTATAACCAATGATTTATTCGTTGTAAAGTTATTCAATTAATATGTATTTAACAATTGATAAAATGGATCTAGGCACAACTAATATTTAAATAAAATAGTAAATTAAAATATAATAATAATAAGTTTTTAATTAAACAAAGTCTTAGGTTTATTAAAAAAAAAATGGCTGTAAATCAAATTTCTTTAACAAAAGATTCTGATGAGGATGGCATATGGAGACCCAAGACACTAAAGGTAAAATCGTTAAGGAGACCTTCCCATCAGAAACAGTATCAATTATTGGAGATATCCTAGCAGGGATAATCCTTTCTATCTTTATTTTGCCTTTTGAAAGTTTTCTTGCCCTAATATTAATGATTCCCGCCCTTCTTTCGTTAAGAGGGAACTTAAGTGGTCCTTTTATAGCAAGAACCTCTCGCGATCTAATTATTGGAGACTTTACCAAAAGATCATGGATTGAAAATGTATTTGCTACATTTATTTTGGCAATTATAACGGCAATTTTCATTGGTATATTTTCAATTATTTTGAATTCGATAATATTTGATTTCAAAGTTCTTCCTACTATTCACTTTATTCTAATTCCAATAGTTTCAATAATACTAACCCTTTCTATTTCAATTCCGTGTTCAACAGGGTTAAATTATATTGTGTTTAAAAAAGGATTGAACCCAAATAATGTAGTAAATCCTGTTATGACTGCCATTGATGATTTTTTTACAGTTTTTTGTTTCTTTTTGACATTAATAATGTTGGGGGTGTCATAATGAAATATTTCATAAAGATTTTCAAAGAATCAATAATAGTTGTAATCTTATCCTCTATATTTGGTTTAATTTCTGGTACATTGTTATCATCAAATAAAGAGATACTCTATACAATTCCTATATTACTTCTAATATTACCAGCATTAAACTCTCTAATTGGAGATATTTCAACAGTTCTGGTGTCAAGATTAACTACGCATCTTTATATTGGTACCATATTACCTAAAATCCAGAAATCTAAAAGGTTGAAAGAAGATTTTTATGGTCTTCT
Organism: Promethearchaeota archaeon; assembly: GCA_030603385.1. GTDB lineage: Archaea > Asgardarchaeota > Lokiarchaeia > Sigyniarchaeales > SOKP01 > Loki-b32. Next base: position 27,302 of record JAUVXW010000012.1, on the reverse strand, counting down.
TATGACTCTTTTATTAAGCTTAGTTGTTTTAATTTTTTTAGGGTACTCTATTGCAGTTATTTCGGGAGTAAAGCTAGTAAATCCACTAATAATAGTTTTGATTATAACTTTCACGATTCTAATAATTTTTCTCATGATGTTTATTTTGCTATTTATAGGCGCAATATACTTATTTAAACGAGGTATGGACCCGAATAATTTTCTTATACCATTTATTACATCGCTAGCCGATTTCCTAACCCCATTATTCATTATTTTATTTATAATAATATTTATATAAAATCAAATTTATATGAAAAATGAGTGAGTACAACAATATGCCCAAACGGAGTAAAAAATTCAAATATAAACCACTTTCTCTAAAAGATATAATTAGGGAAATGAAACAGAACATTGATTTAATGATTGATTTGGCTTATAGTGCTATAAAATTTGGAAGTAAAGAATTAGCTGACGAAACCTATAAAATGGAACAAAGAATTCACGAACTCACTTTTTTATTGAATTTTCAAATAATTCAAGCGCATCCGGGAGGCTTAAATGAAGCTAAAACATTGGAACCCATTGTTGTTATGGGTTATTCGATTGATAAAATATCTGATGCGTTAAGTGATATTGCTAGAGTTGTTTATATCAATAAGGATATATCTTATTTTGTACAACTATTTAGTGATATTAGTTTCGTGCCTGAACCTATAGTAAAGATTGCGGTAAAAAGAGATTGTAGCTTTATAGGTCAATATCGAAAAGATATACACTTTAGATCTAAACATGGTGTTGATTTAATCGCAATACGGAGAGGAAATAAATGGTTTTTCGAAAAAGAAGAAAAAATATTAACAGATGACATATTAATTGTGAAAGGTGAAATTCAACCAATAATTGAATTGAAAGTATTATGTAAAGATCCTGAGCCTTTCTCATTTGATATTGATAATAAAGACGAAGAATTCTTAATTGATTTAGAAAATCCAGACATATGCGAAAAAATTGAACAACTCCAGAAGAATTATGTTTTAATAACAGATCTCTCAGAAAGTATGATAGAATTAGCTTTAGCAGCATTATTTTTTAAAAATGAAGAGCTTGCTGAAGATATTTTAGAAATGGAAGAATTAATGGATGGATTAAATTTAGCTTTTGAAAAAGATCTCCTTGATCTAGCTCAATTGGTGGAAACGCCAAGAGATCTAACAGGTATTATGCGAATTGTCTTTTCTTGTGAACTTATTGCAGATTCAGCAACACATATAGCAGAGAATATAGTCAAAGGTTTTGAACCACATAGTATTTTACAGCAAGCTATTCGAGAAACGTCTGAAATTGTCGTAAGAGAGACTCTCTCTGAAGATTCGTATTTTAAAGAAAAAACTTATAATGAGCTACAACATAGTCGCTATAAGCGTGGTTTCCATATAATAGCATTAAAGAGAGAAGATAAATGGATTTATCGTTTTAACCCGGATTTCCTTTTCAAAGAGGGAGATTTACTTATTGGTTTGGGTCCTAAAGAAACGCTAATGGAATGGCGAACATGTGTTAATCCTGAAAAGTATAAGGAATAAATCAATATGGTAAGAAAAAATGAAAACAAATGATTTTCAAGATAGATTTAATGAGACGATGCTTGAAATCGCCAATCAAGTGAAAGAAAATGCGAATATTATTAATTTTAATGATATCTTAAACACCATTGATTTAATACTACATATGCACGATGAAAATAATAAAGTTTTTATTTATGGTGCGGGGCGTTCTGGATTTATTGGGAGATGTTTTGCTCAAAGACTAATGCATTTAGGAATTAGATCCTGTTTTATTTCAGATGCAGTAACTTATCAATATGAAGAAACAGATCTATTAGTTTTAATCAGTGGAAGTGGAGAGACAACCTCAACGGTTGCAATAGCAAAAAAAGCAAAGGAAATTGGAGGGAAAATAATATTATTAAGTAATAATCCAAAAAGTACAATTGGAAAAATTTCAGACTATATAATTGATATTAAAGGTAAAAGTAAGGATGTGGCTCTTTCACAAGAGACTCTCGCACCATATACAAGCCTGTTTGATATTTCAACTTTAGCTGTCTTAGATTCAATAGGTGGTGTACTAATGAAAAAATTGGGTGTAACAGAAGCTGACATTGATAAAAGACATGCTTCAATAGAATAAATTTCATATAAATTAATTAGTGGTATTAATGAATGAATTAATCGAAGTAAAATTTATTTCTCCAAAAAAGGGTAAGGGGGTTTTCGCATTAAGTGAAATTAAAAAGGGAACTATTATCGATGTTGCACATGTAGTTCCGTTACCAAATAATGACTATAAAAAAATTAGTAAAACTGTTTTGTATAATTATTGTTATATTTGGGGAGATCCAAAATATAATCCAGAATATAAGAATGCTATATCTTTAAGCATTAGTCAATTCATAAATCATTCTTTTGCTCCAAATGTTAGATATATATATTATTATGATAATAATTGCATTGAATTTGAAACATTACGGGATATTTCTAAAGGCGAGGAAATAGAAGTAAATTATAATGGATTAGTTAATGATAAAAGTCCTGTTTGGTTTGAGATGGAATAATCTAGGCTTTTCTTAATTTTTTTAATAAATCAATATTCATAATGTCTAATTTATCATCTTTTCCTTTAGGTGTTTCTAAAATACCAGGCATATCTTTAAACCTATCATCATTGATAAAAAATCCGAAAGATTCTTTTCCAATTTTTCCCTGACCGATATGAGTATGCCTATCGACCCTTGAACCACATTCCTTATCAGTATCATTTAAATGGAAAGCATAAAGATATGCTAAGCCAATTGTGTCATCAAACTCATCCCACATTTTATTATATTTTGTTTTAGTTGTGAAGTCATATCCTGCAGCAAATGAATGAGCGGTATCAAAACAGATTCCTATTCTATTCTTGTTCTTAATTTTATTAATAATAGATTTAAAATGATGAAATTTGTTTCCTAACCCTTTTCCTTGTCCTGCAGTGGTTTCAAGTAAAATAATAACTTTAGAATCTTTTGTTGCATCCATCAATTTATTTAATTGATCAGCAATTTGATTTAAGGCCTCTTTCTTGGTGATTTCCTTCTTATCAATGATGGGAATAACTCCAGGGTGCATGTTCTCGTATTCTATATTTAATTGATCAACTTTAGTAAGCTCGTCAATCATGGCATTATAAGATTTTTCTAACTTTTCTTTATCTAAGGTAGCCAAATTTACTAAATACGAGTTATGGCTTATTACTGGCCATATTTCATCCTTTAATTCTTCTTTCTTTTTTAAAAAATCAACAATTTCTTCCTGCTTTAAAGGTCCAGAAGACCAACCACGCACGTTCCTAACAAATACTTGGATTGATTCACACCCTAATTCTTTACCTCTCTCAAAAGCTTTAAACTTTCCCCCAGATACACTCATATGGGCACCAATTCTCATTTAAATCTCCGAAATTATTTTAGTTTTATCCATTTAAATTTCACTATCAATTATTTTTTAGAATTCTTGAATTATCTTTTATTTATTAATTTAATTTTTTCCAGAACTGATTTAATTCTTCTTTTGTAAATGTAAATTTCAAACCAGTAGGTTCAGATGATTCTTTTCTTAAAAATTCTGGTAAATCATTCCTATCTTGTAGAATTCCTGCTCTAGCATTAAAATCTAATTCAGCCTTTAAAATACTCTTTCCAATGTTAATTACATCTTCCCTGGTTAATTCTAAATTATACATTGCGTTTAATGCATCTTGCACAATTTCCATATTTTCATAACTCGGTCCTATGAAATAACAACAACCTAAAGAATCTAAAATAGTAGTATAAAGTTGCAATTCATAAGATAAATCCAGTTTTCCTTTATTTTCAGTGAGTTCCCCATAATCTTTCGTTTGGTTTGCAACTCTTCCCGCGATAGCCGCACCAGAAGTATGATCTGCGCCCATTGGAGATGTTGCGTATGTGACACTCATAGCTTTGAAGACTCGTGGATCATAACCTGATATTCCTTGACCTTTCACATGAGGAATTCTATCAAAACCGATTTCTTTTCCAAGATGACAAACACCATTCCCATAGAGTTTACCGACTTTCGATCCTTCTTTGATTTCTTCTAAAATTTCAAATACTTTCTGAGCATCACCCCATTGAACTTTGCCGGCGTCCATAGCAACACCCATTGTAACTCCAAATTCAATGGTATCGATCCCAGCATCATCGCATAAATGATCTATTCTCGCTATATCATCAAGGTTATCAATTAGTAAGTTAGAACCGTTTGCGAAGATAGTTTCATACTCAAGACTTGAGGTAACATGGTTTCCATTCTCATCAACAATTATATTAGAACATTTAATAACACATGTAGGACTACATGGAACGCGTTTCCTTCCATTTCTAGCAGTAACTAGCTCATGAAGTCTCTCCCCTGATATATCAATGGCTTTATCATATGAACCCATTCTAAAATTTTTGGTAGGCAACCCTCCATAAGCATTCATCCCTCTAACCATATTTGAAGTACCATAAATTGAAAAATTCTTCTTGGACTCTGCCAGTTCTTTTGCAAATGGTTTTGAGACTTCTCGAAACTTTTTTATATCAGATATTCGGACTTCTGAACTTTTCCTAGAAAAAATAATAATCGCTTTGATCTTCTTAGACCCCATAACGGCACCTAGACCACCTCGAGCTGCATGACGACTTGGGTATCCTTCTAAATCGTTCGTAGCAACACTAGCAGCTTTCATTAAATATTCTCCAGAAGGACCAATTGAATAAATTCCTAATCTTTTTCCGTATTTTCTAGCTAAATCCTCATGAAGCTTGTAATTCCCAAATCCTTTATATTTCTCAGCAGATTCAAATTTAATACCATCTTTATCAATGAAAATAAATTTTAATTCCGGTGACTTCCCTTCTAAAACTAATGCTCTTATCCCATAAGAGGCTAGCATTATGGAGGGGCGACCACCTACGTTCGCTTCTTTTATCCCCTTAGTTAACGGACTTTTTGCCCCAACTGAAGTACGCCCAGAACAAGGAAAAGGACTTCCTGTAAGTAACCCCGTAGCAAGAATTAGTTTATTTTCCTCACCTAAAGGGTCACATAATGGTGGCACTTCATCATGAATAATTTGAGAACTTAAACCACGACCTCCCAATAGGAAGTATTTTGATTCTCCTGATATATCTTCATATTTTAATTTTTCAGTATCAACATTAATTCTGGCAATTTTCATTATAAAATAATAATAATTGAAATTATATTATTATTACTTAGTGTCAATTTATCATAAATCCTTAGGCTAAACATTTTGATATTTTTTTTTCATTTTATTGAAAAAAAATGAACTGATACCTTCTTATTTATTTAATTTGTAAAAAAAAAATTCAGATAAATGTCAATTAATGAGACATAGATTTAAATATACAACTAGATGTATGATTATTACATCAAGTATTGTCACATTGTCTTATCACCGTTGTGATAAGGATATTATTGAACTTGCCATATTCTTTTTTAATTTAATAATTTGTGAGAAAATATGAACGAACAATACCGTAATCGTTATTTTAATAGTAAAGTAGATGAGAACGTCGTACCTCAAACTTTTTGTTGTGAAACTCCATTTATTGAATCTAGAGACGGCAATAAAGTGTGTTTAAATTGTGGACTAATATTTGAAAGAACTTTTGTGGGAAATGAGCGCAGAGCTTATACTGTGGAGGAAATACAGACCCGCCGTAGGACAGAACCTCGCTGGAGAGACTTTGGACCCCGTACAATGCTCCCTAATACGAAGACTGACAGCAAAGGGAAGAGCATTGGTGCGAAAGAACAAGCTCTTTTTTCTCGTCTTTCAAAAATCCAAAATTCTTTAATTTCGAGTATTGAAAGGAATTTTTGGGAAGCTAAACCAAAACTAAAAATGCTTACGTCTAAGCTTAATATTCCAGAATATATTGCAGAGACAGCTTGGAAAATATATAGCATTGTAGCAAAGAAAAAGTTAACAATGGGACGGTCAATTAACGGATTTATAGCAGGATCCTTATATGCTGCGATTCGTGTTCATGACTTTCCCCGATTATTAGATGAGGTATGTGAAGCCTCTTTAACACCAAGAAGAACTGTTCATAGGAGTCTTGCAATGATAATTAGGGAGGTTTTACCGGAATTAAACCTTAGATATCAACCTATAACTGCCGAATCTCTGGTATTTCGTTTTGGAAATGAATTAGACCTTCCAATTCAAATTCAAAAAAACGCAATTAATATGTTGAAAGATGCTTCGAAGAATGGATTAAAACGAACAGGAAAAGATCCGAAGGGTTTAGCTGCTGCTTGCATTTATATTGCCGCAAAGAATGGTTCTATTAGAAAAACCCAATCAAAAGTAGCTTTTATTGCTAAAATTACTGAGGTTACATTGAGGAGCCGTGCCAAACAGATTAAAGGTAAGCTTACATAAAGAATTTCACAATTTTGGTTAAAATAAATTAACCTTTTTATATTTTTAATTTCTTTTTATTATTTTGTATCCTCTGGTTTTTCTATTAATAAATTCCATTTAATACCAAGGGTAGTTATTACTAATCCCCCGATCATATAGCAACATGTGGCAGAAATGAAATATACCCAAAATATCGCAGGTAAAATTGGTGTAATATCAAAATCATATAAAGCCGATTGGAATGAAATGTCCACAGAAAGTGTAGATATATCAGTCTTACCTAACAGAACTATGTAATTCATCTTAACAAGAGCTCCGAGTAAAATTACCATTCCAATAACAACCATAAGTTTAGCTAATAAATTATTTTTAATCTTATTACTCTTCGCAGTTTTGAACATAACGAAGCCAATTATTGCATAACACCCCATAGAAATAATTAGAATTAACCATAATACTGTTCCTGTTAAGGATATATAATTAGATCCGTAAATAAATTCTGAAAGAAGAATTGGATTTGTCTCTATATTATTAAATTCCATGAAATTTAATGAGATAAAAAAAGTAATCTCAAGGCAAGAAAGGCTCATAAAAATGTAACCGATAATTTCCAGCAATTTTGACACTTTCTTATGTTCCATGTTTACCATCACACTTTCTATTAAAATTGTAAGAAAATTTTTTATGCAATTATATTTTTACTTATTATTGTTTTTGAAATTAATAAAAATTATTAATATTATTATTTTTAAGAAAATTTAATAATATTTCAAATAAAAAACATAAATTGATTTTTTTTTAAGGAGTAATAAGGATATAGATATGGAAACCTCGAAGTGCCAGCACAAAAATGTGAAACGGGAGGGAGGAGATATAATTTGCCAAGATTGTGGTTTAATCTTAGAAGAAAAATTAGCTTCTGAGGATAAACAAACTTACGGTGAATATTATTCAGAGTCTCAAAGAGATTATGAAAGGCGTATCCGTGTTAACGACTCAAAAGCTTTGCAAGATCCAATCATACGTGAAAAATATGAACGGATAAAGACACTCGAAAAGTGGTTTCGCGATTACGAATCCGATTTCACAGAACAAAAGAAAACCATTGAATTACTAAAAAGTCATGGTATTGGGTTAAATATAGATAATGTAAAATACCGAGAGATTAAAGATCGTTATTTACGCTATAATAAATATCACAGACATAATTATCAAAATATGGTTATAATATTTCTGGCTATAATTTGGTTGGAAATAAAAGACACCACAAATATTCGTATTGAAGAATTTATTGGAGTTACCAAGGAGTTAGGTCATAAGGTCAATAAAAAGATGTTATCAAATGCCATGTTAAAGGCAAAAAGAACTGAAAAAATGTTAAAAGAACAGAAAAAAGATGCTTCATCATTAGAAAAAGAGATTAAAAATAAAATAAAAATTGTTTTTCAAAAAGATTTAAATAGTATTCCATATGAGAAAGTCCAAGAATTCTTTTCAAATAAGTCTCAATTTGAAAAGACGAAAATTAATATGCAGTTGTTAGTAGATAAGATCCTCAACTTAATTCCATATAAACAAATCCAAAACCTAAATTATAAAGCTTTCACAGCTGGCTTAATCTATTATATCGGACAAACCTTGGAGAATAGAAAGATTTTTACACAGAGTGTTATTGAAAGATATAGCAAATTCTCAAGTACTACTATTAGAAAGAAATATCACTTATTAAAAGAGATCTTGGGAGATCCTCAAGAATTAAAACTCTAATTCTTTAAATATCATTAAGAATTTTTAAGAAATTATAAACCATTAAAAACTTTAGAATTTATGATATTTATTATTTAACAATTAGCACATTTATAACAAATATGTCAACAGTAAAAAATTCCAATGAAACTTATTATTCTCAATCAGTTGATGAACTATTAGAACATTTCAATACTGATCCTGATCAAGGATTAAAATCTTCTGATTTAGAAAACAGATATCTAAAATCAGGATACAATGAATTACCAAAAATTAAAAAATCTATTTGGAAAATATATCTTGCTCCAATTTTTAATTTTTTAATAGTCATCCTTCTTATTACTGGAGTAATAGTTGTTATTTTGGGTTCTCCTGGTGAAACGGTCATTACATTCACAGTTGTAGTAATAAATTCTGCTACTGTTATTGTTCAACAATTTAGAGCCCAAAAAGCACTGGAATCTCTAAGGCAAATATCTGCTTTGAAAGCTACGGTTCTAAGGGATGGAGATCAACTAGAGATTCCCAACAGAGAATTGGTACCTGGAGATATAATTCTACTAGATCAAGGAGATAAAACTCCAGCAGATGGAAGAATTATTAATCAAATTAATTTGAGAGTAGATGAAGCACCTTTAACTGGTGAAAGCGAACCTGTAGAAAAGACCCATAAAATATTAGAGAAAAATGATGTACCCATTCAAAAACAAACCAATATGGTGTTTATGGGAACATATGTAAATACTGGGAGGGCAAAAGCCTTAATAACGGGTACCGGTGTGAATACACAGATAGGAAAAATATCTACAACTCTAAATGAAATGGGGAGTATTGAAGATATTCCATTGACGCGAAAACTGAATAGATTGGGATATATTTTGGGAACAATCGTATTGATCAATTTATTCATATTAATATCTTATAAATTCATTCTTTTAGCTTATGAAGGAAATTTTATTCAAGCAGAAATTAGTAGTGCTTTAGTAAGTTCTATTTTAAGGGCAACAAATATACTTCCAATAAATTTACCTTTATTAAGTACTCTTGTTCTTATAACAGGTGTTTTAAGCATGGCCCAACACGGAGTAATTATCAAAAATTTATCAGCAATTGAATCACTGGGTCGTGTATCTGTTATCTGTTCTGATAAAACTGGTACAATTACAAAGAACGAGATGACAGTTGAAAAATTTTGGATAAATGAGAAAGAGTATGATGTTAGTGGTTCCGGGTATGATGCAGAAGGCGAGATATCATTCAATGGTGGAATTATCCATCTTAACGATAATTCTACATTTCAGAAATTCATCGATTCAATTGTTTTGAATAATAACGCGCAACTTGTTTTCGAAGATGTAAAAGTTAGGGTAGGAGACAAAAAAGAAATGGCAGTAAGACGTGCATTAGGATCCCCTACCGAAGCAGCCTTGCTTGTTTTATCTGAAAAGGCAGGTTATATTCCATATGATGTAAAAAAAAAATATACTCTTCTTACCGAATTTTCTTTTAGCTCCGAATTAAAACGTATGAGCTCGATCTATGAATTAAAGGAAACTAATAAAGATATTTTTGTATTCTCTAAAGGAGCCCCTGAGAATATTATTACCATTTGCTCTCAGATTGAAATAAATGGAAATATTGAAAAATTTGATAATAATAATAAAACAAAAATCTTAGAAGAAATAAGGGAGCGAGCAAGTCAAGGTTTTAGAACATTATCTATTGCTTATAAAATGTTAAGTGATATCAATCAACCAAAACGTGAAGTTATCGAAGATAACCTAATATTTTTAGGATATGTTTCAATTATGGATCCTCCCCGTATAGGTGTTAAAGAATCAATAGAGGAATGTCAATCTGGTGATATTAAAGTTATTATGATAACTGGTGACCATCCCGCCACAGCAAAAACTATTGCTACTCAAATGAGCATTTATAAAGAAGGAGATGTTTTAGCAGAAGGAAAACAAATTAAAGATCTCAGTGAAACTGAATTTGAAAAAGTGTCTGTATTCGCTAGAGTGGAGCCTTCTGACAAGGAAATCATTGTAAATCACTATCAAAATAAAGATCACGTCGTAGCTATGACTGGCGATGGAATAAATGATTCTCTTGCCTTAAAATTAGCGAACGCAGGTATTGCTATGGGAATAACAGGAACTGATGTAGCTAAAGAAACTGCTGATATGGTTATCTCAGACGATAACTTTACTTCAATTGAAAAAGGAGTTCGAATAGGTCGTGGTCTTTTTTCAAAAATTAGAACAATAATCTACTTCTTCATATGCCTGAATATAATGGAATCGATTATTTTTTTCTCTTATGAATTCATACCAATATTTGATCTCTTTAGTTCAGAATGGCAACATATTTATATTTTTGGCATTGTACACTCACTACCTTCCTTAGCACTGGTGATTGATACACATCCTAAGGATATTATGCGCGAAGCTCCTAGAGATGAAGAACAAATATTGAATAAGAATCTGTGGATAATGTTATTGGTACAAGCGTTTTTGATGGGAATAGGATTAGTATTGGCGTTACAATTAACTTTAGGGGGTGCCATCCCATTAAATGAATGGAATTTAAACCCAAATATTAGTTATGTTGTTCCAGGACAAGAACTGGCTCAAAAAGCAAGAACGATGTTCATTACAACAATATTTATTGTTGAAACAAATTTCATATGGACCTTCAGAAGGCCAAATTCATCTCTCTCTAAAAGTTTAAAAGAAGAATTATCCATTTCTCTATTGGTTATTTGTCTATTTACGTTAACATTACACGTGCTATTTATTTGCTTTTCTTATTCCATAAATTATTATATAAATGATGTTTTTGGCCTAAATTTGCAAATAAATTTTATGTTCCTTAGTGGCACGGACTGGTTAATATGTATATTACTAGCTTTACCTGGTATCCTCGGTATTGAAATTTATAAAAATGTAGCAAGGAAGAAGAAGGTTTTCTTCTAATTATCTTTATAATTAAGTCAACTTTAAATATTATAACCTATCTTATAAACCTATTATGAGTAACCTCAACTCTTTAAAAACAGATATTATCAAACGTTTTGATGAAAAACTTATCGAATTAAAAGATACACTTCCCCCTATGGGAAAAAATATTGGAAATAGTTGTGCTGCTGATACTTTTAATAGTATCGTAGATGTCTTAAATTTAGGAGAAGGAAAATATGATTACTTTAACAACCTAGCTGTTCCATTTAGCGGTTTTGCCCAATTCAAGTGTAAAAATGGATGGAAAGGACCATGTGGCGCTATTTCTGGTGCCCTAGCAGCTATTGGGATTATAATGGGAGGTCAGGATAAAATAAAAGATCTAGATGTGCCAAAAGTATATGGTAAAGCTGTAAGATTTGCTAAAAGGTTTGAAGAAGAATTTGGTTCAGTAATGTGTGAGGAACTTTGTGGCTTTGATTTGAATATCGATCTTAGACAGTATGTTAAAACTAGAGCTTGGGAAAATAAATGTTGTAATTTCATTCTATTTGCAGTTGATAACGTATCTAAAATTACTAAAAAAGAACTTAAACAAAATTGGAGCTAAATACCTATTTTTTAAAAAAAAGTAATATTAAAAGGCATAATTATTATAGGTTATTTATTATTATATTGAATATTTGAATTCAATTATCTCTAAATTATAATACTAAAATTGGTAGATCCAATATGGAAGCAACAGAAGAAAACTTTTATAATCTTGAATTAGAGCAAATTTATAAAAAACTTCAAACTGATCCTGATAAAGGATTAACTCAAAAGGAAGCTACAATACGATTGGAAGAATATGGTTTAAATGAGATCCCCAAAGTCTCAAAAGGGTTCATTAAAATATATTTAGCTCCGTTATTTAATTGGTTAATCGTTATATATCTTATTGGGTCCTTAATATTATTCTTAGCATGGGTTTTTGGTGGAGAAGGAAACCTAACCTTTATAGCCTTAACTTTAGGAATTGTTGGACTTAATTGTTTGGTTGCTATTATTCAACAATACAGAGCAACTAAAAAACTTAAAGCTTTACGCGAACTAACTGCTCCTACATCTACTATTATAAGAGATGGACAAAAGATGGAGGTTCCTACAAAAGATATTGTTAAGGGAGATCTTTTAGTTATAAATCAAGGAGATAAAATTCCTGCGGATGCTAGAATAGTTGAAGCTTTTAACCTCATAGTAAATGAAGCATCATTAACAGGAGAAAGTGAGCCCGTAGAAAAAGTTGAATCTGGAAAAGCAATAAGCGAAAAGGAAATTACTATAGGCGAACGTGCGAATATGGTGTTTTATGGGACCTATATCACAACAGGTACTGGAAAATCTATTGTAGTAAAAACGGGGGGAGATACTGAAATTGGTAAGATCTCTCATGGTCTGGAAGAAGCTGGAACCAGTGAAATCCCAATTCGAGAGAAAATGAATAATTTTGGTAAATGGTTAGGACTGGCTGTTTTTATATTTTGGTTTATAATATTGATGGTAATTTGGATCGCAAGTGGATTTACTCGACTCGAGATTGTTGAAAGTTTAAATTCTGCACTTGATTTAATGCCTATAAATATTCCTCTACTCGTAACGATTGTTTTGATAACAGGGGTTCTGGCAATGGCCCATCATGGTGTAATTATAAGAAATCTCGCATCAGTAGACAGTTTAGGGCGTGTTAGTGTTGTCTGTTCTGATAAAACGGGAACATTGACTAAAAATCAGATGTCCGTTCAACATGTTTGGACTAATGGTTCAATTTTTAGAGTTACAGGTGGCGGGTATACTCCTGATGGAGACATAGTTTTAATGGATGATCCTAAGGATTTTATTTATGTAAAGCACATTGATGAATATCCACATTTAAAATTACTTTTAACTGCAGGTTTTTTAAATAACAATTCTGCTTTAATAAAAAATGAAATACAGATCTCCGGGAAAACACACTATAATTGGGAGGTAATTGGCAGTCCAACAGAAGGATCATTGAATGTGCTGTTTCAGAAAATTATGGGTGATTATCTTCTTGATGAATTTAAGCCTATAACAGAATACCCTTTTGATTCCTCTGTAAAAAGGATGACCAAACTCTATAAGAGAGATAATGTCTACATTTCTTTTACAAAGGGAGCAAGTGAAGTTTTATTGCCTTTGTGTAAGAAAATTATTTATAATGATAAAGAAATTGAGTTTAGTCAAGAAATTAAAACAAAAGTAATGGAAATAGTAAATCTATATGCAAATCAAGGATACAGAATACTGAGTTTATGTTATAAAGAAATGGATGAAATTCCTCCTGAAGGAGATGAGGGGAGGAAAGTAAGTGAATCAGATTTAACCTTTATTGGATTTGTAACAATATTAGATCCTCCAAGAGAGGGTGTGAGAGAATCTGTAGAACAATGCCATGAAGCGGGAGTAGAAGTTGTAATGATTACCGGTGACTCGCCAACTACAGCTAGAGCAATTGCTTCACAAATAGCAATTATAACTCAAGAAAGCGATATTGTAGCAGAGGGTAAAGATGTTAAAAATATTGAATCATACGAAGAATTTTCGCAAATACGTGTATTTGCACGGGTTTCGCCAGAACATAAAGAGGATATCGTGGAAAATTATCAAGCACAAAAAAAAGTCGTCGCCATGACAGGGGATGGGGTAAATGATGCTTTAGCTTTAAATATGGCAGATGCAGGTGTGGCAATGGGAATCACAGGAACCGATGTAGCTAAAGAGGCTTCAGATATGGTAATCTCAGACGATTCTTTTAATTCTATTGTAACTGGCATTCATCATGGGAGAGGTATATTTGCAAGAATCCGTGCTGTAGTGTTCTTTTATATTTGCATCAATGTTTTTGAAGGGATTGTTCAATTCATATTAGCAATTATTTTAGATTTGCCATATTTCCTCAATCTTGAATTTTACAATCAATGGATCTTTCTTGCAATTACTTTACATATGTTTCCAGGTTTAATCCTTACATTTGACTCAACATCCGAAGATGTAATGAAAGAAAAACCAAAAGATTCAGAAGAGATACTATCGAAAAACACTATTATTCTTTTATTCATATTTGGAATTTTATTAGCTATTAGCATGGTTGTGGTTTATTCAATCACTTTTAGTGGAGTATATCCAACACCAGACATTTTAGATTTTGGTGGTCTTGACAACGCTTATCTCTTTACATCTAAAACAGCTTATTTGCTTCCTTCTGGAGTTACATTAGTGGAAGCAAAAACTCTAACAATGCTTATGGTTACCTTATTTTTCTGCGAATCATTTTTAGTATTTCAAATCAGACGACCAAATAAGTCTCTAATGAGAAGCATAAAAGAAGATAGTAACAAATTTATGTATCTATTGATAGGATTATTATTCTTTGTCCTTCTAGCATTAATGTACATTCCTGGCGTTCAAGTAGCGCTCGCAGATGCAGGAATTAATTTTATGTTCATGTATTTAACAGGACTAGATTGGTTAATGTGTTTCTTGATCTCGTTAATCTGCATTGCCTCATTTGAGATTGTAAAATATGCAGCTCGCAGCTATGGTATAACCTTTTAAAAAGTTTATTTCTATTTTTCTTTTTTTATTCTAAATTTATTTAATTAATTTTTTATTCAAATACCGATTTTTTTCATTTATGTTAAAAGGAGACAGAATAAAACTTGGTCCAGTTAAAAGAGAGTATGTTGAATCTTATCTCAAGTGGTTAAATGATCCAGAAATAACTCAATATTTAACTTTTTTTCGTCCACTTACTCGCATGATGGAGGAAGATTGGATTGAAAACCTAAAGAATCAAAATGATACTATTGTTTTTGGTATTATTATTACTGATGAAAATGATGCAGAAAAGCTTATTGGAAATTGTGGGTTGCATGCAATAGATTGGAAAAATCGAGTTGGAGAAGTAGGAATCATTATAGGAGAAAAAGAATACCAAGGTAAAGGGTATGGAACAGAAGCAATGGAATTATTATTAGAGTATGGATTTAAAACTGTGAATTTGAACCGAATCCAGTTACGTGTTTATGAGTTCAATAGTAGAGCTATAAATTCTTATAACAAAATAGGATTTGTAGAAGAAGGCCGAATGAGGCAAGCAATGTTCGTCAATGGAGAATATCATGATACTATTTTTATGAGTATTCTACAAGAAGAGTGGTTGAAAGAAAGATAAGAAGTAAAAATGATTGATAAAATAAAACTTAAATTTCAATTTAACTACTTTAAAATATCTTAAATTAATTAAAATACAAGTATTATAATGACAGACATTAAATTTGGAGTTAATCTATATTATTCTCAAGCATGGGATCTTCTTAAGAAGAAGGTCTTAACAGCTAGCCAAGAAGCATGGGACTCTATCTGGCTTCCAGATCACCTAAGTGGCATTCCTGGTAGTGCTATAGATGATTTTTTTTGTTTATGGCCGGTATTTGGCGCATTCTCAGAATTAGCTAAAGGAAAGATTTTAGGGTCTGCTGTAACTGATCCTTACAGATTCCATCCGGCATCTTTGGCTCAAATGGCAACTACCCTTAACCACATGACTGAAGGAAATTTCATTTTGGGGATCGGCGCTGGCGAGGGAATGAATTTAAAGGCATATAATATTCCATTTGACCATGCTGTTACTAAGATGAGTGAATCTATAAAATTGATGAAGGAATTTTGGGAAAAGGGAAAAGATGTAACTTTTAATGGAAAATATTTCCAAACTAAAAATGCTGTAATGCTCCCTAAGCCAATAAGCAAAATTCCTGTGTGGATAGCTGGAAATGGACCCAAAACCTTAAAGCTTACAGCAGAAATAGCTGACGGTTGGATGCCTTTGGGCGCCTTTCCAGAATTATATAAGGATAATCGGAATACAATTCTAGATGTCATGAAAAAAGAAGGAAGAGATCCAAATAATTTTACTTTTGGATATTTTGCGCGAATTTTCATAAATGACGACGAGGAAAAGTTAAACTCTTTTTATAGGGGTATGAAAGCTGGATTAAGTATGCAACCAAGAACGCTAAAGAAATTGGGATATTGGAAAGATGAATATGAACAAATATTCAAAGAGGCTACCGGCTTTAGTAGTGATGAGATGAGTCTACTGGTATATGATAGAGAAGATGTAACAAAGTTTAATTACAGGAAATTAGCACCATTGGCAGAGGATATTCCTGATAAATTAATAAAAGAAAGCGGTATGATTGGTACTACGGAAGATGTTATCAAAAAGATACAGAAATTTGTTGACGCGGGTGCACAGCACTTCATCTTGGAGCTCCAACACGGGGTATCGCGTAGAAACGCTCCCTTTACATATTTTGACGTAACTAAAATAATAAGTGAGGAAATCATCCCAATATTTAAAAATTCCAATTAATGATATCTTATTTTTCATTTTTTCTAAACTATTCTTCATAACAAATTAATTTTTAAGATATCCCATATTCATTTCTATATTAAATATATGTAGGTGTAATTATATGAGTAAATCAAAAGTTTCTATTGTAAAGTACGAGAAACCTCTTGAATCCGTTAGGAAATTAGTTGAATTAGTAAATTTATTTGATGAGATCCCCAAGGATGCAAAAATATTTATTAAACCTAACATCGTATACTGGAATCGCTTTTCCAATTTCCCAAAATGGGGTGTGATTACATCTTCCCGTGTTATTGAGGATGTTGTTGTTTTACTTAAAGAACGAGGAATTGATGATATTTCAATAGGAGAAGGGATCGTAACCGCTGATATAAAAGATACAGAAACTGCAGCAGATGCATTTAAAAAATTAGGGTATAATCTTCTTAAAGAAAGATATGGTGTGAAACCAATCAATACTTTTGAACATCCATTTGAGAAGATAGATTTAGGAACCGGTTTTAAAGTCAATTTCAGTTCGGTTGCTTTAGCCGCTGATGTTGTTATAGATATTCCTGTATTAAAGACTCATTCTCAAGCTGTTGTTACATTAGGGTTTAAGAATTTGAAGGGATTAATCAACTATGCTTCTCGTAAGAAGTTTCACAGTGATGATCCAGTTAAAGATTTGCATTATAATGTTGCCCAATTACCTAACAAACTAAAAAAAGTATTGACTATCATTGATGGGATCTATACTCTTGAACGAGGGCCTGCTATTGATGGAAAGGCTCATAGAAAAAATATTCTTGTTGCTTCGGCTGATATCCTATCAGTAGACATGGTAGGTTCTAAATTGCTAGGTATAGAACCTGATGATGTTCCTCATTTAGTACAAGCAGCCAAAGATAGAAAAAGACCTATGGATTTATCTGATGTTGAAATTGTTGGTGAAAAGCTAGATGATTTAGCTTCCCATCATGAATGGGATTTTATATATAATGATGCTGGAGATCTCCCACTTCCTTTAGAAAGAATTGGAGTAAAAGGATTAAAGTATCATAAATATGACAGTAGTCTGTGCACATATTGCTCAGGAATTAATGGAACTTTATTACTTATTATCAAAGGTGCATGGCAATCGAGGAAAGGTAAACCATTTGATAATGTCGAATTTTTAAATGGTAAACTTATGGAACCTACTCCTGGGATGAATAAAACCATTCTAATTGGTCAATGTCAATATAATAAGAACAAAGATCACCCCAATATTAAAGAGATGATTCCAATTAAAGGCTGTCCTCCTTCAATGGATGATGTAAGACACGCGTTTAGTCAAATTGGAATCGAACTTCCTGCTTCGATGTTTCAGAATATAACTAAAGGGGGTGCTGGATTCCTAATGGCAAAATATAAAGGAAGACCCGAGTTTGAAGAGTCTCTCTTTCAAATTGAATAAGTTTTTTACTTTAGTATTTCTTTTTTTTTTTTCTATAGTTTTACTATATTCCTTGTTTAAATAACATTTATAAATACAGGTGATCTATTTTTAGATCATACATTTTTGATAAAACTCAAAGTTTACATAAATGTAATTTTTTTTAGGGTGAACACTATGAAAGATTATTCAGATTGGAAAATTGTATTAGATTTTGAAAATGAATCCCCTTATACAAACCCAAATAGACCTTGGTTAAAGTATAAACCTTCTGATGTGCCAAAATCAATAAAATTCGATCCGATTCCTATCCACGAGTTTATAAAGTGGATTGCTAGAAAGTATCCAAATAATGTTTGTATCTATCATAAGCCAACTGATAAAAAATATACGTATCGCGAACTACTTTATTATTCTGACAGGGTTGGTAATGCTTTATATCAATTAGGTATTAAGAAGGGAGATTCTGTCGCCTTAATGTCCGAAAATTGTGCGGAATTTATATTTTGTTGTATAGGAGTAATGGAAACTGGGGCTATCGTTATCCCAGTAAACCCATTACTGAAAGAAGGCGATGTATCTCATATAATCCGAGAAGCAGGCAATGTCAAAGCCTTTTTTGTCCATAAAAATAACTTTAGAACGGTTAAAAGAGTAAGAAAACAAGTTAATTTTCCAAATGTAATTCTACTTGGTACAGAGGAAGAGAAAGTTAATACCACTACATTCAATGATTTCATACAGGATATTAGGCCAAAACCACCAGATGTGGAGATTGATCCCGTAAATGATATAGTTGCATTGATGTTTACAGGTGGAACTACTGGTCTACCAAAGGGTGTAATGTGGCCTCATGATAGGTTGCTTCATAGCTGTCTTTCTCTTGCTTATGCATCTGAGAATCTCTATGAAGAAAATGTAGGAACAGGCGTGATTTTATCAATTCTACCATTATGTCATGCTATGGGGTTTGGAATATTAATTATCTCCCTATATCTGGCTGCTATGCTCGTAATGTTTCCTTTTAACCCATCCGATGTTTTAGAAGCGATAGAATATTATAAAGTCACACTTTTTGTAGGAGTACCTGTAATGTATCAAATGATAATCAATTCTCCTGATTTTACTGAGCGAGATCTCTCGAGTCTTGAAACGGCTGGTTCTGGTTCTGCAGCATTAGCTCCAGAATTTAATAAGAAGTGGGAAGATGTCGTTGGAATTAAAGTCAGTCAAGGGTATGGTCTTACAGAATCCTCTGCATTTGCAATAACATCTGCGATCTGGATGCCTGAAATTAAGCCAGAAAGTATTGGAGTTCCTATGATCGACACTGATGCAATAATTGTAGACCCTGAGACTTTAGAAGAACTTAAAATAGGAGAAATAGGAGAATTGTTGGTTAAAGGCCCTAATATAATGAAAGGCTACTGGAAAAGGTCCGAAGCCACGAAACAAGATATTGTTAATGGTTGGTTAAGAACAGGGGACTTAGCGAGAATGGATAAAGATGGGTATTTCTATATAGAAGGTCGTACGAAAGATATGGTGAAATATAAGGGCTATAAAGTAATGGCCAGAGAAGTTGAAGAAAGCCTCGTTAAGCATCCAGCAGTCCTAGAAGCAGGGGTAGTCGGTGTTCCTGATCCAAATATTGGGGAGACAATAAAAGCTTATATTGTTTTGAAACCAGAATATAAAGATAAAACTACAGAACGGGATATAATCGATTGGGCAAAAGAAAAAATGGCAGGATATAAATATCCCCGTCAAGTCGAATTCATAAATGTATTACCTCGAACAGCTGTTGGTAAAATATTTAGAAGAAAACTAAGAGAAAAAACAAACGAAGAACAAGAGAAACAGAAACCTTTAACCCCCTTATAATGATTAATAAAGAAATAAGATTTTCTTATATACATTTTTTTTTTAAAAATTCTATAATTTATAAATAGTATTTTGTAAATCTTACTTCTATTTTTGTTGATTAAGTATTATAGTTACTTTTCTGCCATTACAAATAAATGGTAACTTCCTCCAAATTTGGGCGATTCTAGTACCAATTTTGACCAAACGATTTTAAATCCAACATCTTGAATCATTTTTAAATTAGTTGCTTCGTCAAAACCACTCCAAAACATTTTAGCTCCAGTTCCAAAAAAATCTTCATCATAAGATTCAGGATCATCAATACAATGGAAAGTTAAGAGAACAGTACCATTAATTTTTAACATACGACGAAAATTTCTCAATAGTTCATAATGTTCTTCTCTTGGGACATGAATTATAGAATAGTAGGCCAATATTCCATAAAAGTGCTCATCTGGGAAGGTGACTTTTGTCATATCTTGACAAATAAATTTAGCTTTGGGAGCATTTTGTTTAGCTAACTCAATTTGCTTTTCTGAGATATCCACACCAATTACTTCGAAATTCTCGCTTAAAATACGAGAATACGCACCGTTTCCACAACCAGCATCTAAAACTCGGCTTTTTAAAGTTATTCGAGAAGAAAATTCAGATAAAGATTTTACTTCTTCCTCTTCTTCTTCTCTATCTATACCAAAGATTTTTTCCAATGTCATGGCAGCTTCATTATACCCTACTCTAACCATTTCTTTCTTATCCATATAAAAACCAGTTCTTGTTAATTAGTTTTGAAATATTGAATTGGTTGATGAATTGTCATGTTAATATTACTATATGAATTAGAGTCACAAATTTCGGTTAACCATGAGTATTCAGAATCTGGATTTAAAGGTCTCCATCGAGTATTTACTAAAGCTGAACTTTTATTCAATCCAAAAGACGGCATTAAAATTGAAGTTACATAAATATTATCAAAATGAGTTAAATCATGTAAATTAATGAAATCTTTTCTGCCTTTAGATACATATAGTGCATAATAAGCATCGACACCTTTTAATTTATTTAGTGTCGTCCATTTTGTATTAACATAAATCCTTGGATCTCCCATATATTTAGGTTTTTCTTCATAAGAATAATCAATCTTGTTTTTAAGTTTTAGGTAATTCTCTAAAAATTTATTATTAGTTTGCAAGATGCGAGATTTATACCGTGTTTCACCATTCCAATAATCTATCGTAAATTTATATTTACCATCTTCTAAAAAGCCATTTCTATCATAACCAAGATACCATATCATCTGACGATTATAATTATCCACTATATATCCATTTCCATTTTTATTGTCAAATAATTGGTTTTTAAAATGAAATTCATACCCTTTTGGGCCTTCAGCTGTAATATTTTTTATAGCATTAGTATTTTTTTCTCCGACTAATCCAAAGAATCTAACTTCAAATTTGCCCTGCTTTTCTGGTAAACCATTTGAATCTTTATTAGTATCTAGGAAGAATTGACTTACACTAATATTATCGATAGGAGGAACAGTCTCATCTTCAATCTCATCATTAAAAAAAGATTCTTGAAACTCATTAAAACGATTTTTATATGCCAAACCAAAAAATCGAGGAATATTTTCGAGGTTCTCAAAAAAATCTGGATGAATTTTAACCCCTGCTTGATGAAACGCTTTCGTGATATTCTCTGGTTTAACAGGACAGCCTTTTATGGGGATCATTTCATTAATATCTGGATTATTTCTGTGCTTATTAACCATACATTGCCCTAGTAATATAGTTTTTTTCTTTCCTGGTGTTGGATTCATTCTTTTACCCATGATAACCTCAACATCGTCCCAGGGTTCCCCTTGTGTACTATCCCAAGCGTATGTAATTGCTATAGGAAGTAAACCTGTAATAAGAGAACAATAAGTACATGTTGTATTGTCATATTGACGATATGAAATACCATTTATACCTTGTTTGACAAATGCTGTTGGACGTGTACCATCCTCGTTATATGCGAACTGGTATTCATGATGATCCCGAACACTTTCAATAGGCTTCCCAACAACCTCAACATCAGAAAGATCTATAGGTCGATTATTTTCTTGAGCAAAATATGATAAATATGACACATCTAAAGGATCATATCCAAGAACTGAAGCGCCAACTTTATCAGCTGAAAGCATATCTGAAGAAGCAATTAAGATGTTGCTCCTCCTCATTACCCCATCATAACCAGGCCCTCGTTCATTTGTAAAAATACCATCAATAATAGCAACAACTGGAGGTAGTTTCTTAGGTAGATGGTATAAGTAAAACTCCAAATCTTTCTCGGTGTCTGGAGTATGACATTTTTTCCGTGAAGGAACATCAATTAATCCTTTTAAATTTTTTAAGCTTAGACTAACTTTTGCTTGACTATGTGTTTTAAGAACTGGGAGAGAGATAATTAAGTCACTGTTTAAAGCATCAACATTAAAATTTAACTGAATATTATCACCTAACTCTAATTTTTTAAAGGGTCTTTCAAGGACATTGATTACCTTAATTCCATATTTTCCTTTAAACCTATTATATCCCAGACTTTCAAATGCATGTTGGGTAGTTTTAATGTCTTTAGGATCCAAAGTGACAGTCCCTTCCCCTATAGTTATATCTTTAATTCCAAGCTCTTTTAGTAAAATGATTGTATCTTCAACTATTCGAGATGTTGTAACTACTCCATATGCCGGATAATCTGGAACTGTGGACCAAAAAACTATATTTGGTTTTAAGAAGATTCTTTCATCTCCTTTTAGAACATTAAATGCACCAGAGAGTTCTACAACCCTTCTTAATGATTTAATTTTTTTCCTATAACGTGTGATACCTACTCGATGCTTTTCCATAATATTCAATTTTATAATCTTAAATAAAATAATATAAGGCTTTTTTCCTATATATATATAAAATAACATAAAAGATTGATGGTTACATAGAAAAAGCTTAATTTCGCTCCAAGATAAGAATTTCTTCTTTATTTAAATCCTTGACAAAAAGAATCTACATTTTTAGGTAATACGCTGTGATTGTATCCTCCTTCTAATAAAGCATATCGTCTTCCCTTACATAATTTTTCCGAATACTCTTTCATTAATCTACCTAATTCAAAATAATCTTCGGGATACAAAAGATGACCCCAATCTTCAATCCCTTGATCGAATCCAGCACTAGCAACAAAGATATCAATATTTTTTAAATTTTGCATATAATCCTCGACTTCCTTCATGTAATTAATACGTCCACTCGAACTCGGATTTAATATCTTCACTTTAAATCGATCATTCCTATTTGTTAGAATATTGATATTACCATCACCAGTATGAAGATCAAAATCTAATACGAAGACAGAAGCAATTTTTCCCTCTGAAAATAATTTCAATAGACTTATACTTATATTGTTAAAATAGCAAAATCCCCAACAGGAATCTGCTGAAGCATGGTGTCCCGGAGGGCGAATTACGGCAAAAGTAGGATTTCCGTTATATCCTTCTTCGGCTGCTAAAATTGAGCCTCCTGCGGCTAATGAAGACAATTCATATAACAATGAATCTCTCTTAATATAGTTAAAGTGCCTTTCCGTGTGAGCTCGCAATATATCTTCTTTCGTTGCTAGTTTCGGTTTTATAAATTCAAATTCTTTATTTTTAGATAATAAATCAATAATACCTTCTAGACGACCCGATTTAGCAGCGGGATCCATTGCATAATCTGAATTATAATATCTCTCATGAAATACAATTTTCATTTGATTCTTTCTCCATTTGAATTAATTGATAATAAAAGGAATTGAGAAATAAAATTTGTTTTTATTGTAATAATCTTTTATCAAAGTTGATAGAAAAATGGTTAATTCAAATAATAAGGTTATGAGTTTAAAAGAGGCTATTAGTAATAATGTAAAAGATGGCGATGAATTAATACTTGGAAATTATACACTTTCAATGTGCGTCGCATTAGCATCGGAAGTAATCAGACAAAAAAAGAAACACCTTACTGTTTATACACAATCCAGTCATATTGATCTTGAGTATTTAGCTGTAGGGGATTGCATAGACAAATTAGTCATTAATTTTATATCTGTAATTGGCGGAACTGGTAACGTGATTCGCAGGATGCAAAGAGGAGAAATTGAGGTAGAAGAATATTCAAATTTTCATTATAATGCACGACTTCAGGCGGGGATGTATGGTTTTTCTTTCATGCCTGTGCTTGAGGGTGCTATTGATACAGATCTTTTCAAAAAAAGGACATTTCTGGGAGAAAATAAATTTAAGGTTATTAAGTGTCCTTATACAGGAAAAGACATTCTTACGGTACCTGCAGCAAATCCTGATGTATGCATAGTACATGTGCAAAGAGCGGATAAGTATGGGAATGCTCAATATTGGGGGGCAATGGGAAGCGTTCAAGCCGCTGCACTTGCAAGTAAAAAGATAGTTGTATCATGTGAAGAGATTGTTGACCATAAAATTATTTAGTCAAGTCCCCACAATACAATTATTCCGGCTTATAGAACCAATGCAGTTGTCGAAACTAAATTTGGAGCACATCCAACTCCAGTAGTAGGATATTATAGAGATGATTCTTTTTTCAATAATTGGGTTTTCGGTTTAATGACATCAGATGAAGGAATAAAGAGATGGCTGGATGAATGGGTTTATGGATGTGAAGATCATGATGCTTATATTCAGAAATATGGAGAATATTATGGAAGCAATATGTTAAATTCGCTTAAATGTAAACCATTTTATTCAGCTCCAGTAAATTACGGAGATCCTCACCCAAGCTGGGATGATAATGGTGTACACACAACATTGGGAATAAAATACGAAGACATCGAAAAAATTATGGAAAAGGAGGGAATTTTTCATGAATAAAAGATATTCAATTGATGAATTATTAAATATTGCAGTTGCCAGAGAAATCCGTGATTATGAGAATGTTGTTATAGGTGCAGGTATTCCTGTAACCGCATGTGTACTAGCGAAGGGTTTACATGCCAAAAACGCGATTTTAATGACGGAATCTGGGTTAATAGGATTTGATCCATTAATTCCTTTAATTGGTATTGCAGATGTAGAAGCTTGTAGAGGATTTTCTTATTCAACAGATATGTTTTCTATTTTCACAACACATACATATCGTGGTTTTGTGGATTCTTGCTTCCTAGGTGTTGGGCAGGTAGATAAATTTGGAAATGTTAATTCAACAGTGATAGGAGATTATAATAATTTTGAAAGACGGCTTCCAGGTTCGGGAGGTGCTTCAGATTTTATTTCTTATGCCAAACGAACGATACTAACCTTGAATAGGGGTCAATTTGTGAAAAATCTTGACTATTTAACCTCTCCAGGATATTTAGACGGGGGTGATAGCAGGGATAATTCGGGTCATTTTCCGATTGGAAGCGGCCCATCTACTCTCATTAGTAGAAAGGGTATTTTCAAATTTGATCCGGTAACTAAAGAGATGTTTCTTGCTTATAATCATCCAGGAATTACCGTTGAAGAAATTAGAAAAGATATTCCATGGGACTTAAAGATTTCTCCGAATTTAGAAGAAACGGCACCTCCCAACGATGAAGAATTAGAATTCATGAGAAGATTCAATCCGTCCAAATCAATTGGATTGAAAGCAACTAGAAGGTTTATTAATAGGAAAAGATACCCGAAGTTTCCAGAAAAAGGGATTGCTTTTCTAAATGAATTACGGAGTAAATTCTTTTCATAAACTTTAATATATAGTACCAAAATCCACATGAATTCAATGATAATAAAACGAAATGAGAAATAAAATCTGAATTTATTTTTATAATCTTTTACTAAGTATTTCGATCATATCTTTAGTCATCGAAGACAAGTCGTATGCGGGATTCCAACCCCAATCTTCACGTGCAAGTGAATCATCAATTGTTTTAGGCCAAGAATCTGCAATCTCTTGCCTAAAATCTGGTTTATAATCAATTTCAAATTCCGGAATATGTTTCTTAATTTCCGCTGCGATCTCACCTGCAGAAAAGCTCATGCCGGTAATATTGTAAACCCGTCTTTTTAATCTAGAATTATCTGCTTCTAATAAATCAATCATGCATTTAAGACAATCAGGTTGATACATCATGGGCAGCACGGTATCTTCTCTTAAAAAACAAGTATACTTCTTATTCTTAATAGCTTCATAAAAGATTTCAACAGCATAATCTGTAGTTCCACCACCAGGTAAAGTTTCACTACTAATAATTCCAGGCAATCTCATTGATCTAACGTCTAAGTTATATTTTTTATAATAGTACTCAGCCAGTAGCTCTCCAGCTACTTTTGTAATTCCATACATTGTAGTTGGTTGCAGTATAGTAGTATTTGGTGTATTTTCTCTTGGAGTTGTAGGGCCAAATGCCGCTATAGAACTTGGCCAGACAATCTTATCTACTTTATAGCTTCGACCTGCCTCTAGAATGTTGATTAATCCGTTGATATTAATATCCCATGCTGTTTGAGGCATTTTCTCTCCTGTAGCTGAAAGGATTGATGCCATGTGAAAAATAGTATCAATTTCATACTCATATAAAACTTCTGATAGTCTATTCCTCTCTAAAGCATCTAAATATATAACGGGACCCGAATTTTTAATAACATCTGGAAGTGGAGTTTTTCTTCCCGTCGCAATAACATTATCATTTCCATATTTTTTCCTTAGAAATGGCACTAATTCGCTCCCTATTTGCCCCGCCGCGCCTATAACAAGAATTCGTCTCATTTTTATCAGATTTTAACATTTAAAATTGTTAGTATAGTTCATAATTTACTCCATAAAAAAAGGTTTATTCATTAATTACCCACTTTTTACCCCTACTATTTCGATAAGAAAAACTAATATAGGTTTCAGAATACCAATAAATTATAATTTCACTAACTTGTTTTAAAAAAAATTTATGGTGATATGATGAAAAGAGATCCTGTTGCATTCCTTAAGGAGGATATGACTGAATTAAGAAAAAGTAACTTAGAGTGGAAAATTAGATATTTAGAAGGAGGTTCTAAGCCACACTGCATTGTAAATGGAAAAGAAGTATTGATGCTTAATACAAATAATTATTTGGGATTAGCTACACATCCAAAAATTATTCAGGCGGCAATTGACGCTACTAAAAAATATGGGGCAGGTGCAGGGGCGGTTCCAGTAATTGCAGGTAGTTTTGATTTAACCCGTGAATTTCAAGAAAAATTTGCTAAATATAAAGAAGTGGAAGCGTCGCTCTTATGTCAGACTGGATTTGCAGTTAACTCAGGATTAATTCCTATGTTGGTTGGAAAGCCTGATATAGTAGTCTCAGACGAATTAAACCA
>JAUVXW010000056.1 GCA_030603385.1 Promethearchaeota archaeon | reverse complement strand
GTTAAGCGGTATTTACCGAGATGTGTATCTCTTCTCCATCCCAAGAGTGCACATAAGAGATTTCTATGTTCATTCCCAGTTTGATGAAGATTATAGGAATGCAATTTTAAAAGTGCGAATAAAAGCACGAAACTATAGTTTAAATAATGTAGATAAATACAAAGTTGAAATATCGTTACAAGAGGAAGATAAAGAACGTATAGAATCAGAAATTTTAATGTCAGAAATAATAAGTATAAGAGGAGATGCAGAGATTATCATAGAGAAGCAATCATTCATCGAAAGTCCAAGAAAATGGTCAGCAGAGATACCTTATCTTTATAACTTAATTTTAAAGCTAAAGAATTCTGAAGCTGATATAATAGAAGTAGAACAATGTAAATTTGGATTTCGACAGGTAGAATTAGGGGATGATGGGGGGTTTTACATCAATGGACAATCTATTAAGTTTAAGGGAGTAAATAGACATGAGCATGACCCTGATCATGGACGGGCAATTCCCTATGATAGAATGATACAAGATATTAAACTATTAAAGCAAAATAACATTAATGCCGTGAGGACAAGTCATTATCCCGATCATCCAAAGTGGTATGATTTGTGTGATCAGTATGGAATATATATTATTGACGAATGTAATTTAGAAACACATGGGTTAAGAGATATTGTGCCTACAAGTGATCCTCAATGGACTGAAGCTTGTGTTGATAGAATGGTAAGTATGGTCGAGAGAGATAAAAATCATCCTTGTATAATTATGTGGTCTCTAGGGAATGAGGCAGGTATGGGAGAAAATTTTATGAAAATGAAAGAAAAGGCACTTAAAATAGATTCTACAAGACCTATTCATTATGAACAAGATTTTAACCATGAAGTTTCTGATGTTATTAGCTACATGTATCTCCCTACCTTTTCGTTAAGAAGAATGCTAAACAATAGAGTATATGGACAAAGGGAACAGATGCATCAGGTACAAGATGGAATAGAAATTCCATATATGCTTTGTGAATATGTCCATGCCATGGGAAATAGTGTAGGAAATCTTCAAGATTATTGGGATATTTTTGAGAAATTTCCTAATGCTATAGGTGGATTTATATGGGATTTTATAGATCAAGGGTTACGGAAAGCTTCTGAGGATGGTAAGGAGTTTTGGGGATATGGTGGGGATTTCGGTGATGATCGCAATGCTAGCAATTTTTGTATCAATGGGATCGTTTCTCCTGATCGAATACCACATCCTTCGTTATTTGAAGTTAAAAAGGTATATCAAAATATTAAAGTTACTCCTGTTGATTTGTTAAATGGGAAAGTAAATATCCTTAATAATTATAATTTTAAATCACTTGATTTTGTGGATATAATATGGGAAGTTACAGCTAATGGCATATTAATACAAGAAGGTAAAATAGAGAGATTAAATATTAAACCTAAAGATTCCAAAGAGACTATTATACCTCTAAAGCATCCTAATCTCTCACCTAATTCGGAATATCATGTTAAAATTAGTTTTCTTCTTGACGGAGATACAACCTGGGCAAAGAAAGGACATCTTTTAGCATGGGATCAATATAAAATACCATACGATGTTCCTTTTGAACCAGCATTAGAAATCGGTGAAATTGGAAATATAAAAATCGAAGATTCAGAGAATAATCTTGTGTTAAAGGGAGAAACCTTCAAAGTGATTATTGGTAAGAATTCTGGGGTAATTGAATCTTATACTTTTCAGAATAAGGAATTACTATCTAGCGCTCTAATCCCTAACTTTTGGCGCGCTCCAATTGATAATGATAGGTTATTTTTTCAGAGGACCCCAGAAGAGCAACTTGATATAACTTGGAAAGAAGCGGGTAAAAAACGGGTAATAAACAGTATTGAATATGACCAAGTTAAACCTCAAGTTATTCTTATTCATGTAAAATTTGAAATAGTTAACTCAAATGAACCTTTTAATGCAACTTATTATGTATATGGGAATGGAGATATCATTATAAGTAATGAATTTACACCAACTAGGCGTTTGATACGCTTTGGAATGCAAACTACTATTCCCAAAGAATTTAATAAAATGATATGGTATGGGAGAGGGCCCCATGAAACTATGTTTGATCGCAAAACTGGAGCGGCTATAGGTTTTTACTCTGAAATGGTAGAGAATTTAATACATCCGTATGTAAAACCTCAGGAAAATGGTAATAGAACTGATGTAAGATGGGCAATGATGTTAAACGAAGAAGGAGATGGAATACTAGTATCTGACATCGGAGGAACTAACCTCAGTATTAGTGCTTATCCTTATACAATGGAAGATATAGAATCAGTAACTCATAATTACCAATTACCGCGTCGTGAATTTATCACATTTAATATTGATTACAAACAACGCGGGGCAGGAGGTTTCTGGCTCCATAAGAAATATATGTTGGAGGGAAATAACAAATATAGTTATGCTTTTCTCTTGAGAGGTTATACTAATGATATGGGAGATATTAACAAAATCGTTAAAAAAAAACTTCCATTAATATAATTTATGTTTGACAATGTTAGTACTTTAAATTTTATTTTTTATTAAAATTAGTTACTTGATTAAAAATACCGGTGTTTGAATGGCACGACCTTTATGGTTTGTTAAGTTATTAAAAAAGACGTTCCCAAATGTTAAACTCATTGCTAAATTGACTAATTTACCAATTTTAGGGAAATTTATTGATCACCTCCTTTTCAAAGGCGATAATATCATCTATCTTCCGCAGGATAAAGTTATTACAGTCGAAAAACCATTAGGAGAATATGACGAAGTAGTTTTTCCCTCCCAAGTATTAGAGTATTTCATTAACAAAGCCAAAAACCACTGGATTATGAATTTTTGTATTTGCAGATCAAGTATGGATTGCAAAGATTATCCAATTGAGTTAGGTTGCCTTTTTCTTGGAGAAGCTGTTTTAGATATAAATCCACAATTAGGAAGATTAGTAAGTAAAAAGGAAGCTTTAGAACATCTTAATAAATGTAGAGATGCGGGATTAGTTCAAATGATTGGTAGAAATAGATTAGATGCACAATGGCTTGGTGTAAGTCCGGGAGAGAAGCTTTTAAGTATTTGTAATTGTGATCCTTGTTGTTGTTTATGGCGAGTCTCTTCAATTTTAGCACCAAAAATTGGTTCTAAGATAAAAAAGATGTCAGGAGTAAAAGTACAAGTAACAGATAAGTGCACAGGATGTGGAACTTGTACAAACGGAATTTGCTTTGTGAATGCTATAAAGTTAACCAACAAAAAATCTATTATAAATGAGGAGTGCCGAGGATGTGGTCGTTGTGTTGAAATTTGCCCTCAAAAAGCAATCGAACTCACAATTGAAGATAAAAACTATTTAGAAGCGTCTATTAAAGAGTTAGACAAAATAATTGATGTTTCTTAATCTAATATATTCTGAGCTATTTTTTCTAATTAATTTCTAATAATATCCTTGAAAATATTAACAAATGCGTTAAACTCTTTATTTAAAAATTGTATATCAAAGGGATTATGCTTTTTAAGCCCTAGCATATAGTAAGGTAAATTAGTTTCTTTCATTGTTACTGGTTTAAATATAAAATGGTTATCCGATTTTTTCAATAAAATATGATCTTCTTGTTTTTCTAACTCCATTTCTTCAAATACGTCATTAAGAGAGAGAAAATAGGCAATTGTGCCACTTAACTTTTTTTTTGAATCTTCATCTTTAAAGCAGGAGCCTAAAATAATTGAATTTTTATCAATAATAATTAAACCCTCACATTCTAATTTTTTCGCATACTCTTCAATAGTTCTTTGAATTAATTCTGATTTTGGGAATAATTCTAATAACATCTTTGACATAGCACTAATAATTGTAAAAGGATCATATATTGAGGTTCTATAAAATTTAATCATACGATAATTTGCGGTTTCAACTATTTCTTTCTGTAGTTTTTGAATTTCAATTTCTATTTCATTTTTAACACTACGTATTAATTTGGGATCATATTTGTGAAAGAAAATATAGATTGGTGGTTGTATTTTCAATTCTCTAAATTTCTC
This sequence comes from Promethearchaeota archaeon, assembly GCA_030603385.1. Classification (GTDB taxonomy): domain Archaea; phylum Asgardarchaeota; class Lokiarchaeia; order Sigyniarchaeales; family SOKP01; genus Loki-b32. Next base: position 2,216 of record JAUVXW010000056.1, on the reverse strand, counting down.
AATCACATCATATAAATAACTCAATGACTCTAGTACACGAGAAGTATCTAATATATCAATAACATATATCGCGATTTCCGTGTCTTCAAAATATTTACTAGGATTTTTTAAATAAGCAATACGATAACTTTTTTGACCACCTAAATCCCATTCACTTATTTCTCTTCCTAAAAGCTTAAATTTACTTCTCTGAGCGCCCCTGGTTGGCTCAAGCAAAGCAATCTTTGAATATTCTCTTTGCAAGGTTAAGATTACGCTGGTCTTGCCACTTCCGTCTAATCCAGTAAAGAGAATCTTAGAAATCTCCTCTCTAGATTGACTTTCTTCGGGATAGAATAAAAATGAATCCTCCAAATGAATTTCACCTTGATGAAAATATATGAATATTTCCGCCAATTATTATACAGATATTCAGCTATTTAAATCTATAGATAGAATACTAAGAATTTTTCTCATATTTAGGCACAAAATCAAAAACTTACTCAATTAAGCTATAAACTTAATAGAAATTATATTTTTGATTTGAATCTAGAATAATTTAGTCCAAAATAGATGATTATTGCTATTATCAATATTGAATATATAATCCAATATAAATAATAATCAGCCATATTCGGTAAAGTAAAAATACCAAGCCAAATTCCCAACGCTACACTGAATATTATTAAATTTGTCTTAAATTTAATATTACGATTTTCAAAGTATCTTTTCCTAGTACGTGAACAATCTACAATTACATAAACTTCTTTTTGTTTCTTATTTCTTTCATTTCGAGTGTAACACCAATGAACTTTTCCTATTTTAAGATCATTAGAATCATTTACTTTGCATATTTCACATTTCATAATTAAACCGCTAATATGCTTTTTTCTCCTTTGTGAAGAGGTAAAATTACCACCGGAATACCCTGTTATTCCCATTCCATAATCTCTTATGGGTTGTGGAACATGAGAGTGGTGTCCAAATATTAAATCCCATTTTTGCTTTATTTCTTTTTCTGGTATTTTGGATTTCTTATAGAAAAATTTCAGTATTTTTTGGACTGGAGGGAGTTTTAATATTTTTTGAGAAAAGTGCTCTAGAAGCTTGGTTATTACAAACCAGTTTCTCTTTTTATATTGACCCCTCAAGATAAGATTTATGGTTTTGCGTTGAATTTTTGATCGAACATAACACTCATTTTCAAAATGCCAATGAGGAAAGAAAATATTAAATTTTCCGGGTTTGTAATGTTCGTTATAACTTTTGAAACGAGTTACTAGATTTTGACTTTTCTTATTGGTCCACATTGTTCCTGCTACAATATTTAAATCCTCCATTTTTTGGGATGAATTCCAAGGAAAAGATGAATGATTTTTATCTAAATCCCCAAATGTATAAAAATTTGGATTGCCATTTATAAGATCTCGTGATTTTTTAAATTCTTCTTCACCGAAATCTGCGCTGTGATTATTACTTACCGATAAAAGCCACTTTGTTCTTTTTAATTCCTGCCTTGAAATAGGAACTATTCGTTCTAACTGTTTCAAAATTTTACTATTGTGGTTTTGATTAGCTATGCCACCACTCTTGGTTTCATCCATTAAAATTACCCCTTCTAAATTCCCTACTATGAGATCTACATCGTAAAAAAATTTTTGAATTCTTTTTTCAAACTTGAGATCATATTTACCCATTTTCATAATATCTCCGATGAAACCTATTGTATATTTAACTTCCCTCTCTTGAGGGAAATTTTTAAATTCATACTCTCGCCAACCATCTTCATTCAAAATCCCTATGTTTTCAATTCTATGTAGCTTTCTCTGAATCATTCGATAAATAAATAGACTAATTAATAAACCAAAAATAGAAAAAAATAGATAAAACCAAAAAGTAGAAACCACCCAGATAATTGTAGACACCACAGGGGTTATAAACATGAAAAATATTAAGAACATAAAGGGATAATAGAAATCCAAAACTATATGCTTCCCAATCCAATTTATAGTTTCCCAAAAACCATAAGGTATGAATTTTAAATTCCGAGTTTCATTATTTACCATTAAAAGACACCACTACATTTACTTTTAAATCTTTAATAGAATTTCGACAATTAAGTAATTCCTTATTAATTTAATATTAGGTTAGTTTAATTTATAATGTTAATGACTTAGACACATGATTGAAGTAAAAAAACTAGCTTTTAATTTTCTTATCACTCCTTTATTTTTTTA
>JAUVXW010000004.1 GCA_030603385.1 Promethearchaeota archaeon | reverse complement strand
AAAGTACCTGAACCGCTACACCAATCCTGTTCCTCCGCCCAAGTCCAATTATGCGCTGTTAAACCTGTTGCACTTCCATTAATAAAAATAGGATTTTCAACTATCGATCCAGAAATTTCTAATTTTAAACTTTTAGAATATAGATGATTTATACTATTTTCATTCAAATCAACATGAATTCCTTGAAAAGGCTTAATGCTTAAAGGGAAAATGTAAAGAATAAGCATAAAAAGGCTTATTATAGTAAGAAAACTTTTTTTTTTTGATTTTGTATTTGATTTCATATGATTTTCATCATCATAGTAAAATATAATTTGTAAGTAGTTAATGATTAGGTTTAATCCTTTTATATGTATTTCATTCTATTAGGGAACAACTCAATTAACATTTCTGTCAATTAAGGGTTAGCGGGATATAATAAATAATAAGGTTATTTTCTCATTTCATGAATGCTTTCAAATGTTAGCTTTTGTCCTCTAAACCAGTCTAATGTGAAATTATTGATGAAGGTAGTAAACCATTGAATTATTTCATCTTTATTCATACTTTTATTTTGAGTTATTTTACTTCTTTTATTACACTTAGGATATATTAATGGTTTTAGGAATAGATGGATTGTTATTTTTGACGTTGTGAATTTTTTCTAACAATTGAAGATCATTTAAGAGAAATAAAAGAGTTAAAAGCTTCTATGATTCCGATTCAAATTAATAAATGGAATTTAATGAAGTCCCTTGAAACAATATATCACGATTATTATTATACAAAAATCGAAATAAAGGTTGATGATATAGAATATTCTACGATTTATAGGATTTTAGAATTCATTATAAGAAAAGAAAATGAAATCAAATTTTCCATAATGCCTAATATTCAGGTTTATTGATGATAAATTTTGACATAAAAAATTTTACAAGGCATCACAATAACTTAACAAAATGAAGAAAAAGGATCTGTCGCATGAATAAAAAAAAATAAAATAAAAAAAAAATTAATCTAAAGAAATTTTGGTTTGTTTTTCTTCTTCTAACTCCATTAATAAAGTAGCATTCGTTCGTTTCCACAATTTCAATGAAATAATACCAATTGAAATTAGTATACTTGGATATATTATTAGTTCTAACAAAGAAGGATTCGCATTATATCCAAATAACGCTTTTAACAGCGATCCAATAATTTCAAGCCATTCTGGGGTTAATGGATTATCATCAGGAAATTTGTCAGGTAGGATATGTTTAATGTTCCATACTTCTTGGATGATAGGATTTACTACTCCAGCTTCAATAAGCTCATGTATTCCATATGTAATTAAGCCTGCTACAAACAATATAAGAATAACATTGGTTACTTTAAAGAACTTGGATAAATTAATGTTTTTCACCCCAAAGTAGATAAGCAATCCTAAGCCCACTGAAATACCAAGACCAATTAAAGAACCTAATATGACGTCTACCTGGTTCAGAGATCCAACAGATGTTGCCCCTGTTAGTAAAAGCACCAATTCAATTCCTTCTCGAATGATAATCACATATGTAAGAATTGATATTGATAAAACTCTTCCTGTTTCAATTGAAAGCTCAACCTTTTCTTCCAGATGTTTCTTCATTTTAGGTCCTTCCTTGCTCATCCATAAAACTAACGTTACAACAAAAAGTCCCGAAATAATGAAAGCAACACCTTCAAATATTTGCTCCGCTGTACCAGAAAATCCCCTAAATATAGCTGTAAATACAATTGCAAATATAACACTCGAAAAAATCGCTAAAATGCTTCCAATATAGACATACTTATAATAAAATCGCTGATCCGTCTTCTTTAAGTATAATAGAATCAAAACCACCACAAGAATTGCCTCTAACCCCTCTCTAAACGCCAGAAAAAGTGGAACCATTAGATCTATGATTAACATAAAAATCATCTTTATTTTATTATTATTTTTTATAATTTTCCATGTGAGAGTTGTTATTGTTGTTATTTAAACATTAGGGTTATCTAATATAAAAAGACTTTTCTGCAAAATTATAGAGTTTAACTTAAAAAACTTAAAAAATCATCACCAAATTTGTATGATTTAATATTTAAATTGATGCCTACTTAAAAATTGAAAATTATATTAAAACGATTTGGTAAATGTTCAATTATTAACTGATACTAAACACATTTTTTCTCATACTAAAATAAACAAGATTAGTGGGAATAAATAATATCACCGTTTCCCGATTTCCTCCACCCATTTAAAAATAAGTTCATATGGTAATGAACTTCATGGAGCTGGGAAATTGTTAAAAAGAAATAAACGAATTTTATGGTCAGAAAATTCACTTAAAAAATGGGACGCGGAACTATTAATTACTTTTTATAGGATGATGTATTGTTAAAACTATTATTTTTCCAATCCACCGCATTTTACTTTCACTTAAAGTATAAATAGTAATGAACTTACAATTCAAGGAAAAGAGGAAATTATTAATTAATTAAAATCACTTTTAATTCATGGGAAAATTATTGCCCCAATTGCAACTGACATATATGGAAGGAATAATCTTATCCTTAGCATGCGCGATTGTTCTATTTGGAGACGTAAGGAAACGGCAATCTGCAAGACAATATAATAAAATTATATGAGAAGTATATGAGTGATATTGATCATCATTAAGTAACTATCAATATCATAAATAAAAAAAGACCACTAAAAAAGAAAACCTTAAATACCCTTTTTCTAGAAAAACCAAAAATCTTATTTATTGAACATAATTGGAAAGAATTCATGCAAAAAATAAATGGTTAATCAATATATTTACTCCTATTCCGATTAAAATAAACCCACCAATTATTTCGACTTTATTCCCGAAAACTTGACCAGCTTTTTTTCCAATGAGAACTCCAAATACAGAAAAACCAAATGCCATAATTCCGATTAATATTACTGGAACTAAAATGGAAACATTCAAGAGGGCAAAACTTAACCCTATAGCTAAAGCATCAATGCTCGTTGCAATGCCCAATAATATTAAAACTGAAAATTTGAGCGGATTAAACTTTTTATTCTCATCTGAATCAATTTTTATAGATTCATAAATCATTTTAGTCCCAATTACTACAAGTAGAACGAATGCAATCCAATGATCAATATTCGATATTAAATATGCAATATAAATTCCCCCAAGCCAACCTAAAAATGTAAGAAATCCTTGAAAAAAACCAGTAAAAAAAGCGATTTTTAATGCATGTTTTAATTTCACATCTTTTATAATGATTCCACAAGAAATAGAAACCGCAAATGCATCCATTGCTAAAGCTATTGCAATTAAAATTAATACGATAAAATCCATAATTCACATTTGAAAATTTCTCCTCAAGATTGACTATAATAATTTTTACTAATTTTGAGCAATTTCAATCTTTAAATCGAAGTTAACCAACTTGAAGAAGAATAAAATTTTAGTAATTTAAAACTATCGAATTAGGAGAGTCTTTATCTATAACCCAAATATGAATAAAATCAGTAACAATTATGGGAATGTTATTATCTTCTCTTCCTCTGAATCTATAGACTTGGTCAAAAAGTCGATTTGTAGTGTCAGCCGATAACCATTTATCAACAGGATCATAAGGATTTTTACCCTCAACATGTATTATAGGGATATTATCCATATAAACTATAAAATCAGGCTTATCTGCAGTTTCTTCCGATTTGGGAACAAAAATTATCTCGAATATTATAAATTAAAATCCATCAATCATCCTTGGACTAAAAAAAGAACAAAATTTTACCTCGATAAAAGAGAGATATAATTGTTTAGTAATTATCCTTTTATGGACAGTTAAACAAGGATAAATACTAGTAAATAGATAATTAATGAGTTTAGAATATTAAGGTTGTAAAGGAATTTTTAAGTGGAAACAAAACGCTCATGGATGAAGTTGAGTATTATTCGCATATAGTAGTACCTCTTGATTACAGATTCTAGCAAGAGAAAACAAAGATGGATAAAGAAATCAATGATAACATTAAATAATTTTTAGTTATTGACTGAGACGAGAATTTACTCTCGAATTTTTAATCATTTTTGTAATTCAAATTTAACTTTTACAATTTGAACAAAAAACACTTTATTTATAAAATTATAGACTTATTTATATCTTGAATTTATAATAATAAATGATTAATATTAAAAAATGTAGTTCCTACTTTTTATTAAAAGATTACATAATATCTCATTATTTGAGGATGTTAAATTGAAATGTCCTAATTGTGGAGCAACAATAACTGATGTTGATTATCAATTTTGTGAATTTTGTGGTATTGAATTGTCTTTTAAGAGAGAAACAAATAACCTAAACTCCAAAAAGACCTTAAAATCACAAACACGAAGAAAACATTGTTGCTGATTATATCCCAGTAATTGTAAAATTAGTTTACTAATTTAAAATCAACTAATTGTAATAATTTAAAAAACTAAGTAAGAAACTTTAACTTATAAGCTGAAAGAAAATGGATCCGTATGATTTAATTATTATGGGTGGCGGTGCAGCAGGATTCGCAGCAGGAATGAAAGCAAATGAGCTCAAAGCTAAAACATTAATGGTGAATAATGATGTGATTGGATTAGGTGGGACTTGTGTTAATGTAGGGTGTGTACCTACGAAATATTTACTAAATATTGGGGATTTCATTCATGAATCAAAAAAACAAAGATTTCAAGGGATTAAATCTTCTATATCATTTAAATATCAGCAGATTATTGAGGGAAAAAATAACCTCTTAAAAGAATTACAACATGAGAAATATGAGAATGTTTTAAAAAAATTACCAAATGTTGGACTTGTTGAAGGAAATGCTAAATTCGTTTCAAACTCAGAAATTCAAGTAGATAATCAAAAATTGTATAAAGCAAAAAAATTTATTATTGCTACAGGATCTTCATCTTTTATCCCACCAATAAATGGTATTGAGCAAATTAATTATATTACTAATATTGAAGCACTTCAATTAAAAAAATTGCCAAAAACAATGATAATTTTTGGTGGGGGTGCGTTAGGAGTTGAATTCGCTCAATTGTTTTCTCGATTTGGAACAAAAGTGTATCTTTTTGAAATGTTGGATAATATAGTACCAAATGAAGAACCTGAGATATCTCATTATCTGAAAGAATATCTTCAAGATGAGGGAATCGAAATATACTCCAATGCTGAAATAAAGAAAGTTGAAATGGAAGGTTCTGAAATAAAGATATATGTAATTCACAATAACAATGAATTAATTTTTAAAGCAACCCAAATATTGGTTGCCACAGGAAGAAGACCAAATACTAAAAATATTGGATTAGAAGAGATCGGAATAAATTTAGGAAAAAAAGGAGAAATTATTGTCGATGAGTTCATGAATGCTAGCGAAAATATATGGGCGGCAGGGGATGTAATAGGAGAACCAATGCTCGAAACTGTTGCTGCTAGAGAAGGAATGATTGCGGCAACTAATGCTTTAACAGATGAAAAAATCAAAATGGATTACAGTGTGATATCCCATGCCATTTTTACCAACCCTCAAGTTGGAAGTGTTGGTTTAACTGATCTCCAAGCCAATCAATTGGGATTTGATTGCAGATGTAATACTATTCCAATTAGTTTTGTACCTAAATCAAAAATCATTAATGAAGATAGAGGAGTAGTAAAAATTGTTATTAATCGGAAAACTGAAGAAATATTAGGTATTCATATTCTATCTCCTAATGCTGCTGATCTAATTCATGAAGGTATTATGATTATTAAAAATCATATGATGCTTGATGATGTAATTAATACTATTCACATTTTTCCGACATTATCAGAAGCTATTAAGCTTACTGCCCAATCATTCAAACGAGATATTTCTGTTATTAGTTGTTGTATTGAATAATTTTCTTCTTTAAAGATTAAATATAGTTAATTCTATCAAACTAGAAATTAAATATTTTTGGATAGTAAGTTTTTAATCATTTAAATTAAAACTAAATGTGATTTAAAATTAAACCAGTAAATGTAGAACTTATTGCAAAAAATAAAGCAATTCATTGTAATAATTGCGAAGCGCGTATTCAGACGGTATTAAAAAATGAACAAGGAGTTATAAGTATTAAAGCAGATCATAAAACCCAGAAAGTTAAAATTTTATTTGATGAGGAAAAGATTACGATAGAATCTTTAAAGAGAAAGTTAGAAAAATTAGGATTTCCTGTTACATAATTTAGATAATAATAATAATTTGGTTATAATGGCTTCAAATACGATGAATGAGTCGCTTGAGAAGATTCTAATTAAAATTGGGGGTATGCAATGCTCTTTTTGCACTCAAACAATCAAACAAGCGCTCCTACGTATAAATGGAGTTAAAGAAGTAGGAGTGAGTTTAGCACATGAAGAAACACTAGTTCAATATGATATTAATTTAATTAATTCCGATAAAATTAAAGAAACTTTACGTGATTTAGGTTTTAAAATTAGAGATCCTAATAAAGTTAGAAGTTTCGAAGAAGAAGAACAAGAATTACAAAAAGAAAAGAAACGATTATTTATAGCTATCCTATTAACAATAATCTCATTAACATTGATGATTTTTATGTGGTTGGGATTTAAATTACAGTTCTTGCCATGGCTAATGCTTATAATAGCAATAATCACGATGTTTATTCCTGGTTGGTATATTAAACATATGGCATGGGCATCAATACGGCGATGGATTCTTAACCAACATGTACTATTAGAGTTTGCGGCATTTGGTGGTTTAATGGGAGGCATTTATGGTTTTTTTGCTCAACCATGGCCAACCGCAGATTTTTTTGCAGTAAGTGTATTCGTAACCACTTATCATATATTGTCTGGTTATGTATCTTTATTTGTAAGAACACGATCTTCCCAAGCCATTAAAAAGCTTATGGAACTTCAACCTTCTACAGCTAGAGTTATAAAAGATGATGGTAGAGAAGAAGAAACTCCTATTGAATTAGTTAATAAAGGAGATAAAGTTAGAATACGATCAGGGGAAAGAATTCCAGTCGATGGGATTGTAATTAAAGGTATCTCTTCTGTAGATCAAAGTCTTGTGACTGGAGAATCTGTTCCAATCATAAAAGATCACGGAGATGAAGTGATTGGTGGTTCTCTAAATCAACATGGCACATTAATTGTAGAAGTTTCTAAAATAGGAGAAAAATCTTTCCTCCAACAGATATCTCAGCATATTCAGGAAGCTCGTGCCCTTAAACCAGGAATTATAATTTTGATTGATTATGTATTAAAATACTTTGTTAGAATTGTGTTTTCAGCTGCAATCATCGCTTTTTTTCTTTGGACAATCGGAGCATGGGCACTTATAGGAAGGTTTAACTTTGAGCAAGCTATCTTTGCTAGTTTAGCAGTCTTAATAATGGGTTATCCTTGCGCTTTAGGGATGGCTACACCATTAGCCATGATACGTGGAGGGGGAATTGCTGCGCAACGAGGTATTCTTATGCGTTCTGGGGAAGCATTCCAAGCGTTTAAGGATGTAAATAAAATTGTTTTGGATAAAACAGGCACTTTAACTATTGGAAAACCTAAAATAGTAGATATTTTATTGGCTGAATATTATGATGAAAAAGAATTACTTTCATTAGTCGCAAGCATTGAAGTTGGATCGACTCATCCAATAGGAAAAGCAATAGTAGAATATGCTCTCTCTAAAAATGTGATTCTACAAGAAGTAAATAATTTTCAAGGAATACCCGGTCAAGGTGTTAAAGGCAGTATAAATGGTAAGGTTATACTTGCGGGAAATTTACGGTTTATTAAGAGTGAAGGGATAACAATTGACGCTTTTAATAAACAAAGAATTGATTTAGAGAATCAGGGTTTAACCTTAATAGATGTTGTAGAAGATAAGAAAATGATTGGACTTATTGCGATAGGAGATGTTTTAAAAGAGGATGCTAAAGAAACAGTCATATTACTCGAGAATGCTGGAATTGAACCAATTATCATTACCGGTGATAATTGGTATGTTGCGAAAGCCATCGCAAAAGATTTAAGAATTAGAAAAGTTCTGGCAGAGGTATTACCTCAAGAAAAGGCAGCAAAAATTAGAGAGCTTCAGTCTCAAGGAAATAAAGTGGTTATGGTGGGTGATGGGATTAATGATGCTCCTGCTCTTATGCAAGCAGATATAGGAATAGCTATTGGTGCTGGTACAGATATTGCAATAGAATCAGCCGATATTATTTTAGTAAACGAGCGATTAAAAGGTATTTTGGATGCTTACTCTATTGGAAAATCTAGTTATATAAAGACAGTTCAAAATATAATCTTAGCATTTTTATTTAATGCAATTGGAGTAGTTGCTGGTATTTTTGGGTTAGTTCATCCTATTTGGGCTATGATTGCTATGGCATTGAGTGTTACAACAGTTTTATTAAATTCTTTTGCTAATAAAATCTTTATAAAACTAAAGACTTGAAATAATTGAAGTAGGTTGAATTTTTTATATGAATTAATCCAAAGATTTAATTAATTAAACCTTATTTTGAATTCCACATCATGTTCATAATGAATTGCCATTTTATCAAAGAAAAGGAATTATAATTACAGCTTATAATCCATCCAAATATTTTAACCAAATTAGGTTGAATTGGGTTTGTCTAAAAGAAATATCCCACATAAAATATTGAAATCCTCCCATGCAAAATTATTAAAAACCTTTGGATATGAAGATGATGTAAAATTTTGCACTCAATTAAATATCAATTAGATAGTTCTTGTATATTGGTTTTTACCTATTACTTGGTGAGTATTATACTCTAAAAATGAAAATTATGAATAGAGCTTAAAAATCTTTATTTCTTATTATTTTCTTTCGATTCTTTAAGCAATTCACTAAATATATTTTGAATAGATTGTTTATTTTCAGGGATATCTTTAGTAATTATATCCCAAATAATTGTAAGGTCTATTTTGAAATAGCCGTGAGTGGCTAGATTTCTCAATCCAATCATCTCAGACCAAGGGACATTAGAGGATTTCTTTCTAATCTCAGAGGAAATATTTCTTGAAGCCTCACCAATTAACACTAAATTTCTTATAACAGCATCAATAACTAATTGATTTTCTTTAAAATTTTCAAAATTTAAATCCTGAATGTAAGATTCAATCCGTTCAATAAAGGTGATTATATCCTCAAAATATATTTTAGGTGTTCTTTCTTTCATACATACATCACGTCTTTTAAAATGTCTTCCTTCATTTGAGGTCTTAATGAATTTCTTGTTGCTAAATCAACGTTCATTCCTAAAATTTTTTCAAGAAATTCTTTTAATGTGAAGAATTTCCATCCAATAGGTTGATAAAATTCTACAAAAATATCGATATCACTTTTGTTTTTCTGTGTACCCTTTGAATAAGACCCAAAAACACCTATTTTCTCTATATAGAACTTATTCCTCAAATATTTTTTATGCTTTTTTAAGATTTTTTCTACTTTTTCGAAATTCTTCATAAACCTTGAGTAAATATTTAATAATTTGATTTTCAAGATAAATAAAAGCTTTTTTATATAAATAATTTCATTATAATTTGAAGTTTTTACCTATTACTAAGTAAAATATAAATATACCAAATCAAGATTGTTACAATAATATTCTTAGGTTTTAAATGAGGTATATGAAATGCAAAATCAGGATATAATGAAATTATTAGCAGGTTTGGGCGGAGCGATAGGCTTAATAGATGCAATATTAGGATTTGGTGGTAAGAATTTAGATAACTCAAAGGTAATCTTATTAGTACTTTCAATTATATTAGCAGCAATTATCCTATTAAGTATAATCATACCCCATAAATTTGTAGAAATAAATTGGATTATTTGTGTGGTTATAGGTATTATAATGATAATTTATACTAGTTTAGTAGGAGGAGTTCTCGTTTTAGTTGGTGGATTCGTTGGATATACTGAAAGATAATACGCATTACATAATGAAAATTCATTTAAAAAAATTAAAACCTGCATTTCTAAAAGATTGGATTAGTTTTTCATTCATGCTTACCATTGCATCAGTAGGGTATCTTAATTTAAATAAGAATTGGGCGTGATTCGTTATTTTTAATCTTTTAAGTCTTTTCTTTGCTAATTTTAACCATCTATCGCCTTGTTGCTTACTTGCTTCAATAACTTCAATATATGCTTTCATAAAGTACTTCTCAGGGTCTTCATCAAAATCTCCATACTTATCTTCATATGCTTCTTGAATTTCAGCATCACCCAAGGATATATATTTTTCTTTATGTAGGATAATATTCCGATTTAATTTAGGGATAGTATTTGGAATAGATTCAGGATACCCTATACATAGCAGCATCATAGGGAGAACTAATTTGGGTATTGAGAAATATTCTCTAATTTCATCAACAAGTCCTTGAATTGATCCAACATAAACTGATCCAAGCCCAAAGCTTTCTGCCGTGATGACAACATTTTGAGCAGCACACATTAGGTCAGCATAAGCTATGAGAAAGTGTGAAAGAGCGTTTTCACCCTTAAAAGCAGTATTGGATAAAGTCGCCCATTTCTTTATTCTATAAAAATCAATACAAAAAATCATTGATAATTGAGCATTTCTTACCCAAGGTTGTGATCCAATCAAATTTCCTAAATGATATCGACCTTCAGCGGTCTGCACAGTAATTATTGATATAGGCTGTATATTTCCTCCAGAAGGACAATTATTCGCAACATCCAGAAGTTTATCTATAATATTTTGTTGAACTTCTTGATCTTTAAATACTCTAACAGATCTACGTTTAATCATTAAATCAAAAACACTCATAGATTATATGTTCAATTATGAGGTATTTATAAATTTGTATCAATTTTAAAGAAGAAGAAAAATAAAAGAGATTAGTAGACAAATTTTTATCCATAGGAATTTAAGATTTATTAGTTTTGAAATGGAAAAATTGGAGCCAGCGGTGGGATTTGCACCCACGATGCTGAAAAGCAACGGCTCTGCAGGCCGCCTCCTTAAACTACTCGGATACGCTGGCTTAATTAAGTTTTAGTTACTAAATTTATTTCATTCAATAAGATATAAATATTTATTCTCGATTTTTTTTTAGTTTTTCTATTTAAAAACATATTATCTCTAACTAAAACACTTGAAATATTTCTAATCATTCAAAATAAAAGGTAAATTGAGAATTTTAAGAGAAATGACCCTATCCTCCTGCGATAGCTGGTATGAAGGAAATTTCATCATCAATTTGTATTTTTGTATTAAGCCCCTCTAAAGTTCGAATGTCTTTTCCATTTATAGTTACAATTACATATTTACTTAAATTTTCTGAAGCTTTAAAAATCAAATCTTCAAATTTCTTCCCAAATTTTGAAGATAATTGTTCTAGCATATTTTTGATATTTGATCCATCATCTACGGGAAGGGTTAATTCCTCGATTTGAGTAATATCAACCAATACTGATAAAAATATTATTTTTACATTTAGCATAGGTTAACAGTCAAAATAGTATAAATTGAGATTTTAACTTATATATTTTTATAAATGCAATTAAATAACTTAATATTTTAGATTATAATTATTAAATGGTAATAAGATTGTTGATAATACTAAATAAATAAAATAAGTGAATTTTACTATAAAAAAAGAATTAAAAATTGGTCATCTCTCAACTGCATATCATACAAATTTTATATTAATGGGAGATGATAAGCTAGAAAGAGACTTAAAAATAAAGGTTAAATGGTTTCTATTTGGTACTGGTCCTCTTATGGTAGAAGCTTTTAAAAACGGCGAGTTGGATGTGGGTTATATGGGGTTACCTCCTGCGGTAATTGGAATAGACAATGGTGTTCCTATTAAGTGTGTTGCTGGAGGACATGTTGAAGGAACAATTATGATTGGTAAACAAAACTATAAACCTATATCACAATTAAATGGTAATATATATGAAACTCTTCTCCAATTTAAAGGATATTCTATAGGAACTCCGAGTGTTGGCTCTATCCATGATGCAATACTAAGTTACTATTTAGAAAAATATAATTTGAAAAATGATATTAAAGTAAAAAATTACAAACAAGCTGAATTTATAGCAATTGATATGCAAAAGGGTATATTAGAAGGAGGCGTAGGAACTCCTGCGTTAGTAGTTTTTGCACGGACAATTTTAAAATCTCATTTAATTATTCCCGCACATTATTTATTAGCAAATAATCCTAGTTATGGTATCTTTTTCCATGAAACCTTAATTGAGGATTACCCAGAATTAGTGTTTACATTCCTTCAACATCATAAAAAAGCCTCATTTTTGCTCAGAGAATCTCAAAGTAAGGCAGCAGAGATAATCTCAAGAACTTTCACGATTCTTAATAATAATAAACAATATGTGAAAGCTGTTCTTGAAATTTCTCCCAAGTATTGTGTAGCCCTTTCAGAAGGATATTTGAAATCTACAGAGGGGTTTATAAATACTATGCACAGACTAGGATACATTAAAGAAAAACTTACGCGTGATAAGATTTTTAATTTTAAATTTGTTAAAGAAGTGCATCCAGAAGTAGAGCATTATTAAAATGGTTCTTTGATTACAATCTAAATTTTATTCTATAATGAGAAAATCAATTGTCCCTCTTCTTGATATTTTATTAATAAATCTGCAACTACATATGATTCGACTAAATCTATACCTTTAATTAACTCTGATTCATCCAAACCAATAAGATTAGCAGCAAGATCGCAGCATTTGAAGTGTATCCCCATCGTAAGGCATTCGGTTATCTCATCATCATATCGCATTCTTCCAACTTTATTTTTTTTTCCAAGTATAATTCCCATTGGCCCCCAAAGCACAACAATAACATCAAGTCCCTTACTTCTATAATACTTGGCAAATCGAAGTATTTCCAATGGACTAGTTGATTCATAAATCATATCTTTTAAGAGCAATAATACTTTTGTAACCTTTCTCATTTAATCAACTCTCATTTATTTATAATAAGTTTCTTCTTATTCAGATTATGATTTATTTGTTATTTGTTAACATAATTTAAGTTTTTCTTTAATAACTAATAGAGTATAATTATAAAAAATTAAGATAAAAAATAAATGGTTTAAAGTTTTATTGTTTCATTGTATTATGTTCTTCTATCAGTATTACTCATTTTATTCAAAGTTAAAAAAAAGGAATTAAAATTTGATTTTTATGGATTTTACTATCGAACAAATAGAAAGATACTCCCGACAAATTGTTTTGAAAGAAATAGGAGGAATAGGACAAAAAAAACTATTAGATTCAAAAATAACTATAATTGGATGTGGAGGACTAGGGTCTCCTGCCGCGTATTATTTAACTGCTGCGGGAATAGGAAGTATAAAAATTGTAGATTTTGATGTGGTAGAATTATCAAATCTGCACAGGCAAATTCTTCACTTTAATAATGATTTAAATAAGAAAAAAACTCAAAGTGCTTACGAAAAATTACATAAATTAAATCCTGATGTAAATATAGAGGTTGTTAATGAAATTCTCTTACCAGATAATATTAAAGAGATTTTAAAAGATTCTGATTTTGTTATTGATGGCTCTGATAATATACCTACAAAAATGTTAATTAATGACGCTTGTGTTAATCTAGATATTCCCTTTAGTATAGCTGGTGTTATACGATTTAACGGTCAAATTATAACTGTCAATCCACAGGAAAAAACAGCTTGCTATAGATGCGTTTTTGGTGATATAACAGAACATGAGCCATCTATGTCTTGTTCTCAAGCAGGAGTAATTGGTCTAATTCCAGGTATTGTAGGTTGTATTCAAGCAAATGAAGCAATTAAGTATGTTTTAAAATTAGGAGATTTAATAACTAATAGAATACTGTTTTTAGATTTATTAAAATATAGATTTAGCTTTATAAAGGTTGTCAGAAATGAGAATTGTTTAGCATGTGGAGATCAAGCTATAGATTTAGTTGAAACACATGAATATAACATAGGTGATGTATGTTTTGAATGACAATAAAGAAAAACAATATAATAAGATACAAAACTTAGATATAAGAGGAAAGGTTTGCCCAATGACTTTTGTATTCACTAAATTAGCATTGGAAAAAATGAATCCTGGTGAAATATTAGAATTAACATTAGATTTTCCTGCTGCTGTAAAAACCATTCCCAATAATTGTAAAAGACAAAATATTGGGGAATTGATAGATATCAAAGAAGTAGATAATGAGAAAAAAATATGGATTCTTTTAATCAAAAAGATTTAAAGGCGGAGAAAGATGACTGACATCGAAATTAAGAAAAAAGATAATTTAGTGGGACTTGGGTTAGTCTCTGGTGGATTAGATAGTCTGACGGCATGTTTATTAATAAAACAACAAGGATTTGATGTTATAGGGCTAAACTTTAAATCTCCTTTTTGTCTGTGTGATAAAGTACTCAGTCATTCAGATTGTGGGTTAAACTTATTCCATGAAAAGCTTGGAATAAAGATCTATTCTTTATCAAAAGGAGATGATTATTTAGAGATTATTCGTAATCCAAAATTTGGATATGGAAAAAATCTTAATCCTTGCATTGATTGTAGAATATATATTTTGAAAAAAGCAAAAGAATTTAAAAAGAAAATAAAGGCAGATTTCATATTTACAGGTGAGGTACTCAACCAAAGACCAAAGTCTCAACATATGAAAGCGCTTAATATAGTAGAGAAAGAATCTGGTCTTGAAGGAAAACTTTTAAGACCATTATCTGCTCTTCAATTAAAGCCAACAATTTATGAAGAACGAGGATTAATTGATAGATCGAAATTATTAGGAATAAAAGGGAGAAGCAGAAAAGTACAATTAGAGGTAGTCAGAAAGCAGGGATTAATGGATGAATATTATGCATGTGGTGGGTGTTTATTAACAGATAAGAATTTTTCAAACCGCATGAGAGATTATTTAAAATTCAATAAAATACTGAAAATGGAAGATATACATATTTTAAAGTATGGACGGCATTTTCGTTTTAATGATAATAAAATTATCGTCGGAAGAAATGAAATTGAAAATAACATGCTACTTCAACATAAGAAGCCAATTGATTTAATAATGGAAGTTCAAGATGTACCTGGCCCAATAACTATTATTCAAGACGAATTTAATGAAGAAATTTTAAAATATGCAGCATCCCTTACCTTGAGGTATTCTGATTTGGAGGAGTCTAAAGGTAAAGTAGTATATGGAAAAGATTATCAAAATCTTAGTAAAGAAATTTTTACCGAAATAGAAAATGATGAAATCTTAAAGAAATATATATTGTAGTGGAGATTAATCGAAGAAATATCTTTTATTTTCTCCAAAGTACATTCTCCTTTTCAATTCCGAAGATATAAGGTAGATTTGGGATTTAATTAATTATTAATATTTATTAATCCAAGAACTGGACTCCAAATTCTTTATTATATCATTTTTATTTTCTTTAATTAGAAGAATTCTGGTGATGAACATTAACGGAGATATAAACAATAAAGACTTAGAAGAGATTTCAGAAATAAAGAAATATTTCTCGAGAATTTTTACAGTATTACCAAAAGAAGTTCGGGAAAGATTGAAAAATTTAGATATCTCTAAGGAAAAAAAGAAAATTCTGAAAAAAGAGATAGCTTTCTTATCTAAGGAAAATCAAATGAAATATTTAGATGAATTATATAGGTTATATGATTAAATTCATAAGAAAAACAATCTAACCTAACATTTTAACAAATTTACTTTTCCTTATAAAAATGTATAATATAACAAATAACTCTTAAAATAAATTTAGTTATTAAGTATCGATAACAAATTTTTTTAAGAAAAATACTTTTACCTTCATAAGATTATCAATGATTTTGTTTGATCAAACACAGTAAGTAAATACCTTGTTTTTTTACAAAACCGCAAATCTACTTTTTAAAATTATAAACGAGATTCGAGATAATTATGAGCGATAATGTAGAAAAGTATATTAAAAGAAAAGTTTACAAGTCCACAAGTTCAAGAATTGCGCAAAAATTTGTTGATGCTGGTTTAGAGAAATTAAGAGCATGTATAAATTGTGGTACTTGTACTGGGAGTTGCCCAAGTGGGCGTCGTACGGCATACAGGACTCGTTCTGTTCTCCGCCGTGCTTTAACAGGTGACGAATCTGTTCTACAGGATATTGATATTTGGTTATGTTCGACTTGTTATTATTGCTATGAGCGCTGTCCGAGAGATATTCCTGTCACTGATATGATTATTAAACTTAGAAATATCGCAGTTGAAGAAGGGTATATTTTAGACAGCCATTTCGGGTTAGCTAATAATATCTTTTATGCGACTGGACATGGCGTTCCTGCAAATGGAGAAGCAAATAAAAAATGGAGAGATTTAAGAGAATCCTATGGATTACCACCTTTACCCCCAACAGTCCATTCTTATCCAGAAGCTGTAGAGGAGTGCCAGAATTTGATGAAGGCTGTTGGATTCAGAAAATTATTAGATAACGCAGCCAAATTAAAAAAAGAGCGAGCAAAGGCAGAAGAAAAAAAATAAGGAGTTTTCATAAACTTTCTCCAGTACTCTTCAAAAATCGTATTTGTAGAGATCAATTTCATAAAACCCAAGCCAGGTGTTTTTCCTTTATCAGGCTCATCTCCTGGAAATGTATCTAATACAAATGCCGTATAGCTACCAAGAGGTACAGGCATCATTGCAAGAACTAGGCAATACCAAACATACACCTTAGCTCTATTTATGGGTAGTCTTTGGCTATTAAACTCGAATCTATTGGTACTTTTATTGAGTTTACCTAAAGAAGTCGGAAGTTTGTTCAAAATATCTTGCCCAATCCTTTCAATCTTGTACCATTGGGCAAGACAACCGATAGTTCTAACATTTATAATTCCGGACTTAATTAAATTTAATAAAATTCGGGCTCCTTTTACTTTATCAGAAGGTTTTTTGTATTTTTTATATTGTTTCATTTTTTTATTATAAAGACAATAAAAAAGAGCTGTTTGCTTTTTTTAAAACGAAGAGACAAGAGAATGATGAAATAGACATCAGTCAATTCACTTTTTATACTGGAAAAAAATCCAACAATTATACTGAAAACCTTCACACTCAAAGTAATTTTAAAATATTTAATCCTATTTTAAAATCAAACCAAAAGAATCAAATGAATTCAGATAATGTGATAGATTTTAGAAATGAAAATGAACCTAATCTTGAAACAATATCTTCTTTTAATATGATTAAGGAGCAGGAAAATTGGGAATTTAATGTCTTTAATAAAATAGCTCAATATATTCAAAAACTTGATTTATCCACGGATTACCTTAAATTGTCCAAAAAGATTTACTATGATATTCTAACATATTTAGAAAATAAAGGAAGCATCAGTCCATTTGAAATATTTCTCTCAAAATTTAGAGTGATTCTGCCTAAATATTTTGCTATGAGCTTACTTTATTGTTCATTACGTAAAAGCTCTCAGAATATATCTCAAAATTCGTTTGCTATTAAATTAAACCAAAAAGTGAGCATTCTTAGAGAAATATTACCAAATTTATATCGAATTTTAAAGAGAATTCCTGAGTATGAATTTGTATATGAATTAATACGCCCCCAATTACTCTCAGAGGGGGAATACAAAAAAATAGTTAAAAATTACATATCTCTAAACTTTAAATTCTTAAATTCTCTAAGTAACTGTCATAATTATATATTTAATAAGGATGATATAGAACAAACATTTAGACTTTTTAATTTATTTATTGATTCTCGAAATACAGAAAATAGATTTCGAACATTATATAATTCTTTGAAAATAAAAAATCCTAAAATTATGGCTAGTAGCCTTTGTCTAATTCATATCAACTATCATAAAGATATCGAATTAAATCAAAAAGAGTTTGTTAGATTTTTGAGTAAAAGCAAAAATTTGAGAGTTAATTACAGCAAATTAAGCGAACTTTATAGCCAGTTGATGACAGGGTATTTTACATTAAATGAAAAGGAGTACAAACAAAAAATAGAAAATTATTTAAAGATTTATATTAAAAAGTTAAAATTTTGGGTTAAAGAAAACCTAAAAGAAAAATTTGTAATAGAATCTATATTAAATGTCATTGATGAATATTTTATTAACAATTCCAGGAATTTATACGATTCAATAATAAATTCTGGATTTGAAATAATTTATATTGCTGAAAGTAATGAAATTAATTATTATTTCCCTCAAATCTTTGCCTTATCTTTATTATTTTATCAGGTAAGAGTAAAAAAAGATATCCCATTTTCAGCAACCGCAGAATACTTTGAAAGGATTTTTGGTGAGGATAGGAATTATAGATATATCACTGAAAAATCTAATCGGTTATATCCCTTTTTAAGAGATTTATTAGGTCGATATGAAGGACAAAATTACTCTAAAGATGATTTTATTGAGTTAATGTATAAAAAATTAACAGATTTTTTTCATATTGAAACCCTTTTCCTTCTTAAGTTATTTAAAAATACTAATTTGGAACCTCAAGAATTTGCCCACGAAATTGGTTATCGTGGTGGTCGGTTATATGATCTAATTGAAGTAGTAAAAAACAAAATTAATTTTATCGCACCGCAAACTTATAGTAAATTTAAAATCTTCATTACAAACCATTTAAAACCTTCAACTCAAGGTCATTTTTTAATCTTATTGGATAAATTAAGATATTTAAGGCATAAACAGTTTATTCATCAAAATATAAATTACGATTTTCATTTAAATGAAGAAAAAGTTAATAAGATTAATAATCCAATTCTCAAAAATCTTCTATTACAATTTTTCAATAAAATTTTAAATGGAGAGATACCTGAAGCCTTTTTTAATTTGAAATCAAACCCTAGGGCTTCTGATTTTTATTTAAAAGGTGAAAATAACAATCAATTGAAAACTGAATTAATTGAGAAATATTTATTTCAAGAATTAAAAAAGCAGAATCAAATCTCTATATATAATAAAGACTTTTATTTATGCCAAAAAGTTAGAGAAAATTTTAACTTATTTAAAGGAAGTGGTGGCACTCCTCACCATAATCCAATATTAAAACATATTATTTTGAATGAAGATAATGCTCTTGCTATGGAAATTCCTGCATGGAAGGTAATAGAGAAATGGAATGTAGTTTATACTGGTCATATTGATTTACTTTTAATTAATAATAATTGTATAGTAATTGCTGATTATAAACCAGATAAAACAGAAATATTAAAATCTCTTCCTCAAATATGCGTCTACGGTCTGATGTTAGAATACATATTAAATAAGATCGATGATACAGTCAAAATAAATATAGATTGTATGGTTTTTAATAAAAATCGAGCTTGGAAATTTAAACCCGAGATCTTAATTTCTTATATATTGGATTTTGTGAAGTATATGAAGCATGAAAGAAATGTACCACTCTTAAGCAAAAATGGATCTGATTTAGAAAAAGAAATAGAAAAAATAATAAACTAAGTTCGATTATAAGAGTTCTTGTTTTATAGAAATTTTAGAATCCATTTGGTTAGATGAACGCACTTCCTATATGATATTCGATATTATTAGCACATTAAAAAAAAAGGAAATTTCTCAACAATCTGAATTAATAATAAAAAGAATTGTTGGAGCCATGTGGAAAAGAGGATTTTACAAATTTTCAGATTTTGGATAAGATTCCTAAACGCAATCCATTAAAATTGACTTTTTATGAGATATTAATCTATTTTTTTGGAATTAACCAACAAAAATTTATATAAATACTTTAAAAAATTTCGATTTTAATTAAAAGAAAAATCTTTCTCTATTAAATTTCAATTAGAAAATAAGATTATAAAAAAGAATTATTCTTTAAATTTAGAATCTTGCCACATAATAAGTATAAATAATAAAGAGAAATTATTTAATATTCTATTAATTTTAAAGTCTAAGGTAATTAATCTAGAATAATTAATTAAAATGAGTATAACTAATGATTATAAGTGGAGATATGGATTCTTTTTGGGCTGTGTAAACTAGATATCAAATCGATTCTAGACAAAATCCCCAATAGATATCCTATGATTGAAGTATCAATTAGAAGTGTTTTTGATCACCTTGGTGCTGAGCTTTTAGATTTACCAGGAGCCTCATGCTGTCCTGCACCAGGTGTTTTTAGAGCATTTCATATTCCAACTTGGCTCGTAATTGCTGCTAGAAATATTTCTATTGCAGAAGAAATAGGAGTAAATCCCATTACTGGTTGCAATGGTTGTTATGGAACTCTAAAAGATGCATGGTATGAACTTGAACATGAGTTCGAATTGAAAAAAGAAGTTAATAAACATCTTGCTAAAATTAATCGTGAGTATAAAGGGAATCTAGAACCAAAACACATTGTTCAAGCCCTATATCTTGATATGGGACTAGATTATTTAAAAGATCATATAAAGTTAAAATTTTCAGATTTAAAAGTAGGTGTTCATTATGGATGCCATATTGTAAAACCAAGTGATAAACGACCTTGGCAAGGTGAATATGAAGCACCTAGATTTCTTGATGAAATTGTCGAAATTACTGGTGCTAAAAGCATTGATTATAAAGATAAATATATGTGTTGCGGTGCGGGTGGAGCTGTTAGAACAGCTGTTAAGGAAGTCGCAGCTGATTTTACTAGAGAAAAACTAGTTAATATGAGAGATGTAGGAGTTGATATTATAATTAATTGTTGCCCCTTCTGTCATCTCCAGCTCGATTTAGGTCAAGTGGAGGTAAATAATATTTATGGAAATATAATTGGTGAACCATTCAAAATTCCTGTAATATATATAACTCAGCTCTTAGGGGTTGCATTTGGGATGGATCCTAACTCATTGGGTTTAATTAAAAATCATGAATTATCTGGTGTTTCTCCATTCATTCCTATTGATCCATTCTTAAGTATGGTTAAAGAACAATTAATATAGGTGAAAGAATAAATTGACAGAAATTAAAAAAGAAATAGAAATCACAGGGAATGAAAGATCTAGAATAGGAGTATATGTATGTCACTGCGGAATTAATATTGGTGGTGTAGTTTCAGTTCCAGATTTAGTAGAATATGCGAAGACCCTTCCAAATGTCGAAATCGCAAGAGAATATAAGTTTTTTTGTTCTGACGTAGGTCAGAAAATGATTAAAGAAGACATTGAGGCGGGATTAGTTAATAGAGTGATTGTTGCAGCATGTTCTCCAAGAATGCATGAACCAACTTTTAGGATTGCCTGTAAAGAAGCAGGATTAAATCAGTTCCTTTTTGAAATGGCGAATATTAGAGAGCACTCAACATGGGTTCATATGAAAGAGCCAGAAGGAGCTTATGAAACTGCTAAAGATCTTATAAGAATGGCTGTAGCAAAATCAAGAGAATTAATACCATTAGAAGTACAAACGGTAAGTGTAGAACCCTCTTGTTTAATCATCGGAGGAGGAATTACAGGGATGAATGCTGCTTTAGATCTTGCTACAGAGGGTTATAAAGTGTATTTAGTTGAAAAAACACCAACTATTGGTGGCCATATGGCTCAACTTGATAAAACGTTCCCAACTATGGACTGTTCAAGCTGTATCCTTACTCCTAAAATGTCTGAAGTATCACGTGAAAAAAATATTGAACTTTTAACTTATTCTGAGGTAGTAGAAGTAACTGGATATATAGGAAATTTTGATGTAACCATTCTGAAAAAACCTCATTATGTAGATCAAGTGAAATGTACTGCTTGTGGAATCTGTATTGATTCTTGTCCTATTATTGTTGGAAATGAGTTTGAATTAGGTTTAGCTACAAGAAAAGCAATTTATGTCCCATTTCCCCAAGCGGTCCCGGGACAATTTACAATAGATATGGATAATTGCATCAAATGTGGAATTTGTGAGCGAATCGATGTCTGTGAGCCTGAAGCAATTAAATTTGATGATGAACCTGAATATCTAAAAGTAAAAGTAGGCACAATAATAGTAGCAACCGGGTGGGATTTATATGATCCAACTGAACTTAAACAATATGGATATGGAAGGTATCCTAATGTTATTACTGGATTTCAAATGGAACGTTTATTAAGTTCTTTTGGACCAGTTATAGGAAAGCCTGTTAGACCTTCGGATCTTAAAGAACCCCATAGCATTGCCTTTCTTCAATGTGTGGGAAGTAGAAATTTCAGAGAAGGAGGAAATCAATATTGTTCAAGAGTCTGCTGTATGTATGCAACTAAGCAAGCAAGGCAATATAAGGAAAAGCATCCAGATGCAGATATTTATATTTTTTATATGGATATTCGAGCTTTTGGAAAGGGTTATGAGGAATTTTACGAATCTGCAGGGCGAAACTACGGAATCAATTTTGTGAGAGGTAGAATAGCAGAAGTAATCGAAGATGATAATCACAATATTATAATAAGAGCTGAGGATACATTACTTCAACAACCAATTGAATTAACAGTAGATTTGTTTGTTTTATCTTGTGGTTTAGAGCCTCGAGCAGATGCAGATGTAATAACTTCTCTACTAAGAATTCAAAGATCAGCTGATGGATTTTTTTTAGAAGCACATCCAAAATTAAGACCTGTAGATACTTTAACAGAGGGAATCTTCATCGCGGGTGTTGCTCAAGGCCCAAAAGATATTCCTGATGCTGTTGCTCAAGCTAAGGGAGCAGCTTCAAGTGCAGCTGGTTTGATGGCTAAAGGTGAAGTTGAAATTGAACCATTTTTTGCAGTAATTCGTCCAGAGCGTTGTATTGGCTGTGGAATGTGTGTAGAAAATTGTGCATATGGAGCAATTGAACTTGTTGATGATAAAAGATTTGGTCTTATAGCTAAAATTAATGAAGCATTATGTAAAGGATGTGGCGCTTGTTCGGGCAATTGCAGATGCTCAGCGATTGATATTAAAGGGTTTACTGGTGAACAAATTTACTCAATTATAACTAGAAGATTATAGAGACAACTTTTAAAACTCTTATTCCTTTTCCTAATTTTTAAATTTTAAGCCATATATAAAATACTTGGCTCTATGATTGATAAATGGCTTTCTAAAACCAAGTTAAACAAATTCTTTGAGAAATTTGCTAGAAAATTATTTTTAGAAAAGATTTCAGCAAATCAAATTACTCTTACAGCATTAATTACTGGTCTATTAAGTGCCTTATTTATTTTCCTAAGTGGAAAACTAATTTGGAAATTAGAATTGATTATATGTTCAGCGGTTTTAATGTGTGTTTCATTCTTTTTAGATGTTTTGGACGGCGCTATAGCACGATCAGAAGGTCCAACATCTTTTGGGGGGATATTTGATATTTTTAGTGATAGAACTGTCGAAGTATCTATTATTATATCAATAATTTCAACTGATCCTTTAATTTTAATGTGGCCAGGTATTTTTTCTCTTGGAGCAATTGTGTTATGTATTACTATTTTCTTATTAATTGGGGGTATAGTTAAGAAAGAAAACTTAGAAACCGAAGAAAAAGTTATTTATTACAATCACAGTCTTATGGAACGCTCTGAAACTCTAATATTCTTATTCCTCACAACGATTTTAATCCCATGGAGAGGTATTATATTATGGATTTTTTCATCTTTGGTATTACTAACGGCATTTCTAAGGTTTAGAGATGCTTACCGCCTTTTTAAAGTAAAATAAATTAGAAGAACAAAGCTACGAATTATTATAACAATATTTTAAAACCAAAATGATCTAATTACCAATATGAATTCTGAAACTTTGACCTCTTCAACAAAAATACTAGAAACCATTCGAAAAGAAAATGAAGGTAAGTTTGGAATCTTATGTCTAAATTGTTTAATAGTAAGAAGTAGATTTAAAGAAATATATGATTTTATGAACAAGAATGATATTCCTACTCCCGATGATGAATCCTTAACAAAATTAGAGTTGCTTGATTATATAGCTATCTATTTATTTAGAAAGTATCAAAAAAATCCTAATTTACAGAAAAAATACAGCACACCTTTAACATATATAGGAAGCACGATTATCTAACAAGATTTGATTTTATCTCTAAGCAAGAGTTAATAGATATATTCGCAGATCAAGGGGCAGATTGGGGGATTAGTGTGTATAATACTTCTTCAATCAAAGATTATGGATTAGATCTGTATCTAATTAAGAAAAAACCATTATTAAGAACTGAGGCTGTTTTTGTTAGAACCGGAGAGGAGATGACTGAAGAGAATTATAAAGATACGGTTTATAAGATAAGTGAAGCATCAAAAATAGCTTTATGGACTGTTTTCGTTACAACGCCAAGTTCTGTCAGTAATATAGGTTTAGAAAGATTAATTTCGGATATGCAAAAATTGCGAGCCTGGTTTTATGTAATCGACCCGATTCATCAAAAAATACTCGGAATATTTAAAGGAAAGAAGTCTAAAGATCATGATGTAAATTTAAGAGACGAGTATATTCAAAAGCTTCCACATGAACCAATTAGAACTCAATCTCGATTAACTAAAATTTCTAATTACTATTTCAAAGAAAGTGAAGCGTATAAACCCAAATCTTATTCCATGTATGAGCTTTTACCGAAAGAAATATTATTGACGGAAGACCATTCAATAGCTATAAAACCAAAATTCCAGAATATTTTCAGGAGTCTTTTAGTAATCGATCCTGACTCAGGAGTTACTATGATCTCACATTCAAGCGAAGATTATCCAGTAGATAAAGAACTAATATCAGGTTTTTTATCAGCAATGGATTCTTTTGTATCAGAAATAGGTGGAACTACTTCCATGAAAGAAATTAGTTATAAAGGTTTATACATTCATGCAGCATATGGTAAAGAAGTTAAATTAGCCTTATTTTTATCCAAACCGGCTCACCAAAGTTTAAAAGAACGATTAATCTATTTTCTAAATCAATTTGAAGAACATTACATCGATCAAATAAAGGCTTTCAAGAGAACAGCAAATGTATCAGTATTTGACTATCAAAAAATATCTTCACTGATAAAGGAAATACTTAGTATTTAGAAATATAAAAAAAAAGAAGCTTTCACCTTGTTTTTTAAGAAGTCTAAGTTTTATTTTTTTTAACTTAAAATCTTAATTTATTTAAACTAAATTCAGTTCTTCTATAATAAAAGCAATAAAAGTGATGGATATCAAAACATCTAAAAAACCAATTGGGATTATTGATGGAAAATTTCATCCTTGCCCAAAATCTCCAAATTGCGTTTCCACTCAAAGTACTGATGAAAAACATAGGATGGAACCTATACAATATAGCTCAACAGTTGCTGAAGCAAAAGGAAGAATCAAAAATATAATTACATCATTTAAAAGAACAAAAATGATTACCGAAACAAAAAATTATTTGCATTTTGAATTTAGAACTGCTACATTCAAATTTGTAGATGATGTTGAATTTTATTTTGATGATTCAACCAAGCTTATACATTTTCGATCAGCAGCAAGATTGGGGTGGAGTGATATGGGTGTTAATCGAAAGCGTATGGGAAAAATAAGAGAATTATATTAAAGTGTCTAAAAATTAAATTTTTTACTCATTTTTCATTTCACTTAATTTTTTATCTATTATTTCTCGCATATATTTGAACCCAGGAGTTAATTTTTCATCCAATTTTGGAATTAATTGCCTTAATGGAAACTTTAAACCCTGCCCTGCCCCCGTTTGAAATAAATTCTCTAATACATAGAAAATATAGCTTGCGGGCATTCCAATTCCTAGTTCGTGATCTTGAATTCCAGCAAATGAGCGGTCTCCCGTGCCTGGAATAACTATTTGGCATTTTCGGGTAATAAACGGCATTAATCCTCCTTTGGCGCAACTTTCACCAAAACCTTCGAATGTTGATTGTATTCTATATTTACGCTTGTGTTCATAGTTTAGCGAATTTATAATGTATGTTAGTTTCGGACCATTACAATAAATCATTATGGCATCTGGAATAACGGGGGTTTCCGTTAACGGAGAAACAATTACACCACGATACGCTAACTCAATAATATTCTTAAAGTTTTGTGCGTATGTATGTTCTGCTCTTCTTTTTTCAGCTTGAGCGTCTTTTGACCATTTTTGACGAACTTGAGATTCAACAAATTCTTCCATCGTGAGAGGAACCCATCCGTGTGCAACGGAAGACGGAGTGCAGAAATTATCCGCTGCTGTGATGCATAACTTCTGTCTAAATCTGCGTGCATAAGTAAATGCTTGACAAATAGACATTTTTTCTTTAGTATCTATAGGTCTTCTAACTCCTACAGGAATATCGTCTTCAATATTTTTTATATACTTTATCGACACGGGATAAGAGTCTAGATGAAGTCTATTAAACATATCATCACCAGCTCTTTGATAATCTTCAATGCTATATTTTGAACTTTGCATAATGTACACTTTAATATTTTTGTGATTAAAACAATAAATCTATAATTATTTAAAAATTCAAACGGATGAAAAAAATACCGACATTATATATGAATCTAAAAATTTCAGAATTTCTTTACTTACTCTTTTTTTTATGATTTAACGGCTTTTATTCCATTTATCATATAATTTTCTGTTTAAATTGAGGATAAATTTATTTTAAATAAGAAGTAGATTAAAATTTTTAACTAACTCTATTAATATTAGCGAAATAATAATTACTTACGTGGTTAATATGAATGATAAAAAATTAGTTTTTGTATATAATGCAGATTCAGGGGTAATAAATATAGTTAAAGATTTTTGGCACAAATTAGTACGACCAAGCACTTATCAGTGTAATTTATGCGCTCAAACTTTCTCTACTTTTGGTATGAAAAAAGACTGGAAAAAATTTATTAATAATTTAGATATTGACGCAGAATTTTTACATAAAGACGAATTTGAAGAAAAGTATGAAATCTCTGATGCAACTTACCCTTCAGCTTATTTAAAGAACGGGAACGCATTTGATTTATTAATAAATCAGGAAGAAATGAACGGAGTTAAATCTTTAGATGAAATGGAAGCTTTAATTGTGTCGAAACTAAGTTCTACTTCATAGATATCTTTTTATTTTTTTAAGAAAGGAATTAATGATTAATAAATAAATAGTTTAAACTATTTTATGATTTTTATTTTTCATTCCAGTTTCCATTAAGATATTCCAGCATTTTACTTATTTCATGAGTAGGAGGTTTACACGTTTTATTAATACATACGTATGCCGTTGCTTTACCCTCAAGGTTCTCGAAAAATTGCACAAAATTGGAATATGTATCTATATCTGGTAATTCTTGCTCAGTCTTTCTATGAATAAACACTTTGTTTGGAATATAAGAATTATTAATTGCTACTATCATTTCAGTGGTATCATTATCATCAGTATTACCTCCAATAACTAATGAATAAGACGGACCAATAGCAAAATCAATTGCGACTAAAAATTGTGTATAAGCCAAGGGATTAGCTTTTATCTTTTCAGAAAAAACTCTATTTAATGTATCTGCCTTTTCTTCTAATTTATAATTTCCTGTTAAATAACTTAATCTTAATAGATTAAGTAAAGCAATTGAATTTCCAGATGGAATAGCACCATCATAAATTTCTTTCTGTCTAGTTAATAATTTTTCACTATTATCAGCAGTGAAGTAAAAACCACCGATAATCTTATCCCAAAAATCCTTATTTTGAATCTCGTGTAATTCAAGAGCAGTTTTTAAATAAAAAATATCAAAAGTAGCTTCATATAATTCAATGAGCCCCCAGATGAAAAAAGCATAATCAGTCAAATAACCATTAATTTCTGAAATCCCCTCTTTATATCGGTGTAATAATTTTTTATTTGAATCACGAAGATTTGACAGAATGAAATTAGCTGTTTTCTTAGCAAAATTTAAATATTCCTCATCATGGAACGCTTTAGCTGCTTTAGCTAAAGCTGTGATCATCAATCCATTCCAATCTGTTAATATTTTATCGTCTTTATGAGGATGAATTCGATTTTCTCTTTCTTTAAATAATTTAATCCGAATTCTTTCAATTCTCTCTTGGATTTCCTTTTCTAAATTATTATTAAGATATAAGATATTTTTATTTGCTTTTTTACCGGTTGCTTCTTCTAAATAATTACCAGATTCTTTCACGTTAAAGATTTTAACGGCAAGATCTAATTCATCCTTATCAAGGATACCTACTAATTCTTTCTCAGACCAAACATAAAATTTTCCTTCTTCTCCTTCACTATCTGCATCTTCAGCAGAATAAAATCCTCCCTCTTTTGATATCATATCTCTTAAGACGTAAGTAAGTATCTCTTGAGCTATTTTTTTATATTCTTCATTTTTAGTAGCTTGATAAGTTTCGATATAAGCTATAGCAATTAGTGCTTGATCATAGAGCATCTTCTCAAAATGAGGGACAAGCCAAATTGAATCAGTTGAATATCGATGAAAGCCAAAACCAATATGATCATAGATGCCACCTTTTCGCATTGCTTGAAGTGTATTCTCAACCATTTCTAATGCTTTTTTTTCACCAGTACGTTTCCAAAACCTAAGTAAAAATATAAGGTTATGAGGCGTAGGAAATTTAGGGCGATTACCAAAACCACCATTAGTTTCATCATATTGTCTTAAGAGTAATTGATATGCCTTCCTAAGAGTATCTTCGGTAATTATCTCTCCAGGTGATTCTTGATCTATATTCTGTAAGTTGTAAGTAATTTGATCAGCAGAATTTACTAACTCACTCTTCTGATTATTCCATAGATCTTTGATTCGTTTAATTAAGTCTATTAATCCGATTCGTCCAAATCTTGTATGCTTTGGAAAATAAGTTCCGGCAAAGAATGGTTTTTTTTCAGGAGTCATTATTATAGTTAAAGGCCACCCTCCCGAGCCTGTCATCGTCTGACATACTGTCATATAAACTTTATCAATGTCTGGGCGCTCTTCCCTATCCACTTTAATAGATATAAACGCTTCATTCATCAATACAGCGACTTCGTCATCCTCAAAAGATTCATGAGCCATAACATGGCACCAATGGCATGTTGAGTATCCTATTGATAAAAAAATTGGTTTATCTTCCTCTTGAGCTTTATTAAAAGCCTCTTTTCCCCATGGATACCAATTAACAGGATTTTCAGCATGTTGTTGTAAATAAGGGCTTTTTTCATTGGATAAATGATTTCTATTACTCATTTTTAAGTTATAACTCATTAATTTTTACCTGTTTCTTCATGGAATTTATTATTATAGCTATTTATGAAGATAAAATCTTCTAACTGTTTTCGAGGAGGTCTTTGTTTTTCTCCTAATTTCATTGCATTAGATAGAACAGGATTTACATCTTTTGAATGTTTTCCAATAATAACAAGAGTAATTAATCTCATCTCATCAGGAATTTCAAGAATCTCTTTTGCTTGGGGTTCTTTAAAGCCTGCAATGGGGTGTGCAACTAAGCCTAATTCTGTAGCCCGTAGTATCAAAAATGCTGTAGCCATTCCAGTATCAAATAAATAATAAAGACGGTCTCCAATAATACAATCATTTTCAGGTTTACTAAATACAGCAATAATCATTGAAGTCTTTTCAACCCATTTATTCCCTTTTGATACAATCGTAAATAATCTGTTTAATTGTGCTTTATCCTTAACAAAAATAAATCTCCAAGGTTGCTTATTAACACATGAAGGGGTAATTTTAACTATTTCTGCAAGATCTCGAATTAACTCATCAGTTGTTTCAATTGGATCAAGAGATCGGTAAGCTCTTCTTTTCTCAATTGCTTCTTTAACATTCATAATTTAAAACAGTACTATTTCCTTAATTCAGTTAAAACATTTTGAACATCTTCAGGATGCCCCTTGACAGAAACTTTGGGCCAAATATGCACTATCTTTCCGTTAGGATTTATTAAAAATGTACTCCGAACAACACCCATATATTTTTTACCTCTAAATTTTTTCTTAGCCCATTTACCGTATTCTTTAATTACTTTTTTATCAACATCGCTAAGAAGTGTAACTTTCAAGTTTTTCTTCTTTATAAACTTAGCATGTGATTCAGGGCTATCCGGACTAATGCCAATAACAACAGTGTCTAATTTTTGCAGTTCAGGCAAGATTCCTGTAAATCCTATTGCTTCGGTTGTACATCCCGGTGTATTATCTTTAGGGTAAAAGTAGAGTACAACAAATTTTCCTTTAAAATCGTTCAAGCATACTTCTTTATTATCCTTATCTGGAAGACAAAAATTAGGAGCTTCTGCTCCAACTTCTATTTCCAATATTTGCTCTGCCATATCATTTTTCATCTCTGTTAATCTTCATAATTATTTATTTGAATTTACTAATAATTATAGAAATACTTAAGATTATCAATATTAGCGTTATGAAGTATTAAATTTATGCGGTTTGAGTTTAAAAAATAAACATACTAAAGGATTTCAATTAATAATTTATAAAATCTAATAAATGAATAGAAAAAAGTAGTTTTACAAAAAATTAGTTCTAATCTTTCAATAAAAATTTTTTAATGTTTTCTGCGCTCTTACTTAAAGGAATTGTACCAGATACTTTCTATATTTTTCGATAGCCAAATGTAGTGCTAATATATTTTCCCAAATTTTCTTAATAGAGTCTACAATTATTACGTTATTTTTTATTCAAACATAAAATAAGAAGAAATTAAAATTTGAATTTATGGATCGTTCCTAAAAGGATGTCGTGCAATTTCTGCGTTCTCTATTCCATCGTCTACAGTTGGTAAGCCTTCCATTGCTTTTCGGATAGCATTTCGAGTTGCCTTATAATTATTAATAAATACTCTTTTTCTGGCACTAGCACTTGGATGAACAAAAACATTAACAATTAGAACGATTTCTTCAGCTAATTCTTTCGGAAGAATTCCATCTTCAACACATTGCATAACAGCTTTAGCAATAGCAGCCTGAGCAGGCCCATAAGTAAGACTAGCATGACGGAGAGAAGTTGGACGAATGGTAGGAATCATAATTGTCGGTGGTTTAATTTGCATATTAGGTTCAAGTATGACTTGAAGCCCTTCACGTCCTTCTTCTGGATTAGTTAAAGCTTGAGCATAGGCATTACCAACAGGTCCATTTTTTTTACCGATTAGAAGGTCAATATGAGCAAGTTCTGCACGATCCCCTACTAGAGATTCCCCTACTTTTAAGTCGAAATCAGAGATTTTCTGAGGAGTAATTCCGACAGCATAAAAACGACTTATAAGTGACTTGTCTCCAAATTCAAATTGGATTTCTGTTTTTTTAATAAAACCTAATTTTTCAAGTTCAACCCGTAACTCGTCTTTAATCTCATAAGAGAGTGCGTCTCCTAGCACAAGTGGTTTACGTGTAGTCCCTACTGGAATTTTCATCATATTTAAACATGATTTTACCCCTAATGCACCAGAATTTATTAATAGTCTTGCTAACTTTTGTACTTTTTTTTGAAGAACCTGTGCTTCTTCTAAATGATTATTTTTCACATGATCATATATTTCAATCCATATTTTAGGAAAAATATTAGCTGATCCCAATATACAACCTGCAGCACCCCCAGCTAAGGCCCCCAACACATTTTCATCCCATCCAATCAAAACTGAGATCTTATCACTTACTTTTTCTAATAATGCCGAAAAATATTTGTAATCTCCACTCGAATCTTTTATTGCTACGATATTTTCAATATCAACTAAATCTTCAACAACGGTCCATGGCAATTCCACTCCAGTACAAGGGGGGATGTTGTATAAAACTATTGGAATATCTGTTTTTTCCGTAATAGTATAATAATGATCATATAATCCTTTTGCTTTAGGTTTTAAATAATAAGGTGTGACTATTAATACTGCATCAGCACCAATGTTAGTGGCAGCATTAGTAGCATCAACAACTAATTTTGTACCTGTTTCCCCAGTCCCAGCAATCACTGGAACTCTGCCATTTACTTCATCCACAACAATTTCAATAACTTTTAAACGCTCCTTGAATGTCATATTAACAAATTCTCCAGTAGTACCAACTGGAACAAGACCAGTTACACCTTGTTCGATAAGAAAATTTACTAAATTTCTTAAATTCTCTTCATTTATAGATTCATCCTTATTAAACGGCGTTACCATAGCAGGCATAACACCTTTAGGTCGAAAATCAAATTTTCCCATATTTTAGTCAACTCACTTCAATTTATTCATATTTATGAAGATTTTGGGCAGCAATAATATCAATGCCATTTTCAGTTAATATTTTAGCTGTAGTATTTACAGCAATATATCTATCAAGGTGATTTCTACGCATAAATTCCCAATGACCCGAATCAATAATCTCTTGCTTATCTCTAAAATAATCTAAAATATCTGAAGGATATTCTCTGTTTTTATCCATTTCTACATCACCACCTTCATGTTTAGCACTGATATTTTTTACTTTCGTAGCAACCTCCACTAATTCGTCCCTTCGATCATATGGTTGGCGTACAATACTTTTCTGTGTCTCAATTACATGATGTTCAAATCTAACAACATCTTCAAAATCAAATTCTTTTCTAATATAAGCAGAGAGTTCAATCGTTTCATTATTTACGGAATTAGCAAGATTAAAACCAATCAACGAACTTGTTCCATCTTCTCTGGCAAATAATTTTGCTGTTAAAAGAGTCCACAAACAAGCGTAGGGATTATCATTTCCCATATATACTGAGATTTTGAATTCATTATTTATTCCAAGTTTATGCATGAAGTATCCAAGAAGGACGGTTCCAGGATTAACATTTAAAACTTGCTTGATACCATAATTAGTATAATAATAAAGATATTCATCAATCCACTTTAATGCAAGATCGTTAGGTTGCCCAATTCCTCCAAAATAACCTGTTATGGTTTCGGGTCCACCAAGATGTACATTTATCGGTAATCCATCAGGGCCAGGAGCCGTTCCCTTGGTATCTAATGTTTCTACATAAGTCGCTCCTATAATTTGCATCGCAGCTGCCATAGCTAATAAATCGCCATCCTCTTCTTGTTCTTTCATTTTTCTAACGCGGATTATTCTACTCGGCATTAAATTCTGATCTTCAATTGCAGCTTTTACAATATCTATAAAAAATGGAAAATATTGACATGCTGAAAGCTCTAATGTGACAGCAAAATCCTTATCAAATGTAATCTCAGATAATTTATCTCCAAGAATTTTTTTTCTATAATCAGGTATACTAATAAAAGCATTTTTTTCTCTTTGTTTAATCAACCATTCAATATCTTGGATATAATCTAGCTTTTTATGTTTCAATTTATCTAATAGGTTGTCTAATTGACTTTCTTCTTTAGCTTTTTTGTTGATTTCTTCGACTCCACCGTATTTTTCGATTACTTCGAATAGTTTATTTATTAATGGATTTTTTTCATCCAAGAGAAAATCATTTACAGCTTTTAATGCCTCATTCGTAATTTTTAATTCTTTTCTTATATCTTTCATTTTATCGTTTAACCTTATTTTGTATTAATATTGAAAAATTAATTTTAAAATCCTACCCATAGAATTCCCATGCTTCCAACTTTCATTGGAAGAGAACACAAATTTAATACTAGATTCGTTAAATTATAAATTTATTTGTATGTTTCTTAACTTTAAATTAAAGATATAGTTTCATTAGTTTAGTATCTATATATAAGTTTGAAAAAGAAAATTTAACTATTTTTCAAAATTTAACTATTTAAAAACAAAATACTAATATTGATTTATAATGTATAAATATAAAGTTTCAATCTTAGGGACTGGATTTATAGGTTTATGCTCTGCTGCTTGTTTCGCTGAGAAAAATATAAAAGTATTAGCATCCACACATAATGAAAAAAAAGCGGCGATAATTAATGATGGAAAGGCTCCATTTTTTGAAGCGGAATTACAGGATATGATGACTAATATTAAAAAAAATGTTCCGGAGCTTCTCCAATGCCTAACTAATCCCGTCAAGGCGGTATTAGAAACAGATATTTCGATGATCACTCAAGGAACACCTATGAGAGAAGATAAAAGTATTGATTTAGGTTTTATAGAGAGTACAGCTAGAGAAATTGGAGAGGCATTGAAGAAAAAAGAGAATTATCATCTAATTGTTGTAAGATCGACTGTAGTACCCGGGACTACTCGAAATTTGGTATCTAAGATTATAAATGAAGTATCACGTAAAGAACCAGGAAAAGATTATGGACTGTGCATGCAGCCTGAATTTTTAGCTGAAGGTCGTTCTATTGAAGACACTTTGCATCCAGATAGAATTGTAATTGGAGAGTTTGATGAGAAAAGTGGTGCGATGCTTCAAGAATTTTATGAATATTTTTATGGAGATCATTTAGAAAATTGTCCAATTTTAAGGATGAATTTAGAAAGTGCTGAGTTAGTAAAGTATGGAAATAATTGCCTACTGTCAACTAAGATTAGTTATGCAAATGAATTTGCCAATTTCGCTGAATTGGTGCCAAATGTTGATATCGTTCAGGTCATGAAAGGGGTGGGTCTAGATTATCGATTGAACCATAGATTTTTAGGAGCAGGAGTTGGTTTTGGTGGATCCTGTTTCCATAAAGATGTGAACGCTATAAAGGCTTGGTCAAAATCTAAAGGGTATACCTCTAGGTTATTAGAAGCAGTTTTGGGTATAAATGATGACCAAGCAATTCATATTGTTAATCTTGCTGAACAATTGACAGGAAAATTAGCTGGTAAAAAAGTCACTTTATTAGGGCTTGCTTTCAAGCCAGGTACAGACGATATGCGAGAAGCAGCTAGTATTAGAGTTATTAATGAACTAATAAAAAGGGGCGTAACAAATATAGAAGGTTATGATCCTAAAGCTAATGAAACAGCAGAAATAGAATTAGGAGATAAGATAAAATATGCTAATTCAGTTGAAGACGCCTTAAAAAATTCTGAATGTGCCTTAATAATAACAGAATGGGATGAATTTAAAAAATTAACTCCAGATGACTTTAAAAAATACATGAAAACTCCTAATCTTGTAGATGGAAGAAGAATCTACGATTATGAAATATTCAATAAGAATCTATCTTTTAGGGCAATTGGTCGTATCAATCTAGGTTAAAACTTTTAGCTTTCGTCATATATTGCTATTTTTTCATTTCATCTTACTATAATAAATATAAACAATAATTTTATAGGCAAACTATTATATTAGTTAAAGTAATAGATGCTAAAATTGTAAAATGCGAAAAAAGAAAAAAAATGAAATTTTTTAAAGATTCCGCAGAAGAAATAAATGAAAGTATGATCATCTTGAAAAAAAATTGTGAATTGTGTGGAAAACCTGTAAAACAGTATCAGAGTAATTATGATAGGCCTTATAAATTTGTATTTATAAATATCACTCAAAAAATTCCAAAGCACTATTTCTGTTCTAAAAAATGTAAAAACGAATGGATATTTAACCCAAGCAAACATCGAATAATTGATCTAAAATCCCCCAGCTTCCAAAAGCATTAAGTCTATCTTTAAAAGACTATTATTTATTGTATATCATTTGAAAGTGTGTTTCTGATTCGTTTCTAACGTACTCAATCTGCTCTCTTTATCCTATCCAAGAAGCTATTTTATTAGAGAATTAGACTATAAGTATGGTTGTTAAACTTTTCCTCATGGTTGCCCTGTGTTTTGTCATGCAGAGCCTTTAAAGGAACATTTAACTTGAATTTTATCGATAAGATAATAATAATAATAAAAAAAAAAGATTTATAATTTTAAGTTCACTTTAACTTATTTGAAGTATTTAATCGCTAAAAGAATGTCATTTTTCACGTTTTTTTAGGAATTCTAAAGGAAGCTCGTGATTTTCTTTCTTTTAGAGTGTTTAGTTAAAGTTAAAGCACTTTTAGTAAGTTTCTCAGCGGAGCTACCCATCCATTCAACGAGCTCGTTAACTGCATCACGAGCAACGATTAAAGCGCCATTATTTTGAAGAAATAATCGAGTTGATTATTATAGTTTCATAAGGCGCCTAATAGGACTCCAACTAATATATTCAGAACCTGCCATTTTTTTTTCCTCCACTAATAATTTTTTATTATTTTATTAAATTTTGTTATTTTTCAAGAGTTTGTTATATAGATAATTATCTTCCACATATTTAAAGATTTTTGCCCATACTTAATTTTATGGGGAAAAAAATACAAAAAAATAAACGACAAAATTCCAAACTAAGAAAATGATTACAATAGGCTTTATCTCAAAAAAAAAATTTCTATATTTAAATTTTTCTTATAATATTTCTCATTTTCTTTTCGATTGTACTTCCAAAATATCAAGTCTTATTAACGAATATCCTATACTACTATTTTTTTTTATATTACTTAAAATATTATTTAAAAATAAAACTTGTTCCTTATTTAGATTCAAGATTTTTGCGAATTTTATCTAATCGTATATATCTCGACAGTCTGTTAGTAATAGGGTTATGATCTCCATATTATACTCTATCTAGATTCGATTAAAATTAATTATTGATTTAAATATATCTTGAATGTATTTAAGCAAAACCATGTCCCTAGATCCTGCCCCAAAACTGCAACAACAAGAACCAACAATGTAAACATTATCGAGCGAATCTATAGTCACATCAAAGCTTTCATCATAATAGATATCCCCCCAAAAATGACTCCCTTGCAAATAATTATATATACTAGAGATGATCTAGTATACATAGAACAATCATGAAAATTCTATCAGTAAGAATAGATGATGATCTTGATGAAAAGTTAAGGTTTTTAATGGCAAGATTAAAAAAAAAAGATAAATCATCCTACATCCGTCAATTATTAGAGAAAAGTCTATCTGAGGAAATGTTTGTAGTTCTTTGTAACCAAGTAGGAGAAAAAAACATGAGTGCCTGGAAGGCTGCGGAAAAGGCTGGGGTCTCGCTAAGAAAGATGATGGAGGAATTAAAAAAGCGAAATGTATCAGGATACGATGAACAAGCTATAAAGGAAGATATTGAATATGCCTTAGATTGAATAGCCAAGAATATGATTGGAATTATAAATGCTTCACCTTTGATATATCTAAGCAAAATTGGTGCATTATCTTTAGTACCAAAGCTTTTTACTGAATGTTACACCACATTAATCATTAAAAAAGAGGTATTAAGCGATGACAATGTTGCTGAATTTACAGTTTTAAAAGATTCCTTTTCTAGTTGGCTTTTATTAAAGGAACCAATAAATAGGCAACTCGTTGATAGACTAGAGGAATTACACATTCATACCGGAGAAGCGTCAGTATTAGCCCTTGCAAAGGAACTTCAGGATAATACTGGTGAAAGTATTATTATCATTGATGATTTAGCAGCACGGGAAATTGCTAGGACTTTGGACTTAAAAGTCACGGGTACTTTAGGTGTCCTCATCAAAGCAACACGCCTAAAATTTGTTGGTATAGAAAAATGTAAAAATTTTCTCCATCATCTCGTAGAAAATACTACATTTAGGATATCCTCTGCTCTATATTCAAAAATCCTTAAAGAAATTGAAAAGATTTACGATACATTTAACTAAATACCTAATATTTTCAAAATTCATAAATTCTTTCATTTGGATTCAAGTATTTTCCGAATTTTCTCTAACCTGACCTTTCTATTTATTCTATCTGTTATAGGATTATGATCTGCATATAACTCTTTGTGATAAACAGGTCTTTGAGTTCGATAAAACACCCCTAAAGTAAATTTATGATTCTCCTTGGCAGCTTTAAAAGCTTTAAAATATGTTTCCGGTTCTTTTACAAGGTATTCAACTTGTTCTCTATATTCAGTCCATTTATGGTATGGAACAGCAGGTTGTAGTATTTCTATGAAGGAAAAACCTTCATGTTCAACTCCTTGTACTATAATATCAGTGAGATGCTTTGTATCTCCCGCAAAACCTCTTGCTACGAAAGTTGCACCTGCCTCGATCATTAAAGACATCGGATTAAATGGTTCTTCGTAGCTTCCTCTGGGTGTAGATGGACCTTTCCAACCTTTTTCTGCTAATGGAGAAAATTGACCCGTTGTGAGAGCGTAAACACTGTTATTATGTAGAATAAACGTTATATCTTGGTTTCTTTTTGCTGCGAAAATTGTATGTGCCAAACCTTCCGCCAATCCATTCGCATCTCCAGAAAAGTTAATTACTTTTAAATCTGGATTTGCAATTTTTATACCCTCTGAATTTGAACAATTACGACCGTGTAGTCCATAAAAACCACTTAAATTAAGATAATCAAAAATTTTTCCATGACAGCCAATCCCTGAAGTTATTACAATATTATCTCTCTTAATACCTTTTTCTTCTAAAAGAGGGATTGCATTTCTTACAGCTGTAAAGATCCCAAAATTACCACATCCAGGGCACCATGTAATTTCAGCATAAGTTTTAAGATCATCCATTTTTTTAAAGCACCTCCTTTAGTTTTTTTGCTAAATCAATTGGATCAAATGGTCTTCCGTCATACTTCTTAATTGTATTTCTTATCTTCATCCCTGCTTTTTCTTTTAAGAGCTTAGTAAATTGTCCCGTAGAGCTTTGCTCGATAACGATATTTTCTTGTTCTTTGAATTCTTCTAATTTCCAGATAGGTAATGGACTCAAATAAATTGGCGCAACGATTGTGGGATTTAAACTTGCATATCGAAGAGCTTCTAAAACACTCATATAAGTTGAACCATAGGTGAAGATATTAGTAGGATTTTCACCACGAATTATTCTAACAGTATCTTGTCCCTTTAAGTATTCTATTAGTATTTTTAACTTTTTATTTCTTTTATCGTGCATTAAAGATATCTTCTCAGCATTTTCTGTTGTTATACCAAATTCATCATGTTCATAACTATTCCATTTTATAATTTGGTTTGATGGTGGAAATAACATAGGAGAAACTCCATCATCAGTATCTAAATATCGTTTATAATCACCAACTATATGCATTTTCGGCTCTTCCCATTTTGATTTCTCTACATCAATTTCAACCGTCATGCTACTCTCTGAAAGATGTTTTTCAGTTAATATTATCCCCGGTGTTTGAAATTTCCATACTAAATTTAACATTTCACCTGAAAGATAATATGCTTCTCTAACTGTTCTAGGGGAAGTCACAATTCTCAAGAAATCTCCATGCCCCGCTGTCAAAGCAAAAGCTAAATCAGCTTGTTCAGTGTAAGTGGGAACTCCAGTTGCTGGTCCCGGTCTTTGAGATAATATAACTAATACTGGAGCCTCCGTGATACCTGCTAAAGAGAAACCTTCGGTCATAAGAGCGAAACCACCACCACTCGTGCCAACCATGACTCTTGCTCCTGTGAAAGCTGAGCCAATTGCCATATTAATGACTGCAATTTCACCTTCAGCATGAACAACAGCTAAACCGAAATTATTAGCTTCACGAGCGAGTGTGTGTAAGATTGTTGATGCAGGAGTCATAGGATAACCATAATAAACATCTAATCCCCCCGCTATTGCTCCTAGACTAATTGCTTCATTTCCAGTAATAATGGGTCTCTTTTTATCTCCTTTATCTAATGTAAATTTCTTGCCACAATCAGGATACACTAAGTCATAAATTTTGTTGGCAAAAGCAATATTATCTTCTATTCCTCTTGAATATTCTTCTTCAATAATTTGATTCATTTTCTCTTTTTCAAACCCAATTGTAGCTGATAAAATAGCTACGGCACCTACTCCATACATTAAACTTTTCATCGGATATTTTTTTGCTTCTGAAGTTAATGGAATTCCAATGCCGCGCTCATTTTCTTGTTCATCAGAATTAAAAATCATTATCCCTTTTTCTGCAATATCGTTCATATGAGCTTCACAGCTACGTTTATCAAAGTTTACAACCAGATTTGCTTTCATATAATGACTGCTAATCCATCTAGGAGCTGTGCTTACAACAGAAAAGTTATGACCACCTCTTATTAAACTCATATAATCATCCATCTGGAAAATGTGCCTACCCATACTCGAGAACATATGTGCTGCTACAGAACCTGCTTTTTTTACTCCTTCTCCTGCTTTACCTCCAACAAGAAAAGTAAATACATCTGAATCCATATTTTTTACCCAAATTAATACAAGTCTAAAAAAGCCTATTAAATCAACTTATTATTAGTTTTAGCCCTAAATTATTTAAATATATGGTTTATAAAATCTCAATTCCAAGATTTAGGAATGAAATAATTGTATTATTACGTTCTAGCTTTAAGTTTATATTTCTAAAACATAACAAATCCACAAGAAGGACAGTTTTTCCTATCACCCATCATAATTTTGCTACAATTAGGGCAAATATGTACTGATACTTTTTTTCTTTTAATTTCTTCTTTAGGTTGCGATTTTGTTGCTTCAACCATCCCTCGAATTTCAACTGCCATTGGATCTTCAGTATGAACAACTTTAGGTTCGCGTTTAGATTCAATTTCATGCAGATATTCAATAATATTCCTTTTTTTCATTTTAGTTAATTCTGCAATAGTTGGTATCTTTCCTGCTCGAACATCCCGTATATAGTCTTTATCAAGCTTTAATATATTGAAACAATTATGGCATCTAAACACATGAGGAATTCCAATATTGGAAGTTTCTGACCATTGTGCCCAACATACTTCATGAGCAGAAGTATCACAAGAAGGACATTTTACTATACCCTGATCATCTTTATGAAAACAAATGGAACATGTTGCTATATTATTAACGTTTTTAGTGTCATCCGCCAAATTTATGTAAAATGGTTGGTTATCAGGGAGTATCATTCGTAATTTTTGTTTTACAAACGAAGGTTCTGAAACACGCTTCTTTTCTGATAACTCTGTTAAGATTGGACTTAGATCTTTTATATTTTTGATTCCATATAATTCTCCATTCGATAAATTTGCTAGTTTCAATAATTTCTGAGCTTGATTAGAATAGGGACTTCCCATCAAGATAATATCGATAAA
Source organism: Promethearchaeota archaeon (assembly GCA_030603385.1). Classification (GTDB taxonomy): domain Archaea; phylum Asgardarchaeota; class Lokiarchaeia; order Sigyniarchaeales; family SOKP01; genus Loki-b32. Next base: position 116,061 of record JAUVXW010000004.1, on the reverse strand, counting down.
AAAAGGCATATCCTTGACTTTTTTAATTAATTCTTCAAGTGCTGGGAGATATTCATCAGGGATTTCATATGCGCCATCGTCAACCAATATCAATAACCGAAAGAACTTTTCAGAAATCTTTTTGAATACTTCAATGATAAATGTTATCGCAATAAATACGCCACCAGCGATATTTGCTTTAGTAATAACTTTACCTAATGACTTTAAAGTCTTTGAAATATATTCTGGGTCAAATGTAAAATTATCTAAATAATTTGGCCCATCATCTTGAAACCAAATCAGATTAAATCGATCAGAAGGATCAATAGATTGCTTGTTCTGCATAAAATTCCCGATTATATTATATACTTGGCGTAATTTAGTAATTTCGGGAGTTAAAGCATAAAAAATAAGACAATCTTCACTTTTTGTAGATTCCATGTTATCAGACTACGATAAAAGTCAAAATTAAATTAGCTAATTAATATAAGATTCGTGTAGGAATTAATAAGTTTAAGGAATAGTAAAATTTCGATCTCTGATTTAAGCTCTTTTTATTATTTGAACTTAATAAATCATACAACAAATTTTTTATAAAAATATACTTTCTACAAATTAAGTTAAATACATAATTCATCATATAGAAAGAAATTATTAATCAATTTTAAAGCTACAAAAATTATACGCTTTTGTCAGACTTTTTTATTATCTCTAATTAAAAATAAGGGAAGATTATGCAAGTTTACAAGCTTAAAGTTAACCGAAACATCTGTACTGGTTGTAATATATGTGTGGTCTCATGTCCAATCAATTTTGACCAATTAAAAACTAAGAGTTTTTTAAGTGAAAAAAATGCGGTAATATTGGTCAAAAATGGTATAGCTTTTGATGTTTATGATGAAAACCGAAAAGTAAATTGCGACGGCTGTGGAGTTTGCATTCAAAATTGTCCCCAGTCTGCAATACTGTTAGAAATAATTGAAGTTAAATGAGGTGTTTTAAATTTCATTTCCAAAAATTTCAAGATCAATTAGTAAAGAGATAGAGCATGTAAAAGTTCAATTCCTTACTGAAAGTTTAGAATTAATATTAGATAAAACCAAATGTATTGGTTGCGGAACTTGCGCCCGGGTTTGTCCCAAAGACGCAATTTCACGAGGCCCTGTTGGTACATCCCGTCGTTTTCCAACTTTAGAAGATATAATACCTGAGATATATGACCCTGAAGCTTGTGTTTTCTGCGGAACTTGTGTATATATGTGTCCTTTTAGTGCCCTGACATTAAAAAAAGATGGTGAAGTCATTGAGCTAAACGATATCCAAATAGTAAAAGAACATGTTGTTCCTAAATTGGAATTTGAAGCAAAAAAGATTGCTAGTTATAATGATATTGAAAGAGTTGTTAAACAATATACAGATGGGAAAATAAGCATCGTTGATGAAGAATGTCCTGGTGGATGTCAAACTTGCTATGAGGTATGTCCGTCAGGGGCAATATCTGTTCCAGAAAAATCAGATAAAGGATGGGAGTCCGTCCCAAATGTGGCTGTAGATGAAGAGAAATGCGTTTTCTGTGGTTCTTGTGACAATGGTTGTCCTACGGGAGCGGTTAAATTAGAGATTACTGATGTTAAAACATCAGGAGAATTTAGTAAAATGTTTTGGGAACCGCTTTTGGAACGATTAAAAACTTTACGATGGAGTGAAGCAGAGAAGGAGGAATAGAAAAATGAGTATGAATAATTTAATATTAATTACATGTCGAACAATAGATCAAGGTGTTGCACTTGAAGGCGGGAAAGTATCTAGAGAAAGTGTACGTGCTGCTGCGATCTGTGCATTTGATAAAGAAGATTTTAAGAAACTAGATTGTCTTGTAGGAACTCCGATAAAAGTTGCTACTGATTTTGGTGAGGTTTTAGTTTATTCTACAATATCAGAAGAAGGACCTCATCCAGGAATTATTTTCATACCTATGGGCCCATGGGCTAATCAAGTTGTAAATCCTGATTCACAATCTTGTGGAACGCCGACTTATAAAGGTATGAAAGCAACTGTTGAAGCAATTCCAAATGGCAAAGTATTAGGCGCAGTAGAATTAATAAATACATTAAAGGAGGCTTGAATATGGTAGAAAAAATCAATACAATCACAGATGTAGTTTGTCCTTTTTGTGGAACTTTATGTGATGATTTGGAAGTAGATGTTGATATTAAAGAAAACAAAGTTATAGAAGTTAGAAACGGCTGCCAAATAGGTGCTAAAAAATATTTTGCTTCAAATCCTAGTGATCATCGATATGAAAAACCTTTAATTAAATATAATGGTTCTTTTAAGGAAGTATCTTGGGATGAAGCACTAAATAAAGCAGCGGATATCTTAGTAAAAGCTAAAAGACCGTTGCTATATGGATTTTCTAGTACTGAATGTGAGGCTCAAGGTAAAGGAGTTGAATTAGCAGAAATTTTAGGTGCTGTATTAGATAATACTGCTTCTGTATGTCATGGTCCATCATTATTAGCAATTCAAGATGTTGGAGCCCCCACCTCAACTTTAGGGGAATATAAGAATAGAGCAGATCTTATAGTTTTTTGGGGTTGTAATCCTGTTCATGCTCATCCGAGACATCTTAGTAGATATAGTGAGTTTGTAAGAGGATATTTTAGAAAAGATGGAAGAAATGATAGATTTATAATAGTTGTTGATCCTAGAAATTTTCACACTGCTCAAATAGCGGATTTATTCGTTCAAGTAAAACCAAGTGAAGATTATGAATTATTAAACGCAATTAGAGCCATTCTTAGGGGTACCGAATTAGACAGCAAAGAAATTTCTGGAGTTCCGATGGAAAATATTATTGAATTGGTAAACAAATTAAAAACCTGTAACTTTGGTGTTATCTTTTTCGGGATGGGTTTAACACAATCTCTTTCACACCATAGAAATGTCGATGCAGCAATTTGTTTAGTAAGGGAATTAAATGATTATACGAAATTTTTATTAACTCCAATGAGAGGGCACTATAATGTTGCTGGAGCAAATCAAGTATTCACATGGCAAACAGGATATTCATATTCTATTGATTTTTCAAAAGGATATCCCCGATATAATCCGGGAGAATTTTCATCTGTTGATGTACTAATTAGAAATGAAATTGATGCATCTTTAATAGTAGCATCCGATCCTGCAAGCAATTTTCCAGCAGCAGCAGTAAAAAACATGTTTAAACATCCTTTAATATCAATTGAACCGCATCATACTCCGACTTCTGTGAATGCTGATGTTATATTACCTCCCGCTATTGCAGGAATTGAATGTGAAGGTACAGCATATCGAATGGATAATGTTCCGATCAGATTGAGAAAAGTGAAAGATGCTCCTGGAGATTGTTTAACAGATAAAGAGATTCTAGAAAGATTAGTTGAAGTAGTAAAAAAGAAAAAGGGGATGTAAATTATGACCGAAATTAAATTAAAGCTAAAGAAAGAATCTGAATTTCCCTTAGAAGCAGATGTTATTAGCCCAGATCAATTCGCTGGAAAAACCTTAACAGATATCAAGAAGTTAACAGTTTTCCATGGTAATGAAGAAAAATCTTTAGGAGATTTTTTTGATATATCCGGAAAATCGGGAGAAATAGCTGATTTAAAAGTCGTTATAGAGGGCAATCTTTCCAATGTCAAACGCATCGGTGAAAAGATGAGTGCGGGTGAAATTGTTGTAAATGGAAATGTGGGTATGCATGTTGGCAACAAAATGACGGGTGGTAAAATACTAGTTAATGGGAATGCTGATGATTGGGCTGGCGCAATGTTAAATGGTGGTGAATTAGAGATTACTGGAGATGCCGGTCATTATGTTGGTGCTGCTTATAGAGGCTTTTGGAAAGGAATGCAAAATGGAACAATAAAAGTTCATGGTAAAATAGGTGACGAAGCTTTAACTTGGGTAAACGGCTCAAAACCCGGAAAAAGATTCCCAACATTGATTTGTGGAAGTGCTGGATCCCTATTAGGAATTCACAGTCATGGAGGGACCATTATTGTTGAGGGGAACTGCAATCGATGTGCAGGCGCAGACCAAGTCAGAGGTACAATTGTAGTTAAAGGTAAAGTGTCAAGAATACTTCCCTCCTATAAGAAAATCGGTGAAGTAAAAGAAATTGTTTTAATGAGCGGAGAAAAGATAACTGGAAAATTTATCGAATATAGTGGAGATCATTCTGTTGAAAAAAATCATTCTAAAATTGATAAAAAAACTGGAGAAATCTCAAATAGTTCTAATGGCAGATTATTTATCGCTGCCTAAAATTTTTGAATTTGTATTCTCATTTTATAAATTTTATTTCGATATTCCTTATTGATTATGATTAATAATAACAATAATATTAATTATTTTTAATGGATGTATAATAATTATTAGATTAAAAACGATAATGAGATAATAATAATATGAAGCATAAAACTGGAATCATCTTATTGATCATTGGTGGAATACTAATGATTTTAAGTTCTGCAGTTGGGAGTATCGGAATTTATGAATTTCTATATGACATGATATCTACTGAAGTAGATCCAGATTTAAGACCATTACTAGAAATAATATTAACTATAATCAGATTTATCGCAGACTGGGGTGGCGGAGCAATTATAGTTGGAGCATTTTTAATAATGTTGAATCAGATTAGGGTAGGAAAATGGATAGTTGGTATTGGATTAACTTTTGGATCGCTTGCATTGATAATATGGCTGATTTCAAAAATTGTAGATGCTACAGATGTTATCTCCGATCCACAGATTTTGAGTTATTTAGCCAGACTTAAAGGATTTTTTACCTATGGTGCCAGTTTACAATTTATAGGTGTTGCATCAGCAGTTGTTGGACGTATGTTTATTAAAAAACCAAAAAAGGAAAAAGAAGCAAAAGAAGAATCCAAAACGACGGAGATTAGTGAGGAAGAGGGGGAATCTACCCAACCAATAACTTCAGAGAATAAGTTTTGCCCCAATTGTGGTGTTGAACTACCTATAAATGCACTTTTCTGTAATAGCTGTGGAAGCAGTTTTGAAAATTGATAAAAGTGTTTAACTTTCTATTTTTAACTGCTTCCCATATTTATAGTTAATATTAACAATTATTCTTGTTGAAAAGAGAAAGAAATCTCACAAAAGAAGCCAAAATTAAATGACTTTTTTTTTAATTCAATTTTACTTTACAAATTTATAATGGATAAAAGATTTTTTTAAAATTTATGTTTCAATAACTATTTTAGATTACTGTTTATAAAATAATTTAGAGAATTAGATATAGGTCGAAACTTTGTTCAAGCGGAAAGTAAATATCACTAGAATTAAAAAAAAAGAAAAAGAAGATCTACAAGATATCGTTCTTATCGAAAGCCCTGTTGATATATTTATTGATTCAGAACCACTGGTAAATATCATCTGTTTACCTAAGGACCTTAAAGAATTAGCATTTGGATTTTTATTTTCTGTAGGGATTATAAATTCCGTTAATGACGTTAAAGAAATAAAAATAGCAGAATTAGAAAATAATATTTTTATCGAATTACAAAATACGGTAGACTTTAAAATTGAAGATATTGATATGAATCCAGTAAGCAGAGTTGTTGATACAACCTGTGGTATTCCCTCACCTTGGCGGAAAGTAATTAAAAACAGTTTAGACAGTGCTAATGTTAAAGAAGAATTGAAGTCTAAGGGATCAATAAAAATTAATTCAGATGTAATTTTTTCTGCTATTAAAAAGATGCAACTAGCTACTCCTTTATATAGAGAAACAGGTGGATGTCACGGTGCTGCTATTTTTGATAATGAAGGAAATTTACTAGCTGTAAAAGAAGATATTGGTAGGCATAACGCAATTGATAAAGTAATTGGTGAAATGCTGCTGAAAAAGCATAGCTTTGAAAACGTTTTTTTAACATCAACCGGTCGATTAACAAGTGATTCAGTTTTAAAAGCGATACAGGCCAAAATTCCTATTGTAGCCTCATTCTCAGCGGCAATAGAATCGGGTATTAGATTAGCTTTTGCTTATGGAATCACATTAATAGGTTTTGCACGTGGAGCTAGAATGAATATATATACTCATCCGGAAAGAATTGAAACCTAATTTTCCCACGTTTTATATCTTAGAAAAAGCTATTTTTTTAAGACTTTTAAATTATAGAAAAAGCTTTTAAATTTTAATCATACAATTAAAATTACATAAATCTAAATCTAAGAGGTTTAAAAAATAATGGAAAACAAAAAATGGATTCTACTATGTATAATCGGCGGAATTTTAATGATTATTAGTTCCGTTGTGGGGAGTATTGCATTTTTCGAAACACTTTTTGATTTAATTGAGGCTGATGTTGGAGAAGATGTAGCTAAGATTGTATCCCTTGTTATACAGGTCTTAGGATATGTAGCAATGGGAGGAGGAATATCTATTATCACAGGAGCTCTTATTGTTGCGATGGATCATTATAGATTGGGAAAATTCCTAATTAGTCTAGGTGCTGGTATGGGTTTAATTAGTCTGATAATCTTTTTTATTTCAGGTATATTTGAGGGATCAATAGTCGAAGAGGTAGAAGGAATCGTTTCAGGAATAGTCCACGGTAGTTATGGTTTCTTGGGTATATTTCTTACAATACTTGCACGAATTAAGTTAAAGAAAGATTAAACGACAAAATTTTTTCTATTTTTTTCTATATTTATTTTATTCTTGTGTGTAATATAGAACTTATTGAATTATTTAACAAATTTTTTAATTAATTCTTAATAGATCTAAATATTAAGTAATACAAACACTAATTTACTAAAATTAACTCTAAAAAAGTGTAAATATTATGGCTAAAGCTGAAGAATACAAGATGTTTCAAGGATGCGTCATTGGTAATCGAATTCCGTTTATTGAGGCATCTGCAAGAAAAGTTTTTGATAAATTAGGAATTAACACTTCTGATGCTGCATTTGCATGTTGTCCAGATCCAGTTGGTTTCAATAGCACTGATCATCTTAGCTGGTTAGCGATGGGTGCAAGAAACCTAACCATTGCCGAAGAAGAAGGAAAGAATATTATCTCTTTATGTAATGGATGTTTTCAAACTCTTAAACTTGTTAATGAAGAATTAAAACATGATGATCATGAAAAAGAGAAAATAAATAAATTATTAAAAACCGTCGGAAGAGAATTTAAAGGTACAATCAATGTGAAGCATTTTGTAGAAGTTTTACATGAACTTGGAGCAGAAAAAATTAAAGAATTTGTTAAAAAAGATTTATCTGGTCTAAAGGTTGCGTGCCATACAGGTTGTCATTATAATAGACCTTCCGAAAAAGTACAAACCGATGATCCTATGAAACCTGTTAAATTGAGAGAAATTGTGGCGGCAGCAGGTGCGATTCCAGTTGATTATGAAGAAGAAATGCTATGCTGCGGTACTGGCGTTGGCAATACGGAAGAAGAACCCGCTATGCAAATATTATCAAATAAATTAACGAGTGCTATGAATGCTGGCGCAGAAGTTATGATTGTAAATTGTCCTGCGTGTTATCAACAATTTGATAGTAACCAGAAAAAAGCAGAAAAAATAGATAACAAGACTTTTGGTTTACCTGTGTTATATATAACTGAATTATTAGCCCTTGCTTTTGGTGAAAATCCGGATGATTTAGGATTAAAATTCCATCGTATCAGGTTAACAGCCTTTTTAGAGAAGCACGGGTTAAAATAATCCTTACTTTTTATTTTACTACTAATTCTTTATTGATTAATTGTTCTATCTCAAATAAGAGATCTTCAGGCATTTTTCCTATAACAGCCTGGGCAGATTTAGAATTTCCCCCTCCTTTACCATCATATTTCTGAATTATATTTTGTAAAATCTTATTTGCATCTATACTTTCATTCAAGGAAAGTAATCTTAACCTATTATTTCCCATCAATACAATAATAAGAGAATTTTGAGGAAAGATACTTATGGATTTATTTAGAATTTTTATATCAATATCAAACTCAAGATAAAACAAAGATGTATTATTAATTACTTTATAAGGTGTTTTTGAAATAGCATCCAAGAACTTATAGGATAAATCTTTCTGTTGATTTTGAATATCTTCAAGGAGTTCCAAACGTTTTTTGACGATCTCTCGTATTTTTAAAATGGGTATGTTTAAACTATTAGCTAAATTAATCAGGTTAACATTAATATTTGAACTATTCAGGGTTGCTTTGTTTCCTACATAATATCTAATCTCATTCCCTTTTTTAAAATCATAGATGAATAGACAGCCTATTTCTGTCGTATTTTGAACATGAGTTCCTCCACAACACACTAGATCTAGATTCTCAATCTCCATTAAGCGAACTTGAGGTTCTTTCGGAATTTGACTTCTTATCTTATTAGCTATTTCTTGAGCCTTGATAAGAGGAATAATCTCTGCGCTTATTTTATAGTTTTTTGAAGTGCAAATGTTATTTACTTTATATAATATTTCTTTTAATTGTTCATAATCTAAATTTTGAGACGTTTGAAGGAATACTTCTTCATGATTAAGATTTGCACGCATTGTATCAATATCATTTGTATTTTTTAGAACCGCTGAAAATACGTGCTGAGATGAGTGAGCTTTCATCAAACCATATCGATATTCCCAATCTATTTCACCCTCCACTTTATCTCCAATGTTGATTTTGTCTTTATAGGGGACAGTAATATGATGCATAATATCATCTCCTTGTTTTGTTACTTCATCAATCTTAAATCTAAACTTTTTAATTTTCAAATTACCATGATCGCTTACCTGATTACCACTTTCTGGATAAAACAAGGTTTTATCAAGTACAAAACCAGACTCTTTAATTGATATTACTTTTGCTGTAAACTTAGTTTCATAGGGAGATTCCCAATATAATTTTTTAGTCATTTCTTGATATCTCTTGAAAAGATTAATATTAGAATATATCAATTAATATTCTAACGTATTTCAAATTATAAGATACATAAAATATAATAAGGAGTTGGTTTTAGATGATTGATTTTGTAAGAACACCTGATGAAAGATTTAAGAATCTTCCTAACTTCCCTTATAAACCCCATTACATTGATAATCTTAAAGGATTTGAAGATTTGAGAATGCATTACATTGATGAAGGTCCAAAAAGTTCTAATGAAGTATTTTTGTGCCTTCATGGGCAACCAACGTGGGCATATCTATACCGTAAGATGGCACCTATTTTTTTAAATGCAGGCTATCGAGTTGTGGCTCCTGATTATTTTGGATTTGGGAGATCTGATAAACCTGTTGAGGATGCTATTTATACTTTTGATTTCCATAGGAATTCCCTAATCGAATTTATAAGCGAATTAGATTTAAATAATATAACACTTGTCTGTCAAGATTGGGGAGGAATTCTAGGTCTTACATTACCTCTCACATTCCCCACTAAATTCAAACAATTACTAATAATGAACACGATATTAGGGACAGGAGACTTTGAGATCTCTCAAGGATTTAGAGGCTTTCGAGATTGGGTAAGTCAAACTCCTGATATGAATGTTGGAAGCTTGATGCTAAGATCAACACCAATTTTAATTCAAGATGATATTGTTGCTTATGATGCACCTTTTCTTGATATTAAGTATAAAGCAGGCGTTAGAAGATTTCCTCAATTAGTTCCAACTAGTTATGATGCTCCAGGTGCTGAAATATCAAGAAGAGCTCGTGATTGGTTCCAAGATAAATGGAATGGAGAATCTTTTATGGCTGTCGGAATGCAAGATCCCGTACTTGGACTACCCATGATGGAGATTTTAAGAGGAATGATACCAAGATGCCCCAAACCGATGGAAATCAAAGACGCAGGACATTTTGTACAAGAATGGGGTGATAATATAGCTAAAAAAGCATTAGAAGCTTTTAAATTAGGAAGGGATTAACTGAAAAATAATTAGTTATTTTATCTTGTTGATTATGTAAGATTTAATTATGAACGAAAATACCCTGCTCTTTTTCTAGCTTCCGCAGAAATCTTGCTACTTGGGCCATCTCCTCTTGCTACATTTACACTGGCTTTACCTTCTACAGCTTCAAAGATTTCAGCTACATCACCATGTTTGAATCCAGGACACAATAATATAGCTTCTATTGATTCGTTTTGCAAATAATCTTTGGATACTTGTACTGCCTCTTCTTGGTTTTTAACAACTATAGAATACAATTTATACATTCCAGTATCAATTACACTTCTATGTTTTTTATAATCTGCATCAGGTGCATGTGCAATAAATAAAACTTTGAATGGCATATTTTTGATTATAGACGAATAACATTTAAATCTATTGTTAGTAATAGGAAGTTTACTTGGGTTAGTAAGAATAAATATTTTCATATAAAAAACATCATTATTAATCATGAGGTGAGAAAAAAATACCAATTATTATGATTGAAGGACCACCCCGAGATGTAGAAACTAAAAGAAAACTAGTTAAGCAATTTACTAAAATATTTAAAGAAATTTACGGATACCCTGAAGATTTTCCTCATATTTCAATTATTATCCGCGAAAATACCCCTGAAAATGTCGGAGCGAATGGAGAATTACTTGTAGATAGATTTAAAAAATAATCTTTTTTTTTATTAAATAATTTTTCCAAACAAATTGAAACCTTCAACGCGTTCTATTTTGACGTTAACAAATTTACCGAATTTGCCTTTATAATTATCGATAAATACATTTTTATAAGCAAAATTTCTCCCAAAAGCTTGGGATTTCTCAGATCCTTCGTGTAATAGAAGAACCTCACCTTCCCAGTCTTTCCAATTATCGTTGATATGCTTTAAACTGTTCCGAAAAACGTTCGATAACCTTATTGACCTTTTTTTTATTAATTTACTGTCTAGCTGCTTCATGTTTTTTGCTTTTGTGCCAGGTCTAGGAGTAAATTTTGAAATATTTAGAATATCAGGCTTTAACCACTTAATAAAATTTATAGTTCTATAGAAATCGTATTCCGTTTCACCAGGAAAACCACATATGATATCTGTGGAAATTGTAAGATGAGGAAATTCATTTCTTAAAAGTTCAAGATTATCTAGGATATCAGAAATTAGATATTTTCTTTGCATCTCTTTAAGAATCTTATTACTCCCAGATTGAATAGGTATATGTAGAAATTGATATACTTTTGGTTGTTTGAAAATTGAGATTAATTGTTCTGTATTATTAATTAAAAAGCTTGGATTAATCATTCCAATTCTTAAATAAAATTTAAAATCTAAATTAATAATATCTTTTATTAAACTCGATAATTGAGCCCCTTGATATTGATAAATACTACAATCTTGGGAAGTTAAATAAATCTGTTTAATCCCTTGTTCTAATTGATATTTGACATTTTGAACAATATTTTTAGGATTGTAGCAATATAATTTTCCTCTGACATGCTTAACACAACAATAAGTGCAAGAACCGAGACAGCCTTCTGAAATTGGTATTATTCCTGTGATTTTTCCAATTGAATGATTTATTAAAATTTCTGCCTTATCAATTGATCTTTCTGATTTGTAAATTCGATTTTTATTACCAAGTTTAATTTCATCGAATATTTCTGGAAGTTCTTTAAAATTATCTAAATCTATAATAGCTGAAAATGAGGGGATAATCTTTTTAATAACATTAATATATTCAGGTGTGATGTGAGGTAAACAACCAGCAATAATGACATAAATATTAGATTTATTGCGATATAATTCATGTAACTTTTTCAATCGGTCCTTTATCTTGTTTTCAGTCTGTTCCTTGACCCCACACGTATTAATAATTAGAAATTGAGCATCTTCTAATTTTGCTTGAACATAACCTGAATTTGATAAAATTGTTGAAATAATATAAGAATCTGCTTTATTTGAAGCACAGCCATAAGTTTCAATATAAAATGAATTCTCACGCAACTTTAGATCATATAAAAAGAATATAATAATTTATAAAAAAAGAACTTGATTATTAGGTAATATAAACGTTTTTTAATTAAAATAATCTTTCATTAAAAAACACATATTAAACATGCAAAGTTGGGTAGAAATGTCACCGAAAATAAAATATAATTATTGTAATATATGCAAACATGAAGTAGAAGAGCCTAGCAGGAAACCATTAACAAGAACGCAGAAAACTATCTGGGTTATTGTTATAGTCGCTACAATCGGGATTGGTGCAATTATTTTAGCAATATATCTCTCTACTAGACTTAAAGAATACTGTCCAGATTGTAACACTAAAATAGTTAAATCAGATAAACCATTCGAAAAGCCAAAAAAGAAACCTGAGGAAATGACTCCAAAAGAGAGAGTACTCGACAAAGCAGGGATTGAAGAGGAAGAAGAACCTGCGAAAAAACCCGCAAGAAAAAAACAAACAAAGGAGAAACCAGGAGAAGTTAAAATATTCTGCCCATATTGTGGTGAAGAACTAGAAGAAAAAGTTCCAACATGTACTTTCTGTCAAGCTGTCATAGAGTGGTAATTTTTTAATAATTACTAAGTAAAAATAAATAGTATAATAACCAATTATAAAATTATAGAATTTTTAAAACTTAATCTAAATTTAAAAAAAAAAATCATAAGATGAAATAATTATGCCGCGTACAGGAAGAAAAGCTCCGGATAGAGAACCCAATCCACTTGATGTTTATAGTACATGGGATCTACGCTACGCAAAATTGATTTATTATGGATTTATCCTTGGTACGGTAATACTCGTACTAGGTATATGGGGAGTTCTTATTAATTTTTTATTCTCTAAAGGTGCTTGGGATGTTTGGTTAGACCTTGATCTTGGATTTCAGATAGCTATTATAGCTGGAGCAGTCACAGGTAATTTATTTTTATTAGTTCTCTTCTATACCCTTTTTCGTGGAGGAATGGTACGATTATGCCAGATAATGTTTAAAGATCGTCTAATTGCAAACAAATGGACAGACTACTATGGACTACGCATGCTTATAGGCGTTGCTCTCTTAGGTCTCTATGTAACCCTTATAAGTGTTGTTATAGGACTTCTTCCCTCAGCATTCTTGGGGCTTGTTAAAGAAGTCTGGAGCGGGATGGTGGATAAATTCTCACTTGGAATGTGGATTATGTGGGTAGGACTACTTGTTTGGCTTTTTATTGGAATCATTTTTATTGGAATCATGATCTGGAATAGAGGTGTGTTTTGGGTATTAAGCCACGTTAAAGAAATAGAAGAAGAGATCGAAATTGAGGAAAACATAAAAAAAGAAGCAATTAAGAATTCTGATGAGCGAACACTAAGAGACATCTATAAGAAAGAGATGGGGCAAAAACCCATACATCGAGGACGAGAAACTAGTGGCTATAGAGAGTGGAAAGACAAACTTGGAATAAAATAACAAATCTTAATGAATAAGGAAGTATTTTATAAAATTTTTTTTTAATTCTTTTTTTATTTTAAATTATTAGAAAAAGAGATTTCGGCAAATTCTTCAGTTTTACGTACTTAAAATTTAAAAAATTAAAAAAAAAAATCTGGATTTCATAAATTATATAATTTTATTCTAACGTCTCATCATACGAGGGTTCCTGAACAAAGTTAGTTCATATCTTGGCGGTTTATAATCTGAGGTTGCTGTCTTTTTCATTTTTTTATACATTTTTTTAACCATCTTCTCTGCTTCCTTCATAAAATTACACATACATCCAAATAAAATCAAGTAAATAGTAAAAGTTTTGTCTTTCGCATATTGTTCATCATAAACTTCAATTTCAAAATTCTTCTGGATAACTTGTCCATCTACACGTGCAATTTTTACATCACCAATGAATATATTGTAATTTCTCCCTGGTCCAATAACCCCCTTTGCACGAACTATTTGGAATTTATCATCTTTCTCTTCTGGAAGTAATGGCCATGTCCATCGTGTTCCTACTAATCTCCAACCTCTAACTACTCGAACTAAATTGATTGTTCTAGGTATTTGCATAAAGAATACTGGAGCAGGATGTTTAATTTCATAGCTCTGGATTAATGAGTGGGTAATACTTAGTTCAAGACTTCCCTTATAGTTCCCACCTTTAGCGGTACCTGCACCTGTAACTTTTTCTTCCATTATCGTAAAAATTCTACAGACTAGTCTTTTTTCTGCCTCAGGTTTTTCTTCCCACGATTCCTTACTATAAGCAATAATATATTTTTTCTCCTTGTTTATTTCTACTACTCCTTCGATATCAAAGTTTTTGGAGAAAAACCTAGTTTTAGCTTGATATTTGAGTTGTTGATGTATTCCAAGTTCTTCATCGTGCAGTCTTGTACGCCAGAAATTAACTTTCATTTCTTTATAAACAGCCTTCTTAGGTTTTGGCTCCGCTCCTGCCGCTACCTCCTTTTTAGTCGTTTTTTTAGGTTTCTTTTTTGTTGGTTTTGCTCTTGCTTTAGCTCGTGGTTTAGCCTTTTTTGCCATCTCTTCTAATTCTTCTACCGGATCTTCTTCCGACATTCAAAATCACATTCAAAATTTGTATTATAAATAATATTGTATTAAATTTATTTTCATTAAGATACCTTATAATTTTTACCTTAATCTCTTGTTAATTTAATACTATTTCTTATCAGAGTGAAAAATTATTATAGATTTTTGAACTGAAATAAATGATCATAGTTAAATAAATGGTTATTAAAATTCGCCTATGATATAGCATTACATTTAGAATGATTACTAATTGAAGTTTAAATTTAACCTATTTTTTACTATGATCAATAGATACTTCACAGACCCCATCCGCATCACAGAATTTAACCCCAATTGCTCTATCTTTTGTCTCATCTAAAAGTAAAGGCTTAGTATTTGCACTCATTTCTTCATATTGTTCTTTAGTTATTTCTTCATAGGGTGCTTGCTTATAGCCGTGTTCTTTAATTGGTAGAAAACTTGCACTTTTAAGCTTATCTTCACAAAATTGTAGAACATGTTTAATTTGATCTGCTTCTTCTGACTTAAAAGTTATTGTAATACTTACCTGGTTATCGGACCATAATCGTTGGTAATCGATCGCGTTAGCTGCTTGTTCCCAAATTGACACTTCATTTTTAGAACGATTGAAATGTTTTTCATGAATTGGGAACTCCGCCACTACTGTGTTTGGTGAATATGAATCGTCCTCAATCTTATAACCAGCATTCTTTATATGTTCAATTAAATCTGAATTTTTTGAGAGTCTAATTCTCCTTATATAATATTCCGAATGGGGATAATGAATTCCAGGAGGTACTCCGGGTAGTAGGCTCACTGTGCCACTAGGTTTCACTGTTGTAATCTTTATACTCTTCGGTATACAAAGCCAATCAGAATATTGTTCATCTAAATCTCTCAAATAATTATAAGCTTTATCACACCATTCTAAAACCATTCTTCTCCCATGTTTAACGAAAGCCTCAATTATTCCTGTCTGTGAAATTCCCATTCGCCTGTTCTTAAGCATGACTGCGTTAGTTTCTTTCCAATGTGTGTTTACTAACGTAACAGATTTAGAATATAAATAAGCATATTTTAGTGTTTCTTCAAATTCTTCATAACTATCATGACGAGACGGAAAAGTCTCTACAAGGCAACAAAGCTCGAATGATTCTAAGCTTTGTTCCCCACATGGATTAACCCCAGCTACTTTCTTATCTTTATAATCAGGAGCATCACCCATTCTTGAATAATTTCTAGCATTTTCTAACCAAAAAATTCCAGGCTCTCCGTTTATAGCTATTTGATCTGCAATAAATGAATAATCTAACCCCTTTAGGGCAAAAACGGAATTATTACTAGCCCATCTATGAGAATATAATGCTTTTTCGTCTTGTTTACAAGTTACAAAATCCAAATCGGTAGGGTCTCCTAAAGCAATTTCTGCACTTCTCCGTACATTACCCGCGACTACACATTTGCCGACATAATTCATAATGTCTACGATGTCAACGGATGTAATCATCTTTCCTATACGTGCCTCGAGAATTTTCTGAATGTCTTCTAGCATCTCTCTCAATGGTTTTGGACCAGAGGCAATACCACCAAATCCTCTAATTGGCGTACCAGCGAGTCGAATCTTGCTAAAATCAAATGTGGGGGTTTGTTTTCCTAAAAAGTAAGCTTCAAGAATAAGTTTTAGGGATTCGACCCATCCTTCTCTAGAATCATCTATCTCAAAATTAAAAGTCCCTTCCTTAGGTTTTTGTATTTTTATTTTTCCTGCTCCTTTAGTGTCAAATCCCACTCCTACGCCTAACATTAAAGCGTCCATGACAAATTCAAACGCCTTTGAATATTTAAGGGCTATATCTTCTGTTGATGCAAATCCACAATTATTAAGAGACATTGAACCATGACGTGCAATGAACTCAGTTCCCATCATCCATAAGCCACGTCCAGGAGGGGAAAACTTAAAATTCCAAATCTTTTCAAACATTATTTGGGCTGATTTTTGAGCTTTTTGGTCAGACCAAGGTAAACTTAACTTCATACAATGCTCTTTCTGAATTGAATAACATCCTTCCACAACCCGTCTAAGTGTCTCCCAAAATTCTTCCTTACGGTTTTCACCTTCAACTATTCTAGCATAAGTCCTCTTATATGTAATATATCCTATAGGCCCCCAATCGGGTTGCTTACTTTTGTATTGATTGATAAATCCACCATCAATTTTGAATCCAATACTTTCTAAATTAATAGCTCTAGCAAACAGATTTCTGTATTTATTTAGTCCGCGTTGAGTTAATTCAACACAAACTAACTCACGTATATAATTTGTAGTAATTTCATCTATTCCTAGGCCTATTATTGTACGAATAACATCCTCAGCCACTTTTTCAGCAATTTGCATATCCAATCCGGTTTCCTTATTTAAAATTTTCGCAATACTGTTTTCATCGAACTTCTTCTTCTCTCCCTTTGCATTAATTACATACTTCGGATATAAATCTATTAACGAAAACGAATTATCGGTCATGTTATTCATCCATTATTGTTTGGAAAGTTAAAATAATAATTTTATCGGCTTGAGTATTAAATGGTAAATTTAATTGCCTTAACCTATCTATAACTTTATTATTTATTCGAATATAAAATTATTGATGGGTTATTATTAAGCTATTGATTAACCACTCTACTTTTTATTAATTAATAATTGTGTAAATCTATGGAATATATACAAATTTGTAAATTTATTTTTAATGATTTTATTCTAAAAGCTCTCAATTTTTTTTCGTCGATATTTTAGACACCATATCATCTATAAAAATCAGCCGTAATATTTAAATAAAAAATGGGTTTGGAATTTTTAGAAATTTCATTAATCAAAAGATACATATTAATTCTAAAATTACCTTATTATCAATATGACAACCGCAAAAGAAAACGCAATTGATTTTATTAAAAAATTGCCTGATAATCTTAATGTGGAAGAAATCGCTTATAAGTTGTACGTAAATGAAAAAATCAATAAGGCACAAGAGCAAATTAGGGAAGGTAAATATATTTCACATGAAGAGGTAAAGGAAAAGATGAAAAAATGGTTGTGATAAGATGGTCTATTGGAGCGTTAGACGATCTTGAATCTATTTCTGCTTATATTGAACAAGATTCTCCAGAAAAGGCTAGAGAAATTGTTAAAGGGATAATTGAAAAGATTGAGCAATTAAAACAGTTTCCTAATATTGGTCGAAAATTTCCAGATAGAGAGGATGATCAATTAAGAGAAATAATTTTTAAAAACTATAGAATTGTATATGAAATTAAGGAAGAAATCATCGAGATCTTAATAATCGCTCATGGAAGTAGATATTAAAGGCATGTTATATGATATTGATATTCTTTTAAAGAATTTAGACTTAACAAATGAAGAAAAGGAGAAACTGATTAAAGAACTAAGAGAGGAATTTCCCCAAGATGAAATGCTTTTTGAATTGCATCTCTTTCGTGTGATCAAATTTTTAAAAAAAGCATAATTTAATCTTAAAATCATTTCTTACATTGAATTATATTAGATACGGGATAAAAAGTTATTAGACTGCATAGCTATATTTATAATTAATTATGAAACTGAAATAATATTTGTAAATTATGATGGAACGAGAAAGGCATAGAATAATATCGATAACTGAGCTGGAAAGGTTAATAAATATTGTGTTTAATAATCGAGATGAAGTTCTATTGTGTTATTTGTATGGTTCTTATGTATCAGGTAATAGATCTGAATTTAGTGATATAGATCTTGGAATACTTTTAGATCGTATATATAAAAAACATTATTTATATCTAGTTGATTTAAGTTTGGAAATAGAGAAGGAATTTGGAAACAAAATTGAAATAGATTTTTGTGTTTTGAATGATGCCACACCTCGATTTTTATATAACATTATAAAAAGTGGGCGTATTATCCACTCCAAAGATGAGACATTTCAGCATGAGTTTGAAATAAGAGTTTTATACGATTATTTAGAGATTAAACCGCTACTTGATATTTATGATAAAATGACCATAATGGATGTGCTTAAGGATTAAAGTAAATCGGGACTTAATTCTAACTAGATTTAATAAATTAGATCAATTATTGGAAAATTTACGCGAACTTAAAGAGATAGGAAAAGATGAATTCCTTTCTAATTATAAAAATTATTTCGCAGCACAGAGAGCCTTAGAAATTTGTATAAATATATGTATTGACATTGGAAATCATATTGTGACACTCAATAATAAAGAAAAACCTGAAACATTTACAGATATAATAAAAATCTTAGCCAAGCATGAAATTATAAACGAGGAATTAAAAACTCAACTTACTAAAATGGTAAGATTCCGTAATTTTTTAGGGCATTTTTATTTAGAAATTGATAACGAGGTTATATACAATATCTTACAGAACAATTTGAAAGATTTTCATTCTTTTAAAGAAGCAGTTTTGAGGAAGTTCAAAGAAGATTTAATAGGAGATTCGAATCATAAAAATACCACTTAGTCGTTTATCTTTTTAAATTTTAGAGGGGAAATACATGTTGTATGATATTGATATTCTTTTAAAAAATTTAGACTTAATAAATGAAGAAAAGGAAAAACTGATTAAAGAACTAAGAGAGGAATTTCCCCAAGATGAAACGCTTTTTGAATTGCATCTCTTTCGTGTGATCACATTTTTGAAAAAAACTTAAATTCAACAAATTAGTTTTATAGGCCTTAAAAAGTTAATCGGCTTTCCTTTATTCTTTATTTTTAATGCTTCTATCCGAAAACTTCAATATTCTTATTTGTGCTATCTTTTGTATATCAAATGAAATTATTTTATTTAAACAAAAAATAAGAATCAAATTTTTAATTTCAAATTAAACTAAAGATAGAAATAAAAAAAAGATTTTATTTAATTTTATATTTCCTTCTAAAGAATATAAATAAAAGTGTACAAATTATTCCAATAGTAAGAAACATATTATAACCAGGAATGGTGGATGAAGATTTTGAAGGTATGTCCACTAAGGTTACTAAAATTGAATGTTCCATCTCTGTATTACCCGCTACATCAATGGCATAATATGTGATCAAATAATCACCGGCAGGATACGCAGACAAGCTGAATGAGTTTATATAATCCACCCAATTAGAATTATTTACTTTATATCTAATTACAGCAACTCCAGATTCCATACTATCATCTGCTGATAGAGAAAATAATGTTGATTTATTTACAATATTAACTCCACTATGGGGGATAAACGATATACTACTTGATGGAGCATTTAGCTCTTTGATTACTGTCACTTCATTATAATCCTCGAGGCCAAAAGTATCATTTGCGTAAAACTCTATGGTTACCGGGCCAGGACCAAACCCTTCCCATTCTGTTTGATTAATTGTACCAGTCAATCCACTAAATGTAATATTAGTTGTTCCGCTATCTAAAGTGTACCATGTAGAATTTAAATTTGGTTCTATTATAGAAATATCAAAAGTGGGTGCATTCATCCCAAAATAATAATTTTGAGCTGGTGAATTTATTATAATTTCTGGAGATGTTGTATCAATAAAAAAATATCTTAAGTCTGACGTAATTATATCCCCTGCCGAATCTTGTGCAAATACCTGAATTGAATGTTGACCATCACTAGGAAAAGCAAATGGTATATTTCCTAATATTGTAACATTGGTCGAACCATCAATTGAGTAGCATATCCACTCATGGTCAAAATTTTCCTCAATGCTCAATAACATTCCTTCATTTAAATTATCACCTATGTGATACTTAGAATCCCAAGAAAAGCCAATAGCATCAAGATAATAATGATAATCTGACATAGCGTGTAAATAATCATTATACCAAGTGGTTCTATATGCATATGATTGATTATTAGCAAAGGGATAATCACCATATTGAGTATCATTTACATACAATCGCCATGAGTATTGTGAAAGACCTTGGTAGTTCCCAGTTGTGCATTCGAAATCCACTCTTATATGATACCAAGTATTATTAGAAATAAATCGAATGGTGTTCCAATCAGTTCCGTTATTATATTGTAAGAAATTGAAAAAAGTGCGCATAGTAACCATTTCATTAGGTATTGCGCCTTGATCAATACGAAATCCACACACTTTTGTAGAATCATCAACCCTCATCCAATATTCCACAGTCCCGGAAGACGGCATTGAGGGAAGTAATTTTCTTACGTGAGCGTTTAAAATACCTGTTGAAGAATCATAAATATCAAGAACATATTCATGGCCATCGAGCGTTCCAATAACTTGCACAGTTCCGCCATTAGTACCAATTTGTTCAAACCATTCAGGTTCACTTCCAATTTCATCATTTTCAAATCCGTTGGAACAAAGGTAATATCCACTCATCGGTTTGTTATATATGCTATTTTCGGGTGTACTAATATTTACATAATGAGGTACCCATAAAAGTATTGAGACCGTATTACCTAGACGATTGGCAGTAATAATGTCATTATACCCATCATTATTGGCATCTCCTATATATACCATATCTGGGCCATTTCCTACAGATTTTGTAATCTCTGGATCCCAGTCACTAATCGTATTATTCCATAAAAATATTAAGATATTATTTGTAGCAGAACTAGCGGTGACAATGTCATTATCCCCATCATTATCAGCATCTCCTATACATAAGTTATGTAGATTTATTATTCCAGATTTTATAATTTGTGGGTTCCAATCACCAATTGTATTATTCCATAAAAGTATTGAGATAGTATTATCATTAATATTAGCAGTACAAATATCATTATATCCATCATTGTTTGTGTCTCCTATGAATACACTGCGAGGTCCCTCTCCTACAGATCTTGTAATCTGTGGGTCCCAATTGGCACTGATATTATTCCACAAGAATATTGAGATCGTATCATCAAAAAAATTAGCAGTACAAATATCATTATATCCATCATTGTTTGTGTCTTCTATGAATACACTTAAAGGGTAATTCCCTACAGATCTTGTAATCAGTGGGTTCCAATCACCAATTGTATTATTATTAAAAGTATTGAGGTAGTATTATCGTAAAAATTAGCTGTACAAATATCATTATATCCATCGTTGTTTGTGTCTTCTATGAATACACTGTAAGGGGCATTCCCTACAGATCTTGTAATCAGTGGGTTCCAATCACCAATTGTATTATTCCATAAAAGTATTGAGATAGTATCATCAATCAAATTAGCAGTACAAATATCATTATATCCATCATTGTTTGTGTCTTCTATGAATACACTGAAAGGGGTATTCCCTACAGATCTTGTAATCAGTGGGTTCCAATCACCAATTGTATTATTCCATAAAAGTATTGAGACATTATCATCATCAAAATTAGCAGTACAAATATCATTATATCCATCGTTGTTTGTGTCTTCTATGAATACACTGCGAGGTCCATCCCCTACTGGTTTGGTAATTTGTGGATCCCAATACCCAGAAGCTTGTTTCAATTTAGTTCCAAATTTATCTTTTACCACATCTGTATTATTAACCTGTTCTAGGTTGAGATTAACGTTATTTTTGCTAATTATAACTATCGAAAAACCTATTATTATTAAATATACCAAATATTTAGATTTCCAATTTTTATTCATTCTAAATTCGCCGAAGCCATATAGACTTTTATGGAAAAAATGAGCGATTAGTATATAAAGTTTTGTCAGTAATTTCTAAAGAAAAAAAAAGATTAAATAATTGTTTTTTAACACTCTTATTTTTCCACTTATCCGATGATTTTTAATCTGAAAATTTTTAAATACTCTCAAGTATATAAAAAAAGAAACCGTAAGAAAATAGTGGAAATTTGAAAGATTTTACTTAAAAGGGAAAAATCGTGGCGGAAACAAAAGAAACTGAAACAAAAAACGTAGATCCTGCTAATAATCTTATTAAAGAAGAAATTAATTTACAATTGCATTGGTATTTACCTGCATTTTTTGTCATTTATTTTGGCTCTTTCCTAGTACCAGCCATAATTTTCATGATGTTTATAATGCTATTTTATTTACCCTTTTTCTTAGAAGTAAGGAATTTTATCTCAATATTTACCAATTTACCTTCTCTAATTGCTTCTTTATGTCTACCTCTTGTAATTATCGTATGCTACTTAATACATCTATTTTTTGTAGCATTAATTACCCGATGGTTTTGGGGCATCTCAGAAAAGCGATCCCCTTCAAAATCAGGGATTATTCCAAGAAATATACCCAGTAAAACTTTAAATTTTTACCACTTTCGTAGTTTTACGATTAAATATCCGAAAAATGCTTTTTCAAGAGGACCATTTCCCTGGCTATTAAAATGGATGTTTAATTTTACACGGACTAATAAAATTGGAAAAGGAACGGTTATAGAAGAACAACTTGCTGGTGATCGATTTATAGAAATTGGAGAAAATTCTTACATTGGAACAAATCCTGGTATGGTCTCGCATGCTGTAGAAGGGATTTTCGGAAATATTTCTTTTGCAAAAGTAAAAATTGGTAATAATGTTACTTCTGGAGGTTTTAATTGTTTTGGTCCTGGTGTAGAAATTGGTAATAATTCTTGGTGGTTTCCCGTGACAGGAGCAACAAAATATAATATTTTGAAAGGTAATAATTACTATTTTGGAACTCCTCTAAGAAAAATCTTTAAGAGAAGGGTAATGGATTTCTTACAAATCACAGAAGAAGATTTGAAAAGAGCGGAAGATCTTAACGAAAAGATGAATTTATCAAAAAAAAGAAAAAAGAAAAATATTGAGAGTAAATTAAATGAGTAAAGTTGGAAAAGGATTAAAAAACGAGACTAACAAAATAGATTATACGATTGATTTTGTAACAACCAGTGCAATAAGTAGAATTGGTTATAAGTTTCTAGCTTTATACATCCCTATCTTATGGATTTCTGGATACATGGCTGCTGCTATATTTTTCGATATATCGCGAAATATTACATGGTATATAAATATGTTTTTACTTCCTATATGGTTATTTGTTTTATATTTTATCTTTATATTTGGTATTGCGATTTTTACAAAAGCATTCCTTCTTATAATAAATATGATCCATACTCCCAAAGAGGGTGTTTTCAGAGCAATCGAGGGTGATAACGATTATGAATTTTGGAGATTGAGAGTAGAACTTAAAAAACTCGTATTTTGGTTTATGAGTAATGGTCCGCTCCCGTGGGTCGTTACGTGGGGATTTAAGTGGTTAGGTATAAGAATTGATTTCTCAAGTCACGCACATGATGCTTGGGTGGATGGAGAATTTATAGAATTTGGCCGAAACATTACCGTTGGGCAGGGAGCTGTAGTAATGAGTTCAATGGTGGTAGGAAACTATCTGATAATAAAAAAGGTAATCCTAGGAGATCACATACTAGTTGGTGGTGTATCACACGTTTCTCCAGGTACTATTATGGAGAAGGAATCTGTGCTTGGAGCTTTTTCTACTATAATTCCTAGCCAAATTTTAGAACGAGCCTGGATTTATATAGGCCCTCAATTTGCAAGGAAATTAAAACCTAATAAATATGCAGAGCAAAGAAGAGATCTCATTTATAGAAAGCATGTGGATGAAGAAATAAAATATGAAGTTAAACAAGAAGTTAATATTGATGAAGATAAGAAAAAATTTCTTCACATTAACTCGGAGGATTGAACATTATGTCAGTACCCGCAAGTTTAAATGTTGGACCAAATACTACTCTTACTTTAGTAAAAAAGAGATACTTAATTTTCTATATTTTTTTGATCTGGATTAGTATTTTTACAATTCAATTTGAATTTTGGTTGTTTTGGAAACTTTATGAGCCAAAATTTATTCACTTCCTTTTTTTCTTACCCCTTTTAGTTTTTGTAATGTACCTAACTTCTATTATCGTATCCTTAATTTTTGCTAAGATATTTCTCATAATCGTCAATCGTATTCATAAACCGCGAGAGGGTATTTTTTTAAGGCACTCTTCTGATAAAGATTATAGATACTGGAGTTTAAGAAGTACGATAAAGAAATGGCCAATTTGGATATCTCATAAATTCCCCTTCCCATTTATGAATAATATATGTTTAAAAATGTTTGGTATGAAAATTAAATATTCAAATTCACTTTTTGAAGGGTGGGTTGATACGGAATTTATTGAATTTGGAAAAAATATAGTCGTTGGGCAAAGTGCTATTGTTCAATCAGCTCTAATAGTCGGAAATTTATTTATTATAAGAAAAACAATTATAGAAGATAATGTAGTAATTGGTGCTCACAGTGTTGTTATGCCTGGAACACATATTAAAAAGAATTCAATTTTAGGAGGGCATTCTTTGACTACTGTTGGTCAAGAGTTAGAAGAAAATTTTATATACTTAGGAGCTCCCGCAAAAAAGTTCAAAAAAAACGTATTTTTTGAAGAAGGATTAGAAGATATAATTGAAAAGCAAATAGAAAAGGAAATAGAATCACACGAAAAATTTGAAGAGTTATATACAATGCGTGTGGACAAAGAAACTAAAATTGACTAATATAAAGTTATTATCTTATTTTATGAAAATATATACATTCAAAAATGATTAAAAATGAAAGTTGGTTATATTCAAACAAATCCCATTTTTGGCGAGAAGGAGCAAAATTTTAATGAAATTGAGAAATTAATTGCTAATTTGAAGGGTGATTTAATAGTATTACCTGAGTTATTTGCAACGGGTTATACTTTCATATCAAAAGAAGAAGCAGTTTCTTTAGCTGAAAAAATAAATGGAAAAACATCTCAATTTTTACTTAAAATTGCTAAAAATACTGGAGCTGTGATTATTGGTGGGTTTGTAGAAAAAGAAGGCAATAAAATATATAATTCGGCATTGATTGTTTCAAATAAGGGAGTTATTGACACTTATAGGAAAATTCATCTATAATATAAAGAGAAATTATGGTTTTCTCCGGGCAATAAACCATTAAAAGTGTTTGAAGTAAATGGTGTTAATATTGGCATAATGATATGTTTTGATTGGTTCTTTCCAGAAACAGCCAGGACACTTGCACTCTTAGGTGCGGATATTATTGCTCATCCAGCAAATTTAGTACTTCCCTATTGTCAAAAGGCAATGATAACGCGATGTTTAGAAAATCGAATTTACGCCGTTACAGCGAATCGAATTGGAGAAGAAATAAGAGGGGAAGATAATTTCGTATTTACAGGGGCTAGTCAGATTACTTCTTATGATGGACAAATCCTCTCGTCAGCACCAGTCGACAAGATTTATTCAGGGTTTGCAGAAATTGATATAGAAAAAGTAAGAGACAAAAAACTCAACAATTTCAATGATATTTTTGAGGATAGAAGGAAGGATTTTTACAAAGTTTAATTCTTTCCATTTTAAATTTGATGAAATACTAAAATGAATTATCTTTTTTCTAAATTATAGGCGAGAAAAAACACAATTCTCTACTACCAAGATCTTAGTAGTAAATTGAATATTTCTTTAAATTTTTTGTCTTTAGAGTAAATAATGTCCGTATTGTGCTTTTTACAAGTCATAGCAATGATTTCATCATGCAATTCGTGACTTTCAGTATTTTTTAACATCAATTTAATGATTTCCAAATTAAAATCATCGATAATGATATTTTCTGAGTTTTCCCATCGATTGAGAGCCTCCTCAAATGCATCTGTTTTTCCAGCTCTTCTCATTTTCCAAAATAATTCTGCGATTGCAATTGTAGGGAGGATTACTGTTATTTCTCCATTTATCACTTTTTTTTTCAGTTGTTGGAGAATTAATGGAATCTTTTGATATTCATAATGGAAATAAAATAGGACCTGAGCATCAATTACTACTTTTTCTGTCATTTTATATCAAAAACCACTAAATTTTTGTTTATTTCTCACTAGGGAATAACGATTTTTTTGCTTCATCTAACTCTTCTTCTGTAAACGGAGCTACTCCTTTAAATAAGTTATCCTCTATCTCAAGCGGATGTATTTTTTTTTTGATTAAAATAGTTTTATCATCCTTCAGTTCCATCTCAACCTCATTTTTATCATCAATAGCTAACTTGTCTCTCCATTTTTTTGGTATGACAATCCTTCCATTTGATGAGACTTTTTGAATTATTTTTTCAGTCATTTGCATCTTCATTTTTTCAATTGTCATTATAATATAGTAAATGACAGTTATTATATCTTTTCAATACTAGCATGTTTTCTTTCTAAATTTTATGTAAAATGTTCAAGATATGAAAGCTGCTGTATTTGACGGAGAAAATTATAACAGTGAATTGTATTTAGGAGAATTAATATCTACCATTTGTTTGTTATTGCACTAAACTTTGGATAGTTTTGTCCGATTCGTTATGAACCTTCGCTTTTAACGTCTTCTTATATCCTATTCAGTTTAAAAACGTCTTTATAAATGGATACAGAGTAATGATTTAGTGATTTATTTTATTGGTAAAAAATTGAATTTGATCATGCCAAGTATATAACGTTAAAATGCCCAATCAGAGACTTAGATGAAATAAAAAAAAAGATAATTAAAAGAAAAATAAGAATCTTTAAAGAACTATGATTTGTACCATCAAAGATCGGTCCTTAGTCCGGATTCCAAGTTGTGGATCATATATAGCAACATCTATCCGATGAATACCAGGAATCTGATAAGAGGGAGAGAATACTTCTCTTACAAAAGTAACGCTTTGATAAGTATCATCGAGATATACCGTAAGTGGTATCCCAATCGGACCAATAGCCCAATCATAGAAGCTAATATCATAATAGCCAGGAAACGCCGGTTCACGAAAATACCCTGTAAAACTTAGATAAAGGGCTTCTCCTTCTTCTAATTCTATAAAAATACCTCCCAATCCTCCGTCTAAATCAAAAACGCTTCGCCAACCGCCTGAAGATGTGGTACATATTATTTCATTTGCGGTTGAAAGATAATAAGTTTTCACCGGATTCTCCACCTTGAGCCATACTTCATCAAAAGCGGTTTCTTTAGTTTCATAGTCTGTAATTATAACCGTTAGATTATACCACCCTTCTACTTCTAAAGATGTATCCCAGAAGGTGGGTAATTGGGTTCCAATTTCGGTTTGATTTGCTTTCACGGACACTGAATAGTTATTACTTCCATATACTAACGCTCTTATTACTATTTCCCCCCATACCGTATCATCTTGGTCTGGATCTAAAATTCCTACGACAAGCCCTATTGGAGCATCTTGACCATCTGTACCATCCTGCCCATCACCTCCAGGTGGTCCTTCGACCACTTGAAAATTCACTATCGAAAAGGCTCCAAGCCCTAATCCAGAAGCTCCAATAATAATTGCGATAATACCAAATAACGAACCTTTATTTTCTACCATAAATTTCACATCTCTATTTTATGAATTAAAATGATTATTTATAATTTAGATGCTCTTATATTTAAACCTATTAAGACTGAAATTTATGTTTTTGATTAATTCAGAAAAGTTCGAGGAGCTTAAAGATCCAGAAAAAGCTAAAAGACTTTTTGATTTCATAATCTTTTATCTCTATTGAAGAAAATATAATTATTAGTAGAAAAATAATGAATGATATAACCCAAATAAGGAATTGTATTAGAAAGGAAATTAGAAATGTAGACCCATCCAAAAAACTTTTTTTTTCTTATTTATTTAGCTTACGGCTTTATAAAGAAGGTCTTGGATCTTCCCAAATTGGACTTAGGTTGGATTTAGGTTCAATATCAAATTATTTATATGAGATTTAATTCTTCACTAATTTTGTCAAATAGTTAATCTTAAATAATTATTTGACTTTTCTGTAAATTGAAAATTCAATTTTCTAAATTAATAAATAAATGGTAATTGTAAAAAGAGGTGAAAAATATGCCTTATGTTGTTTCAACTAGTAAATTTCCACTTGATCAGACAAACGAGGTAGCTAAAATTTATGTAGAAACTGCCAAAGATTACCGATCCAAACATAGAGAATTTGCAAAAGAAATAGTTCCAAATGCTGTAAAAGCAACTGATGATGGTATTGAAAGTTTTAGTGTTTATGATGTAAAAGAAGGTAAATTAGAGGAATTTTTATTCCTAGAACAAAAGAACATGGTAAACTATCATAACATACCAGGGTATAAATATCACATAGAAGTTCGTTTCAAAGTATCGGAAGCTTTAGAAATGGTTGGAATGAAAGCGCCTGAGTAGTTAATTGATGAGTTTAATACTTAATAAACAAATTCTTTTTTTTTTTATTCAGTATCTAATGGATTAGAGTTAATTCTATAAAAAATTTATTTTCCCTGAAGAAAAGTTGAGAGATTTTTAGAGAAAAATATTAAGTAATCATTAAGTTTCTGTTTTCTTGTAGATTATTCCGCTAATAAATAGTAAAATCGCACTCAATGCCATTAATACTATTATTATAATATCTTGCTCTTCTGTAAGAAATTCAGGAAAAAGATACTTTGGGGCAAAGAGAAGTAATACTACTGCAATTCCCCCCATGATAACCATATTCCTTGGATTTTTATATCTATATTTCGGAGATTTTTCGTTCCAAATAAAATAGAGAAAAGCAATATGCATAAAAAGCCCCATTGGGGAAAGGATATAAAAATAAATAGAGATAAAAGACCTATCGGTGAGTACTGTTATTTCTGGGACCTCCGGGTTAATAGGGACTTCTTCTATTCCTGTTTGAAGGAATAATGGAACTAGAAATAAAATCATACTTACTAAGACAACTATGAAGGATATTCTTGATCTTCTCAACAATTTTAGATCTCACTAATCTTTTTACCAAGCTTATTGATAATGGTATGATATATAAAGATTTTGCATGGGATTCAATCCATTGAGAAGTTCCTAGAAAAGCACATTAAATAATTTAATGCCGTAAAGACAGTATACGAGCTTTCTGGACTTTTTATCTTCTTTTCTCTATGACCGAATTTTTTCATATCCTCTCTTCTCGATATTTATTTGGATTTAAACAAAATAAAAAGAGTTAAAATGTATTTAAGAATTCAATAACTTCTTTTAAGGAAGAGAAATAAATAATTTTATTTATGGAAGTAAAAAAGATCACCATAATCTAATTACTATCTGTTAAATGGTTTTTGTCGTAATAACTTATAAAGGAAAAGTTCACTTTTTGTTAAAACCGACACCCCCCTTGAGATTTATTATGATTGAGCAAATATTTGAAATGCTAATTTAATTATTTGTTTTTACAAAAAAATATTTCAAACGACAATTTTATGAAAACCTACAATAGAATTCAAAACCACGGAACATCAATAAATGGAAAACTAGACCAAATTGCAAATTTCTCATATAATTTTAACAAAATACCACCGATTATTGGTATGATAATTGCCGATCAATTTGGAAATACAATCATGGTTCTTGAATATGAAAATAAGCCGGAAGAAAATTACGGCTCAATAAAATCGTATTTGTCTGAAGATAATAAGAGTTTATTAGAAATCGATCTAATTTCAATGTATTTTAGCTCATTCAAAACATTTGCTGGGCAAACTAATATCCAAAACTTATCAAATCTTGAAATTCATGGATCCAACATTAAAGTCCAGTTGTATTTTCTGTTTGATAAGTTTATGGTAATTATTTTTCTAAACTCTAAAGTTGATTTAAACTTAAAAGAAAAGGAACAAATTATTCAGTACTTTAAAGAAATTTTAATTAGGTACGAATATGAGTTTCAGCATTTTAATGATTCAAATTCCAGAAGGATTCTTACAATTTTAGAGAATAAAGGAAAAGTATGGTTAAAGAAGTTAAATAAAACCTATATACAGGCATTTCAAAACAGATATTTAAAGAAGCATGAAATTCTTGAGATAGTTATAAATAAAATTTCTCCTACAATTGAAAAAGTATTAGGTGAATATTTAGAGAGTATTCCAGAGGATTTTATCAATGATATATCAAGGGAATTAAAGAATAAGATTCATGATAAAATTTGTGAATTCAATTTTAATCTGGATTAAATGAAACAACTGTAGAAGATCTAAATAACACTCCATTATTAATATAGAAATTTTTGCGAAGGATATAAGCATAACTAGAAAAAGCTCTAATTTTTTAATGCTTTATTTCCGAGTAATCCAAGCACTTTTTGGTAATCATTTATAAATAATATAATATTTTCAGGTTCAAATAAAGTTGTTTTAGGTATATGATCCAACAACAAAATTTTTTTATTCATTTTCCTCCTCATCCTTTAATTGAATTATTGCATCTGGTTTAGTTTAAAATTACTTCTGATTTTTTCATTTGTCTTCAATATATACTTGTAGAAAACGTATTTAAATCTTTTTTACTAAGTATGTATAAGCCCAAGGACAAGAAACCAAAATCATTACAGAAGAAGAATTTCTGAAAATGATAGAATAAATTTAATTACTAAATTTTCACACTTTTTCTTTTTTTATGTATTTAGGCATTTCTTTATTTCATGACAGAATCTATCATCCCAAAAGATTTTAATTTGTGTAGCACAATAAAAGGATATTACATGAATGAGACTTCTAAATCAGTTCTCATTAGGATTTATAATGGAATTTCTTTCTGGGTTCCAAAACGATTTATCGACTCGAGCTATTCTAAAAAAGAAAACATCCTACAAGAGTTTCTTATCGAAAATTGGATTTTAAGGAAAATTGGGTTTAATCTCTCTAAAAGCAAGACAGTATAATGTGCCATGAAAGGCTACGGCTAACCTTTTTTCAATTTTAGATTTTTTTTCATTTAAATACTTTCCCTATAATTATTAGTCACTAAAAAAGAAGGTTATAAAAATGTCAGAAGAAAAAGTTAGTATGTTTAAAGAAATTGAGGATAACCACCCTGTTTACTTCACCAGAAACCATAAGAAAGAACTTTATTGTGAAGATCATAGAGTATTACTAGTTGAAGATCTGTATAAGCTTAACGGAATAAATAAGGATATAATCTTGGAGCACAATCAAGCGAAATTTTACCAATTCTTTGAAGAAAATAGAGAAAAAGCGTATACACTTCAAGCATTTATTGATTGTCATTTTGGGGTAGAAGAATCCTATGAGATAAATGATGAGAAAGTGGAAAGAGATCTAATTCGTATGGTTGATGAGGGAAAGATTAAGGGAGTGTATTATAAGAGTCATTATTATTTTCATTTATAGGGATAAAAATTTATAGTGATAGAGATTATTGGAAAAAAATTAAGAGTTAAGGAAGCTTTTAAAGAGGATGCCGGAAAGGGAATTGCTCGAGTGGATCCAAGTCTATTTTTGAATAATATCATCGAAGCCAGTAGTATTATATGCATTTATAATGATTCCGCAAAAAAGATAACCTCAGCATTTGCATTTCCGAGCTATTATAAGGATAGTGGTACAAATGTTATCATCAGGAGGTAGCAATAAAAAATCCAGAAGTTTTAGCTAAAAAATTAAACAATAGCCTTGTGACTAGAGGAGATATCTTCTCGTTTCGAGAGAAGGAGCGAAAAATAGATCTAATCGTTGTAAATCACACGCCTCAAGTTAAAGTTGTAAAAATACATAAGAAGACAACCATCTATGTTCAATGAAGTATGGAAAAATTCCCCTTTTTTACAAGCGAGAACTGATAATTCTCATACAAATGTATATAAAGGAAAATGTTATACTTGTATAATGCACAAGTCTTAATCCAATTTAAAAATAGTAGGTGTGAAAGTATTGGTTCGTGTTGAGAGAAAGATCGATATTAAAGCGTCTCAAAAGAGAATTTTTGATATCTTAGATGACCCTTTATTAGGAGTTAAATGGAATTTGCCTACAAATGAAATAACGCAAATATCTGAAGGAAAATTCGCTGTTAAATCTACAGTGGGGGATTTTACATCTATTCGAACTGAGACCGTTGAACCAGATAAAATTTCAGTGAGGATAGAAGGTGGAATCTTTAATGCATTGGGTTATATTTTAAATCCCAAAGGAGATATTGTCGAAGCTACAATATGGGGAGACTTTGAGGATGAAAAGAATGAAAAGATCCTCGTAAAAGCTGCTGAGTTATTACTAAAAGGCTTAAAGAGTTTCGCAGAATTTCTTGAAGATGGAGGAAATCCTGATGATTTTGATAAGAAGCAAATAACTGTTACTCCTTAAATTTAAATCCATTTTTTTTCTTTAATTTGTTTTTGTTATTATTATACCGCCCAGTAATTTTTATCTAGTCTATACCATAGTAAAGTTCGAGTTGTTGTTCGTGTCCGCATTTATTGCATTTATAGGTGAATATAATAAATTTTAAATGAAACAACTGTAGAAGATCTAAATAACACTCCATTATTAATATAGAAATTTTTGCGAAGGATATAAGCATAACTAGAAAAAGCTCTAATTTTTTAATGCTTTATTTCCGAGTAATCCAAGCTAAAATTACAGATTTTTTTGATACCCAACTTAATTCAATAAGTCTAAATCCAAATTTCTTTCGAAATTTCCTAAAAAAATGGCGGAAGAAGAACCATTTAGATATAGAATTCCAGACTATAAAACATGTACAGACTATATCTCAAGATCCAATAAATTAAGACATCGAGTTCTCTTTTAGATTTTGCAATAGTTTTAAATAGTGCACATCAAATTTTCTTATTAATTTAATATATCTTAAAAATCATTGAATTATTCTCAATATACTAAACAGCAATGGCAGATACTAAATTACAGTCAATTGAAAACGATTCTGAGAACGGAATGATTAGAGAAGAAATTAAATATCAATATTTTTGGTATCTCTTCATGCTATTTACGATTTTTTTAGCTTCATTGGTCATTCCTGCTATATTATTTATGACTTATATGAGATTTTTTTTCTTACCACATTTCTTAGAAACTACAAGTTTTATCACGCTTTTTACTGAATTTAAACCCATTATAGCATTAATCTCTATGCCCTTGGTTCTTATTGGTTGTTATTTAATCCGCTTATTTTTCGTGGGATTAATTACTCGTGCTTTTTGGAAATCGAGTGAAAAAAAATCCCCTAGTAAAGATGGGATAATTCCGAGAAATTTTCCAAGTAGAATTCTCAAGTATTATCATATTAGGAGCTTTTTGATTAAATACGGAAAGAATTCCTTTATGAAAGGTATTTTTCCATGGCTTAGTAATTGGTTCTTCACCTTTATCGGAGCAAGTAAATTCGGAAAAGGTTGTACCTTTGAGGAGTCCGTAAGTAATGATAAATTTATTGAAGTAGGCAAGAACTGCTACATAGGGGTTAATTCTGCCATATCCAGCCACGCTACTGAGGGAATTTTTGGGAATGTTTCTTACTTTAAGGTAAAAGTGGGAGATAATGTTACTGGAGCAGTAATGAATATCGTTGGCCCTGGATCAGAAGTCTACGACAACTCTTTTTTACTTCCAATAGCTTCAACTCCAAAACATAGTGCACTAAAAGGAAATAATTATTATTGGGGGCTTCCATTAAGAAAGATATTTAGAAAAAAAACTATGGAATATTTAGAGATAACATCTGGCGATTTAGAAAAAAATGAGAATATTGAAGGGTATAAAGATAAAAAATTATTAAAACAATTGAAAGAGAAAGAACGTAGATTAGAGAAAACAGATGAGATTCCTAATAGCACAGAAATGTTGGACGACCTACAAGAAGAAAAAATAGATATTAATAAATTATCAGAAGAAGAATTAGCACTTGATTTCACAACAAGTAGCGCAATTTCAAGGGTAAATTTAAAATTTTTAGTTGTCTATGTTCCTATATTTTGGCTTTCTGGTATGCTAGTAACCATAATGTTTTATACGTTCACATTTTATGTTCGAAACTGGTTGGTTATAGCATTTTTTTTACCAACGATGGTCATCCTTATGTGGTTTGTTTTTATACTGGCTTGTTTCTTCTTCAGTAAATTATTTTTAACTTTAATCAATTTAATACATAAACCTAAAGAAGGTATCTTTAAATCCGAAGTTGGAGACACTAATTGGGAATTTTGGTGTTTACGGACCGAATTAAGGAAAATTGTTCTATGGCTTATACGTAATTGGCCTCTTCCCTGGATGGACATATTAGCCTTCAAATTTGGGGGAATAAGAATGTCTCTTTCCAGTACTTTATATGATTCATGGTGTGATGGTGAATTTATTAAATTTGGGCGTAAAAACCTTGTAGGTCAAGGGGCTGTGGTTATGAGCTCAATGGTCGTTGGAAAATATTTAATAATTAAAGAGGTTATATGCGATGATTTTGCTGTGATAGGAGGACAATCAACCATTGCACCTGGAACAATAATAGGTAAAGATTCCGTTGTTGGTGCTATTAGTACAACCACATATAATCAAATTATCGAACCAGGCTGGATTTATTTTGGAATTCCTGTTATCAAGCTAAAAGAAAACAAATACGCTGAATCGCAAAGAGAAATCCTTATGAAAAAAGATGTAGACGAAGAGAAAAAGTATGAAATTGAATATGAAATCAATGTAGATGAGGACAAAAAAGATCTTGCTTAAAAAGCCTCTAATTTTTTAATTTATTTTCATATTTAATTGCTTTTATAAAGACTCTTTTAACAAGTAATCAATTTTACAATTAGGTCATATTTTTAAAACATTGAGTTTTTTAGAAAAATTATCTTAATTACTAAATATAAATCAAAATTAAAAATTTAATAAATTGACAACGATAGAGCAACAATCGACTGAGGATAGCTTAGAGGAAAAAACTGTTAGAGAAGAAATTAAAAATCCATATTTCTGGTATCTCTTTATTCTTTTTACAATTTTTCTAGCTTCTTTATTAATTCCGGCAATTTTATTTATGACTTATATGATTCTTTTTTTCTTACCACATTTTTTAGAAACTACTAATTTTTTGGCACTTTTTACCGAGTTTAAGCCTTTATTAGCATTAATCTCTATGCCTTTTGTTCTCATTTGTTGTTATCTTCTCCGGTTATTTTTCATAGGTCTAATTACACGTGGTTTTTGGAGTTTGAGCCAAAAAAGGTCACCAAGTAAAGAAGGGATTATACCAAGAAATTTCCCAAGTAAAACATTGAATTACTATCAAATAAGAGGTTTTATGATTAAGCAAGGAAAGAATGCTTTTATGAAAGGGCTTTTTCCTTGGCTCAGCAACTGGTTTTTTAATTTTATTGGAGCTAGTAAAATTTCTAAAGGTTCAACATTAGAAGAATCTTGTGTTAATGATAAATTTATTAACATAGGCGAGAATTGTTATATTGGAGTAAATTCAAGCTTAACAAGCCATCTAATTGAGGGGATTTTTGGCAATATCTCCTATTTTGAAATTAAAGTTGGTAATAACGTAACCGCTGCTGCAATGGCTAACATTGCTCCGGGAAGTGAGGTGTTTGAAGATTCATATCTATTACCTCTAGCTTCTACACCGAAACATAGTGTATTAAAGGGAGGAAAAAACTTTTATTTTGGAATTCCGATGAGAAGAATCTTTAGAAAAAAGATTATGGGATACTTAGGTGTTAAACCAGAGGATTTAGAAAAAAATGAAAATATTAACGGCTATAAAGATAAAAATCTGTTAAAAAAATTAAAAGCCATGAAAGATATCAAACAATCTGAAGTTTTTCCTAAATATGAACAAGAATTCACAGATTCAAATGAAGATAATATTGATATTAATAATATAAATGAAGAAGATTTAAGAATTGATTTTACGACAAGTAGTGCAATTTCAAGGGTAAATTTAAAATTTTTAGTTGTCTATGTTCCTATATTTTGGCTTTCTGGTATGCTAGTAACCATAATGTTTTATACATTTACTTATTATGTTGGATATAATAGGTGGTTGGTTATGGCATTTTTTTTACCAACGATGGTCATCCTTATGTGGTTTATTTTTATTATAGCGAGTTTCTTTTTTACTAAATTATTCTTAATTTTAATAAATTTAATTCATATACCAAAAGAGGGGGTCTTTAAAGCTGAAAAAGGTAATGGTGATTTCGAATTTTGGTGTTTACGGACAGAGTTAAAAAAAATTGTTTTATGGCTTATACGAAATTGGCCTCTTCCTTGGATGGACATATTAGTTTTTAAAAAAATGGGTATAAAAATGACTCTTTCAAGTTCCTTATTTGACTCGTGGTGCGATGGTGAATTTATAAAAATGGGAAGATCCGTTCTAATAGGTCAAGGTGCTACCGTAATGTCATCAATGGTCGTTGGAAAATACTTATTAATTAAAGATGTTATTCTTGATGATTTTGTAGTGATAGGAGGACAATCAACCATTGCACCTGGAACAATAGTAGGTAAGGATTCAGTCGTTGGAGCTATAAGTTCAACTACATATAATCAGATCCTCGAACCAGGATGGATATATTTTGGAATTCCCGTCATTAAATTAAAGAAAAACCGATATGCTGAAGAAAGACGTGATATTGTTATGAAAAAAGATGTAGATGAAGAGAGGAAGTTTGAAGTTGAGCATAAAATTAACATTGAAGAAGACAAAAAAGATCTGACCTAGGATATCTCAACTTTAATCAATTTTCAAAGTAAATTGTTGTTCTAAAAACCTTTTCAAATTCGAACATGTAATTTTTAGACTTTGTTTTGTATTATAAAATTGATCCTTTTTAGGACAATCATCATCAAGTAAGCATTTTTTTTTGTTAATATCATAGATTAATGGATAAAATCTACATCCTTGAGGTCGAAATTCATAAATGTTACATTTCTTTGCAGAGTAATTTAAAAAAACGCAATGACCATCAATGTTTTTGAGTTGAAATTGCTCATTTTCATTTTTAAACACAAAATCACCTTCTCCTATATTATCGATTGAATTTTTCTTTATTAATTCGATATCTTCAAAAGAAAGAATCATTTCTGTATCTAAACAACATTTTCCACAGTTTTCACATTTGTTATTCATAGCAAATCTTTATCTATGCTTAAGACTCATAAATTTAAAAGGAAAAAAATATCTATTAAAATATAATAAGGATCAATTGCAAATCAAAGCTTTTAATGGTAGAAATGAACAACGAAGACAGTGAAATTGAACATCCCTCTTCTAATGAATTGAATAATGAAGTCATTAAAGAGGAGGTAAGTGTTCAATTTCATTTGTATATTATTATTTTCTTTATTATTTATTACATTTCATGGGTAATCCCCGGATTTGTTTTTTTGTTATACTTTTTCTTTCCCTTTCGGATATACTTTTTAGAAAATCTTAGTTTTATATCAATTTTTACTGATTTTAAATCGTTGATATCTCTTTTATTTATGCCATTAGTTCTTATAATGTGCTATTTAATTCACTTATTTCTGATAGGGTTAATCACACGAATTATATGGAGAATTACGGAAAGAACATCTCCATCGATATCTGGAATTATTCCACGAAATGTAAAAAGTAGAACAGCAAATTATTATCATATCAGGGCTTTTATGATAAAATACGGAAAAAACACTTTTAATAAGGGTATATTTCCTTGGCTCAGCAACTGGTTTTTTAATTTTGTTGGCTCAAACAAAATTGGAAAAGGTACAACCTTTGAGGAGTCTGTCGGTATGGATAAATTTATAGAATGCGGCGAGAACTGTTATATTGGTGTGAATACTACATTAGCGAGCCATTTTGTTGAGGGGATCTTTGGCAATATCTCCTATTTTAAAATTAAAGTTGGTAATAATGTAACATCTGCTGCATTTGCCAATATTGCCCCAGGATGTGAGATTTTTGATGATTCATATCTATTACCTCTAGCTTCTACACCGAAACATAGTGTATTAAAGGGAGGAAAACACTTTTATTATGGAATGCCTATGAGAAGAATCTTTAGAAGAAAGATTATGGAATACTTAGATGTTAAACCAAAGGATCTAGAAAAGAATGCGAATATTGAAGAGTATAAAGATAAAAAATTATTAAATCAATTGAAAGAGAAAGAGCGTAGATTAGAGAAAACAGATAAAGTTCCTAATAACACACAATTGTTGGATGACTTACAAGAAGAAAAAATAGATATTAATAGTCTTTCAAAAGAAGATTTGGCGATTGATTTCACAACTAGCTCTGCGATAAGCAGAGTGAATGTAAAGTTTTTGTTAGTCTATATACCAATATTTTGGATTTCAGGTTTACTTATTACAATCCTATGGTATTGGTATTCCGGGGATATAATAGATGGAAATTCTATAAGATTTCATTTACCATTTTTTCTTTTTTTTCCAGTCATCTTATTTGGATTGCTATACATCTTTATAGTAGCGTGTATTCTTTTCAGTAAATTACTTTTAATATTAGTAAATTTAATTCATAAACCTAAAGAGGGCGTTTTTAAAGCGCAAATAGGAAGCACAGATTTTGAATTCTGGCAGCTCCGAACGCAAATAAAGAAGATTTCTTTATGGTTTTTACGGAATTCACCATTTCCATGGGTAGATGTAATAGCTTTTCAGCAACTTGGGGTTGATATGGATTTTTCAAGTCATTTAGCTGATACGTGGTGTGACTCTGAATTTATTAAATTAGGTCGTAAAGTTCTGATCGGACAGGGGGCAACCATTATGTCTTCCATGGTTGTTGGAAAATATTTATTAATTAAGGGTGTTTTATTTGATGACTATGTTATGGTTGGAGGACAGACTTCAATTGCACCAGGAACTATTATAAAAAAAGAATCTGTAATTGGAGCAATTAGTTCAACCACCTACGATCAAGTTTTAAAACCTGGCTGGATATATTTTGGTATACCTGCTATAGAATTGAAAGAAAATAAGTACGCTGAATCAAAAAGAGAAATTCTTATGAAAAGAGATGTAGATGAAGCAAAAAAATTTGAAGTTTCGCATGAAGTAAATATAGATGAAGATAAAAAAGATTTAATAAAAACAAAGGACGAAGAGGAATAAAATATCAGTATTTTCAGCGAAGTAAGCTTATTATTAACAAATTAAATATTTTATTAGTCCAAAAGTTTCACATTGTAAAAGAGAGGGCAAAAACTAACATTTGAGAGCATTTATGAAATAAGAAAATAATCTTGTTATTATAACCCGTTATACTTAATTGACAGAAATGTTAATTGATTTATTCCTTAATAGATTGAAATGTTATAAAGGAAATTACCTTAATTACTAATCACATACAAATTATATTTTTCTAATATAGTGAAAATAATATGAAATCAAATGTAAAATCAAATTTAATCATCATAGGAATCCTTTTCGCATTATTACCAATAATCACCACTAATCTTAGTTATATTACGGACAATTACAACAAAAGTTCGGGCTATAGCGATGATATTATTTTCAATAACGAGATTCCAAAAATC
The DNA here is from genome assembly GCA_030603385.1 of Promethearchaeota archaeon. GTDB lineage: Archaea > Asgardarchaeota > Lokiarchaeia > Sigyniarchaeales > SOKP01 > Loki-b32. Next base: position 76,187 of record JAUVXW010000004.1, on the reverse strand, counting down.
TCAGCAGTTTCGGGAAAAATTCATATTGACGATAATTCTGGGTGGCTTGCTTTTAAAAGTGCGGGAAATTGTACGGGGAATGGTACCTTTTCTGAACCGTATGTTATAGAAGATTTGATAATCGATGGGAAAAATTCTAGCAGTTGTATCTGGATTGCAAATTCCAATGTGTATTTCAAAATAGAAAATTGTAGAGTTTATAATTCTGCTGAATATCCAAATGCGGGTATCGTATTATCATCAGTGAGTAATGGATTATTAATAAACAATAACGTTTCAAATAATAACGGTCATGGTATACGTGTATCGAGTAGTAGCAATAACGAAATTTCGGGAAATACAGTAAGTAATAATAGTGTGGATGGAATATATTTAACTCATAGTAGTAATAACGAAATTTCAGGAAATTCGGTAAATGGTGCAGAATATGGGGAGGGGATATCATTAGGCCTTAGTAGTGATAATAATACCATTTCGGGAAACATATGTGAAAACAACTGGAATGGGGTAATTTTAGGAGATTGTATTAATAACATTATTTCTGAAAACACTGTAAATAATAATGATAATATTGGGATTGGTATTACTGATTCTGATAATAACATTATATCTGAATGCGTTATTTCCTTTAACAACAGATGGGGGATATCTTTATGGAGTAGTTTGTATAACAATATTACAGGAAACACCGTAAATCATAACGGGGATGCTGGAATAAACGTGCATGTTTCTTTATTTAACAACATATATCTAAATTGTTTTAATAATACTCTCAATGCTGATGATGAGGGTGCTATTAATGAATGGGATAATGGAATTAAGGGTAATTATTGGGCTGATTATACGGGTTCAGACGAAGATGGTGATGGAATTGGGGATACACCATATATTATTACTGGAGGAAGTCAAGACAATTTTCCATTAATGAAATGTCCAATTTCAGCTCAAGATGGTGGAATTCCAATCGAACTGATTATTTTAATTTCGGTTATTAGTGGAGGGGCATTGATTGGTGTAGCAGCCCTACTGTTAATAAGACGCAGAAGGAAAAGAATGGAATAATTAACTTTTATTTTATTTTTGTTATATTTTTAAAATTTTCAGTACTTAATTTTCTTTATTACCATCTATCTAAAATAAATTCCTCTACGAACTATTATTTCGGTCAATGGGCATCAACTAATAACCCATATCGTCATAATGGCTTCTGAAATGTTTTTCTAAATTATCAACTTTATTAAAAACCTTTTTCTTAGGTAATTTTCGAAAATTTTTTTGGATATAGTAGTTTTATATACATGGAATGAGTGAAAAAGTTGAAGATCGAATTAAGGAGCTTGAGGAACGGTTAGCAGAGACTATCCCAAATAAGAGCACTCAGCGTAGTATAAATTATATTAAAGCCCAATTAGCCAAACTCCGAGAAAATTTGATTCAAATCGCGAGTTCTAAGAAAGGAGGTGGCGGGGGCTTTGGGATTAAAAAATCGGGTGATGCCCAAGTAGCTTTTATTGGATTTCCATCCGTTGGGAAATCATCATTGCTTAACCTATTAACTGAAGGTGATACTCATTCAAAAGTAGCAGCTTACGATTTTACTACAATAACTGCCATTCCTGGTATGATGAATATTGAGGATGCTAAAATACAGCTGATAGATTTGCCAGGTATCATATTAGGAGCCGCCACCGGAAAAGGTAAAGGGAAACAAGTCTTAGGTGCTGTACGGACAGCTGAATTGATTCTAATAATCATTTGTTTTCGAGAAGATGGAACCATCAATTTTCTAGATTTGAAAAAAATTAGAAATGAACTAAATAATGCGGGTATCCGTTTAAATAGTCGACCATCACGAATTTCTATTAAAGAATAAACTCGAGGTGGGATTCACTTCACTTCAAAAGGCCCTCAATTAATGGATAAAAATGAGGTTAAAGCTTTATCAAACGAATTAGGTCTTCTTAATGCAGGAGTGTATTTTTCTGAGCCAAATACTACACCGGATCAATTAATTGATTTTATAATGGGAAATCGGGTTTATACAAAAGAATTTGTTGTAATTAATAAAGTAGATTTGATGAAGATTCCACTCTCACCAGAAGAAATCACGGAATCTATTGGGCACAATCATTGGGTCATGATTTCAGCAAAAAATCAAGAAAATATAAATGCACTTCGCCATCGTATTTTCCAAGAATTGAATTTAATTCGAGTATATTTAAAGCCTCCTAAAAAAGAAGCAGATATGGATGAACCAATAATTCTTCATAAAGGTGATAACATGAAAACTCTTTGTCGTAAGATTCATAAAAGATTTGTAAAAGATTTTCGGTTTTCGCTAATATGGGGGAACTCTGCAAGACATCCAGGTCAAAAAATTGCTAATTTAAACCATATAATTGAAGATGGAGATATTATTTCAATTTATACCAAAATGGCTCTAAATAACTAACAAAAATGAGGACTTCTAATTTTAACTATAAGTAGATTTTATAATTTATAAGATTTATTTTTAGTTAATAAGATATATTAGTAAATATCTATAGTTATTAAATAATTAAATAAAAAAGTAGTAAAAAAGAAACAGAAATAAGTAAGTTAAAGGAGAAGAGTAATGTCGGTTCCAAATACAATGCGTGTAGAGTAAGATGCGATTCGCATTTTCACACAAGGCCATTCACGCCGACGGTATTGGTAAAGAAACGTTATTTGATTTTTTATATTTTTCTTATTTGGATAAGTATATTACCAATACTCGTGGAATTATGGGTGTATTGGCAACTTTTATGGAATTATGCAAGACCCGTTCATTTTTACACGTTTCTACCACTTTTAGCATTTCTGATGTATATAACTCTTGTTTTTTCAGCAATTATTTTTGCTAAAATATTGCTACTTATTGTTAATGCAATTCATAAGCCTCGAGAAGGGGTTTTCCTAAGAATTCCAGAAGATAAAGATTACCGATACTGGAGTTTACGGAATACTATAAAAAGGTGGCCAATCTGGCTTGCTCATAGATTCCCTTTCCCTGGATTTTTAGATAATGTCTGTTTCAAAATGTTTGGAGTAAAAACTAAAATCTCGAACAGTTTGTTCGAAGGATGGGTTGATACAGAATTTATAGATTTTGGAAAAGATGTAGTGGTTGGACAAGGTGCAATCATCCAATCTGCTGTAATCGTAGGCAATTTGTTGATAATACGGAAGACAGTGATTGAAGATGAGGTCAGGATTGGTTCACACGCAATAGTTATGCCAGGCACTCAAATTGGGCATAATTGTATTTTAGCAGCTAATTCTGTAACGACGGTTGGACAAGTTTTAGAAAAAAACTATATATATGTGGGTGTTCCTGCTAAGAAATTCAAACGGAACTTTTTCTTTGAAGATGGATTGGAAGACAAAATTGGTCATGTTGAAGATGTTGAGGCTTTGAGAGAAAGATATGAACAAATTTATGTTAAACGAAAAGATGAGCTTACTCGTAAGGATCGTAAAGAACTTAAAAGAGAAAAGAAAGAAGAAGAAAGGAAAAGGTTTGACCTTGAAGATTATGATGATTTTGATGATGGTTTTAACATATAGTTAAATTTTATATAGTTTTAAAATATTATCCTCTTTAAAAGTTATATTTCTGGTTCTGAATGTTCTTATAGATATCTTTCGTCATAGGTATGTATTCTGACTCGTTTGGTAGCATAACATATAGGGTATCTTCAATATGTTGAGGGTCGAAGCCTTCTTCTTTGAGTTTTCCTTTTTTAAGTTTAAAAGTGTACGTTATTGAGAGATCTGACTTAAATCTGAGAAAAATTGGTATGGCATATGGGGCAAGATTATCATTAAAAAGCCTTGCTAGTTCCTTGAAATCAAATTCATTAACGATGGATGAGAGAACAATTGCTGCCATTCCTGCTCGTCCATCTACCAATGGTATTTTAACCCCATAAACAGATGACATTGAGATCTGATCAAATATATTAAGGATTTGTTCTATTTCAGTAGTTGAAACATTATGTCCCTTCCATCGGAAAGTATCTCCGAGACGATCAACAAATTGGGCATGACTACATCCTTGATTCCGCATTAAATCGCCTGAATTAAACCATTCATCTCCTTCTTTAAAAACATTATGATACAGCTTCGCTTCAGTTGCATTTTTATCAGTATACCCCCTAAATTTGCTTGTTTCCGTACTTTCGAATAGAGCTAAGCCAACTTCACCTCTACGTACTTTTCTCATAAATCCTCTCGTGTTTCTAATGGGTTTATCTTCCTCAAGATCGTACCTTACAATGGCATAACCGCCAGCAGAATATCCACATGTACAATCAAAATTTAATACATTAGCAAATGCTCCGTTTCCTTCTGATGACCCATAAAATTCTCCAATAAAAGGGATCTTAAATCGTTTTTTAAAATCTAGCCAAATTTCTGGACGGAGACCATTCCCAATCACTACTCTAACAGGATTATTTGAATCATCTGGTTTAGAAGGTTGATTCATTAGATAGCGACATATTTCTCCAACATAATTAAAGCCAGTCGCATTAAATTTACGAACATCTTCCCAGAAGAGACTAACGCTGAATTTACGGGCTAAAGCTAAAGCACCTCCATAAATAAAGATGGATGGCCATCCCGTCATTAGAGCTGTACCGTGAAAAAAAGGTAGTGGAATATACATAGTATCATCAGAAGAAAAATCTGCGATCATTCTCCCAAAAACAGAACCCGCAGCAATTACTCTATAATGTGTTAAAAGTGCTGCTTTAGGTAAGCCCGTCGTACCGGAAGTAAATATATAAGCAATAACATCTGAAGTCTTAACATCAATTGTAGTTGGTGGATTCTCTACAGGGAAATCCATTACAGTTTGCGGAAGGTCAATGAATTCATCAGGAAGGTTCATGTCCCCACTATCATTTATAAAACAGAGTTGTTTGGCATCTGATAAATTGACATCAGACTTAATTTTATTAAAAGCATTAAAACATTCTTCACCAATTACAACAATCTTGCCAGGTGTTAGGTTTAAACTATACACTAGGGTTTTTTTGCGAAGATCAGTATTGATCATTGAAGATATTACTCCGATTTTAGCATTAGCGGTATAAACCAGCAATAATTCAATGCGGTTCTTTATTAAAACCTTTACGACATCACCTCTTTTCAAACCTAAAGAGATAAAATAATTCGCATACTGGTTAACCTTGTCATTAAATTCTTTATAAGTAAGAATAGTATCTTCAAATTTAATAGCGGGATTATTAGGGTATTTTTGAGCATTTTGTTCAAGAATGGATCCCCATGAAATTTTATTTTCTTCAAAAATTTTCCCAATTTCTTGGATGAGTTCAGCATGGTTTTTAACCCATTCTTGAAATCTTTTATTAAACTCTTCAACATTGATGAGATTAGATTTATCAGCTTTTGCCATTTCTAACATTTTAAAATCCCTTGTGATTTTTATTTTTTAAAAAAATCATGCAATTAGAATTATTAGATTTTTTCTGATTATAAATCTTACATTTCATTAAAAAATCTAGTTTCAAATTTTAGAAAAAAAGTTTCTTTTACTTAAGTATAAAATACATACGTCGATTATTTTTACCTTTGTTTACAGTTTTAATTACTTCAATTTTACCGATTTCTTTTAAATGATTGATATGAGTACCACCGTCTACTTGTTCGTCGATATCTCCTATTCTAACAATACGAAATTCTTTGATATTTTTGGGTAATCCTACAGCTAAGCGAGCTAATTCTGGTTTTCCTAAAACATCTTGTCTTGACATGTAATCTACAGTAATGGGCAGATTTTGTTCTATAATTTCGTTGGCTTCATCTACATAAGCTTTTAATTTTTCAGGTGAATAATCAATCATAGAGAAATCCATTCTTGTTTTGTCTAGTTCGATTTGATTACCTGTAATTTTAGCATCAGCTCTTCTGTAAAGAATGTTTGAGATAAGATGAGAAGCAGTATGATATCGCATATAAGCATATCTTCGCTCCCAATCTAGCTCACAAGAAACTTCATTACCTTCTTTTAATCCAGACTTATCGACTTCATGGCTAATTTCACCAGAAAATTTACCAACGTAAACAACTCTAAATTTTTCATCATCTTTAATTATATAGCCTTCATCCCAATTTTGTCCGCCTCCTTTAGGGTAGAATGCAGTTTGATCAAGAATAATAAATTTTCCATCTTTCACACTAGTAATTTTTGCATTCCAACTTTTAAGATAGGAATCATCCATATATAAAGCTCTTACCATGAAGAGTAAAAATGTATGCAAACTTAAAATTTTAACTTTTAATCATTTTCATGGATTTCTGAAGGTTTGACACCATCAAACAATTCCAGTTTTAAGAATTTCTTCTCTTTATTACAATTAGGGCAAAAATAATTACCTGGTTCTTTATTCTTATAACTAAAACCACATTCCTTACATACTGCGTAAAACAATGACATATAATAAAAACAATTATGGATTATTATTTAATTTATCTCATGAAGTTCGTTTGGTTTTGCGCCACAAAAAGCTTCGAACTTGTAAAACTTCATTTCTTTTGAGCAATTAGGGCAAAAATGTTTACCCGGTTCCTTATTCTCGAATGAATATCCACATTCTTTACAAACAATAGCATTCATACTTTAACTATCATAAATAGATTTTTAATAAGTTCTTGTTATAAATTAGAAAAATGTAAAATTTCAGTTATACTTTTAATAAGTTTTTCATAAAGAAAATAAATAAATTAAAAGGCTTTTATAATTAATTTATAATTTAATCTAATTAATGATATTACATATTACGATCATCTAACTACATCAAATTAAGTGAAATTAATGAAATCTGTTCAATGGGCTGGTACTAAATTCGAAATAGTAAATGGCTTCCTTGATTTAGGGCTTCTTGAAATCAAAGATATTGAGGAAATTATTGGTTTAGACAACGTTAAAGGTTTGAATAATCTTGAACTTAGCTCTAATGAAATTGTTATAATTAGAGGATTAGATAATCTAACAGAATTGGAGATTCTAAATTTAGGGAGTAATAAAATAAGAGAAATAAAAGGGTTAGACAAACTGGAGAATCTCGAAATCTTACATTTAATCAGCAACGAAATAAAAGAAATCAAGGGATTAGAGAATTTACCTAATTTGAAAGAATTATATCTTAGGGGAAACCAAATTGAAGAATTAAAAGGTTTAGAAAATCTTACATCTCTTCAGAGATTAGATTTATCTTGGAATAACATCTCAAAAATCAGTGGGCTTGATAATTTGAGTAATCTTGAAGTATTGTGGGTTGCAGGAAATCAATTACAAAAAATCGAAAACCTAGAAAATCTAAAGAATTTAGAAGTGCTAAATATAGCAGGAAATCAAATATCAAGCATAGAGGGATTTGAAAATCTAAATAATTTAAAAAGCCTTTATCTTAATAATAATTCAATTCAAGAAATAAAAAATCTTGAGCCATTAGAAAATTTGGAGACACTATGGTTAAATTCAAACCAGATTTCAGAAATTAGGGGATTAGATAACAGCACGGAATTACAAATCTTAAATTTAAAACAGAACCAGATAAACCATATTAAAGGTTTATATTCTCTAACAAATATAGAGAACCTTTTTCTCTCAGAAAATAATATAGGTGAAATTAAGGGACTAGAACCGCTTACAAAATTAGAAACACTCGATTTAGGTCAAAATAAAATAATTCAAATTAAAGGGTTAGAATCTTTAGTTAATTTAAAGGATTTATGGATTGCAGATAACGTGATACCTCAAAAGATAATTGATCAATTGGGGGGTTTGGACTCTGGTGGGTGTGCTAATGAACCTTTAAAATTTGTTCAATATTGTCTTATAAACCTTTAGCTTTATAATTAAGACTACTTTTATATATGATTCCCTAATTAAGGAGATTTGATGAATATATCATTAATTAAGTCTTCTAAGGAAAGACTATCTTTGATTTCAATGACTTGGCTTGTTTTAGAGAACTTGTCCAAATAATATCGAATATATTTAATATTTTATATTTATAATTTTCCATTTATGTATATTTAAAAATACTTAATTTTACTTGATAATATGATGAGCTTACAAGAAAAAACAATAACTACTATAACCATTGGAAAATGTGAATTATGTGGAGGTAGTGGTAGAATTATAATTTATCGTAGTGACTTGGAAGATTTCGAAGAAATTGAATGTGAAAATTGCAATACTAAGCATTTCTAAATTGAATACACTACATTGAAACTCTACCTATTCTAATATCGTTTTTACTACTTCTATTAAGACCCTTTATTAAAGATATATACTTTAGAAAAAATTATATTATACAATAAGTATTAATTAGATTATCTTAAAATTACAATTTCAAAGTGATAGAAATTGTTAGATATTAACCCTTTTGAAAGTGCGAAAAAAAAACTCGACATTGCAGCTGAAGTAATTGATTTAAAGCCTAACACTCTTGAATATTTAAAAAAAGTAGAACGATCTTTAATTGTGTCCATGCCTGTCGTTATGGATGATGGTTCACTTGAAATTTTTGAAGGATATAGAGTGCATCATTCAACCTTACGTGGGCCTGCGAAAGGCGGCTTGAGATATTCTCCAGATGTAACTTTAGATGAAATAAAAGCATTAGCCTTTTTGATGACGTTTAAAACAAGCTTGTTAGAATTACCTTTAGGAGGATCGAAAGGAGGAATTTGTGTTGATAGGAAGAAGTTATCTACCGATGAACTGAGAAAACTTACGAGAAGATATACTTCCGAAATTCTTACCATGATTGGACCTGATATTGATATTCTCGCTCCGGATATGAACACTGGAGAGCGCGAGATGGCTTGGATTATGGATACATATTCGATGAATAAAGGTAGATCTATTCCTGGTGTTGTAACTGGAAAACCAATTGAGATTGGGGGGACAGTGGGACGTACAGAAGCACCTGGAACTGGAATGTATTATATTCTTCAATCTTTATGTGAAAGACAAAATATCAGTTTAACCTCAAGTAAAGTAGCAATTCAAGGCTTTGGAAAAGTAGGGAGTGTAGTTGCCCAGATTTTAAGTGATGTTGGTTGTAAAATAATTGCTATCACCGATTCAGAGGGAGGGATTCATTCTGATAAAGGTTTAAACATTAATAAGCTGATTAGTTGGAAACAACAAGGCAAATCTTTAAAAGATTATAAAGGGAATAAAGTCGAAATCATTACAAACGAGGCATTATTTGGTACAAAATGTGATATTCTTATTCCAGCAGCAACAGAAAATCAGATTTTTAGTGGTAATGCTGACGATATTGATTGTAAGATGATATTAGAAGGTGCAAATAGCCCTACAACCTCTCAAGCAGATATAATATTGAATGAAAAAGGAATAATTATCATTCCAGATATTCTTGCAAATGCTGGTGGTTTATGTGTTTCGTATTTTGAATATATTCAAGATATTCATTCATATTTTTGGAATCTTGAAAGAGTTAATAGTGAAATGAGAAGAATTTTACTTAGAGCATTTGAGTTTGTTTTAAATTTATCAAGCGAAAAAGATATAACGTACCGTACTGCAGCATATGCAATAGGAGGAGAAAGATTAGCTAGAGCTCATGAATTAAGAGGGTTATTTCCATGAAACCAAAAAATTATATTTTAAGAAAAGAAAATATCGAAGGTGTAAAAACTTGGAATTAAATCCATTTGAAATAGCAAAAAAACAAATTGATATAGTGGCAAAAGAAATGGGATTGGATCCAAATATAACTAAATATCTTAAAAGAATTGAAAGAGCTCTAATAGTATCTATTCCTATAATGATGGATGATGGTTCACTTCAAATTTTTGAAGGTTATCGAGTTCACCACTCAACTGTGCGAGGTCCAGGAAAGGGGGGTCTAAGGTTTGCTCCTAATGTTAATCTCGATGAAGTCAAAGCATTAGCCACATGGATGACTTGGAAGTGTAGTCTTTTGAAATTACCATTAGGTGGAGCTAAAGGAGGAATATGTGTGAATCCTCGAGAATTATCAAGAAAAGAATTAGAAAAACTTACTAGAAGATTTACAACGGGGATAATAAATATTATCGGGCCTGATATTGATATACCTGCGCCAGATGTTAACACAAATGCACAAATCATGGCCTGGATCATGGATACCTACAGTATGAATAAGGGGAGGTCAGTACCTGGAGTTGTGACAGGAAAACCAATAGAAATTGGAGGATCAGTAGGTAGAAATTCAGCTACAGGAATGGGGTTATACTTTGTAATTGATGCTATGTGTGAAAAATTAAGTTGCAAACTAGAATCACAAACTATTGTTATTCAGGGATTTGGTAATGTTGGTGGTTGGATTGCTAGTTTGTTATATGAACGGGGTTGTAAAATTTTAGCTGTTTCAGATATATCTGGTGGGCTTTATCATTCTGAAGGATTACAAATCGATAAATTATTAGAATGGACACGGGAAGGTAATTATTTGAAAGATTATGATGACGATAGGTATAAACTTATTACCAACTCTGAATTATTAACAACAGAATGCGATGTCTTAATACCAGCGGCTATTGAAAATCAAATTACAAAAGAAAATGCAAATGATATTAATTGCAAAATCATATTAGAAGGCGCTAATGGTCCAACTACACCTGATGCAGATCGTATTTTATTTGATAAGGGGATACATGTGATTCCTGATATTCTTGCAAATGCTGGTGGCGTTTGTGTCTCATATTTTGAGTATGTCCAAGATATTCGTGCTTATTTTTGGGATTTAGATAGAATTAATAAGGAACTTAAAAGAATTCTATTAGAAGCATTTGAAGATGTATATAAAGTGTATGAAGAACGAAAGATTCAACTTCGTACTGCGGCTTACATTATCGCTGTATCCCGGATTGCTAAAGCTTTTGATTTAAGAGGTATCTTTCCATGACTTCCTTTAATCATGCTTTTACGATTAATCTTTAATAATTTCTTACTTTGGTTATTATTATATGACTAATATTGAACCTGTGGGGATTGAGTTTTTCTCACCATTTAATAGAAATGTTTGTACTTTATGTGGAGATTGTTTTAGCAAATGTCCAGTAATGAGTCTTTCTAAAGATGAATCAATTGATGAAATAACAAAACTAATTAAAGGAGAGAAAACCAACAAAGTTTTAACTGAATGTCAAAGTTGCTTTTCATGTAATTTCTATTGCCCTGAAAATGCTCATCCTACAAGCTTGATTTTACAAAGATGGAATGAGCAATATAAAAATGAAGGATTGAGGAAAAGGGGAAAATATTATATGACTCTATATCCCCATTATCCAAATTTTCGATCTTATGTTATGGAACGCCTCCCGAAGAAGACAAAAGAATTAGTTAAAGAATGGGTATCCTTGAAACCGTTAAAAGGTGATACATTAACTTATCCGGGTTGTAATATTATCACATTCGCAGAATTAACTCAAACAAGTTTTTTTAAAGAATTAGATATAAGAGGGCGTTTAGAGTATTGTTGCGGTGAGACATTATTTCGTACAGGATATCGAGATGAATTATTTCAAGTAGCAAAAAGATTAGATAAATGGTTTAAAATACTAAATCCGAAGAAATTATTAGTTTTATGTACTGCAGGAACAAATGTCTTCAAGAATGTTTTACCGCGTTATGGTCTTACGTATAAGTTTGAAGAGATTAAATCTTATATTCAATATCTATGGGAAGAAATTGAAAGTGGTAATATTGTAATCAAAAATAAACTAAACATATCTGTAACAATCCAAGATTCATGTTATGCCAAAATGTTTGGTGAAGAATATATGGATTTACCGAGGAGAATCCTCAACGCAATTGGGGTTAAAATAGTAGAAGTTGAAGCATGCAGAGAAAACATGCGATGTTGTGGAATAGGTGCTGGCTTTTCTGTGGATTCTTCATATCAACCCTTTAAAATAAGAGGAGTAACTATTAGAAATTTTAAAGAATTTAGAAAATCTAAAGCTGAAGCAGTGTGTGTTTATTGTGCTGGATGCTTAGCAACATTTACTGCAAATAAAAAATTATATCCAAGGAAGCTGAAAGTGTATCATATAATTGAACTATTGCAACTAGCAATCGGAGAAAAACCTTCCCTTACAAAAAAAGTAAAGAAAAAACGTGCGAAACACTTTTTCTGGGGCACTATTAGGAAGCAAGTACCAAAAATATTTTCTAAAAAGACTTTTAAATTAGCTGAAATCCCTGAAGACCCACCAATGTACGGAGAGGCATGGTAAAGATGACTACGGGTAAAAGAATCTCTGCTTTTAATGAAGAGTTGTGTGATCTATGTGGACAATGCTTTCATCTATGCCCTGTTCTACAATTACCCTTAGAAGAATCAAAAAAGGAAATTGAAAGATTAATTAAAAGAAAAGAATCTAAGTATGTACTTTCTAAATGCAATACGTGCTTTTCATGTAATTTATACTGCCCTCAAAATGCTAATCCTTATCAATTAATTCTTGAGAGGTGGAATGATAAATATAAGAAACGGGGTGCTCCTCCATTATATAAATTTGTTTGCCCAACAGAAGTACCGAATATTTGGCAGTTGCTTAATATATTCTTATCTAATCAAGAACGGAAGTGGATTTTTGATTGGATGAGTTATACACCTAATCCAGAAGATACAATCTTGATAATTGGAAATTACACACATCTATTTCCATTTATACTAGGTGGTAGTAAATTATTAGACTTTTTTAAACCGATTGATCTAATTGATCAATGGGAAGGCGGTGCGTATTTATACCAAGGGGGATATCTAGATGTTGTTCAGAAAATTGCTGAAAAATGCAAAACTGATTTTGATAAATGGGATGTCAAAAACATTGCTCATACAGTAGACGCAGTTCAATACATCTTTTCAGAAGTACATCGTAAGGAAATGGGAGTTAACCATAATCGAGATTTTATTAATTTTAATGATTGGATGTTAAATAGTCTAAAATCTGGAGAACTACCGATTACAAATAAATTAAACTTTAGTGTAACTATTCACGACAACTGTTATTCAAAAGCTTTAAGTGGAAAATATTGGGACCCACCAAGAAAAATCTTGGAAATGTGCGGTTGTGAAATTAAGGAAATGAAACATATTAAAAAAGATTCTCTCTGCTGTGGTTTTGGAGCAGGAGCTTCTTGGGTAAGAAATAGTTCAATTCCATTTGATCTTATTTCAGAAGGATGTAAAAAATTCAAAGAAGCAGAAGAGACAGGAGCAAAAGCGTTAGTCTCTTATTGCAGTGGCTGTTTATATTTATTATGGGCAACACGTGAACTTATAGGGAGTAAGATTGATTTATATCATATTATTGAAATTGTAAGGATGGCAATGGGAGAACAATTACAATATCCAGAACAGCATATAAAACGAGCTTGGGATATAATTGCGATTATAACCTATCAATTAATTATTTCAATACTACAAAACAATTTTTTCATTAAACGGATTAGTTATGATAAAAACAAGAGTACATTCAAACCAAAACATCATTTATTATTGAAACTGATCAGAACATTATTTAGGAGCGAGATTATAAGAAAGATTTTTAGAAAATTGTTTCTATTACAAATGACGATATTAAAAACAAGATAGGGAGTATTCATTAAAAAGGAAAAGAAATAAAAAATCAGTAATTATTAGATTTATAGCTTTTTTATTACCGATTGAGCAAAATTTTTAGCATTCTGTAGATCTTCTTCATTTGGTCTTCCTTTCAGCCATTGTTGATGTTCTTCAGCTTCTTTTCGTTTATCTTCCGGCAATCTTTCTAACATAGCTTTACGCATTGCCTCAGGTACACCAATATTATCACCACAGCAATCAAACTCATCTATTATTTGTGATGATTCCGCAATTTTTTTTTTCACTACTTTAAAGCCATCTTGATAAGCCTCTTTACTTGCGTGGGTAGAGAAAAATATGAATTTTAGAGGTAATTCTTGAGCTGCAGCTACTAAATCTGAGAGTGCTTTATTTACTCTGCTTGCATAAATACCAGATCCTAAAAAGACTAAATCAAAGTTTTTCAAATCTGAAGGATCTACTTCTTTAATAGGTTTTAAATCTACATCCTCACCTTGACATCCTTCATAAATACTTCTCGCAACTTTTTCTGTATTTCCAGTTTGTGAAAAATAGGTTACTAAAATTTTCAATAAATTCACCAATTCTAATTAAAATTAATATTAGTATTTAGAGTAATGAGTATCTAATTTTTTAACATTTCTAAATTTCAAATTCTAATTTGAAAAACCTTTTTGCATTCTCTACTGTTCTTTCACTTACTAATTTTTGAGGTACATTATGAGAATATGCTATAGCAGCAATACAATATCTCACATTTGAAGGTACGTTTATAGGTCCTCTTTTATAAGGGTGTTGATAATAAGAATCTGTTTCTGTTACTATTGATTCTAAAGGAGAGTTTTTAGAAACTCTACGCCATCTATTAAAACCATAAGCGGAACTTGGAACAGAAATGATAAAACCCTGATTAGGTAGAGTTCTCCCATAATCCTCTGGCCCCGAAAAACAATGCCACAAAACTTTCTTCGGTGAAATATTAAATTCTTTTAAAATATTAAGGACTTCTTTATTGACACCATCTCTTTTATTAAACCTATGTTTAGGATTGTTCCTATCGAATTCATGTTCAGCTGCATTTCTAACATGTAAAACATATGGTTTATCATAATCCTTAGTTAATTCTATTATTTGTTTGAAAACATATATTTGCTTATTTCTTTTTTCTAGAGTTTTTGCGTGATGAAAATCTAATCCTATTTCTCCAATCGCTAAAAATTTTTCTTGATTATTTTGAATAAATTCTACCCACTTTCTCCATTCAGTTTCATATTTAACCTTAGGAGAATAAGTTACAGTCTGGGGTGCCCAACCACAAGTAAAACCAAAATTCTTGTAACCTTCTTTCATAAATGCTAATGTTAGATTAAGTGTATGCATATCTATTGTACTTGTAATCAAATATTGCCCTCCCAATTTAAAATAATTTAAAATTTGCTCTTGATCAGTTGGCAACTGGTCGTTTCTAGGACGTGGAAATGGCATATGGCAATGAACATCAATATATTTTAAGTTGTCTTCTGGTTCTGGGATTAAAACCTTTTTTGGCATATAAATCTCAATGGTTTTTCAAATGGTTTGATTATTTGAAATAATGCTAAAGATATAATTTTTATTTTTAGAAGTTATAGTATTAACATAGATTTTTAAAGTAAATTTCTATTCATAAATGGCTTTAGCTAATTCTTTAAATAAAATCCTTTATTAAAAAGTAATATGACCAACCATTTAGATTCCAAACTTGAAGAGCTAGATTTAAGAAAGAAATCTTTGAAGCCAAAAATCGATGAAATTAATATGGAAAGGGAAAAAGAAATCCAAGATGTTAATAAAAAATATGATCACATGATTTTCGAAGTGAATTATGAAGTACAACAATTCGAAAACAGTATTTATAATGAATTGATAGAATCTTTTGGGAATGTCGTTTCTAGGGAATTAGAAATAAAAAGAAGTAATTCATTATATTCAGTCTCTGATCAATTAAAAGAATATAGAGAGAACATTGCAAAATTTGAGATCTTTCCTAAAGAATTAATTGAAAAATTGGATAAAGTAATTGATGGCAATCCAATCGAAGATATAATATATATTCTTGATGATATTAAAAAGAAATACTTAAAAAGTTAAATTTTCCAGTTGTTTTATTTTGAAAAAACTCTTCAAATTTCAAAATTTTCCATTTAAAACAAATTAGATAATATCCGGATATTACACAGATAAATATGTTTCTTGGATCTCATGGAATATAATGAATATAGAAGGTAACCATAGAATGGAACTTTTTGAAGAAGAAGTTGAGATTTACAACTCAAAATTAAGGCTCATGTCTTGGCTTTATGATGAATTAAGACTTCATCCCGATATTTTAAAAGATAAAATCAATGAAAAAGGTCAAAAGTTACCCATTAATCTTTAAATTTAATTATAGCTATTTGATTAGAGAATAGTATTTATAGTTCTAATGATCGTACTAATGATTTCTACACCTCTATTTAATTTCTCATTATTGGGAAGATGAATAAATAAAACAGGATATTTTTTATCTGAGAGAGAAAGAGCCCAATAATAGAGATAATTACATAAATACGTTCCTGCAAAGTTTGATAACTTAATATCAATTCTCTCCTTTAGTAATGAATATAGTTTTCTTACATTTAATATAGTTCGCAGCCATAAGTGTAAATTATATCTAATAATTCCGATTTTAATGTAGTTATCGATATCTTGTCCAAACGCAAAATTCCAACCAAGGTTTTCTAAATGATAATGTCTATTTGAATGTATTCCTAATAGGATTACAATTTTTGGTTTTCTCGATAATTTATTTAATATGTCTTGATATGATCTAATGCTAAATTTCCAACTAACTGGTAATATTTCTTTTCTAATATTTATATCCAAGTCTGCAATCTCAAGATTTTTAACAATCTCGCTACTAATATTTCTTTTATAATTATCGTATGGACCAAAACCCGTTAATAATATCAACCAATAAACCTTGGTTTTCGATTATTTATAAAGAAGTGATTTCCAGAAAAATAAAAAAAATATTAAAAAAAATTAAATAAAAAAAATAACAAGAAAGATCCTATTGATTTAATCTTCAGCCTGTTCAGCTTGTTTAGCTTGTTTAGCTTTTTCTTTTTCTAAAGCGAGTAATTGTTTTTGTAGAGCTTTAATTTCTCCGTGAATTTCTTTAATTTGGGACTTTTTCTCAGTTTCTATTTCTTTTAATTTCACATTAAGGGATTTTTCTTTATCACTTTTTAAAGTATTAAGCTTTTTATTTGCATCTTTTGCAGCAGCGATTTTTTCTTTCTTTTTAGCAGTCCATTCTGCTGCTTTTTCAATAGCTTCATCTCGCAAACCTTCTTCTTCCTCTACTTTTGCTTTCGCTTCTTCTATTTTTGGATCAAATTCTTCTTCAATTTCTGCTTCTGCTGAAGCGTCTTTTTTTGAAGCATCTTCTTCAATTCGCGTAATTTCATCTTCCTTGGCGCTTATTTGGCCTCTTATATACTCTTCTGACATTTTATTTCATTTTATTATGATTAATTGAATTATAATATTTATTGATAATTTTGTTAGTAATCCAATTCTAATAAATTATTGGCTTGTTATTATAGGAATAAGATAATTCGCTTTTTAAATCTAATATAACTTAATATTTTTGTGAATCGTTGTCTTCTACTAGTATGAACTCCCACGCACACCAATAATTTTCAGGATGAGGGTCTGGTGGACATGTTATACAATTTGTTTTAATTCTAGGATCTATTGTTTGTGCAAAAAGTGAATATTCTTGTATACCAAGTAATTTACATGGGAAGTCTGGAAGCCCTCTACTTTTCCTAGCATACTGTACACGACAATTCTTCATCCTAAACACGCACCGGATTTCAGATACCTCAACAAATTCTTGTATGTTAATATTTGCATATACTCTATATTTTAATGCCTGGATTAAAGCGGGAATTCCCCCATTTTCGGGAATTTTGAATCGATTCTTAATTCTTTTCGCTTCAATTATAGTAAATCTTTTCCATTGTTCTATATCAAGCTCAATAGCCTTGTCAAGGCCAAATTCTTTTTCAACTGCTTGAAACCAAGTACCATCGATTGCAAGCCAGTTTTTGGAGATGTCTTCGATGTAATCTAATAATTCCCCTTTAGTAAGTGGTTCTAAATCTTCTCTCATGGTTTCAACTCTTATAGTTTAACTTGATTATAATTATTTAAATTTGTTGTAGATTATATCTTTTTCTATAACCCCTACAGCACTATAAATTCCAACATTTTTTTTAATTAAATTTCTTCTTTTTTTAAAAATTAAAGTAAAATTTATTTTCATTACTTTTTGTATCTACTTATATTCAATAACTTACTCGAATTTGATTAAAATGGGAAAAACTCTAACTGAAAAAATAATAGAACAACATTTAATTGAAGGTAAACTCGAAAAAGGCACTGATATCGCAATAAAGATCGATCAAACGTTGACTCAAGATGCAACAGGCACTATGGCTTACTTACAATTTGAAGCTATTGGTATTGATCGTGTACGAACAGAATTATCTGTAAGCTATGTTGACCATAATACTTTACAAACAGATTTTAAGAATCCAGATGATCATAGATACCTCCAAAGCATTGCTGCTAAATATGGACTTTATTTTTCACGCCCAGGAAATGGAATATGTCATCAAGTTCATTTAGAAAGATTCGCAAGACCTGGAAAGGCACTACTAGGGAGCGATAGTCATACTCCAACAGGAGGTGGAGTAGGATCAATTGCAATTGGAGCAGGAGGTCTTGATGTAGCTGCCGCTATGGCAGGTGAAGCTTTCCGACTAAAAATGCCAAAGGTTGTTAATGTGTATCTTACAGGCAAATTGCCTGATTACGTTTCAGCTAAAGATATTATTCTAGAAGTATTAAGAAGGATAGGTGTTAAAGGGGCAGTTAATAAAGTTTTAGAGTATACTGGACCAGGAATAAAAACTTTGACTGTTCCAGAACGAGGGACAATTACGAATATGGGAACAGAAACTGGCGCAACTACTTCGATTTTTCCTTCTGACGATATTACTAAAGAATTTTTAGAAGCTCAAGAAAGAGGAGATCAATGGGTGTCTTTAGTACCTGATAACGATGCTGAATATGATGAAAGAATAGAGATAAATTTAGATGATCTTGAACCTCTTATTGCTGAACCTCATAGTCCTGGTAATGTAAAATCTGTGAAAGAAATTGAGGGATTAGTTGTTGATCAAGTGTGCATTGGATCCTGTACTAACTCCTCGTTAAGAGATTTAAAAGTAGTCGCTAATATTATGAAAGGAAAAACTATTAGTGAAAACACAGTTCTTACAGTTTCTCCAGGATCTCGGCAAGTAGTAGATCATATGATAAAATCAGGTGAGATGGCTTATTTAGTTGAATCAGGTGCAAGAATATTAGAAAATGCATGTGGTCCTTGTATTGGTATGGGACTTGCACCTAAAACTGATGCTGTTACATTAAGAACATTTAATCGGAATTTTCTAGGTAGATCAGGAACGAGAAGTGCTCAAGCATATCTAGTAAGTCCTGAAACTGCTGCCGCCTCTGTTCTTGCTGGAAAATTAACAGATCCAAGATCAATCGGAAAACCTCCTAAAATCGACATGCCAAAGAAGTTTATAGTAAACGATAATATGATAATTCCACCTTTACCTCCTGAAAGGGCTAAAGATGTTATAATCGTAAGGGGGCCTAATATTAAACCATTACCTGAACTTAATCCTTTACCAGAAAAGTTAGAAGGAGAAGTTCTGCTAAAAGTTGAGGATGATATTACCACAGACCATATAATGCCGGCAGGAGCTAAGATACTTCCTTTAAGGAGCAATATTCCAGAAATAAGTAAGTTTGTTTTCATTGATGTAGATGAATCCTTTCATGATAGATCATTAGAAAGAAATGGGGGTTTTATAGTAGGAGGGGAAAACTATGGTCAGGGCTCAAGTCGAGAACATGCCGCAATTGCTCCAAAATATTTAGGTCTTAAAGCAGTAATCGTTAAATCTTTTGCTCGTATTCATTTAGCTAATCTCGTGAATTTTGGAATTGTACCTTTAACGTTCGCAAATAAGGATGATTATAATAGAATTGAACAAGGAGATAATTTCGAAATTGACTTAACAACATTACAAACTGGAAAGGTAATACTGAAAAATCTAAGTAAAAATATTGACATTCCATTGACGCATTCTTTGAGCGAAACTGAAATTGAAGTTTTAAAAGCTGGTGGTAAATTACCTCATATTAAGCAAAAACATGCTTAATAAACCAATAAAATTTTTTAATTCTTTTTTTTTATTTAATTGAGTTATATGGCAAATGATGGATATTTAATACTTACTTATACGTATTTGTTTAAGGCGTCCTTAATTTGTTTGAATTTTTCAATTGAAGTTTGAATTTTACCATTTTTTAGAGAGCCTAATCCATGATCATTTAGCTTTCTGATAGATTCTTTTAATTCTTCAAATTCAAGGTCAGTTTTAAGTTCTGTTATAATAGCTGAATATTTTTCTACTTTATCTTTCTTATTAATTGATTTGGCAAGTTTAATAAGCTCTTCACAGTTTTTTATCGCTGATTGAAATTCTTTTCTTTCTCTCTCAACAGTAATTTTTTCTGAAATTTGTTTTATTTTGTTTTGAGTATTTTTGTAGGAATCTTCTGCTGCAATAGTTTCTTTTTCGATCTCTCTTAATTTCTCTAAATAATCCTTGATGTCTTTATCTTGAACCTGTTCTATTAAATAAGTTAACCTCAGTTTTAAGTCTTCAAATTGAAAATTCGATTTTAATTCTGAACTTTCTTTAATTAATTTCAATACTTGCTTAATTATTCCTTTTCTTGCCTTGGTATCTATATATTCATTCTCAAACTTTCTCCATTTCAAGCTAGCCTTCTCATCACTAAGTTCAAAAAGGGGTTTTTTAGCATTATTTAAAATTAACTCTACTCTCGAGAAATCCTCTACTTTAAAGGCTTTATTAAAATCAACTTCTAATTTTGCTAATTCAGATTTTATTTGCCCAATTAATTGTCCTCGTTTCTCTTCTTCTCTCTTTTTTAATATCCCCTTTATTCTTGCTTTTAAATCTTCTTGTTCCCTTATGAATGATTCTAAGTTTTCTGTTTCTGCTAACTCTATTATATTATCTGCTAGATCTAATGCCTCCTTTAACTGCCCTTTCATATAGCATTGACCTTGAATCGCAAGTA
The DNA here is from genome assembly GCA_030603385.1 of Promethearchaeota archaeon. Classification (GTDB taxonomy): domain Archaea; phylum Asgardarchaeota; class Lokiarchaeia; order Sigyniarchaeales; family SOKP01; genus Loki-b32. The sequence continues at coordinate 55,242 of JAUVXW010000004.1, read as the reverse complement.
AGTCATCAATTTGCGAAATGAGTTTTATTTTTCGTTTTTCTTCTTTTTCCTTTATTGGTTTTACTTCTCCTTCAGTCAACTTATCCCACCTTTCCTTGTATTTGTTTGGTGTATCCTTGAATTAGATTTATAATCTGTTCATAATTATTAAGGGAATCTTTATATGATTTCGATTCTAAAGCCGTGATCCCGTTTCTACTTAAATTTTCAACATTTTGAATGAGATTTTTAGTTAACTTAAATTTTTTTTCTAACGCATTCCACTTCTCTTTTGTTTTATCATCAACAAGTTCAACAAGAAAAATTTTTGATTTCTCAATTATTTCTCCTGTTTTGGCTATATCCATACGTTTTAGTGAAGAACCAAACACTTTTTCTAATTGAGTGAGCTCTTCTTTTAAGTTTTCTTGTTTTTCCTCAAAGATTCTTTTATTTTCAATTGCTTCCTCGGTTTGAATTAAAATTGCAGAGTATTTTTCTTCTAAATCTAACTTATTTATGGACTTAACAAGCTTAATAATACTTTGACAATTTTTTAAGGTATCATCTAAAAGATTGTTCTTTTGGTTGGATTTTATTTTTTTCTCTAATTCAGCAATTTCTGCTAATTTTTTATTATAAGAGTCTTCAGCGGAATTGATTTCTTTATTAATATCTTCTAATTTCTTCTTATAATCAGTAATTTTTAATTTTTGAACCTTTGTGAGTAAACTACCTAATTTTGTAGTTATTGTGTTAAATTGAAATTTATCTTTTAATTTAACATACTCAATAATGAAATTATCGCAGACTTTGATGAGCTCAACCTTCTGCTTCGCAATCTGAATATCGGTTTCAAATCTCTTCCATTTCAATTTAACTTCTTCATTAATAAGATTCAAGAAAAATGCTTTCCCTCTTTCCAATAAGTTGAGTGCTGTTTCGATTTCGAGATTCCTCAGTGCCAGAAAAAGGTCGTTCTCTAACTTATTTAGTGATTTTATTAATCGGTCTTGTTCTTTTTTCCATATTTTCTTTTCTCTTGATAATAAATCCTTAGCTATAGGTATTGCCGATAAATCATATGTAGTACTGAAGCTCTTTTCAAATTCTTCTACCAACTGATGTGCTTTTAAAAACTCTTTTGCTTTAATTAATTTAGAAAATTCTTTATCAACGGTGGATGTTTTTTCTGAAATTTCATCGATAATTTGCTTATCTTCATTTTTTAACTTAATTTCAGTTATTAATCTTTTTTGCTCTGTTAAAACTGCATTATCATCGATTTGATTTGCTAACACAATGATCTCTTCTGATATTTTAATAGCATTGGCATAGTCTTCTGTATCAATAAGACTTTCCAATTTAGTTTTTAATGTATCTATTTTCTTTAAGGTAGGCAACATCACCTTTTCTTGATAATCAATGATTTTATACAGTTCTTCTTTAGATATATTTAAATTCTGGAAAAATTCAAATGGCTCATCCCTCATTTCAAATGTAAAATTACGAATAATACGAAAGTCAGGAAATTCTTCTTTCACTAACACTCGGATATTTGAAATATGATTTTTTAAAGCTTGAGTTGCATTGCGTCCTATCCAGATATACATTGTTTTCTTTTGGGACACATAAATAGCTAAGATGTTTACAATTGTAAAAACATCTTTTATATTTTCATAAGAAATCTCATTGAAAGACCCATCAAAATTGAGTTTAAATATTTTTAACCCTGTTTCAGACATAGATAACTCAACAAAGTACTTTGTAATAAAATAGTTTAAAAATATACATTTAAACATTTACAAATAGAAAGGCTAAACTAATAACACATAGAACTAACTTTAACTTTTTATAAAATAGAATTTTAAAGATATTATGCCAATTATTTCAATTGAAATTGATGGGAAGGCTAAAACTCCAACCATCGATCCCTCGTGTTGGATTTCTGAATCTGCGTGGATTGTTGGTGATGTTACATTGGGTCCAGATAATGTTGTTTACCAGGGAGTAATAATGCGTGGGGATTTTGCGAAGGTTGAGATCGGGGCTAAAAATGTGTTTCAAGATGCTTGTATTATAAATACTGCTGAAGGATTTAAAACTACCATTGGAGATAATAATTTAATAGGTTTTGGTGCTATTGTTCACGGCGCAACAGTTAAAAATAATACTGTTGTAGGTATACAATCAGTATTGATGATAACAGTGACCGTTGAAGATGATGCCATGGTTGGAGCCACCTCTTTTGTTGGCATGGGAAAAAATGTTCCAGCCGGACAAAAGTGGATTGGGCGCGAACTAAAAGGGGAAAATACTCAGGGAAAAATGTGGGAGCTCGGAAGGCAATCTTGGCGCAAGATGGGGCTTGCTATGAAAAATCAAAAACAAAATCCTTAACATTTTTTCTCTTTTTTATTTGCCCTAATTATAGAATTATATTTAGATAATTAATATAGTAAAAATTAAACTTTTTTTATATAACAAGGTAAAAGAAAAATGTTAATTCTTTAACATCTTTCTTAAGACAGTATGTAATATTCCACCATTTTGATAATACTCAATATCAACCGCACTATCAAGGCGTACTAATGCTTTAAATTTTGTTTCTTCACCATTACTTTTCCTAGCTGTAACTTCCACTTCAGAGAAGGGTTTAATATCTTTAATTCCAACAATATCAAACACTTCAGTTCCATCTATGCCCAAAGATTCAGTATTCTCACTTCCTATGAATTGTAACGGTAAAACACCCATCCCTACAAGATTACTTCTATGAATCCTTTCAAATGATTCTGCAATAACAGCTTTAACACCTAAAAGTTGTGTACCTTTCGCCGCCCAATCCCGAGAACTTCCCATACCGTAATCTTTCCCAGCCAGAACTATTAATGGAATATCTTTTGAAATATAATCCATTGCAGCATTATATAGTGGAACAATCTCATCAGAAAGAAAATCCTTTGTCCATCCCCCTTCTTTCTCAACTAACTTATTTTTTATTCTAATGTTTCCAAATGTGCCCCGCATCATAACCTCGTGGTTTCCTCGTCTAGACCCAAATGAGTTAAAATCTTTCACATTTATTCCCCTTGAAATAAGATAATTTCCAGCAGGCATATCTTTAGGGATTGCCCCTGCAGGAGATATGTGATCAGTTGTAACCGAAACACCTAACAATGCTAAGACTCTTGAATCTTTTATATCATTCAAAGGGGGCTCTACTAATGGAAAATTTATAAAGAAGGGAGGTTCTCGTATGTAAGATGAGTCTTCATCCCAATGATAAATTTCTTCTTTTGGTGGTTTGAGTTCATTCCACAACCCCCATCCTTTGAAGATTTCTTCATATTCTTTATTAAATAACTTTGAGGTAACAAATTTATCACTTAACTCGGAAATCTCTTCTGAATTTGGCCATATATCTCTTAAATAAACAGGATTTCCCTCTGGATCGAAACCTAATGGATCTTCTTCCATGTTTATTGCTACAGTACCTGCTAAAGCAAAAGCCACAACTAAAGGTGGAGACGCGAGATAGTTTGCCTTAACATGAGGACTGATACGCCCCTCAAAATTTCTATTTCCACTAAGAACTGATGTTGCAACCAAATCATTATTTTTAATATCCTTTACAAATTCATCTTTCAAAGGACCACTATTTCCAATACAAGTAGTACAACCATAACCTACCAGATTAAAGCCCAATTCTTCTAAATATGGCATTAATCCTGCATCATTTAAGTAATCAATAACCACTCGAGATCCAGGGGCAAAACTTGTTTTTACAAAACTTTTGACTTTTAAGCCTTTTTCAAGAGCATTTCTTGCTAAAAGTCCAGCCCCAATCATGACAGATGGATTCGATGTATTAGTACAAGAAGTAATTGCAGCTATAACAACGGAACCATGATTTAAATCCTTTCCATTAGAAATATTCTCAAGATCTTCTTTTTTATCAAATACTTTTTTCATATCATTAATAAAAGCACGTTTCATCTCCTTTAAGGGAATTCGATCTTGAGGTCGTTTTGGACCCGCTAGACTTGGATTAATATCACTTAAATTTATTTCCAAATTTTCACTATAATCTGGTATAGGGGCATTTTCTGTATAGAAAAGTCCTACTTTTTTTGCGTATTGTTCTACAAAATCTACATGTTCTTTTTTTCTTCCACTATCTATCAAATATTTCAGTGTTTCCTCAGTAATAGGGAAAAATCCCATTGTTGCCCCATATTCTGGAGACATATTTGCTATAGTTGCTCGATCAGCAAGACAAAGTTTTTTTAAGCTAGGACCATAAAATTCTACGAATTTTCCTACAACACCATGATTTCTAAGAATTTGAGTGATATTTAAAACAATATCAGTTGCAGTTATTCCTTCTTTAATTTCCCCTATTAGTTTTGCTCCCACAACTTTTGGTATATTCATATAATAAGGTTGACCTAAAATTACGGCTTCGGCTTCTATACCCCCTACACCCCATCCTAGGACGGATAAACCATTTATCATTGTAGTATGAGAATCAGTTCCAACCAAAGTGTCAGGAAATCCTATTAATTCGCCATTTTCTTCTCTAACGTGAATCACTGAAGCCAAATATTCTAAATTAACTTGATGACAAATCCCTCGGCTCATAGGTACTACTCTAAAGTTATGGAATACTTCTTGCGCCCATTTTAGTAGTGTATATCGTTCACGATTGCGCTCCATCTCTTTTTTTTCATTTAATTTTATAGCGTCCTTAGTCCCATAATAATCAACTTGTATAGAGTGATCAATAACTAAATCTACGGGAATTAATGGGTTAATTTTAGATGGGTCTCCGTCTGCTCTTTTTATGGCTGATCTTAAAGCTGCTAAATCTACTACGGAGGGAACTCCGGTAAAATCTTGAAGGAGAACTCTCGATGGAATAAAGGGAACCTCACTCATGATTTTGCTTTTACAATCCCATTGGCAAAGTGAAAGCAAGTGATCTGTTTTAACCCGCTTACCGTCTAAATTTCTTAAAAAATTTTCAAGTAAAATCTTATGAGAATAGGGTAATTTGTTTGGATCTCCTAAATCTAAATCTTTTAGTCTTTGAATATTAAAAATTGAAATATTTCCTAATTTTGATTTGATTATTTCTTTGACTTTTAATTTAATTTCTGCTTCATCCATTCTTTCCACTTTATCAGTTATGCATTATCTCTTCTCAATACCAATATAATTCTTATCTAGGTCGCCCACATATCGAAGTCGTGGTCTGATCAGTTTATTGTCGGAAAGTTGCTCTATGGCATGAGCTACCCACCCAGCACTTCTAGAAGCAGCGAACAAAGGTGTAAATAATGCTGTAGGTATTCCTAATGCATGTAAGGCACCAGCAGAATATAGATCGACGTTTGGATAAATATTTTTGGTTTTGATCATAAAATCTGTAAGTATTTCTGTCATTTCAAAAATATTATCTATATCACCTTTATGTTCTTCATGTTGTAAATCTGGAATCTTCTCCACGATTTCAGGATTATTCCATAATTCCCTAGCTATATCACGCAAGATTTTAGCTCGGGGATCCCATGTCTTATAAACTCGGTGCCCAAAACCCATTATCTTTTCTTTGTTTTCCAACTTAGATTTTGCCCAAGGGGTAACATTTTCTATTTTCTTTACTTCTCCCAACATTGAGTTTATTACTCTTTCGTTGGCACCCCCATGAAGAGGCCCTCGAAGTGTTCCAATGGCACTTGTTATACCGCTATACATATCTGACAAAGTTGAGACAGTAACCCTACAGGAGAAAGTGCTACTGTTGATCGAGTGATCCATGTGACAAATTAATATTTTATCAAAATAACGAGTAAATTCATTATTGGGAACCTCTCCTGTCATCATATAATAATAATTACATGCATGAGAGAGGTCTTCTGAAGGTTCTATTAAAGGCAGATTACTCTGAATTCTGTGAGAAAAAGCTAAAACTGTTGGAATTTTCGCGATTATTCTTATACCTTTCCTAATATTTGCTTCTTCTGAAAAGTCATAATCATCTGGGTCATAAAGAGATAATGCGGAAACTGAAGTTCTTAATAACTCTATTCTAGTAGTATTTCTTGGATAGCTTTTTAAAATTGTTAAAATATTATCATGTATATTTCGTTCCTTAATTAATTCATCATTAAAAGCTTCAAATTCTGATTTCGAAGGTAACTTTCCATATATTAACAGATATGCAACTTCTTCAAATGAAGAATTATCAACTAAATCATGTAAAGGATAACCTCGATAGTATAATTCTCCTTTAAGTCCATCAATATAGGTTATAGTACTTTCATCTACATAAATTCCAACTAATCCTTTATAAGTCTTAGATTGGTCAAGTTCACACATCTTAGGTTCTTTTTCTTTGTAATCTTCACACGCAAATGAATCTGTTGTCTCACAACTTTTTAATTCGCGATTCATATAATATTCCCTCATTTTTGAAATCTTAAATTTACCTTTAAGTAAATTAAGTAGGTATTTAATTATTAGGCTTTTAAAACATTAATCTCAAACGTTTATAATTTATTGAAAAACCCTTTAAGTATTGAAAAAATAATTATTTCAATTATGACAGAATTGCATATTTCAACACCAAATAAAGGTTTACCATTAGGAACTAAAGCACCTATGATTGACACAGAAGATATAGATGGTGATACCATAAATTTAACTGAATTGCTAAAAAAGTATAAAGGTATTTTACTTGATTTATTTCGTGGAAGTTGGTGAATTCATTGTAAAAAACATCTCAATTACCTAAATGAAAACTTGTCAATATTAAAAAAAAATAATGTCAAACTAATATCTATCGCAATAGATCTTCCTGATAAACTAATAAAAATGAAGTACAAAAATAACTATAAAATACAGTTTATTACTGATCGAGCTGGTAGAATTAGTAAGGCCTATAATGTTTTCTTAGATAGAAAGTCTGCGGTACACGATGGATTACAAATAAGTCATGCTATACCATCAAAATTTCTTATTAATAAAGAAGGAAACATAGTGTGGCAATATATTGGGGCAAAAACAGATAGACCATCAATAGAATTAATTGTTGAAGCAATCGAAAAACATTTATAATCAATATCCCAGATAAGAATGATTTATGTGCATAAATGATTGGCACATGATGACAACCTTGCAAGGGTTCTGGGAAATTACTCGTCTTTTTTTTTACAATTTTAAAAATTTATTTATAATGTTTAAGTGAATTATTGATCATTTTCAATAAATTATCATATTCTAAAGGCACTGGATCACGAAGGCGCGTGGCAAATATAGCAAGATTCCATTTCTTAATCTCTTCCATGGATTTACCAGTTAGTTTTAGATAATGCTTGATATATGTTTTTGCCACAAGAGATTTAATTGCTTTGAAAAAAAATCTATGTAAAAAACTTTTCTTAAGAGTATATTCATCAGAAGGTGCCAAACCGTATTTTAATACATAAAAAGTTCTGGCAACATCCGTCTGTTGAATTGATAGTTTAAAAGAATTTTTTTGAGAGTTGATATCCTTTATTTCGTACTTATGCATCTCAACGTGGATTTCTGCTAACATTCTAAGAGCTTTACCTACACTTTTGATTTTTTTCCCCATGAATTCCCTTAAGACTATTCCTTCGATATATTCGTAAAGGATACCAATTCTACCGTTTTCTTCAATTTTCTCTAAAGCTTTAGGACAATTTGGAAAAATTTTCCCAATCAAGGTATCTACTTTATATTGATAATCTATTATACTACTTGGAAAATCTTTGTAGAATAGTTTTAAAACTCTGTTATTACCCCAATATATTACTTCTGCTGTCCTTCCTTTCCCTATAACTTCTCCTTTTTCCATTTTCACTCTATTAAAGTTTTAATTAGTGAAACCACTATCAAATGGATATAATTAAGCATATTTTAATAATTTAAAATGCCTGAAGAGACATCTCTCAATGTCTTACAATTCGTCATCTTCATTGCTTTCTGAATGGTCTTTTGCATGTATTCCATATGAATCTGTACTCCTTTAATACCTGCTCCAACAGAAGCTCGAATAATATCACGTCCAATTAGAACAGATTCAGCTCCAAGTGCGAGCATCTTTAGTACATCATAACCATTACGAATACCACCATCAACTAAAATCTTTATTTTACCCTTCAGTTCTTTAACTATAGGTTGTAAAACATCTGCTGTTCCGGAAGTATGATCTAACACTCTTCCCCCGTGATTGGATACTACTATAGCTGCTGCTCCAGATTCTTTTGCCTTTAATGCATCTTCAACACACATTACACCTTTAATAATGACTGGTAAGTTTGTAGCAGAAACTAATTCCTTAATGTCTTCAACTGATTTTTTAAAGACTGGTTTGTTATGGGTATTCATCGCATATGAACCGCAACCATCTGTATCAATACCTACAGCAATACATCTAATATCTTCAGCTTTTTTAAAAAATTTGATTATTGTTTCCTGTTCTCGTGGTTTTACAATTTTAACGCCAAATCCGTTAGCTTCCGCGATTGCATTAATGCCATAGGATTTTTCAAGAGAATAAGTATATGTATCTCCCCTCCAACCCAGAGATCCTGCTGCCTTACAGCCTAGAACCACAGAACGGCAAAACTCTTGTTCAGTGATCACCGAATCACCCCCAAAACTGTTAACACCCGCAACACTTGCAGCCATGACAGGCATAGAGAGATCTTTACCGAAAAAATTGTATGAAGTATCGGGAGTAAAATCTTCTTCCACTAATTTCATTTTTAAGTTGTATTTTCTGAGTGCTAAGAAGTTATTATTAAAACTAGCACCACTCCCAATACCCCCAATCCCTAGAGCTCTTCCATAACTTTGCCCTTGACAAAGTCTACGTGTATCACCATCACAATCTTTATAGACACCACATATACCTTTTAACTTCTCTCTAGCAATATTGCGAACATCTTCTACTGTTTTAATTTCAGTCGTATACATTCACCTCAAAAATTATACCATTTTTTTAGGATCTAGTAATTCATCTAAATTATCTATTTTTAGACCCATCTCTTTAATTACTTTTTTACACGTTTTTCCTTCTTTATATGCCCTCTGCGCGATCTCTGAACATTTATCATACCCAATTATAGGTGATAGATTTGTAACAATCATGAGCATGTCATCTAGTTGATTATTTATTTGTTCTTCATTTGCTTCCAAATTTATTAAACAATGATCACTAAACGAATTGATTCCTCCAATAAGGATATCAATGGATTCAAGTAAATTTATAATCATAACAGGCTTACATACATTTAAATCTAAAATGCTACCATATGCTTCCCCAAAAGAGATTACAGAATCATTCCCTAAAACTTGAAGACAAACTTGGATTAAAGCCTCAGATTGAGTCGGGTTTACTTTTCCGGGCATAATAGAAGATCCTGGCTCATTTTTTGGTAATTCTAATTCTGATAGTCCAGCTCGAGGTCCACTACCCATCCAACGAATATCGTTTGCCATTTTTAAAAGAGATAAAGACAATAATCGTAAATCACCACTAACTTTAACAATAGTATTATGTGAAGCAATTCCTTCTGCTTTTACAGGATTACTCTTAAAAGGTAAATTAGTAATTTTAGAAAGGTGAGCTATGGTAAGTTTCGCAAAATCTTCGTGGGCATTTAATCCTGTTCCTAATGCTGTTCCTCCAATTGGAATATAATATAATTCATTACAAGCGCTTCGTAATCTTTCTATGTTAGTCCCGATTTGTTTTTTATACACTTCGAATTCTAAAGATAACGGTATAGGAACGGCATCTTGTAGATGTGTCCTCCCTACTTTTACAATATCCTTAAACTCTTTAATTTTAGTTTCCAAGGATTCTTTAAGTCTTTCTAGCGTTGGGAGGAGTTTTTGAATCATATGTAAAGTGGAAATATGCATAGTACTTGGTATTACATCATTAGATGATTGGCTTTTATTCACATGATCATTTGGGTGTACTGGCTGTTTATTTCCCATGGGAAATCCAAGAATCTGATTAGCTCTATTGGCCAGAACTTCATTCATATTCATATTAGTTTGAGTTCCAGACCCCGTTTGAAATATATCAATAGGAAATTGGTCTATATGCTTATTTTCTTCCAAAACTTCATTTAAAGCATCATCAATTGCATTACCATTGTTTTTGTCAATCAAACCTAATTCCATATTTGCCAATAAGCAAGCTTTCTTCAATTGAGCTAAAGATCTAATAAAAATCTCAGGAAATTTTTTGCCACTTATTTGAAAGTTTTTAATCGCTCTTTGAGTGTTTATACCCCAATAAGCATCAGTAGGAACTTCTAATTCCCCTAAAACATCTTTTTCAATACGATAATTCAAAATTCATTTCATCTTTCAATTGAATTCTTATAAGGTTATTAGAATAGCAATTATAAAAAAAGTTTATATTAATATCTAATAAATTGTGATTAAAATCCAATAACTAAGCTTTAGAATTTAGAAGAAATCATTTAAGAATTTTTTAAAATGTCAATTATTCTACTTACATCTTGATTTATGTTTATCAATAATTGAATAATCTTCTTTCTATCCACTTTAGTAAGATCTAATTTAGGACTTTCTTTTAATTTAATTTTAGGTTTAGACTTCATCGTTGGCATTAAAACTTTAGATTCTTGAAATTGATTCCCCTTTTCTTCAATATTTCTTTCATAACGCATATCTTCTAAAACTTCAGTTGCTGGCATTGATTCCAATCCAAATGCATTTAGGAATTCTTGAGCTTCATCGCCTTGATCTACAGAAATAATTCTGCAATTCTCTTCTAATTCATCCCGAAGGGCAGTAGCTACTCGTGAGCTTATGAATCTTTTCTTTACTGGAGATGCTGAGCCTTTCCAAATAAAAATCTTTTTTAAATCTCTTCTAACGATAATAAGAACTTGTTTTGCATGTAAAATGGATTGTAAACTCTGAGGGGTAATATTCTCTACCAGTTTTCTCATTCCAGTATCTTCTAATTCATAAACTATAAAATCATCTAGTTCTTGAATTGACATTTTTATCTAAAGATTAAATATGTTAAAAAAATATATAAGTTTGACTTATTTGTCTAGGCTTACAACATTTCTATATAAAATCCCTAATTAATTTATTTATCCTCTCAGGCTGTTCATTAATAACCCAATGAGATCCTTCTGGAATGCGATTAATAGCTAATTCAGGTACAAATTCATCCAAACCTTCAAGATTATGAACTGTTAGAGCGGTGTCTTTCTCTGCCCAAATTACTAATGTCGGAACATTTATCATTATTTGATTTATCTCCATCTGCTCACCCGCTACTTCTGAGATTTTTTCTCCTTGTGATGGAGGACGTAATCCACCAGCTCGATAATAATTCAGTCCTCCAGTTAAAGCACCTTGTTGAGACCATGCTTCTATATACATTTGGCGATCATCATCACTAAACTCCATTTCAGGAGTAGCAATTACGCCCAACAAAGCAGCATAATTATTTGCAGACAATACTTCCTCAGCCTTTTGTGATCTAAAAAATAATACATATGAACTTGAAGATTGTTGAGATTTATTTTTTGCTAATAATTTCGCAAATACATTTGGATGAGGAGCATTGATAATAATTAGTTTTTCAACCAAATTTGGATACGCACTCGCAAATGGATAAGCAACAACACCACCCCAATCATGTCCAACTAATATAAATTCTTTACGATTAAAATGGTCCTCGACTAATGCCCTGAGATCTTCTACCATATGTTGAGGTTGATATTGTTCAATTTCCTCGGGTTTAGATGAGAGATTATATCCCCTCATGTCAGGAGCAACTGCTAAGTAATCTTTTGAAAAATCTAAAAGCTGATCTCTCCACATATACCAAAACTGGGGAAATCCATGCAAAAAAACAATTAGTTTTCCTTCCTCCGGACCTGCTTTAACATAGTGAAGTTTAATGTTGTTAACTTCAGCAAATTCGCTCTTAAATTGAGGAAATTTTTTCCTAATAATTTCTTCAGACATTTTGTATCAATTTTAATATTAGAATTAAAAAGAATTAGTTTTGGTGTTAATAAAAACTTATAGTTTATATGCCTAAAGTTTATTTCTCATTATTTCCGTAAATAACTTTAAATCAATATTGTATTCTTTATAAGTTGGTGAAAATTTTGGCTAGATTTAGATGTTCTGTCTGTAATTTTATTTATGATGAGAAAAACGAGGGTAAAAAATTTGCCGTTTTATCTGACTCTTGGACATGTCCTGTTTGCGGTGCACCTAAAAGTGCTTTTGTTCCAGAGGGGGTGAGTAAAGGGGATGAAAATATAACTACAAATGTAGCAGAAAAAATTATTGAACAATTAGTTGCTTTTGGAGTTACGCATGTTTTTGGAATTCCTGGAGATTCTAATCTTCCTTTAGTTAATGCAATTCGTGAAAACGAAAAAATTGATTTTATTTTAACTAGACATGAAGAAACAGCTGCTTTCATTGCTTCTGCTCACGGGAAGATTACCGGTAAGTTGGGTGTTTGTATGTCTATTGCTGGACCTGGAGCCACTAATTTAATTACTGGATTAATGGACTCTGCAACTGATAGAAGCCCCGTTTTAGCACTTGTAGGTCAAATTGCTGAAGTTTACTTAGGTAGTGAAGCTTTTCAAGAGATAGACCAAATTACATTATTTCGACCCTTTGCAGAATACGCTGAAACTATTGCAAGATCGAATCAGGCAATTAAGCTTACAATGATGGCAGCAAAATATGCACTCAAGAAACCAGGAGTAGCTGTTTTAAGTTGCCCGACAGATGTTCTTGTTGATAAATTAGATGATAAAATAATCCAACCAGAAAAACGATTGTTTAAAAGTAATGTTATATCAACTGATGAGGAAATACAAAAAGCGGCAGATCTAATCAATAAATGCACCAGACCAGTATTATTCGGGGGATGGGGATCGAGATATGCTGGAGAACTACTTATTGAACTCTCAGAGAAATTGAAAGCCCCAATTGCCACTACCTCACGAGTTAAAGGTGTTGTTCATGAAACACATAGATATGCTGTGGGCGTATTAGGCTCAATAGGGACAAAATATTCAGCTATGGCTATTCGAGAATGTGATTTAATAATTATTATTGGCTCAGGCTTTAGACAAGCAAATCTCGTGCCTTCAAACGTAAAAATATTACAAATAGATCATGACCCAACTCGAATAGGTAAAACCTTTGATGTTGATGTTGGATTAATAGGTGATGGTAAACTCACTCTTAAGAAATTAATACCTTTAGTAGAAGTAAAACAGGAAAACAATAATTTTTTATCACACGTTTTTAAAATGAAACAAAAACATATGGCTGAACTTGAATTAGAAGCAAAAGATTTATCGGTTCCAATAAATCCAGGGTATGTTATTCAATCTATGAGGAGAATTTTAGAAAACGATGCCATAATCTGTGTGGATGTGGGTGATCATACATATCATTTCTATAAGAAATTCATTTGCGAAGGACATAGAACTTATCTAAATGCAAATATGGCAAGTATGGGTTTTGCTTTGCCTGCATCAATTGCAGCGAAAATAAATTATCCCGAAAGACAAGTTATTTGCCTTGCGAGCGATGGAGGATTCGCTATGCTAATGGCTGATTTTACAACAGTAGTGCGAGAAAATTTGAACATTGTAGTTGTTTTATTCCATGACTGTGTTTTAAAAAATATTAAAAAAGAATTAATACGTGATGGTTATCCAATCTATGGAGTCGAGTTTCCTAATCCTAATTTTGCTGAGTTTGCTCGATCTTGTGGAGGCTTTGGAATTAGAGTTGAAACACCAGACAAAATGGATGATGCTTTAGAACAAGCTTTAAGTTCTGGAAAGCCCTCGATTGTTGAAGTGATGTCAGATCCTAATAAAATGGCAGCTTCAACAAAAAGAGTTGATTAAAGACATGAAAAATTGGTTGAAAAAACAGTGAGGTGAGAAATTATGGATTTAAACATAAACTCCAAAATTAAATTAAATAATGGTGTTGAAATACCACTTTTAGGGCTAGGCACATGGGAAATTTCGGATGGAAATACCGTAGTAAATGCCATTCGTTGGGCTATTAGTGCGGGGTATCGGCATTTCGATACCGCAACGATATATGGTAATGAAAAGGGCGTTGGTCAAGGTATAAAGAATGCAATGCAGGAATGCGATTTAAAACGAGAGGAAATTTTTGTTACAACTAAGCTTTGGATATCATCATTTCAATATGATAAAGCACTGAAAGCATTTGAGAGAAGCCTAAAAAGTTTAAATTTAGACTACGTCGATCTTTATTTATTACATTGGCCAGAACCAACCCATCGACAAGATGCGTGGAAAGCTCTAGAGAAAATTTATAAAGATGGAAAAGCTCGTTCTATAGGCGTAAGTAACTACTATCAACATCATCTTGAAGAATTACTAAACGAAGCAGATGTTATACCAACAGTTAATCAAGTTGAACTTACCCCTTATCTATATTTAAAAGATTTAAAGGATTTTTGTGAGAACCATGACATCAGACTTGAAGCTTATAGCCCTTTAACTAAAGGAAGAAAATTAGACGACAAAAAGCTCATGGAAGTAGCTCAAAAATATAATAAAACTACTGCTCAAATATTAATCCGATGGGATTTACAACATAATATCATTGTAATCCCTAAATCATCAAAAGAAGAACATATAATAGAAAATTCTCAAATCTTCGATTTTACCCTATCTGAAGAAGATATGTCTCTTCTTAATAGTTTTGATGAAAAATTATATATAGGAATGTGGAATCCTACTCTCGATAGATGGAAATAGATGAATTAATAAATCCTTATCAAACTTCCGAATTGAAGGAAAAAATCTTTACTGTTATTAATTTGATTCGAGAGATTTCTTAAATTTAATAAAGTTATTCCTTATTAATTTTTAACTCCTCATTCCCCATTACTACAATCTTGAATTTAACTTTACTCTTTTCGATCTTAAGATTATGCTCTCCTTTTAAAGCTGTATACTCAACTTTGATCATTTCATTATTTACTGGTATAGTGAATTCAGTTGTTCCATCTTTTTGAAAGGGTGCAATATATAATTCAATTTCACTAATTTCAAATTCATCAATGTATTGCATGATAGGACCCATTGGAATTATCGCTCCTTCCCTTACATAAAGAGGCAGTTTGTCAATATCTGAATCAATGTTAATCCATTGCTTTCCTTTAATTTTATCTTTAGTCCACCAATCAACCCATGTCCCTTCAGGAAAATAAATAGCTCTATTATTATCAGCTCTATAAATTGGTGCTATTAAAAAGAAATCTCCAAATAAAAATTGATCACCAATATTCCATACAGTTGGATCGTCTTGAAATTCAATTACTAGCGCTCTAGTCATCGGTAAAGAAGTTTCAACACATTTTATTGCAGAACCGTAAATGTATGGGATTAAACGATATCGTAAGTTAATGTAATCACGACAAATCTTTATAACATTTTTATTAAATCTATATAATTCCCTTTTAAAAGTCCCATGAATCCTACTATGAGAATGAAATAATCCCATTTGCATCCAACGAATTAATAGATCTCCGCCAGTATTGCCTGTGAAGCCGCCAATATCTTCACTCCAAAATTGGAATCCAGAAAGTCCAAATGAAAGTCCCGCCTCTAGGGTTGGTATAATATTAAACCAGTTAGCTGAGCTGTCACCCCCCCAATGAACAGGATAACGTTGTGAACCTGCCCATGCCGATCTTGCCCAAATAAATCCTATCCCATGTATTTCTTTTGTTATTTTAGCTGCTGCTTGGTTATAAAGAAGAGGATATAAATTATGCATTCGACGACCTGTTTTGCCATTATGATAAATACCATCGATAGGTGCTTGTTCCCCAAAGTCAACTTTAATTACTTTAGCCCCTAATTTAAGGAGTCTGCCAATCCATTTTTGATAAACCTCAACCGCTTTGGGGTTAGTAAAATCAATACATGCCGCGATTCTTTTTTCTCTGCTAAAAATTATGCCAGTATCATATATTTCACCATCTCTAGTTTTTACAAAACCATCAACCGCTTTTAGTTCCTCGAAATATTGAGAACCTTCAGGAATATAAGGTAATTGCCATAAAGAAATTTTAAAACCCATTTTAGCCATTTCGTTAAAATATGCTTCAGGATCTGGGAACCTCTCTTTATCCATTTCAAGATCGCAGTACCAATCTTCTTTAAACCAATAGGTGTCTAAATGAATTATATCACAAGGTATTTTATTTTCTCTAAGTTTTCGGGCTATTTTCAGAGTCTCACCTGCACTTTTATACGAGATTTTAGATTGCCAATAGCCAAAGCTCCATTTTGGAGGTACTACTCCCTTACCAGTAATATCTGTATATTGAGAAAGAATCTCCTTAATATCCCCTAAAATGACAAAATAATCTAGAAAATTATCTTCGATTGCAATCTGAATATCTCCAGAGCTTAAACTGCCAACCCAACATGTCATCAGACTTGAATGGTTAAAAAATACCCCATATCCTTTAGTGCTTACAAAAAACGGTATAGGTTTATAAGTCCGTGGAGATATTGTGCTACTAGCTTCTTCTGTTAATATATCAATAGTTTGCCCAACCTTATTTAATCGCGTAAATTTTTCCCCAAATCCATAAATCGCTTCATGAGGATCGAGATCAAACAATTCAACAGCAATTGGAGATTTATCACTTTGTGAATAGCAAATTCCCGCATTAAATGAATCCCATTGCCTGAAATCATGTTTTTCAAAACCCCCAATTCCACATAATTTTTTTTCAGTAAAATTGTTTACTTGAACTCTAAAAGGATATAGAATTATATTTATATTTATCTTATTAGTTTTTATTTCAATCTTGTCTTTCAATATCGAAATATCTATATTTTGAGGGCCTTCGAATGTGCCAATAACCATAGGGGTTTCATTTTCTTCAATGGTATCAGCTTCTTTATAACGAATTCTAAAAATTGTATCTGAAAGATTTTCTATTTGTAAGAAACCATTAAATTTATCAACTTCTTGTACTTTGTTCCTAGGAAGAAGTTCTTGAATTTTTTTAGGATAAGATCGCCCCTCGGTTTTGAAAATAAAAGAATTTCCTTCTTGTTTTAGGTATTGAACTCGATTAACAGTATTTCTAATAATCTTTTTAGATTCTAATAATCTGGTATTCATAGATATCTGTTATCTAATATTCTTAAAAAAATTTAGTAAAAAAAATTTTTAAAAACCAGACTAATTCCAACTAATTTTGAAAGTTACTGCGTGATCGCATGGCTTTTTATCTGGAACTTCTATATGTAAGCCATCATCGTCTAATGTCCATCTAAGATCTTGATTAACTCCCAACATTTTAATAGATTTGATTTCTTCCTCTGTGATAAGATGGATTGAATTATTTTCATTTTGATCTACATTTATTAAAGATTTTCTAAGGGTTGAAATTGTCCATTTTGGTCTATAAGGCCATCCTAATACAATTGCATAAAGTGCATTATCCTTCACTGTGAACCGGATATCTTCTGGAGTGTACGGTCGATCACTTCTTTCAGAAAACATACCACCCTCGTCCAATTTTGTAGGTCCTTCTTCAGCAATTGACCAGGGGGTACTTCCATAAATAGCCTCCCCGTTAAGTTCCAACCACTTTCCCATATCCAGTAATGCTTCTTGATGGAGCTCTGGTATAGTGCCATCAGCCTTTGGACCCACATTAATAACTAAATAACCATGTTTTGCCACTCGATCAATGAAATTATGAACGAGTATTCTAGATGACTTTACACCCGCTTCTCGAGCATAACCCCAGGCTGTACTTTGAGCATTAATATCTACAGAAGTATCTGTTATCCATTTATAATATGTTAATTTATTTGCCCGCCCCACTTCGTAATCAACTACCCCCACTCCGGGGGGAATATTGTTCATTTTATAAAGTATTTCAACTTCTTTTCCCCATTCATCAGCGCTGTTAAAATAATGTGCCAAAACTTCTTTTTTATATTTTTCATTAATCCTTCCCAATCCAAAATCCCACCATATAAGATCAGGTTTATATTTATCAATTACTTCAATAACAATAGCTTTCCACCAATCAAGAAATTCTTTATTTGGCCATACCTGATATCGTTTATATTTCCCATTGTATCTCACACCATATAACCCTGCGAATTCTGGATTTGAAGTATCATATTCAGGAATAGAATGTGGAAAGAAGAACCAATTTGCAGCATGATGGAATGCAACCATAAACTTCATACCTTGCTTTCTTATCGCTTTTTCCATTTCACCGACAGTATCCCTCTTTGGACCCATATTGGTAGCATTCCATTTAGTTACCTTACTATCCCACATGGCAAAGGAATCATGATGAATCGCAACAGGACCGGCGAATTTAGCTCCCGCATCTTTAAATAATTTTGCCCACTCATCGGGATTGAATTTTTCTGCTTTAAACAGGGGTATTAGATCTTTATAACCAAATTCAGATGGATCTCCATAATGTTTAACATGGTATTCATATTGTCGAGAACCTTTTCTATACATCCAGAGCGGATACCAACTGACGTTAGGGCCACATGCAGGAACTGAATAAACACCCCAATGGTAGTAAATCCCAAATTTTGCGTCGTCTAACCACTCCGGAGTTCTATGCTTCTTTAAAGAATTCCAAGTAGGTTTATAATATTCTTCTTTCGACACTCAATTCTCACTTTGTGCTATTTATTTTTTTTTTGTTTTTTAATACTATTTAGAATTAAATAAAGCTTCATTTGAAAAAGAAGATATCTAAATTATTGAAAACAAGAAAAAAAATCGAGGATTAAAAGCTTAAAAATATCCATGAAATAATTATTTTCCTTTTAATCTTTTGAAAAAGTCATCTGGATCATCTATTCCAGATTTTAATAATAAATATTCTTGTTCTATATCTAATTGACTGCTAACAAATTCTAAATAATCCTTATCTAATTCATTCTGAAAACGTAACCAACACCCCAAAGCATCAGTATAATCTTGCCAACCTCCATATACTAATTTACTTAAGATAAAATCTTCTTTTGAAGTAACCCAGCATTCAATGCCAAAGACCCTCTCTCGAACTCTCTTTTTTAATCCAATGGGACCCATTTTTTTATATTTATTGCTACTGATTTTTACTACTATGTGATTATCATATCTTACCGTATCGCTTTTGTCTAAAAATTGAATAATATTGATTTCTCTAGCCAGAAATAAAGTTGTTTTCCAATCTTGTAATGGATGAAAATTATTTTTTTCCAATAGTGAAATATAATCGGCAAGAGTAATATTAGATGATTGCAAATCTATTACAATATCAATATCACGAGTAATCCTAAAGTCTGAGTATAAATTTACTAAAATACCTCCTACTAAATAATATTTAACACCCTTGTTTTCTTCCAAGCCTTCTAAAAAATCAATTATTTGTAAAAATGCTTGTTTATAAGTGTTTTCCATTTACTTTTTTCTCCCTCGTAATTTATCATGGAACTGATACATATTTATAATAATTTCTTTATGAGTTTTATCAGGATATCTCTCTTTTTCCTTTTGAATGTAATCTTGTAATCCTAATTCATAGATTTCTAAGAAAATTGACTCAATTTTTTTTAACTCCGTTTTTTTCATTAACTCTATTCTTCCTTTAAAATCTCTAGTAATTTTTCTAAAATTATTATTTGATTCAGATGTCATTTATTCTTTCATACCATATTTTAACTTTATATTGTTAACTCCTTTAAATATAATAATAGAAAAACGGTTTATTAATATTATAGAATCCCTTAGATTTTCAAAATAATTGAATGAATCTTACTGTATATTTACAATAGAAAAAAGAAATAAAAAATTCTATAAAAAGAAAAACAAAATCTTTAACTCTTATCTCTCACTGATATTTTTATCTCTTATATCCTTAATTGCTGTCCCTGGCATAACTCCCTTAGGACAGATCCGATTGCAGACGAAAAATTTCTCACATGCAGGAACTGCATCATCCTTTAAAACACGTGAAAGAATTGATCTCTGTTTCTCATTTGATATTCTTGAATCACTTATAAATCTCTCTGCTTTTGCTAATTGTGCTGGTCCTAAATATTTTGGATTTTTGTTGCTAACAGGGCAAGCCCAGCATAATCCACACAATATACAATAGACTAGACGTTCAATTTTTTTCATTTGAGATGGTGATTGTGTTGATTCTGGAGCAATATCATTCAACTCTCTTTCAAAAAACGGTTCAATCTCTCTATAAAATTTCCAGAAAGGTTTCATATCTACAACCAAATCTTTTAAAACTGTCATATTCGGTAATGGCTCAACCAAAATTTCAGTATCAGGATCCCAATCTGGATGATCACCAAATTTAAACTCAGGCAAATTAATGGGTTTCTTAGCAATTTTAACGGTAGATACTTGAGTTCTACACGCGAGCAAGGGTACTTTATCTATAGTCATTCCACATGATCCACAAATTGCTCCCCTACACGCATAACGAAAAGCTAGTGTTGAATCAAAATAATCCTGTATATAAAAAAGAGCATCTAAAATACTCATACCCTTTGAAACTGGAAATTCGAATTTGTCAT
The DNA here is from genome assembly GCA_030603385.1 of Promethearchaeota archaeon. Lineage (GTDB taxonomy): Archaea > Asgardarchaeota > Lokiarchaeia > Sigyniarchaeales > SOKP01 > Loki-b32. Next base: position 34,558 of record JAUVXW010000004.1, on the reverse strand, counting down.
AATGACTTTTTCCATTACCAGAATTTCTATAAACTAAAAATTTATGTTTTTCTACCATTAGTATTTCCTCTCCTTGATCTCAAATATTCCTAATTTAACTGGTTTTGTCTTTATCTCCAACCCATCTTTTACTCTATAAATCATTGTATGCACGAGATATTTATCATCATTTCTCGTAGGGTAATCAATACGGAAGTGAGCGCCTCTACTCTCTTTCCTCCATAATGAGGCATAAGAAGTTGCTTCTGCAATATCTAACATACTTCTAAGTTCTAAAGTTCGGATTAGTCCGTAATTAAATCTTCTATCTTCAGTTGAAACTTGTGTGTTTAAGAATTCTTTTTGTAATCTTGGAAGGGTTGTGGTCGCTTTCTTAAGATCCTTATCAGTTCTATAGACGCCTACATTCCTATTCAGAGTCTCTCCCATTTCATTTCTAATCTCTACGGGTTTTTTACCAGTATTTTCACTCCAGCTCTTAAATAATCTTTCGATATTATTGATTGCCTTTTCTTCAGCAATCTGAATTTCGCTTAATGATGGTTTATTAGGTAATCCTTTTTTAAGTAATTTTCTTCCTATATATCTCCCAAATACTGCAGTTTCTAATAACGAGTTACCACCTAATCGATTAGCACCATGAACAGATAAACAAGAACATTCACCAATAGTATAAAGTCCTGGTAGATCTGTTTCCCCATATATTCCATCGAATTTAGTTCCAATTCCACCCATTGAATAATGCTGACCAGGTTGTACAGGGATTGGTTCATCAATTGGGTCAATTCCTGCAAAAGAAATACTAATCTCTCTAATACCAGGAAGTCTCTCCTTAATTCTCTCAGCACCTAAATGAGTAAGATCTAAATGAACATATGAATTTTCAAATCCTCTTTCCTCAATAATTTCTGTTTCAATTGAACGTGCTACAATATCACGTGGGGCGAGTTCCATGGCTTTTGGTGCGGTCTTTTCCATAAAACGATGATTTTTGTTATTAAATAAATATCCACCTTCACCCCGAGCGCCCTCGGTTATTAATATATTTGTCCCAAATAAAGTTGTTGGATGAAATTGAACAAATTCAACATCTTGCATTGGGATCCCGGCTCGAAATGCCGCTCCAACTCCATCACCTGTATTGATAACAGCATTAGTAGAGAATTTAAAAATACGTCCGAACCCTCCAGTTGCTAATATAACATATGGTGCTCGAAATGACACTAATTCACCCTTAGCAATATCAAGGGCAATTAATCCTGCGATTCTCCCCCCAGCTTTGAAAAGATCTACTAAAAAGTATTCATCAAAAAAATTCAACCCATTATGAATAGATTGTTCATTGAGTGTGTGAAGTAAAGCATGACCTGTTCTATCACCCGCATAACATGTACGTGGAAAACCTGCTCCTCCAAAGGGTCGCTGTGCAATTAAACCTGAATCCAATCGGGAAAAAGGAGCACCCATACTTTCAAACTCAACAACAATCTTTGGGGCTTCTTCACACATAAACATTACGATATCTTGATCTGCGAGATAATCAGAACCTTTTACGGTATCAAATGCATGTCCTTTGGGAGTGTCGCCTTTTCCTTCTTCTAAATTACCTAGGGTAGCATTGATCCCTCCTTGAGCAGCTCCAGAGTGGCTCCGAACAGGAAAAACTTTACTAATAACTGCTGTATTCCATTTAGTCGATAATTCTAAACCTGCCCTTAAACCACTAAGACCTGCCCCGACAACTAATACATCAAATTCTTCGATTCTCATTAAATATCATACTTTATTGTATTGAATAAAAACATTTTACTAATAAGATATAAAATAAGTGTAGAAGAAATAGAAAAAATAAATTTATAGGTTTAAACAACATAAAATTATAAATGAAACTAAAAACATTTGTTTCTTAGAAAAAAATGAGACCGGAAAAAGAAAAAAGAGCCCCTATTCATATTACTCTTGCAGATATAGAACGAGCATATAAAAAAGTAGATGAGTTTCAACGTCTAATTGAAAGGGGCAAAACTCCAGAACAAATTTTCAAGGATATGCTTAGGTTGATTGAAGTTGATAAGTAATATACTCCAAATTATCTTAGATGTTGCATCTCACTATAAGATTACGACTGTTATAATCGGAGGGTTAGCTCTTCCTGCTTATAATGTTGCAAGAACAACTCTAGATATTGATGTTTGTATTAAAATCAAATCTCAGAAGAAGCTAAATACTTATATTGAAGCCTTAAAAGAAAAAGAGATTAATACAAAGCAACAACCAAAAATAGATCATGATTTATTCACAGTATTTGGGAAGAATAGTGAGGCAGAAATATGGCTAAAACCCTGCGATGCTTTTCAATGGGATGATCAAATGGTTGATAAAATACAGTTGTTTTTTGGGGATGTTTATGTTCTTGCTGTTGAAGATTATATATTAACGAAATTGGCAAGAAGTGATCGTAGCTCAATCGATAATGATGATGTATTGAAAATTATAATTGCAAATAAAGATTCTTTAGACTGGGATTATTTTCATTTTCGAATAAAATGGGCGGATTTAGAAAATGATTTTAAAGAAATTGTTAAAGCTTTTGAATTAGATTTCAATAACAATATTAGAAATATCTCAAGGGATATATTAGATAAATTAAAATAATTCTTTGAAAAAAAATGTCTTAGTTTTAAGCAAATTATCGGAATGTCTCTAACAAATATTCATACTTTTTTCTGTTTAATTCCCTTTGATATAAAGGTCTCTTATCACTATCGTAAATACGGACATTTTCTCCGTAAGTTTTCCTGTTAAGATTTAGATAAAGTAGGCCTAAAGCAAATTTATTTGTATCTAAAGCTAGTTTCATTGCAGCTTCATGATCATAAGGATTGTGCGAATTATCCTCGTAGTAGCTATTTGCTTTATACTACTGGAATGTATTTATCCGGTTAATAATTAAATTTGCTAATAATTAGCCAATTTTTTATAAATTACCCTTAATTTTCTTAAAAAAAGAATAAATTATTCACATTAAGGTTAACTAACATGTCAGTAATCGGTATTGATAAAGAAAAATGTACAAATTGTAAGCTCTGTATCCAAGAGTGTGGTCGTGCTTATTTTTCTGTTAATAAAGATAAAGAAGTAGTTTTCAATGAAAGTCTAAATACATGTAATATCTGTGGACATTGCATAGCAATTTGTCCTGAAGATGCGATTATTACAAAGGATCTAGATGATGTTGAGACTTTTCCAGGAATAGATTCTCCAGAAAGTATTGTAGATTTCGACAAGATTTATAAACTCATACGCGCAAAACGATCAATAAGACTTTATAAAAATAAAAAAGTTCCTAAGGAATTAATCGAAAAAATTTTTGATGCAATGAGATATGCTCCAAGCGCTTCTAATGCCCGAATGTGGCGATACGTAATTTTATCTGATCCTGAAAAAATCGAAGCATTGAGCGATGAAATAGTGAAAACTCAATACCAATATATGGGATTTCAATCAAGTGAACAAGCACTCAAATACTTCAAATCTATAGGTCGGAGTATTTTTTACAATGCACCTCATGTAATTGTACTATATTATAGGGTTGTTGAAAAAAACACAGTAATGATTGGATTACGGGCAAATGATGCTGGAATTGCTTTAACTTATGGTATGCTAGCAGCTGAAAGTCTTGGTCTTGGAACTTGTTGGATTGGAATGATTCAAGGAGCTGTTCCTATGAATAAGGAGATTTTAAAGATTTTAGGAATAAAGGGAATGGTGCTCGGGGCTTTCACATTAGGTTATCCTGCAGTTAAATACCGTAGGACAGCTCCGCGACCGCCACTTAAAATAAAGGGTTTAGATTAAAATTAACTCTTCTATTTCCCTAAAAATTAATTTATAAAATAAAATTTGTTTAACAGTGCCATAAAAATTTATTTGTTCTGTTCCTTAATTTCATTAGAGTTAGTTTTATATAAGGTAAAAATATTATGTTTGACACTGAAGAATATAATAGGTGGATGAATGAGGCGAACAATACGTTTAAATCAGCAGTTGTAGATAAGGAAAATGGATTTTATAACTGGTGTTATATTAAATGAGAAAGATCAATAATGGGATTAAAAAGTTTTGTAAAAAAGTTGTTAGAGAATTACACCCAGAATGCATCATATTGTATGGATCTTTCTCAAGAGGAGATTTTAATGAACGAAGTGATGTTGATCTAGTAGTAATATCCTCAAAATTGCCTGAATCATATTTTGAAAGAGCAGAAATGCTTTTCAGCATGGTTGAGACACTGGATCCAATTGAACCTTTAGGATATACTCCTAATGAATTTGTTAGTATGATAAAGAAAAGACATTGTACAAGTTTATTTGCCATGGAAGGGGAAAAGCTATATATGGTAATGAATATTTCTCGTTTCTAAAAAAGATTCATAAAGAAGTTTTAAAGAAATATAAAATAACAAAAGGAAATTCAGCTTGGATTCCTCAGTTACTTGAATAGAAAGGAAGATAGTAAGAAAATTTTATAATCCCATTTCCTGCAATTTCTGCATAATTTCTTGTTTTTTATTTCCTTTCAAGTCATACCACTTATAAAAAATTATGGCACCAATTATACAAAATAGAAATGGGAATAGTCCTTGGATTAAGCGAAGACCAAATAATGCCTCCCCACTTGGGTTAATTGGTTCATACGCAGTGATAATATGTATAAATGCTATAATTAAGCTTTGAATTGTTATAGAAATTTTAAGAAAAAAATTGCGAATTCCTAATAATGTAGCCTGTTGATGTTTTTGAGTTTTTACTGCAATTTCATCATAACAATCAGCAAATAAGGGTGATAACATAATCAAAAACATTGCAATCGCAGCACCTCTAAAAATTGCGGTTAGAAAGAATTGGAATACATTTACAATAAACAAGTTAAATAATACAACAAATCCAAAAATGATTAATCCAAGTGAATACATGGTTGAATTTTCAATTTTTTTTGTCACATAAAACCATATTGGCATTGTTATTAAAGAGGAAATGAGCATCAAGAGTGATTCTACGGTTCTAATCTTCTGTTTTGCCTGTAAAACATCACCAACGAAATTAAATGAATTCATACTTACTAATCCCATTGCTATCATAAATAAAATGTATGTAAACACTATTAACATGAAATTTTTTTGTTTTATGGCAATTTTCATGGTTTTGAAAAAGGAAACTTTTTCTGCATTCTCATATCCTACAATGAATCGTTCTTTTATTTCGTCAGATTCCTTTGATCCTGGAATAAAAATAATTAAAGAAATACCTAAAAGTATTACACTTACCAATGCCGCAATTGTAAATGATTCAGTGTCAATAATTTGAGACCAGATTGCGATTGCTGCAAAATTTGCTATAAATGTGAAGATTTGAGTTGAAAATCCTGCTTTAACACGCTCCTTATCACCTCTAAAGTGCGCAGCAAAAGCCCCAAAAGAATGTGTTTGAAGAAGTGAATAAAATGTGTCAAATAGACAAACTATCAATATATAATAAACTAAAATTGGGATAACACTTCCCACTCCTGTTACTTTTGGTGGTGTGAAAAGCAGGAAAAAAAATATTATCGTTGGAATTCCCCCAATGATGATCCAAGGGGTGTGAAAACCCCTTTTCTTTGTCCATCTAAGAGGTTTATCTGTAAAATATCCTAAAAGAGGATTAGTTATCATACTCCATATCATATATATCACATTCGCGATTACCAAATACATTGGCCATAACGACACGATACCTATTAAGCCAAGTTCTACTTCGTAAAATGTCCAAACATAAGAATTGAAAGCCACCATAACAAAAATATTAAGAAAATATCCCATAGAAAATGTAAACAATTTCGTGTTAGAAGCACCTTTTAAATTATCTGATTTTTGGGTTTCACTGGATGCTTTCATTTTAATATTCAACAAAATTTACTTGTAATTATTTATTTCACTTTATTATATATTAAAGTATTCCAAAGAACAACAAGAAATAAGCAGAAACTACCTAAATTCCGATATTTGTTTTATAGATTATTAGAAAAAATTTTATTAATAAATGAATGAATTTCATATTAATTTGGGATTAGATTGCTGCTAGTAAGCTACACAAAAAGGAGGGATAATTTATTCGATTACTTGAATATGAAAGTAAAAAAATTTTCAGCAGATTTGACATTCCATTAGCGGACAATATTATTATTGAAAAAGTGGAAGATGTAGAAGAAAAAGTAAATCAATTCACATTTCCTGCAATTATTAAATCTCAAATTGCAATTGGGAGCAGAAAAAAAGCAGGATTGATAAAAATAGCTAAATCTAAGGAGGAAGCAATATCTCTTTGTAAAGAATTTTTTAGTAGAGAAGTTGGGGGATTCCAAGTAGAAGCTATTCTTATAGAAGAGTTAGCTCAAATAGACCAAGAATATTATTGCTCAATAGTTTTGGACGCATCAGGACGACAATTTTTCATTATTGCAAGTAAAGAAGGTGGAATTGACATCGAAGAAGTATCTAAAACTAATCCTGAAGCAATAATAAAAGAGAGCTTCAAATTGAAGGAAGGACTAACGGAAGATCTCGCTAGTAAAGTTTCAAAACAGCTAGGATTTAAAGGAGAGCTCTTGGATTCGGTAATAAATTTATTTATAAAATTATGGGAAATTACTAAAAGCATTGAAGCACAGCTTGTAGAGATAAATCCGTTAGTTCTTACTCCTTCTGGATTAGTAGCAGTTGATGGTAAAATGATATTAGATGATGATACAGCATTTCGACAACCAATCGTTCAAGAGTTACAAAACAAAAAACTTTCACAGCTAGAAAAATTAGCAAAAGAAGCTGGATTTTCATTTGTAGAGCTCTCTGGTGAAATCGGTATTTTAGCAAACGGAGCTGGATTGACAATGGCATTATTGGATGTTCTATCAGAATTAGAATTAAAACCTGCAAATTTTTTAGATGTTGGTGGTGGAGCAAGTAAAGAACGGGTATATAAAGCATTAGAATTGCTACTTAAAATGAACCTAAAAGCTGTTTTAGTAAATATTTATGGTGGAATTACTCGTTGTGATGTAGTTGCAGAAGCAATAATTCAAGCATTAGAAGATTTTAAAGATACACCACCGATGGTAATAAGATTAACTGGCACAAACGATAAAGAAGGAATTTCCCTCCTTAATAATGCTGGAATTACGGCTTTTCAAAATGTATTGGATGCAGTACAAAAGATAAAGGAGGTTGTAGGGGGATAAGATGTACATCAGTGAAAAATCCAAGGTAGTAGTTCAAGGTATTACTGGAAATCAAGGCATGTTCCATTCACGTTTAATGTTAGATTATGGAAGCAATATTGTAGCAGGAGTTACCCCTAAGAAAGGCGGTCAGACTGTTTATGAAATTCCCGTGTTTAATACTGTGGAAGAAGCAGCTGAAGAAACAGGATGTGATACTAGTATTATATTTGTTCCTGCACGATTTACCTTTAATGCAGTTAAGGAAAGCATACTTGCTGGAATTAATATGACCTGTATTATAACTGAAAATGTTCCCGTTTTTGATATGATTCGATTAATTGAGATGGCTCATGAACGAAATCTACATATACTAGGACCAAATTGCCCTGGTATGATGATACCAGATAAAATAAAATTGGGGATAATGCCGGGTGATATGTGCAACTATGGAAATGTTGCGGTTATCTCAAAAAGCGGTACCTTGTCCTATGAAATTACCAAAGCGATAGGGAAAGCAGGAATCGGAGTTTCAGCCTACATCGGAATTGGAGGAGATCCAGTTCGTGGTACCACAATGTTAGAGGCTGTTGAATATTATTCAAATGAAGCTAACAGCAAGATTATTGTTTTAATTGGAGAGATTGGTAGCGATGAAGAAGAAAAAACTGCTGAATTTATAAAACATCATACTGATAAACCTGTCGTGGCATATATAGCCGGAAGAAGCGCTCCAGAAGGTAAACGGATGGGTCATGCGGGTGCAATCATTTCAGGTGATTTTGGCACCGCACAAGGTAAAATTAGAGCTCTTACAGGAGCAGGTGCTTTAATTGCTGATACTCCTTGGGATATTCCCCGATTAATTAAACAAATTTTATAAGGATGAATGGAAAGTTTTATCCAAGCTCCTAATATAATTTTCTCTGGTTTATTCAAACGGAATTATAAATTTTGTAAGAAATCATTTATAACTGAAGTTATTGCTTGAAAATCCATGAGTTCTTCACCTCTACCTTCAAATGAAATATCTCCAGCCTTATGGGCACTTGAAATTTCTATATGACCAAATAATATCCCTGAAAAAACGTTCATGGTAGTGGTAAAGGTTAGAGTTGGTCTTTCAACTTCACCTTCCCCAAAATCAACTTTCCCTTCCTTGAATTTTAACCAAAATTTCTTATTTTCATCAGAAATTATAATTTGACCAAGAAACTCCATGTCTAACATTGCCATATCTTCGAATTCCTCTTGTAATTCCTTTTTTTCTAAAGATATTTGTTTATAAACTTCTAATAACTGGAGTGTATCATCAGCAGTAACGGTTCCGCTTTCGTTTAATTTGGACTTAACATTGTTTAACAAATCTTGATTTACCATTTAAATCATCAATCTTTTAATCAATTAATTGACACTATACAGAGATTATTTTTAAATCTATAAATTAATCTTATTTTTAAAAATTTTAAATCTTATTCCGACTAAATTTCTAAATATTCTTATTTAAATTTCGTCGCGTAAATGGAAAAACAAGCTTCGAGTTAATGTGAAATCTAATAAATGTTTATAGCTTCGTGTTAGTTCTTTTAGAATTGGATTTCACAGAATGAATTAGGGTTTAAAATCAGTGAAAGTTATAGATAGAATGCATCAAATGAACCAAAACATTTATATTGACTTTAAGATTAATAATCATAAAACATCGAGGAAAACAATTGATTGTTTTAAAATATAAAAATAATGATTCGTTTGCTCAAATGCAAATTACAGACTATATATTTAAGATAGAAAAACAGATATTTGTGATGAGAATCCCGAAAGATTACAGGACAGCGATGAAACTTATAAATAGCGTCCCTCGAAAATCAAAGCAAAAGCGCGGTCGAAAGAAAGATATAACAAAATTATTCTATAAGATCGACCATTTTATTAAAAAGGGGGATTTAACAGCGATTAAACCATACTATCTTAGGAGATTTCGAGATGTAGCGGTTGTACCAGTGTCAGAAATAACTTATAAAGGGATTAGTCAGGTTGAAAAACTGATGCTGAAAGCACTTTCTGGCTTTACAGGCTTTTTTGAACACATTATAACTTGTAATAACTTCTCTTATTTTGATAATTTACAGGAAAAATTAGAAGCAAAAGGGATTTCTTTTAGAGATCGATTCTTACACGATATAATCATAATTGAACTGTCCCGTATTCACATAGGAATTGATAATTACACGTCCTACATGAATGCAATTAGATATTTTCAAGCTAATTACCTTAAAACCGTGCTTCACGACCCGTTCTACTTTCCTGATGTATCTATAGTAAGCCATGCATTAAGAGCCATTCCCTTAGAAGCATTAAGGCAGTTTTTTCTTGAATTGCTTGAAGAGACATACGAGTTTAAGATAGTAATAAATAGGATATTGATTTGGGATGCACAATTCGTTCATTCTAATAGTAGCGATCATTTCAACAAAGAAAAAGGCTCTTATAACGATCCTGACGCGGGATTTTGTAGACATCAAGGAAAAATCTATGGTGTGGGATATAAAGTGTCAACAATTTACGCTTATTGCGGCAATCGTTCCGTTCCAATCTATTGTGAGTTATTTCCGGGTAATACAGACGAATACACTGTTTTTAAAGAGACATTTAAGCATTTTTTTACTTTAGGTTTCGAGAGCCCCTTGATAATCCTAGCTGACGCTGGTCCATACTCCATCGAGATTTTAGAGTGGATTTTTGAAATGGGTATCATTCCTTTAATAAATTCAAAAAAGTCCATAAAGTATCAAAATATTACGAAACTCAATGATAATTTCTACGTTAATATGGATTTTATTCCTTTTGATTGGACAAAGGAAGATTTAATCCTAATGATGAATATTAGATCTGAAATTGAGCGCCAATTTTCTCATAATATTGTCGTATATCACGCTAGACGAGCAAACGTGCGTGGGTTAGAAATGGTTTCAAAGCATCGTTATTTAATTTTGATATTAGATCTTCTCAAGATTAATACTGCTTACAAACTTGGAAGACCTGACATGATTGGGAAAGCTCGCACCTTTATAATGACAAAGGGCGTTGACCTTTATTCAATATTTCCTGAAATTGCGAAAGAAGATGGGTTTCAGATCCTTTTACCACAATATTCGCGAAATCCGACATTTTTAAGAATGGGATAATAACGATTTTAGTCGGAGTAAAATTTAAAATTTTTAAAAATGAGGGTAATTTATAGATTTAAAAATATTCTCTACAACAATATAAAAGAAAAATTAAATAAATCTTTTCTTTAATATAATTCTCAGTTTCCTTTCTTAATTTGAAACATTAATTAATGACTCTATCTAAATTAAATTAAAATTAAAAAAATTGTTGAGGAAATTTTGAAAAGAGTAGCAATAATAGGTATTGGTACTACACCTTTCAAAACCCGGTATTTGGATAAAACTTATTTTGAACTTGCATATGACGCTACAAAATTGGCTCTGGAAGATTCAAATAAAAACGGGGCGGAGATCACACATGAGGATCTACAATCAACTGTTTATGGTATTTATAACGAACTTTTTGAGCGACAATTTATGCCGGATATATTTATCAATTCGTATATTGGAATGAATAATAAACCTGGAACAAGAATAGCCACAGGAGGTGCAACAGGAGGGTATACAGTTCGTATGGCTTATGCTGAAATCGCTTCAGGATTATCTGATTTGAATCTATGTCTTGGGGTAGAGAAGTGTAATGATTGTTATGATGAGCAAACTGGAACTACCACACCTGAAGTACTTAACTCTATAGCATATTCAGCAGATATGACTTATGAGTATCCTATGGGAATGATGGCAGCTAGTTCTTATGTGAGTATGATTAATGCTCATTTTGAGGAATTCGGAAATCCTACAGAAGAACAAATGGCGTTGGTTTCAGTAAAAAATCATGGAAATGCGATGAATAATCCTAAAGCCCAGTCACCAATGAAAATAACTGTAGAAGATGTTATGAATTCGAGAATTATATGTTATCCGTTTAAACTATTAGATTGTTGTTTATATTCAGAAGCTTCAGCAGCATTGATTCTAGCAAGTGAAGATAAAGTTAAAGAATTAAAAGTTGAGAATCCTATTTGGATAACAGGGGTCGGTGCTGCGAATACAGATTGTTTTATAGGGAATAGGGAAGATATGGGAAGATTATATTCGAATATCTATGCGGCAAAAGCGGCATACAAAATGGCAGGTTTAGAGTACGATAAAATTAAAAGTCAAATTGATTTAGCAGAACTACATGATGCCTTTTCTGGGCAAGAAGTTATATCTTACGAAGAGTTAGGTTTTGTTCCTTTCGGTGAAGGTGGTAAATGGATTGAATCAGGAGGGCCGTTAATGGATGGTGAAGTACCATGTTGCCCATCAGGAGGGCTTATTGGATGTGGTCATGCGGTAGGGGCAACAGGAATTATGTCGACTGGGGAAGCTGCACTTCAATTAAGAGGAGATGCGGGAAAACATCAGGTGAAAACAATTGAAAATGGAAGGGCTATTTCACATTCAATTGGAGGTCCTGGGGCAGCATACGCTGCTATAATTGTAATGGAAAATGAGGAGGGGATGAAAAAATAATGAGTAATGAATTTCAAGCGCATGAAATAAGAGACATAATAAAAATAAATTATAAATATTCGATGGGAGGGCAATCCAAGTTTTTTTTAGAATTAATGAAGAATAAAAAGATTTTGGGAGCAAAATGTACAAAATGCGGGAAGATTTGGATGCCCCCTAGGATAAATTGCTCAGATTGCTTCGTACCAGCTGATTGGGTTGAAGTAAAGCATACTGGCACCATAGAAGTAAGCACAATCGTATGGTTTACGACATCAGCATTCATTAAAAATATACCTTATGCTACAGGATATATTAAGTTAGATGGAGCCGACACTGCATTATTACAAGGAATTTTCTCAGAAAATTTGGTACCTTCTAAGATTAAAAAAGGAAAGAGAGTGAGGGCTGTTTTTCAAAAAGAAAGAGAGGGTAAAATGACGGATTTTTTCTTTGTTCCTGAAGATGAATATTCAAATTGGATAAGTAAACCTGAATTTGAAGGAGGAGACTAAAATTGGGAGTCGCAAGAGAAAATTTAATGGAAATAATTAAAAGAATGAACAAAAATCCTAAAGCTCTACAAGTATTTATAACAGATGTCGGGGGAAAAACAGTAAATTGGAATATGATATTTCAATTTAATTTGGAAGAAGAGGATCCATTTTATTTGGCAATTAAAGATCAAGAAATCGTCATCAACTCTGGAACTTCACAGGATGCGGAAATAGTTATGTCTGGAGATAACAACTCTATTACAAAAATTTGTCAAGGGAAAGGAGATTTTACACATGCGATTAGTCGGGAAGAAATTAAAGTAGAAACTGGTAAAGTAATAGATGTTATTAGACTTACAAGAGCAATAACAATTGTTTTGAAGACAGATTAACTATTAACTTCTTATTTTTTTAATTTAGACTTTGTGATTTTTAAATGAGTTTAAACAGTTGTCTTAAGACAGAGCTCATAATATGGTTCTGAATTTGTGAAGTTCCTCCTCCAACTTGCCAGGTTCTAGAAATACACCGTAAATCACTCATTAGTTTTTAAGAAGAGTAGTAATAGATAACTCTTAATGAACCTTTATAATGGGATCAATAATTTATTTTTTAATGTTTAAAAATAAGAATAAGATAATATATAAAAAAATATTTAATTCTTCTAAAAAGGCCTAAACATATTATATCTGCTACTAGAATAAATATCTGATGAATAAACCTTTTCTAGTGCATTTTCAAGAGTCATACCTTCCTCAAAATATCTTGGATTCAAATCTCCAAGTAATTCATCAACTTCACTTTCTATTGGTGTTTCAACTTGTTCAATTTTAGGACTTTCCATTTCCATTACTTTTTCATAAGCTTGGGTCATTTTTTTTTTCACTTTTTATTTTTTTTTTTTATAATTATAATACTATCAAGGTTTAATATATAGTTTAATATTGTAAACTTTTAATGGAGTCTTAGACTAATCTTAGATTTTATTATTTCTCTTCTATTAAAAAATCGCTTTTACACTGAATTTGATGAGATCCATTTTAAGTTCCATTTTAAAATGTTTTAATAGATTAAGTAAAATTTTAATAAATTTTAAATCCTATACTCATAATTTTCTTTCATAATAAAATGTCAAAATTTATAGCTTTTGATATAGGAGCATAATGCTATAAAATGGGTAAAAAAATATTGTAAAGAAGGAAAAGACACTAACCCGTTAGAAGTACAAAAATCAAGGCAACAGAAAGATAAAGAATGGGAAATAATAATCAAGACATTGGTTCTGATTTAATCACTCTCGCTTCCATGCTAAAAATTCCAGTGTGTATGCACAATATTCAAAATATTAACATATTTAGGCCGAGTGCATGGAATGCTTTTGGCACAGAAGATTTAGAAAGTGCCGATTATCGTGCATGTGCCAATTTTGGACCTCTATATGGCAACCTATAATAAATTCTATTAATTCATGATTATATAAAAAAAAGAGTTAATAAAAAATGAAATATATTCCTGAAAAAGAATCATTAAAACAACATGAAGTCCCTAAGTGGTTCCATGACGCTAAACTTGGTATTTTTATACACTGGGGACTTTTTTCTGTTCCTGCTTTTGCTGCGGAAAAATTAACTTTAGGTGAATCCCAGAAAAGAGGAGTAGATATCCATATGAAGAATAATCCTTATGCCGAATGGTACTTAAATTCATTAATGATTGAGGGAAGCCCCACTCAAAAATATCATAAAGAAAATTATGGTGATGACTTTTCTTATGATAGATTTGCAGAGATTTTTAATGATGAGATAAAAAAATGGGATCCAGAAGAGATGACTGACCTAATCAAAAAAGCTGGTGCAAAATATGTTGTGCTAGTGACAAAACATCATGACGGATTCCTCCTATGGCCTAGTAGGTACCCAAATCCCAAAAATGAAAATTATTATGCTAGTCGTGATATTGTGGGAGAACTTACAAAAGTTGTTAAAAGTAAGGGATTAAGGATGGGTCTTTACTACTCTGGAGCATTAGATTGGTCTTGGAATCCAAATCCAATAACGGATGATGAAAGTTGGCGAATAAATGGTCCAAGTGAAATAGAATATACAAAATATGCTAATCACCATTGGTATGAGTTAATGGATAAGTATGATCCTATAATTCTATGGAATGATATAGGATATCCCCCAAATACAAATGTTTACGAAATTTTTGCGTATTTTTATAATAAACATCCTGATGGTGTTATTAATGACAGATGGATTCAATTTCATAAATCAGAATTTAAGCATCCAAAAGTTAGACATAGAGATTTTGCGACTCCAGAATATAGGATGATGCCTGACATAACCGAATTAAAATGGGAGAGTACTCGGGGTATAGGTTATTCGTTTGGTTATAATAAAATGGAAACTGAAAAAGATTACCTAAAACCGGATGAGTTAATACGAATGTTTATAGACATTGTGAGTAAAAATGGAAATCTATTACTTAATGTTGGACCTATGGCTGACGGTACAGTACCAGAACTTCAAAAAGAAGCATTATTAGGATTTGGAAAATGGCTCAAAATAAATGGTGAGGCAATATATGGAACTCGACCTTGGAAAAGAGCTGAAGGAAAAACACTATATGATATTGAGCTTAGATTTACGCAGAAAGGTGATATCCTATACATTCATTTATTAGATAAACCACGAAGGAATAATCTAACAATTTTATCGATATCATTAGAGGAATCTAAAAAAATACAATTACTTGGTTACGAAGGGAATCTGGCATGGAATCAAGATGACGAAAACATCAATGTTACTTTACCAGAAGATTTATTCGAGTCTGCTGCATACGTTTTAAAAATATTTTAAATCTACTTCTTTTCATTTTCTGTTAGCTAGAAAACTCATAATAACCTGAACCAATATTAAACACCACATAATTATCCTCTTTTGACTTAAAGGTTATACCTAAATGACCGGTTCCTCTTTCCTCACGATCCCAAATAACAGTATCACCCTCTTTAATTGGTGAGTTTTCATCTTTAATTGGAACCCATACTTCAGCATCACACCCAACAGGAATGATTACAGTAAGTTTGAAGTTTAAATCTTTTTTCTCCCATGCACTGTAAATTAGTCCTTTAATTGAATTTAGTTTAGCTTGAGCATAATTCATATCTTCTGATATAAATGGTTTTATTCTAAAAGTTTTCCATCCGGGTGTTAAAGATTTAATTCCAGCTAATGTTTTATAGAACCATGTATCTACAGATCCCAGCATAATGTGATTTTGTGAATTCATCCCTGAGCTTTCAAGTTTTTCCCATCGTTCCCATATGGTTGTTGCCCCCTCTTTTATCATATAACCCAAACTAGGAAAACTAGTCTGAGTTATCATCTTATATGCGATTTCTGGATATCCATTTTCAGTCAACACTTCAAGAATATATCTCGTTCCCACCAACCCAGTATCCATGTGATAATCATAATGTCCCCTTATAGCTTCTATGAGGGAATTCAATATCTCTTTTTCTCTATTTTCAGGAACCATATTTAGAGATAGTGGAAGTACATTTGACGTTTGACTTATTGCTCTATCCGTAAAGGATACTTTAATATATTTGTAAGTATGCATTAAAAATTCTCGATTAAAAGCATCCTTAATTTCCTTTGCTTTTTCAGAATAATAAGTGCAATCCTTATCATTTCCTAAGATTTTTGCGATTTTTGAAAATATAAGAGTATCATGATAATAATACCAGGTTGAAACCAAATCTATTGGTGTTCTTTTTGAAACAATACACATTGGAGGGCACCAGTCTCCATATTTGCCTATAGAAAGAATGTTGTCTTTGGAAGTATTTGAAAGAAATTCAATGTATAGCTTAAATGATTCATAATGTTCTTTAAGTACTCGAATATCACTATAATACCAGTATATATGCCATGCTATTGTAATATAAGCAGAGCCCCATGCGGGATCCGCGGGATATATGGGCCAATGAGGTGGAACAACGTCTGATATACTACCATCTTCCTTTTGAGATAATTGTATATCTCGTAAATATTTGGTATAGAATAGGGCCATATCAAAATTTAACATCGCTTCTTCAGATACTATTTGTGCATCTCCCATCCATCCATGTCTCTCATCTCTCTGAGGACAATCTGTTGGAATGCTCATCAGATTACTTAATTGACCCCAAATTATATTAGTATGGATTTTATTGATTAATTCATTGGAACAAAAGAACTCACCTACCTTAGGTACATTACTATGAAAAAAATATCCTTCAATAGAATCTTTTGATGGAACACCTGGAAATCCTGTCAACTCAACATATCTGAAACCATGGTAAGTGAAGTGAGGTTGATATATTTCTTCTCTTTCTCCTTTTAGAATATATATATCGGTTACGGGAGCACTTCTGTTAGTAGCAGTATTTAAAGTCCCGTCTTCTTTTATCAATTCGGCAAATCTTACTTTTACCTGGCATCCTCTAGGACCTTGAACTTTTAAGCGAATAAATCCAGTAAAATTTTGACCAAAATCATATATATACATTCCTGGTTGTGGACTCTCCACTTTTTGAGGTGTCATAACTTTTGTTATTTGGATAGGCTGCATTAACTGGGAAGCTAAATTATAACCCTCAACTACAGATACATTATCCCAAGCAGAATCCTCAAAATTTGGATTATCCCAACCAGGCATTTCAAGACGGGCATCAAATTTTTCGCCATAATAGATTCCATTTTCCAAAATTGGTCCAGTTGATAACTTCCAACTCTCATCAGTGCATATAATTTCGCTTGTTCCGTCGGTATATTGAATTTGAATCTGAACTATAAGTTTAGGAAAATCGTACCCATAAAGTTCAACACATCGCCCATTTCCTAATATCACTCCAATGGCGTTGCGTTCTTGTAGATGATCAATTATATCGTATGTGGAATAAAGGGCGATTTTGTTGTAATCCGTCTGTGCTGGCTCTAGAATTCGATCTCCTATCTTTTTCCCATTCAGTCTCAATTCATAATATCCTAAGCCACTTATATAGAGTTTTGCTGCTTCAATTTGCTTTTCTACATTAAATTCTTTTCTTAAATAGATTGCATTGACTTCTTTTAATCTGCCAAAAAGACCTACTCCTCCTGATTTGTACTGCAAACTTATCCTTGTCTTTTTATCAACAAAATCTTTTTTGCTAATCCATTTTGATTTCCAATCAGATTTTTCTAAAAGTGCCATCCCAAAAGATGAAAATCTACTAAAGCTGCTTTCTGAATTATCTTTATCCCACCATTTTACATGCCAAAAATACATTTCATTACTTTTCAATGGTTTACCATTATATTCTATATTGATATTATTTTCTGAAATGATCTTTCCAGTATCCCACAGATCACCTTTCTCTGAATTTAAGAGGGATTCTTCAGAAGAAACAATGATTTGATAAGCTGATTGAGATTGATTTCTTTGTTCATGCTCCAAAATCCATGAAAACCGTGGAAATGGTGTATCTATTTCAATTGGATTTTCAACATATTCACATCTTAATTTGTACGGTGGCTTTATCATAACTATTACCTAAATAAAATCAATAAATTTATTATTATTTTTATTTTAATTGAATGACCAAAATTGCTTTTGAGGGCATTTTAAAGAAAATATTACTCCCCCTTATGTTAAAGTTCTCTTTAACATATTTTTCAGGTTTAACAGTTTCAGGTGCTTCAAAAGTATTATGTGCATTTAATTGCTCACTTCGAAGGATCTTAGCTGTTAATTCGCAATTTTCCAAATTAAAATCATTAAATTGAATTTCAGTATCAACGTCTTGACTGGGATTAATATTGCTCAATGATATATGCATTTGATTGTCAGAATCAACTGAAGCTGAACCATTAATGACAGGTATGGTTCTTCTCCCATGTTTGTAATTCTCAGATTCAATTTTAATTGGTAATAACATACTGTCTTGATGTACTTTATACATATCAAAAACATGGTATGTCGGAGTCAAAAGCATTTCTTCTTCTTTAGTTAGAACTATTGATTGTAAAACGTTTACAGTTTGAGCGAGGTTTGCCATGTGTACACGTGCACAATGTTTATGAAAGATATCTAGGTGTAAGGATGCAATTAAAGCACTAGCTATAGTATTCTGTTGATAAAAGAACCATGGATTGGTATTATTTTCATTTCCCCACCAAGCACCCCATTCATCAACAATTATTTCTATCTTTTTAGATTTGTCATACTTATCCATTATAATATTAATTTCTGAGAGAAGTTTATCCATGTAAAGAGCCCTTTCCATTGCAACTGTCCATCTTTTTTCATTCATTACTGTCGCTGGTTGAGCCCCTACTCGAGTGTAATAATGTAATGATAAACCATGAATTAATGGAGAAAAAAGAGTCGCAATTGAAGTTTTTTTCATTACTGTCTCAACCCATTGTAGTACCCAGTCTAGTGGAAATTCTCCTACAGGACCACAAGCTACCTTATATAACTTACTCCCAGAAAGATTTTTACAATTAGTTGAATAACGTAGAAATAAATCGGAGTAATAATCTGCTGTCATATGTCCCCCGCAGCCCCAATTCTCATTTCCTACGCCCCAATATTTTATACGCCATGGTTTTTCTCTCCCGTTTTTCTTTCGTAGTTCTGTAATAGTACTATTCCCCTCAAAAGTAATATACTCAATCCATTGAGACATTTCTTCAATAGTTCCACTGCCTACGTTTCCACAAATATAAGGTTCGCAATCAAGTTGTTCACACAATTCTAGAAACTCATGAGTTCCAAAATGATTATTTTCGATAACGCCACCCCAGTGAGTATTTATTCGTCTAGGTCTATCTTCCCGAGAACCAACACCATCTTTCCAGTGATATTCATCAGCAAAGCAACCCCCTGGCCAGCGTAAATTTGGGATCCTAATTTTTTTCAGTGCATGCACGATATCATTTCTTATTCCATTTGTATTAGGTATTGAAGAATCTTCTCCAACCCATATCCCATCATAAATACAGCGTCCTAAATGCTCAGCAAAATGATCGTAAATGTGTTTGCTGATTTTTTTTTGTTCTGATGCTTCAATTTTTGTGTCTATTATTATTTTTGCCATAATAATTCAATACTAAAACTTCTGAAATTGAATATTATAATATAATAATATTATCTTTTATTAAATCATAATTGGAAAATTCCAAATCAAGCTTCAAATTATTAACCTTTATTAGAAGAAAAAATCTAATATGAATAATGTAATTCTAAAAAAGGTGTTTTTAAATGAAGGAAAAATTTCTTGAAGGGAAAGGAGCTCTGATCACTGGTGGAGCTTCTGGTTTTGGACGAGGTGCAGCCTATGCTCTTGCTGAAAAAGGAGCAGATCTCGTTTTATTAGATATTAATGAAGAACTTTTAGAAGAAACTGCTAAAAAAGTTGCAGAAAAATCACGTCGTAAGGTAGTGCCCATTATATGTGATGTTTCAAAGTCTGATCAAGTAAAAGCAATGGCAAAACAAACCTTTGAAGAATTAGATAATGTTTTTATATTATTTAAT
This sequence comes from Promethearchaeota archaeon, assembly GCA_030603385.1. GTDB lineage: Archaea > Asgardarchaeota > Lokiarchaeia > Sigyniarchaeales > SOKP01 > Loki-b32. The sequence goes on along the minus strand of JAUVXW010000004.1, from coordinate 14,628 downwards.
AATGCAGGTATCGCAGATTATTCTCTCAGGGATATAACACGAGTAAAGGAAGTAGATTGGGATAGAATATTAGACGTAAATTTAAAGGGACAATGGCTTGTTGCGAATGCTTTAATAAAAAAAATGAGAAAACAACAGTTTGAGCCTCTTGCGGGAAAAATAATATGTACATCTTCAATGGGCGCCTTACAATTATCGCCTATACTCCCAATATATTGTATATCAAAAGTTGGTGTCAATGCAATGGCAAAACTATTTGCAAAGGCTCTAGCACCAAAAATTACTGTAAATACTATATTACCTGGTATTCATACTACGGGCATATATCTAAATTCAGAAGACCTTATAAGAACTATGTTGAAAGCAGGGAATACAAGAATCCCATTGGGTAGGATTGGGACAGTTGAAGATGTGACAAATCTTTTAATGTTTTTAGCATCCCCCGCTTCTGATTATATTACAGGTCAGGAGTTTAATGTTACAGGGGGTTTAGCTATTTAATAGAGAATTGATAATATTTTAAAAACGAAGTGAGAGAAGTGAGAGTTGCAGCAGTCCAAATGACAGCAGAATTAGGGAGTGTGAAAGCAAATCTAAAATCTGCAAAGCAGTTAGCTAGCAGTGCATTTAAAGAAGGTGCTGAACTGATAATTTTACCTGAATTTTTTACAAGTGCTGTATGTTTTCATCCAAAAATGCTAGATGTTGTTAGACCTATTAACGGGGAACCAACTCAACTACTTAGTATCCTTGCTAAAAAAAATAATGGTATTATCGGTGGATCGCTTATTGCTCTGAGAGGTGAGGAAAGTTACAATACTTTTGTATTAGCTTTTCCAGATGGCTCTTTACATTTCCATGATAAAGATCAACCGACGATGTGGGAAAATTGCTATTATATTGGTGGAACAGATGAGGGTGTACTTGAAACTAAGATTGGGAATATTGGTGCTGTGCTGTGTTGGGAATTTGTACGATCTCGAACAGCTTTACGCATGTTGGGTCGTGTAGATATCGTAGTAGGAGGCTCATGCTGGTGGTCATTACCCGAACAACCACTTGGAGGGTCTCCATCCGAACTTCGAGTTAAAACCTTAGAGATGATGATAGAAACGCCAGCTAAGTTTGCTCGAATGTTAGGTGTTCATGTAATACACGCTGCTCACGCTGGAGATTTTATTGGTGAAATGCCACTTATGCCAGATTTCCAATATAAATCTTATTATGTAGGAGAGACCCAAATAGTTGATGGAAGCGGGAAAATCCTAGCTCGTATGAAGCGTGAAGATGGAGAAGGATTTATAACTGCTGATATTGAAATTAAAAGGAAGTGGAATCCGTCGGAAGCAATCCCCGATCGCTTTTGGATACCAGATATGCCACCAGAATTAAATCAGGCATGGGAACTGTTAAATAATCATGGAGAATCATATTATCGAGAAACAACAAAACCTTATAGAGAAAAACATCCGGTAGAAGAAAATAAAACAAAACGTGTTTGAATTACCGATCAATCCAATTCAGGGGCTTAACAAAACAATATTAGATTAGATTTAAGAATAACAATTTTAGTAATAGCTTTATTCAACTTTAATTTATTTAAAAAAAGCCTAATTGTTCTTGTAGATTTCGAAATAATTCTGGTAACGTTGGATGAGCATGGACTAATTTTCTGAAAATCGACAACCCATTTGGAAGGTGTATTAATGGTACTATCTCATGAATCAAGATATCGGAATGTTCTCCAATTATATGACAACCTAAAATTTGTTCTTTATCATTATAAAGTAATTTTACAATTCCACGCTTAAGCTTCATTAAATTACCCCTTGAAGAACGAGGGAATTCTGTTTGGACAACCTTATAGTTTACTCCTGTTTCCTTTAACTCTTGTTCTGTCTTCCCTACTGAACCAATTAGAGGATCTGTAAAAACAGCATAAGGAATATTTTCAAAGCTAACGGGGATCTTATTTTCTTCGAATATATTATGAATCACTATTTTAGATTCTCGAAGTGCCATGTGAGTAAATTGAGTTTTCCCTAAAATATCACCTATAGCGTAAATATTTGGTTTAGTGGTCTGCAAATAATCGTTCACAATTATATTACCCCTTTTATCAGTCTCAACACCCGCAGCTTCTAAATTAAGTCCTTCCGTATTAGCAGTAAAACCAGTTGATAACATCATTTTTTGAACCTCAATTGTTTCCCCCTTATTAGTTTCTAAGAAAATACTTTCTGACGATTTAGAAACTTTTGAGGTTCGTGAATTAGAAATAAATGTAATTCCATCTTCTTCATAATACTTTTTTATTGTGATTGATATAGTTTCATCTGCTTGGAAGATCGGACGAGAATTTGTATCAATGATAAATACTTTACTACCAAACATGTTAAATACATTCGCAAATTCTAAAGAGATAAACCCTCCGCCAACAAAAGCGATAGATTTTGGCAGTTTCTTTAAATTGAATATTGTTTCATGTGTTAAATAATCTACGTTATTAATTCCTTCAATAGGAGGGATCCAAGGTTTAGTACCAGTAGATACCAAAATATTTGGTGCCGTGTAGACTTCATTTCCTACTTCAACAGAGGATTCACTTACACAATGACCCTTCTTCCTGATTAAATCAATATTATCAAACTGAGATAGTTGACGTTCATTACCTTGAATAGCATCATGAACTAGTTTTTCTGTATATTCGAGTACTTTATTAAAATTTAAACTCGCTCGTTTTATAATAACACCAAATTTTTCTGCATTAATGGCTTGCTTATATAATTTTACCGCATAAATCATCGCTTTAGCTGGAATACATCCGTTTTCTATACATTTACCTCCTAAGGCGCCCTCTCCTAATAATAGAACTTTCTTACCATATCCTGTAGCGATTTTAGCTGAAGGAAAGCCAGAAGTACCTGCTCCTATAATTATTAAATCATAATCAGGAATTATAATCCCTCAATTTATTTAGAATATAAATATTAGGATATTATTGTTATCTTGTTCTTTTAAATTAATTGATTATGTATTATAAAAGGATTGAGCCAAATTTCTCTATTGAAAACTGGTTCTCCTATTCTTTTTTTTTAAAGGGAAACATTGAATATGTAGATTAAGGGAAAATTTACCCATGTTTATAACTCAAGTAAAATTTATATGACAAAGGATTCTATACAAATTATTATTTTAATCAAATTATAATAATCACAGAAAGAGTTAGAGAAATTTGGCTCAAAAAAATATTTATGAATATGATGCTAAAATGCTTTTAGCAAAAGAATTGCCAAAATACTATGCAGAATTTAAATATCATAATAAATTAGCTATTGCTGAATGTGATACTGATTTAGAACAATTAGTTAAGGATAATCCCTGGATAGAAACAGAAAAAGTAGTTGTTAAACCTGATCAATTATTTGGAAAACGAGGAAAAGCAAATTTACTTCTACTTGATGCGAATTGTGATGAAATGAAACAATTTTGTGTTGATAATTTAGATAGAGTGTGCGAAATTGGGAATATTAGAGGTGCGTTAAAACGCCTGCTTATCGAACCTTTCATCCCTCATGAAAAAGAATATTATGTTTCTATTACTTCTGATAGGGAAAATGATATTATCCACTTTAGTTTTGAAGGTGGCATTTTTGTCGAAGAAAATTGGGATAAGGTGATTCATGTACCTGTTCCCCTTGGAACGGATATAAATACTTTTGACTTAGAAGGAAAATTGCCAGATTTAGGCGAATATAAAGATGTTCTAATTCCTTTTATAAAAGGTCTTTTTCAAGTTTACGTTGATCAAGATTTTGCTTTCTTTGAAATTAATCCATTTGCTATTACCGAAGATAAGGAAATTGTTCCTTTAGATGTAAAAGCTCGTTTGGATGATACTGCTATTTTTTTGCATGGTGATACTTGGGGTAACACAGATAATCCTATAGAATTTCCAGCGGGGTTTGGTCAAACAATGTCAGAGGAAGAAGCAATGATTCATGAATTAGATGAAAAAACTGGTGCCTCTCTTAAATTTACCATCTTAAATAGGGATGGACGAGTATGGACTATGGTTGCAGGAGGTGGAGCTTCAGTTATTTATACGGATACTGTAGTTGATCTTGGATTTGGGAGTGAATTGGGGAATTATGGCGAATATAGTGGTAATCCCTCACGCGAACATACTGAAATCTATGCTCAAACAATTATAGATATAATAACAGAAAAACCTGATCCTCAAGGAAAACCAAAATATCTTATTATTGGAGGAGGAATTGCTAATTTTACAGATGTGAAGGCTACTTTTACGGGAATTGTTAGCGCTATTAAAAAATCTGTTGATAAGTTGAAGAAGGCTAATGTAAAAATATTCGTGCGTAGAGGCGGTCCTAATGAGAAGCAAGGTTTAGAACTTATGAAACAGGTTGGCGAAGAAACTGGAATTCCATTTGAAGTATATGATAGATATACCCATATGACCAGAGTTGTTGAATTAATAAAAAAAGCGGAAGAGGGTAAAACCTAAAAAAGAGGAGATTAGAAAATGGAAGATTACGATTTGTTTGATGAAAACACTCAGGCTATTATTTATGGTTTTCAAGCAAGAGCCATACAAAGAATGCTAGATTTTGATTTTGTCTGTAAAAGAGAAAAACCTTCAGTTGCGGCAGTAATACGCCCAACTCAAGCTGCTGCCGTTGCCTATCATAAAGTATTTTGGGGATCAAATGAGATTGTTGTACCAGTGTATAAAACATTGCAGTTAGCTATTAAAAACCATCCTAAGGCTGATGTTATGGTTAATTTTGCTTCATTTCGATCTTCATATCCGACAAGTAAAGAAGCACTTGAATCTGAGACAATTCGAACTGTGGCAATTATTGCAGAAGGTATGCCAGAAAGACAAACTAGGCATTTAATTAAAATTGCTAATGAAAGAAATAAAGTAATAATTGGTCCTGCGACTGTAGGCGGAATTAAAGCTGGTGCTTTTAAGATAGGAAATACCGCTGGAACTATTGAAAATATAGAATTGTCCAAACTTTATAGGCCAGGATCGGTAGGATTTGTATCTAAATCTGGTGGTTTATCAAATGAAATGAACTTCATGATCTCTCAAACTACCGATGGAATTCATGAAGGAATTGCAATTGGAGGAGACAGATATCCTGGTTCTCAATTAATTGACCATCTATTACGTTATGAAGCTAATCCTAAAATTAAAATGCTAGTTACTTTAGGAGAAATTGGCGGAAAGGATGAATATGCTATCATAGATGCTATAAAAGCGGGAAAGATTACTAAACCATTAGTAATTTGGGTTGCTGGAACAGGAGCACGTATTCTCCCGGCAGGTTTGCAATTTGGCCACGCCGGAGCTATGGCTGGAAGTGATATGGAAACAGCAGAAGCAAAAAATAAAGCACTTAGAGAAGCTGGAGCAATTGTTCCCGATTCTTATGAAGATTTAGATAAAATGATTAGGCAAACATTTGAAAATTTAGTAAAAGAAGGGAAAATTAAGCCAGCCGAAGATTTTGAACCGCCAAAGGTACCATTAGATTTTAATGATGCCACAAGATTAGGTGTAGTGAGACGTCCTGCTGATGTTGTTGTATCAATAAGTGATGATCGAGGTGAAATTGTTACATTTAATCAGGTCCCATTGGACAAGATTATAAGAGAGAATAAATCGATTGGTTACGTAATTGGATTGCTCTGGTTTAAACGCGAGTTACCAGATTTTGCCCAGCAATATATTGAAATGGTTATCAAATTAACTGCTGATCACGGTCCTGCTGTTTCAGGAGCGCATAATGCGATTATTACTGCTCGAGCAGGAAAAGATTTAATGTCCGCTTTAGCAAGTGGGATTCTTACGATTGGGCCTCGCTTTGGTGGTGCTGTATCTGATGCTGCCAAATATTTCAGAGAGGCAATGGAGAAAGAAATGAAACCAGTAGAGTTTATGAATTATATGAAACAAGTAGTTAAAATCAATATTCCTGGAATTGGTCATAGAATCAAATCTGTTCAAAATCCTGATATGCGAGTCGTTTTGTTGAAAGAATTTATACTTAAAAATTTCCCAAAACATCCTCACTTAGACTACGCTTTAGAAGTGGAAAAGGTTACTACATCAAAAAGAAATAACCTTATTCTAAATGTTGATGGTTGTATTGGTATTACGTTTTTAGATTTATTAGAAAATTTGGATTATACAAAAGAAGAAGTTGAAGATGTAATTTATAGTGAAGCTTTGAACGGGCTTTTCGTTTTGGGGAGGTCTATCGGGATGATGGGTCATATTTTTGACCAAAAACGCCAACGAGCCGGATTATTTCGCCAACCTTATGATGAAATATTATTTACTGAATAATATTTTGTAAATCTGTTCAAATAATAATATTTTTATATTCTTCTCTCATTATTTTTCTTAATTAATATACGTGAAATGGACGGGCAGAAATTGAGAGAATCTCAAAAGAAAATAGTTATTACTATATCAATTTCTTTTGCTTATGGAATATGTGTATTGTTTATCGGTCTAATACTTAGCTTTTTTGTCTATTATTTAGGAATGAGAAATCCTCATTTAAATGGGATACCGCCTCTTGTAATAGATCTTGCTAGATATCAAGCAGAATTGATAAGACTTGGTGTTTCTGATCCATGGTTTATACAATTTACTAGATACGTTGGCAGGTTCTTCACGGGAGATTGGAGTTTATCCTTTATAATCGCTGAAGGTACACCAGTTACTGAATTAATGAGAAATATGGTCCCAGGAACTATTGAAACAATGTTTCTACCGATAATAATAGGGCTAATAGGAATTAAACTTGGAAGAATTTGGGTGAAGAAAAGAGATAAAATCCAAGGTTTAATAATACGGATATTTACCATTATAGGTCTTGCAATGCCAATATTTTTCATGGCAACATTAATGCAACTTGAATTTAGTGATACTTTACCTGTTTTGTTTTATTTTGATCCATCTATTCCCGTTTCGCCACTTATTACTGGATTTCCATTATTTGATTCTATTGTTGATGGAAATTGGGACTTAGCAGGAAGTATTATAGAACACGGTATTTTACCAGTGATCTCATTAAGTTTTGTGATAACAGCTCTGATTACTAAACAAACCCAAACTAATATAGAACGCAATTCAAAAGACACTTCTTTTGTTTCAAATTCTTTTACAGCTGGAAAGATATTTGGAATTCTGTTTGCTCTTGTTCTTGTAGTAGAAATAACGTTTAATCGGACGGGTTTTGGTTATTATTTTTTGATGTCTATATACCTGGGAGATTTTCTCCTTATCAATGGGTGTATTTTTATGATAATTATATTATTTTCTTATACTATGTTTTTTTCTAACATAATTCCCATTGTCTACAAATTCTTACGGAAAAAAATCCCTAAAAAAATCAAATTAATTCGGAAAAATATACGCAGCAAAATCGAAATCTATCGGGAAAAAATATACAACGTAATCGAATCCTTTAAATTTAGGGAGGAAGTATCATCACCATTATCTGAACCGAAAATTGCAATAGAAAAAAAGCATAAGACCAAACCTATAACTAAATTAAAAAATTATGTAATAACTACCTTAAAGAATCCTTTTACAATAGTTGGATTAGGATTAATGATATTCCTCGTTTTTATATCTGTATTCCCTCAATTATTTACTCCTTATAGTCTACACGAGGTTACTCCACCATACATTCCACCGGGTGGTATTTCTTTCGAATTACCTTCACTTGATCATCCCTTAGGTACAACATTATACGGTTATGACATACTTGCACGATTAATCTATGGAACTCGGGATGCTCTTGTCTTTGGAATTATAGTAACCCTTATAGGATTAGTTTTTGGTTCTGCATTTGGTTTTCTTGCAGGTAGGTTCCATCGATATTTGCACAACGGTATTATTGGCTTAATGATAATGTTTTTCGTAATTCCGGGATTATTGCTTCTTATTTTATCGAGTATTCTTTTTAGGGGAATAAGGCCCATATTTATAATTATAATGATTATTGGGCTTTTATTAACTATAAATTTTACTGTAATCATAGCTAATGCTATAAGACGTGAATCTAGCTATATTAATGTAATTAAAGTAGCAATTAAATATATTCCATTAGAAATGGCTTTTGGGATCATGTTATATCAAATGCTTGGTTATGTAGGGGTAGGGGATGAAACTACAGCTCAATTAGGAATAACTTTCAGTTATGGGAGGGGGCATTGGTCTGCATTTGAAGCTATTTATTGGCCAGGATTATATATCTTTGTAATAATGTTAAGTTTAATTCTTCTTCATGAGGGTTTAGAAGCACCAACAGCACAACGTGATGTTTTAAACGCACCAATTTCTTCTTAGACTACCACCAATTTATGGGAAAAATTAGGGAAAAGAACTGTCATTAACAACCTTCTTAAATTTTTGAAAACTATATTCAAAAAGTATAATTTTAATAAGAAAGCTAAGAATACCAAGATATTGTAATATCTTAATAATTATGGAACAAAACAAATTTAGAGGTAGTTTATGATGAATGAAATTGTTGAGAATGCAAAAAAACACTTTGAAACAATTGTTAAAGAACAACTCGAAAGAGTTGAACGCATGAAAAAAGCTGCTGATTGGACAGACTATTCCAAGTTGAAACCGATTATTATTGGTCTAGTTGGAGGTGATGGAATTGGTCCATTCATTACGAAACACGCACAAGCAATATTAGAATTTTTACTAAAGGATGAAGCGAGTAGGGGGGATGTAGAATTTAGAGTCATTGAGGGATTAACAATAGAGAATAGAGCAAAAGTAATGAAGGCTATTCCTGATGACGTTCTAGTAGAGATTAAAAAATGTCATGTCCTCCTCAAGGGGCCCACGACCACGCCGAGGAAAGGAGATAAGTGGCCAAATATCGAAAGCGCTAATGTAACGATGAGACGTGAGTTAGACCTATTTGCAAATGTTCGACCAGTGAAAGTTCCAGAATTAGGAATAGATTGGATGTTTTTTAGGGAAAATACAGAGGGTGCTTATGTTTTAGGCTCAAAAGGAATTAATATATCTGATGATTTATCAATCGATTTTAAAGTGATAACAAAACAAGGTTCAGATAGAATCATACGTTTAGCTTTTGACTACGCAGCAAAAAACAATATCAATCGTGTTTCGGTTGTAACAAAGGCAAATGTAGTAAAAGCTACTGATGGTAGATTTCTTGCCATGGCAGAAGAAATTTCAAAAGAATATCCACAAGTCAAATGGGACGATTGGTACATAGATATTGCAACTGCGAAGCTAATTGATCCAGCTCGTCAAAGTGATTTTAAAGTTTTTGTCGCACCTAACCTTTATGGAGACATCATAACCGACGAAGCTGCTCAACTTCAAGGCGGAGTAGGAACAGCTGGGAGTGCGAATATAGGTAAAGAGTATTCGATGTTTGAAGCAATTCATGGTTCAGCTCCTAGAATGGTTGAAGAAGGACGAGCAAAATATGCTGACCCATCGAGTATCATAAAAGCTGCCGCATTACTTTTAAACCACATAGGATTTGTAGATAAAGCGAAAAAACTTGAAATGGCTCTTGATATTTGTGCCACCTATGAGAAGAAGCTAGTCCTTACAGGAAGAGATACAGGTGCCACTGGTGAAGATTATGCGAAATACATAATGGAGACCCTTCAAGACCCAAACCTTGAAGAAAAGTGGAATAACTATCAAAAATAATAGATTGAGATTTGTTAACTTATTTGATTTAAAGATTTTTTTTTACTTTCTTATTTCTCTTTATGTTATAAAAGAAATAGATATGCGATAATCAGACTACAAAAAATCAATAAAGGATGGATAGGGATTTCATTAGTAATTATAAATTCAATTTCTATAAACCATCCGGAACTAAGTTACCAGATCTTATTAATTTTCATTTCTCAAGTGATTCTAATGAGTTCTTAATAGTTTTTTTATATTTTTGAACGTCAATTTTCTCAACTCTGCCTATTCCAATTTCCGCTTCCTCTTCAGTTAAATCTAATTTAATTTGATTCCTCCTACAATGTTCAATGAATTCCCATAAATTAACTCCCGCTAATTCAGCAGCTTTCCCAAGAGACAGTTTTCCCTTTCTATATTCATCTAACATTGTTTCTATTTTTACCTCTCGGATAGATTTAGAAAGTAAGTGTCTAATTACAGTACTTTTATCCATTTTTAATATTTTTTGTAATTTTTCAAGATCATCATGCATTTCTGATGGAATAACAATTGATAACCTTTCACTCATATTTTTTTCCCTCTTCTAAATATTTTTGATATAAATCAGCTCCTAACCATCCATCCGCAGAATATTTTGCGAGATTTTTTTTAAAAAAATCAAAATTTATTAAACCTTCCTTCAATAAGAGTAATAACACATCAGCTGTGGTTAAAAATTCAATCCCCTTCTGCTCTGCTATTAATCTCCCTTTTTTTTCATCCATAACTAAAATACATTTTAAGTGATTTGCTAATTGAATTGATTCTGATTCTCCAGGATGTAGATAATCTTCTAATAATGGGTCGGGATTTTCAATCTTAATTTTCTTGATTTTATTATTTTTAAGATAATTTAATATAAGAGTAGCATCAGTATATCCCGCTTTTATCCCTTCCTCAATGACTTCTTTATATACGGCATTAGATATTATGATATAATCAAAAAGACCAATGATATATTCTAATTTACCAATCTTAGTAAGATGGATTAATGGAGAAGCATCTAATATGATCATATATGATGATATATGAGGATCACATATTTATTTCTTACTCTTATTTTTGATTTTAAGAAAATTTAAAAATTTTGCATTCTCTCTTTTTTTTACTTTCTTATATCTCATTATGTTATATAGAAGTATATCAATCCATTTTGCTTAAAGGATTTTGTTTCTAGGATCCCTTTTATGTATTTTGGTTTTTAACCTAGTAAAAAGCTAAAAGAGATTCCATAAAATAGTAGTTTTTTGAAATTAAGTAAATTAAAATAGTATTATAAAATTTAAAATTTTTAAAGCACCGAATCTTCTATCTACAATAATGGGATTAGTTAGCTTGGGAAATATAGTAAATTTTATTTCCATGGGACCATCATTTTTACGATCAATAGTAAGAAATGTTCCATTATATGTGAATTATGATTTAACTTGGCAATGTAATTTAAAATGTAAGCATTGTTATTTTTTTTCATCAACATCGGAATTAAGAAGTAAAAGAACAGAATTATCCAACGAAGACTGGGTTAAGGTTTTTAAATATCATAGAAAATTAGGAACAAAAATAGCTGTTTTAACCGGTGGAGAACCTACTTTAAGAATGGATGTTATAAAAGAAGCGATTAAAATTTTCTCCTCAGTTCAAGTTGTATCAAATGGAATTATAAAATTACCTCGATTTAATGGATATAAACAACCAAGATACTGGGTGAGTATTGATGGTACAAAGGAAACTCATGATAAGATAAGAGGTGCGAAGGTTTTTAATAAAGTCATTCAAAATATCCGGGAAAGCAATCCGGTTGTTATATCAACCATTATGACATTAAATCATAAGGAAATTAAAGCTGTTGTTAAGATTGCTCACGATAATGGTGCTTCTGGATTTGTTTTTTCATTGTACACTGGTTATCCTAACGACCCACTTTTATTAAAAGGAAATATATTAAAAAAGACAATTAAAGACATTTTAAAAGTAATGCATGAATATGGAAATTTTATTTGTTATTCAAAAAAAATGTTAGAATTATACCTGTCAAAAGAATTTGTACCACATTGCATATTTAAAACCGGTCAAATAAAAAGTTTCTATCCTAATGGAAAACAAAAGTTTTGTGTCATGGGAAATTCACCACTATTATGTGACAATTGCGGTTGTATAGTACCGATTGCTGCTTATGCCTTATTTAAGAAATTTGATTCTGGTACAGTTGAAAAAACGAGAAAATTGTTTAATCTTCCATAATAAATAAGTACGGATTTTTCTCTTGCCGACTACGGACTTTTTCTTCCTTTTTTAGAATGTTTCTGATTAAAGCCAAAATGAAAATATTTCTCATATATGCAACGAAAACCTAGTAATATCTTAATATTTGCCATAACGCATAGAGGCTTCAATGAAATATTCCACATTTTCGAAAGGTATACCTTCATAAATGACTGTACTCGGTCCGATTATAAAATGACGATTTTCCTTTAGAGCATCCATTAACTCTTTCACATGATTGAAAATCTCTTCCTTGGAACCGAACGGAATAATCTGGGATATATCACCAAATCCATTAATCACAAAATCAGGATATTTCTCATTCACAATAAGTGGATCCGCCCCTCCTTCCCAACCTTGAACCCCTTTAAAACCGATTCTCTTCAAAACAGGAATCATATCAGTTATATCTCCATCTGTATGCATTGTTGTCTTCATTCCCGCATCGCTTATTATGGAACAGATTTCTTTATAGTATATCCCAATATCTTGTTCCCACCTTTCAGGAGAAATCATCGAGCGCCCCTTGAATGCGATATCATCATTGATATTTAAAACCCCTGCACGACTCCCCGTAGCATCAATAATCGATTGAACTCGAATGAGGGTTAATTCCGCAAAATATTTAACCAATTCTCGATAAAGCTTGGAATTTTTTCGATGATGATATGAAAAATTTTTAAATCCCATAGATTGCCACAAAGTATCAAATATTCCTCCTATTTCAATAACTGGAAATATATATGATGAAATCCTTTCGTAATGGTCCATTGTCTTTTGAATTTCTGCAGAATCGTCAACCTTCCGCATTGTCTCCCTTACTTTGTTTAAATTGTCAATTGAAAAAAACAATCCTCTCTTGTAATATCCCATTCTTTTCATAGGTGGTTGACCATTCCAAGCTACTAATACTTTCTCACCTTTTTCGTCTTCCACCTCTACTCGACTTACCCTTAAACCAGGATGAAAATTCGCAAAAACGGATTCAAATCCCATAAAATATGCGTCCTTAAATCTGGAAATATCTGACTTGAAAGGCACCCTCATGTTTACAAATTTTTGTTGATGCACCTCAACAAACTCTGGACGAATATACTGGACAAACGTAGGAACGCGATCTAACTCTTCCCGTTTATTATCGTCAAGAACTGCTAGATATCTCTCCTTCGCATTCATATATTGAGAAATAAAACGAGAATAATAAATATTTTCTTCTCATACTTATAAATCTTGTAACAGTAAGGTTCAATTCACAAAAAATTAAATATTTACCTAACTTTTATCTAAAATAACATACTAATCCCCCAAATTTGTCTACGATAGTACCCGCCTCGGATTCTTGACTGACGATTTTAGTTTTAATCTCAAGATTTTTTGCAATTTGTAAAATTCGATGTGTTTTATTTCTATTTTTTGGATTTTTTAGATATTCTTCAGTTAGAATAATATAATTTGGTCTAGGTAAATTAGGATTTTTTTTAATGAGCCTTAGTTCATGATCGATTTCTCTCCATGTATAAAGAATTTTTGAGAACTTTTCATTTTTGTTAATTACTTCCATCAATTCTTCCAAAATTAACAACCCCTCTTGATTTGAAGTATTATCAACAATGTCTTTAAAATATTCTTGTGTTTTTAGGTAATACACATCCTTTTGAGTCTTCGCTTGATTACCTATGATCTTAGAAAAGACAACCTGCTGACCCCCTTTTTTTAATAACCATGAATGATGTTTATTAACGTGATTAAGAAACTCATCAGAATATTCTTCTTTCGGGGGGGAAAGCAGTATTACACTTCTGATACCTTCTTTAATTATAGGTCTTAATGTGTTAATGATTTCCTCATGAAAATGATATAATTGCTTTTTATTTTGATTTCTTCTCTTCCTTCCACGATTTATTTTGAAGTGTAGCTTAATAGTCCCACTGAATATTCTCCAAAATACAGCATCACTATTATGCAGACCAATAAGAATTGCTATTGGATGACCACGTCTTACACGTTTTTTTCTTTTTTTAACCATAGTAGAGTATTAATTTTAATGTTTCCTAATTTTTTTAAATTTTGAATTAGCAAAGAAAATGAGAATTTAGAATTTTAGGGTAATTTTATAAATGAATGAAGAATTATAAACTCTTTCAACGTTCTTCGTTTATAAAATATTTCTACCCGCTTTTTTTTATCTTTCACCTCTTTAACATTGAGAGTTGTGTTGTTAATTTTATATTTTTATCGGACTCAACTAAATCACTTCTTATTGCTATAATTTCATTTTGTTCGTTATGATTTTTGCCAATAACATATTTAAGCGAAGAATTATTAAAATATCACATGGTTGGAAGGAAAAAAAAGGTTTATGGACCACTTTGGCGACCACTCGAGGCTCAAAATGAGAATGGAACGCGATTCTCGTTGGGAAAACTCCAAGTCTGTTGTCCTGTTTGCGGGAGCCCGAAAGTTGGAGAATTCGGAACTCATGGAAGAAAAAATACTAGAGTCGATACATTTCAGTGTAAAAGTCCTAAATGTCAACACTTAAAAAAATATAAAACACCTAAGCAGTTTGTTTTAAC